>JACKAC010000002.1:0-600000 GCA_020635255.1 Ignavibacteriales bacterium
GTCGAATTTTATCCTCGTCGAAGGATTGAATGGGTTCGGGAAGTTTTGATAGAGATTAAAAATCGTAGGTATTTCCGACGAAATGTTTAGTATGTCGGTTACTCCACCTGTAGTGGTCTTTAAAATAGTTGTATTACTTGCGAGAGCCCAACCGGTTAAGGCGTCTATAAAATAAATTCTCCCGTTAATATTTGAGGCTGTTGTATTTTGTGTTGTCCAGCTTTCTCCCCCGTTATTAGTACGGAAGATCTTTCCCGTGAACCCGACTGTAGTAACCCATCCAGTGTCCTTATTGAGGAAAAAGAAATTCCATATATAGCTTCCGGTAAAGTTATTAGTATCAATTGCACTCCATATGCTTCCGCCGTTTGTTGATTTATAAAGTACGTTTTGGAAAGATGTATTTTTCATAATGTAACCGGTATTTTCATCAAAAAATTGCATTCCTTTAAAGGGACTAAAAGTCCCATTTGCTGAGTCGATCAGCACACTTGACCAGTTATCTCCACCATTACTTGTTTTGAGTATTTTGTTTACAAATGTTCCTACATCGTCTGCAAAATAACAATACACCCATCCTATATCAGGATTTATAAAGCTTACCTTTTCATAAGAAAAATAATCGGAGAGAAGTAAAGACCAATTATTTCCACCATCTGATGTCTTAATAAGTGATCCCTCAGTGACAAACATTGGTACATCGCCAGATGCCATAAAACCAATACCTTGATTTATGAAGAGCAAATCTTTTATAGTATAAGTGCTTACCATGGGTCCCCAGTTTAAGCCTCCATTGGTAGTCTTCTGGATAAAACTATATGGAATTGGACTTACGGTTGAACCCCCCGTTAACCAGCCGGTTTGACTGTTAATTAAATATACTCCCCCATATACAATAGTACTGCTGGTATCTGGGACAGGATATCCCGACCAAAGAGATCCCCCATTTGTTGTTTTGTAGTACTTGTGCTGGCCGGTCAAGATTCCTGTGTTTTGGTCTGCAAAATCATAACTCCCTCCGCCCGGGGATGGTATTGTAAATGCCACCCATCCATTTTGAGAAAATAAATTAGATCCGGAGAAAAGTATTAATAAAAGTAATATCACTTTCCTCATTTTACCATTACCATCCTTTTGGTTTTAATGAAGCTTCCGCTTTGCAATTTATAAAAATACACCCCGCTCGGTAGTCCCGATCCATCGAAATTGTACTCATAGCTTCCCGGCTGCAATTCCTTGTTTACAAGCTCTGCAATCTCCTTCCCTGACATATCATAAACCGATAATTTGACCTTTGACTTTTCACCTCTCACCGTTTGAGGTATGTCGAATTTTATCTTTGTCGTGGGATTAAAGGGGTTCGGGTAATTTTGGTGTAGGGAAAACTCAGTCGGTATCTCAGTTGAAAGCGGTTCTATACTTGTCACTCCACCGGTACCGGTTCTCAGGATAGTTGTTCCGTTTGCAATTGCCCACCCCGTTAATGTGTTTGTAAAATAGATGTCACCGGTAACATCCGGAGTCGGTATGCTTTGCATTGTCCAGTTCATGCCACCGTTGTTAGTTCTGAATATCGTTCCCGTCGCGGTTACCCAGCCGGTATCATTATTTATGAAGTAAAATTTCCTAAGCTGGCGCCCCGCAAAAACATTCGTATCGAGCATGGACCAATTATCACCGCTGTTTGTAGATTTGTATAGCTTGTTCTTTAGCAGATAGCCTGTGTTTGCGTTTGTGAACTGGATTTTCTTAAGTGGATCTACAGGAAAAGCAATTGCCGAATCCCGGATTAGGGTTGTCCAGCTGTTTCCTCCACTTGTTGTTCTCAGCATTAGACTTATATATGTTCCGATGTCATCACCGTATGACCCAATCGCCCATCCCGTATTTACATTTATGAAACTAACGTCAACAAAATAGTATCCGCCGTAAATTCCTGCCCAGTTCATTCCTCCATCAGTAGTTTTCTTAATACCTCCTTCAGTCCAAAATCCGTTTGTACCTCCTGCCGCTACATAACCTGTGTTCTCATTTAAAAACTGGATATCTTTGACCGGACCTGCATTTTCGCCCTGGCTCCAGTTCACTCCCCCGTTCGTTGTCTTATATGTAACACCCCCGGTTAAACCTATGGGGAAGTTAAATACTTCATATGCCATTCCAAGCCAGCCGGTATTTGCATTTATAAAAAATACCGCATTATAATAATTAAAATTATGTGGATATGGCACAGAATCCGATGACCATGTATTACCGCCGTTAGTGGTTCGGCTGTATATGTATTTGCCTGTTACTAAGCCGTTATTGTCATCAGCAAAATGAAACGCATCTCCGCCCGGAAATGAGTACGCCACCCAGCCGTTCTGGGCATTTACTTCAAGGGGTAATATTAAAAAGATTAACGGGAGCCAGAGAGTTTGTAATAGTTTTCTCATGGCTTATTTTTTATGATTTATGGTAGCCTTTTTAAAATGGCTATAAAGAAAATCAAAATCAATAGCTAACTTTTATTTGAATTGAACAAAGTGTCTCAATAACATATTTTATAATAATGAAGAATATTATTACACCAATAATATTATTCACCTATTTTTGTTCGGTTTTTAGCACGGGCGTAATTTATTGCGGCTTGATGCTAAATTCCTCTTATATCCAAAAAGAGCTGTGTGTAAAAAAAGACGAACCCGGCAACTGCTGTAAAGGAAAGTGCTACATATCCAAAGAGCTGAATGCCGGAAGCGAAAAAACAAGTTCAGGAAAAAGAGCCGGGAATAACCAAAACGAAAACCTTTCGCCGCATTTATCAGCTTCAAATAGTTTAGTAATACAATTTGGGAATGATCTGTTTTATGGAATGAATTCCCATCGGATTGTGAACTTATTGCAAAAACCGTCCGTGCCTCCGCCGGAATGTGTTTAATCTTATCTCATTTTGCTATAGATATATTAAATCACTTAAAAAAATAGAACAAATGAAATATTTAACATTATTATTGATCATTTTTATATCTTCTCCGGCTCTTTGGGCAGACGAACCGGGCGACTTCGATCTGAAGTTATCCCTTAAAAATGTCTCAAAAACCAATTATTCTCCTTTACATAGATCTGATGATGGGAAAGGCTACTGGACAAGTGCACGCCCGGACGGTCACGCCCCTATTGGAGTTATGGGTGACCACGTACACAGCAAAGGTGAAATGATGTTTTCATACAGGTTCATGAATATGTATATGAGCGGTATGCTTGATGGTACGGATGAAGTCCTCGAGGAAACCGTAGTAACACCGAGCGGTCCTTATTATTATACGGTAACACCAAAGAATATGACGACGCAGATGCACATGCTCGGCATTATGTATGCGCCGTCGAATTACGTTACTATTACAGCGATGGTTCCCTACCTGATCAAGTCTATGGATCATACTACACGCAGCGGTGTCAATTTCACTACGGAATCTAATGGACTTGGCGATATTACTCTATCAGGTATATTTAAGCTGTATAATAAGAATCGAAACGCCATTCTTGGAAATTTAGGTGTAATATTCCCATCGGGAAAGATCGACGCGATGGACGTTACACCGGCATCATCTCCAAATGAAACTATACTGCCTTACCCGATGCAGCTGGGAAGCGGAACATTCGGCATTATGCCGGCAATTACTTACCTGGGGCAGACGAAAGGTTTTTCCTGGGGTGTACAGTCCGGCGCGACTATCCGTTTCGGTGAGAATAACCGTGATTACCGTCTCGGAAATAAGTATTACGGTACGATCTGGGCAGCAGCCCCTATAGCTCAATGGATCAGCGCTTCTTTCAGAGTAACGGGAAATAGGGTAGATAACATCACAGGTGCAGATACTACGCTTAACGCTAATATGGTGCCTACTGCGAACCCGAATCTGCAGGCAGGAACCAGAGTTGATGCCGCATTTGGCTTTAACCTATATAGCTATACCGGTGGTACGAGGAATCTTAGGTTTGGTATCGAGGGTTCATCTCCGATCTATCAGAATCTCGACGGTCCACAGCTAAAGGCTTCATGGAGCGTAACCGCAGGTATCCAGTATTCGTTTACACTTCATAAGTAAATAATACAAACCGGTTTTTAAGAAAAAAGCCTCTATATAGAGGCTTTTTTCATTTCTTTCTTGATCTCCTTTTTTAGTCTCTTGCCCGATTTGGTTAGATTATATAAACCTTCTTTTTTTGAATTTGTCAGCTCGATAAAGCCCATATCCTTGAGTATCTTTGTATCCCTTGCGAAAGTAGCCCGGGATACCCCCGATCTTTGTTTCAAAGTGTTGCAGTCCAGTGTCTGGTTTTCAAAGAATAATCCCATCATATCCGAGATTCTGTCATATACTGGATTTAGATAATTCCCGCTCGTTAGGTCCTTAAGCTTATTTTTTATCAGTGCTGTTTTTCCTGCATCCGGCTCCGATATCTCCTCCGAAATCGGTACTTCCTCTAGAGTATTTTTGCCGGTGCCTTTCTCTTTTTGGAGAGTTTCTATTATGGACTTAAAGTAATTAGTGTTTTTCAACAGTTCCTTGTTCTCTTTCTTCAGGGATTCCTTTTTATCGAATAGGGAATCGGATTTTATCATGAGATCCTGGAGCTTTACATTCAAACTGTCTATTTTTTTCTCACTAAGCGCCAATTCCTGAGTTAATGCCTCAATTTGTTTATTTAAAGCATCATTCTCTAATATGAGTTTTCCGTTAGCTCTCTTTATATTATCATTTATGGATTTTAATGTATCATAGTCCATATTCAAAAATATATCTTTTATTTGAAAATGTAAAGAATTTTTTCTCATGCTTCATTTTCTTATATTGAATGCCTCTAACCATGGAAAAAATTCTCATTATAGGCTGTAGCGGGGGAGGAAAATCCACCCTGGCAAGAAAGATAGGCAATATTCTCACCCTGCCCGTGATTCATCTGGACATCCATTTCTGGAAATCCGGCTGGATAGAATCGACGGATGAGGAGTGGATTCCAAAAGTCAAAGAGCTGGTAAAGCAGGATAAATGGGTTATGGATGGAAATTTTGGTGAGACTATCCCTATCCGGGTCGAAGCCGCTGACACCGTCATTTTCCTAGATACTTCCCGCACTTTGCAATTATGGGGAGTATTCACGCGCGTATTAAAATTTTATGGAAAAACGCGCCCCGATCTGCCGGAGGGATGCCCGGAGAGGTTCGATTGGGCTTTTACAAAATGGGTTTGGCAGTATAATAAGAACAATCGCCCGAAGATCCTTAATTTTCTTACCAACTATAAAGATTCCAAAAATATCATAATTCTCAAAAACCGCAAAGAGATGAACGAATTTGCGAGGAGCCTTTGTAGATAACCCATAATTGACACATCTTTTTCCGTTTTCACCTTTAGACATCGTGTACCAATCCTTATATTACTATAACCGCGCTAAAATCTAACATTATGAATAATCTGCTTATCCTTCACGGTGCAATAGGCTCCGTCAAACAATTCACCCATCTCATCAGATTTCTCGAAAGCGATTTTAAAGTATATGCGATAGATTTCTCCGGACACGGCGGTAGCGAGATACCTGCCGAAGATTTCACTATAGAGATGTTTGCGAATGACGTCCTCGATTGGATGGCAAAAAAGGAAATAGACAAAATAGACATCTTCGGATACAGTATGGGCGGGTATGTTGGCTTATTCTTAGCACGGTTCTATCCGGAAAAAATAGGGCGCGTATTTACGCTCGCGACTAAATTCCACTGGCACGAAGAGACTGCTAAACGCGAAGCCTCAATGCTCGACCCGGATAAGATTATGGATAAATTCCCGGCGTTTGCCGAGGAACTGAAGCACCGCCACGCTCCCGAGGACTGGGCTGAAGTACTGCGGAAAACCGCTAAAATGATGATCGCTCTCGGGCATAATAATACAATAAAGGATGCGGACTTCCGTGCGATAGAAAACACCGCTCTCGTCAGCGTTGGTGACCGGGATAAAATGGTCTCCATCGAAGAGACGCTTGGTGTTTACCGCCAGCTAAAGAACGGGCAAATGCTGGTGCTTCCCGATACATATCATCCTATAGAAAAAGTTTCCGGCGATAAGCTGATCCATGAGATAATAGATTTCTTTAGAGGTTGAGATAAGTATAGTGATTTATATCACTCCGTTTTTTTCATTTTTTTATTGAGGCGGATTTCGTTAATATGGAATTATGAATGATTGTGAGTTTTATATCAATCATAGCTCAACCTTACCGGATGACTTAATTGTCAGATATAAAGGCGTATTTGATAACGGGGAAATACTGCACTTTCACCGGTCGCTCCCCGGGTACCAGCCGACACCCCTTTACAGCCTTTCCTCGCTTGCGGCAGGTCTGAATATTGGTGAACTCTGGGTCAAAGATGAATCCGAGAGAATGGGTCTAAAAGCATTCAAAGTGCTCGGTGCTTCCTATGCGATAAGTAAGATGCTGGATGGTCTGTCTAAAGATGCTGTATTTTGCACCGCGACCGATGGCAATCACGGCAAAGCGGTTGCATGGTCAGCGAGGATGGCAGGCAGGCACGCCGTTATTTTTATGCCGGCATCGACTGTCGAGTCGAGGATACACAATATCGAGAATGAAGGCGCGAAGGTAATCGTTGTTGGAGGAGATTACGATGATGCGGTACACATGGCAAAGGAGAAAGCATCTGAGAAGGGATGGATACTGGTGCAGGACACTTCTTGGGATGGATACACCGACATACCTGTTAATATAATGGCGGGATATAGCACGGTCTTTAGAGAAATGGAAGACACGCTTCATAAGCCGGGTGAGCCCGCGTTCGATATAGTTTTTTTAAAAGCAGGTGTGGGCAGCTGGGCGGCATCTGCCGCATGGTATTACCATGAAAGATATCGCGAAAAGCGTCCTAAGATCGTTCTTGTCGAACCTTCTTCCGCCGATTGCGTAATGGAATCTAAAAAACGGGGCATGCCTGTTCCTATAGAAAGATCCGGCGAAACGATGATGGCTGGGCTTAATTGCGCGACTGCATCGAGACTGGCCTGTGAGATACTGCACAATAGCGTCGATCTCTTTCTTTCGATCCCTGACTGGTATGCTGGCGCGGCGATGAATGCGCTGTATTATGCTAAAGATGAAGACGAGCAGATTATTTCCGGTGAATCCGGAGCCGCCGGGCTTGGCGGATTGCTTGCAATGCTCAGGGAGGATTCACTCGGTGAGGCAAGAGATTTTATCGGGCTGAATCATAATTCGCGTGTGCTGGTGTTTAATACGGAGGGTAATACAGACCCCATCAATTTCAATAAGATCATACATGGAGATTAAAAAGAACTGGCAGGAAGATTTTTTTATAGATGGATGGGATAAATTCCAGGATGCCTATCTTGCTCCGGAAAGAGCAATTGAAGAAACTAACTTCATTGATGAATTTGCAAAAGAACGGGGGTACAAGAAAGTCCTCGATATACCGTGTGGTACAGGCAGAATATCCATTCCGGTCGCGCAAAGAGGGTACGAGGTTACGGGCATAGATTTTAATCCCAACGCTGTCAGGATCGCCCGGGAAAGGTCATCCGGCATGAATATCGAATTTGTCGAGGGTGATATGAGAGAGATCTCTTACAGGGAAGAGTTTGATCTGATCACATGTATGTGGGGAAGTCTGGGTTATTTTTCAGATGAGGAAAATTTTAACTTCTTTTGTTCTCTATACAAAGCCCTTCGTCCAGGTGGTGCGGCGGTTTTTGACACATTGACGCTCGAAAGTATTATGCGTATATACAGCCCGACCGATACAAGGAAAATGGAAGGTGGATACCTTATTGAAGAACGCAAATACGATGCAAGGAATTCGCGGATTAATGTTGAATGGATTTTTTTGCGCGGTAAAGAGGAACTCAAAGTTCACAGTAGCATAAGGATTTACACTTATAAAGAGCATATCGATATGCTGGAAAAAGCCGGGTTTACGGAATTTCGTTCCTTTGGCGGATTCAAAGGCGAAGAGTTTACTGTTAACTCCCGCCGGCTCGAACTGATCGCAATCAAATAACACTATATGGTAATAAAAATACTCCGAATCGATCATGTGCAGGTTTGTATCCCCCCGGGCAAGGAAACCGAAGCGCGCAACTTTTACTCCGGTATCCTTGAACTAGAGGAGATCGAAAAACCCGAGGCGCTAAAACCTAACGGAGGTCTATGGTACAGGGTAGGGGAGAACCAGGAGCTTCACATTGGTGTCGAAGAACCCGGCTCTCTGACAAAAGCACACCCGGCTTTTGAGATCCTGCACCTGGACGAAGCCCGTAATTATCTCGAAAGAAGCGGCATCGAAATTCACGAGGAGACGCGTATACCCGGTGTCAGCCGGTTTTCCATACGTGACCCGTTCGGTAACAGGCTCGAGTTTCTCGAAAAGCTGTCATAGTGTCTAGTTATATTTCATCGCTTCACTGCCAAAGGATTTCCTGATCAGCCCCATCTGCCCGATATGATACGCCTCATGATGCACCATAAAAGAGACCGCACCTAGAATAGTATTATCCACTGCAGGAAATTCGAACGGCGCTTTAGCACTTAGGACTTCATCGCTTGCGTTTGCCAGTCCTTCTTCTACTTTTCCGGCGATAGCATCCCAATCCTGCAGTGACTCCTCGAGTGTCGGGTATTCGATTGTCTCATCCAGCTTCTTACCCTGTCCGATAATATCAAAATGAGGTTCCTCTATCTCCATCCCCGTCAGCTGTCCGATAAAATACCTCGTCGAAACTACATGTGCCGCAAGCCACCTGAGGTGGTTGGTGTTCCCGTTTATTCTCTCCGTTTCTTTTTCCGGGTCAATGTCTTTGAGCACGTTTTTGAATAATCTTGTTTGCAGTCTCAGAATGTCCGAAAGCCCTGCTGTTGTTTGTGTTGCTTCCATTTTGGTTTTAAGGTTTATTTAAATGAATTTTTACCGTTTATTAATTAGACCGCGGGAAATGTATCGGCGTGACAGATATTCCCCAAAAAAATTGTGAAATAGTAAATTTCCTCAAAAATCCGTAACTTTATTGAAATAAATCGCAGGGTTATGGAAGAAAACAAAACAACATCGACGTCAGGTTTGGGTAAATTTCTCATGGGGGTCGTTGTTATTGCCACACTTATATCGATTTTCTTTTTCGTCAAACTCATCATCGATTCATTTACTTTCCGGTAATCTAAATATTTAAATGAAGATCTTATTTACACTTTTTACTTTATGTACGGTTTTGTCTGTAAATTCGTATGCCCAGTTTCCAAACGGATGGATCGGTAATTGGGAAGGCGATCTCATAGCTCATAATCAGCCCGGTGATAAGAACCAGGTTATAAAGATGAAGCTCAGCATACAGGAGTCACCGAAAGTTGGCGTGAGATTGTGGAATATATGGTACGACGACAATAACGGCGGAGCGTGGAGAAATTATGAGCTCGTCGGCGATAACCCGGAATCCGGTGTTTATAAAATGGACGAGCTGAATTCCATTACTCTCGATATGTTTTACTTTAATGATGCTTTTTACAGCATGTACGCGGTTGGAAAAGCCCTGATAACGGTAAGATATGAACTAAAAGACGAGAAAATTTACTTTGAAGTTACCTCGGCAAATATCGAGGGCGAAAGGACTGGCGGGACGAAGGATATCCCCGAAGTGATAAATTATCCCGTCCGCACCGTGCAAAAAGCTGTTCTTACAAAAACAAACTAACGAACTTACTATATGAAAAGAAATTTCTTAATATTTGTATTATCTATACTGACTTTACCCGCCCTGCAAAGATACGCTGTTGCAGACGGCATACCCCTGCAGGACCAATGTGAGCTCATTACCACGCTCCCCGAGAGAGCCGCCGAAATGATGGTCACTGTAGACGGCTTCGTCAACGGGCTTAGCGACTTCGATCTTCAGTCCAAGACGCTTACCATAGGAACTGTCACTCGTGAAGAGTACCTCGAATTTCTAAAGGGACGCGCGATGGAATACACATACGAAGACGTCGAAAAACTAAAACGCGTTGCAGCCTCCATTACAAAAAAACTCGATGACGCGGGTCTGCATCCGGCATTCCCTCCTATTATTGAGGTTATAAAGACCGATATGAAAGAGGAGAGCGGCGCCTCAGCCTACACACGTTTGAATTACATCGCCATGAGCGCAGATATGTTCGGCATGAGTGATAAAGATTTTGAAGACGTATTCATCCATGAACTCTTTCACGTGCTTTCTAGGAATAACCAGCAATTGCAGGGGAAAATTTACAATTCGCTCGGCTTCAAAAAAAGCAACGAAGTACCTTACCCGGATGGTATACAGCGCATCTCCAACCCCGACGCCCCATTCAATAACTATTATATTACCGTCGAATCGGCTGACGGTCCCGTCGATGCCATGCTGGTGCTGTATTCATTAAAGGATTACGAGGGAGGAAGTTTCTTCCGCTATGCAAAGCTCGGTCTTATGGTCGTCGAGGGTGACGATAATAACAAAACACCCGTAGTAAAAGACGGCAAGCCCGTCATACTTCAGCTCGATGAAGTAAGTAATTTTTTCGAGCAGGTTGGCAGGAATACCGGTTATATCATTCATCCGGAGGAAGCTTCCGCCGACCATTTCAGAATGCTCGTAAATAAAGAAAGCGCGCCCGATCAGTGGATAATTGATAAACTCAAAACCATTATACAGGAGTCAGGTAGCTAATAACTCCCCTCCGACGGAGGGGTACTCCCGATTTATCGGGAGGGGGGTGGGTTATTACTAACCACCGGTTTGAAATCAATAGTTTAAAATTTAGACAAATGAAAAACCTAATAGCCTTAGTATTATTTGTTTTTATCCTTTCGGGATGCAGTTCGTCCAGCCAGGGGGATTCGGAATTCCTCTCCTTCGCTGATGAATTTATCACTGCCTTTAATAGTAAAGACGTGAAAACGATAGATAAATACATAGATAAAAGCTACGGGCTTTTTGTGATATATAATCCCGGTGCTTACGTTGTCGCGACCAATCTTAATTCATTTGCCGACATTATGGCGATGACCGGTGATTATGACGTAGGGAATCTCAAAATTACAAAAGTAGATTGTGTGAAGATGCGCAAGGGAAGTGAACCCGTCTACAGCTGTGAGGAGGATAGATGGAATAAGACCGGGTGCTTTTACGGAACGAAGAAAGACCGCAGTCTTGTCGGTGTCTATGACGATATGATAAAGTATGACCTGCTCGATGCTGTGGTTGCGCCGGAGCTTCGTGAGAAAGCCGCCGCTTCCGAAAAAAACTATGTTTATTTCGTCTATAATACCGATCAGCAGGTAGGTTTCTATTTCGGCAGTAAGAACGGAAAATATTACCTCATTGCGATCGACAGGGTTACACCCTGCGAAGCGTAAAAATAGGTTGCTTTTTAATTATTTTCTATGAATATTCTTTCTGGTAGAATATTCAAGATGCCTATTTTTAAAATACTATATTAATAATAATTTATATAGTTCGCCCGATAATCTACTACCCGTCTCACATTCGATTATTTAAATAATAAATTATGATTATTTCCGAAGAGGCAAAAGCCTTACATAGGGATTCTTTGGTTATGGATATCCATTGTCATCCCTCACTCAAAGTAAAATTGTTTGAATATCGCATCTATGACGAATTTCATTATTTAATGGGAATACAGGTTAAAGATTCCGATTCGGACGAAATTGGCCAAATGCAGTATGATCTGTTTAAGATGTTTAAAGGTGGAGTAAATTCCATCTGGTCTTCCATATATATAGTGGAAAAGGGATTAATTGATCATTCTGATAAGCTTTCGTTTGGAACATGGCTGGCAAAGATCCTGGGTTTATATTTTACTAATATAATTGAAAACCCAGCGCTTGGAGGTCCTTTTAAACAGTCGTTAAATCTTATGAGGCGGATGGAAGAGCAGATTTTAGAATCTCATTTGAGGCCAGAGGCCGAAAAAATTAAAGCATACAATCCAAATGGTTTTAGTGAATTGGTTGATCACCTTAATAAAAATGAAAAATGTATATTACATTCCGTCGAAGGTGCGCACATGCTCGGAAGAAATCTGGCTAACTCATATGATTATATTAATAATCTTGAAACTTTTTTTGAAAGAGGTGTTTGTTCCATGACCCTTGGACACTTCATGCCGAATGATATTTGTTTTCCAATTAATGGTATTTCTCCTCAAACTAAAAAAAGTTTGGGCTTTGAATATGATTATTCAGTTGACCAAAACAATGGACTCACTAATATTGGAAAAGACGTTGTCAAACGGATGCTTGAACTTGGAATAATTGTGGATTTGAATCACGTTTCTCCAAATGGAAGAGAAGATGTTTATGCATTGAATGATTCGCTGGCTGGGAATAAAAGACCTCTCGTTTTTTCGCATACCGGTATAAGGCTTAATTGTCCCGAGAAAAAAAACCCCACACTTGAGGAAATAAAAAAAATTCAAGAGTGCGGAGGAGTAATAGGGGTTATATTCATGAATTATTGGTTAAGAAATTTTGAGGGTGAACCTGATTATGGAATATCAAACATTATTAAAACTATAAAAGACATTTCAATTATTTGTGGAGGAAGTTATGATAATATTGCGATTGGGTCCGATATGGATGGATTTACTCAACCGGTAGATGACTTGTATACTTCTTCACAGATGCAGAGGCTTACTCAGGGTATGCTGGACGAAGGTATTTCACCCGATAATATCAAAAAAGTATTGGGTTTGAATGCTTTAAGAGTATTGGATATGGGTTGGGGAAAAATATAACAATCTGGAATGCAGATCATACTACATCCTAAATATAGTGTATCCAATTCTGTTCGTGTTTGGGTCGGCGTTAGAAATGCAAAAGAAGCACCCGAATTGGAGTGGAATATTCTTGCTCTCTCTAATAATGTTTCAAACCCTTCTAAGGTACCCGTACCAATTAAAGAATTACAGAGTGTAAGAAGTAATGAATTACTATTTAAAGATTCTGAAAGAGTATTCTCAGGTATATATGAATTCCGAGATTGCAAACCTGATTCTGTCTATGCTGTTAATGTAAAGATTTCAGGAACCGACAATGGCTATTCGTTGAGATATAAAACTCTTCCGGGTGAGTTACCATGGGATAAATGGTTTAATATTTTATTGGTTTCCTGTTACTATTATGACAATGACAAGGGCAACATAGATAACATTATTGGACGAATCCCCGCAGATATGAAACCGGACTTATCGTTTTTTATGGGTGATCAAGTATATTTGGATTTACCCGTTTTTAAAGATTTTCCGGAGGATAAGCAATGGTTGGCGGAAAAATTTGAATCTGATTATGCTGTAAACTGGTTTGGTATTGATACAGATGTTGTTTCCTCATATGCTGCAACTGGCTTTCCAAGGGTACTCTCGCTTGCCCCTTCTGTTTTTATTCCCGATGACCACGAATTTTGGAATAACTATCCCCATGAATGTTTCTTTATTGGAAATTCTAAGAATGAAGCTGGGCGAAATAACTGGCGAGAAGCGTCTATTGCTTTGTTCGAAGGTTTTCAAAGCATAGATAAAGATACAATGGGAGGATCGGTAAAAATTAACATTCCACCGGTTTCTTTTTTTCTTGCTGATTTGAGAACCTTTCGTGATCCGGATAAACAACACACCTTTAAAGATAAGGAATTTAAAGTTTTCGAAGATTGGATAAAAGGCTTGAACGACAATTTTGGATTCTTGATTACAGGGCAGTCGTTGTTTACTGATAAAGTTGGAAAAATAAAAGGTGAATTTTCTGATTTCGAACTCCCTAATTATGGTGACTACCCTTCAATAACAGATCTGATAAAGGATGCTGCTGATGGCAAAATTTTTACATGTATTACGGGGGATGTACACTGGGGAAGGGTCGCGTATCTTAAAAAATATGACGTTAGGTTTAATGAAATTTCGGAAATTGTGGTTTCCCCGGCAAGTTTGGTCGAAAACCCCATTACAGATCCATTTAGGGAGGCATGGGGGTGGGTAAAATCTATTTTTGGACATTATGATCCATGGAAAAAACATTCTAAACCTGATGAAATTGGAGATTCTATTCTTCCACACTTTAATTCATATTCAAAGAAAAACTTTCATTCTCAGGTCGGAAATCAGGTTGGAATTTTATCTCTCAAGAGAAGTGGAGTAGGTGTTGACGCAAAGATTACTTATCTGCCAAATCACCGTGACAAAGAAGTGAATAAAGCCTTTTACAAACAAATTGATCTGCATAAACTTTTAAAAATATAAAAAATGAGTAAGAGCATCCAATCCAGTTCGAATAAACCTAACCCTGCTTTTAAAGAAAAAAAAAGAAATAAAAGCCAGGATAATGTTAGTTGGATTGCAAATTGTATCCCCGAAAATAACAAATACCCGGTACTTGTTTTAATTGGGGGCAGATTTATACAAGATTTCCGCATTAGATATGCTCAGTCGTATTTACGGAACGATTTGACCCCGAGCTCCTGGTCGCATGTCATTTTACTTGATGATTTAATTAATATTAAACCTGAAACTAACATCTTTGAAATTTCATTAACTCCTCCTAAGGGATTTGGATTTCCTCCATCTCATAATGGTGTTCAAGAGAATTCTTTATCCTCTTACAATAGTTCGAGTGATTTCCCTAATGTAGGAGTACTTTTTTTGCCGGTTAACAAATCTGAAATTGATGAAAATATAAAGAGATTCAAAAAACAGAGACCCATTATTGATTCCCCTGAATTAATCTTGAGATGGCTGGCGTACATATGGGAGGTTGGTAATGTAAGTAACCCTATTAGTGAGAGTTATGGCCTCCCTTCGGCTACGTTGATGGAAGCTGTCGTCAACTCTGCCGGATTTGAACTAACACCGGGGTTACCAAGTAATTCAAGCTGTCCGGAAGCGATATGGCAATCATTCAGATGGTGGAATAATTATTACAAGGATCAACAGAAAGAAAACTCTGTAAAAGGATTCTATATCCGTTCACATATTATTTTAGACGAAGATTAGCTTAAGTGTGGTTTTCATTCCCTTTTTCTTTTATTTTTATGAATGATCATTCGTCAGGCAAATAAAGACGAGCTCGAAGCCGTCATCGAATTTTACAAGTCCCAGAATTATCACGGCACCGATACTATGGACGGAAGCGAGTTCACGCTTGTTGCCGAGGACGGCGACCGCATCATCGGCGTGGTCCGTCTTGTCATCGAAGAGAATACACTCGTTCTCCGGGGTATGTTTATCGATAAGCCGTACCAACGGCAGGGGATAGGGAAGCAGATGCTCGACCTCATGGATGTGGAAATTGGTGACCGTGAGTGTTACTGTATCTGCAAAGCTTACCTCGAAACCTTCCTTGGGGATATCGGCTTTAGTCAAATAAAACCCGAAAAAACCCCTGAACATCTAACAGACAGATATTATAACTACACTCAGAAAGCCGGTGTAGGACCGCTACTCATGGTTAAGCGTAAAGGGAAGAAGCTCTGATATGGCTGTTTTTGAAATTGTCACGGAGATTCATGCTCCCATCGAACGCTGTTTTGACCTCGCCCGCAATATTGACTTCCACGTAGTATCCACTGCTCACACTGGGGAAAGAGCCGTTGCCGGCCGTACGACGGGGATGGTTGAGCTCGGCGACACGATTACGTTCTCCGCGCGCCACCTCGGCTTCCGCTGGGAGCTCACTTCCGAAATAATCCGGTTTGACCGCCCCCGCAAATTCACCGATCAAATGCTCCGTGGTCCATTCAAAGACCTCCGCCACGAACATATATTTGAGTCCAGAGGAGATATAACTGTAATGACCGACAGGATGAAAATGGTATCACCCTTTGGTTTCATCGGTAAAGCCTTCGATAGTATCTATCTTGCGAAATATATGAAGAGGTTTCTTGCCCGGCGCTGTAATGCCGTTAAAAAATGCCTGGAATCGGATGAATGGAAAAAATATTTATAATTACTTCTTCAGTATCCCTTCATATTTATTCATTAACCATTTCTTATTCTTCACATGATCCTGCGCCTTGAGCATTATATAATTCATTTCCAGTATATCTTTATCCTGCTTATCTATGTATCGGAGAAGTATCTTATAGTATCTTAGGAAATTCTCATGGCTTTCTTTAAATGAATCCACCATCTCCTTAGTACCGGAATAGTATTTTTGCGTGGTGTCGATGTAGTAGTGAGCTCTTTCATACAGCTCAAGCTCGAAGTAGAGCATAAAGTTTAACAGCATGATGTCCTTCTTAAAAAAGAAAGTCTCGTATTTCACTCCGGATGCATGGTCGAGGCTCTTTGAAAAATTCTTTTTTGCAAACTCCATATATGCCATCGAAAACCTTTCCATGTTATCCCGCTGTTTCGGTTCCATCAGCTTGATACAGCTCTCCATAAACTCCTCCGCCCATTCGAATTCATCCAGGTGTATGGCGTTTAATAACATGTTCCTGAAGCCTATCGGGCTCATATATCTTTTATTCAGCGGGATCAAAGCGCCGTGTTCCAGCTGGAGTTTTTGTATATTTAATATTTCTCTTGCGGTTTCTTCATCCGTTTTTGTATTCTTATTATGATTCTTCCTGGCAGTATTAAAGATTATCAGCATTAAAAAGATACCATACTGCATACCTTTGGTGAATTTATCTATATTTTCGAGGAATAACTTCTTTGCTGTCCTGTAGCTTTCAATATCATCTGTGTTCGCAAGAGCCTTAGCCGCATAGTAAAAAGGCACGACCGGTTTTATTACTTCGTTATCTCCCGCTTTTACCAGGAATTTGTCCGTTTCCAGACCGTCTCTTATGCCCTCCAGCACGTCCGAGCACATTTTATACGGGTACGAACTTTCCATCGCAGTCTTCGACGCTGTAGTAATATAGTATGTCAGCAGAAAGTGTGATGTAATGTTTTCGATCAGTTTGTTCTGGAACTCTATGGATTTCGGAAAGTTTTTCTCGAATGCATAGTAATCCAGCATTTCCTGGTAGTACGTCGTTCTATAATTGTAATATTTATCCGGTGAGATCTTCGAGTTACTCAGTTCATTATCTATCTTTGCTGAGAGCGCCTTAAACGACTTATCGAGATTTCTGCTCCTGTATTCGCTCAGCATAAGAAGGTCTCTTACTATATCATTCTCTTTGAGTACCTTCTTTGCAAGGAAATCTTCCGCAAGCTTATATGTGAACGATAATAGTTTGCGTATTCTTATGTCTTCGAACTTCTTGTTCGGATATAAATTTCTGAATACGGACTCTTTTGTAAATTCCGGGTCGTCGAATTTTGGATAATGCTTCTTTAACAGGAGAAAGAATCCCTTTAGATCTTTTTTCTTTCCTGTATAATGTATGGATACCTCCGCTTCAAAATCGGCGAATTCTGCTTTAGTGAATGTCCTCAGAAGGTGTACTAGCTTGGTACTTATCATAATGTTAAAATAACGATTCCCTCCAATATTTTTGAGGAAAAATAAAAAAAAGCGTCCCGCGCATGTCGCACAGGACGCCTTATACAATCAGGGTTCCTAAGAAACCTGATAGAGGAAATCGATTTTATTTCACCAAAACCATCTTCTTAGTTGCTATCAATTCACCGTCCACCACCAGCGAATAAAAATACACACCGCTCGAAAGACTGCTTCCGTCGAATCTCTGCGTAACTTGTCCTGCATTCATTTTCCGATTATTGATAAGGTTTGCCACCTCTCTCCCCGACATATCATATACTTTCAATGATACCAGTCCCTGCCTCGGTATGCCGAACTTTATCGTCGTGCTCGGATTAAATGGGTTCGGATAGTTTTGCTCTAGATAGTGTTCCTTTGGGATGGAGTTAGTGTAGGTCAACTCTGTGCCGGATACAATATCCTTATATCCAAAAACAAAAGACGAAGGACCGCAAATATAGGCTTCGGTGGGTGACACCATATACACTCCCTCGATCTGGATGGATGAGACATTTCCAACCTCCCAGCTGTTCCCGCCATCAGTGGTCTTATAAACGTTTCCATCATCATCTATTACCATACCGTTCATTTCATCCGTGAAATCAAAATCATTAATGTATAGAGAGCTGTATGGCAGGTAATTTGTATCCCAGTTTGTTCCCCCATTAGTCGTTTTCATGAGTTCGAACCGGTTAGTCAGCCAGCCGGTATTGGCGTTTAACATGTCAACATTAATGACATAATAAAGTCCGGTATTAATATTTTGAGGTACTGTGCTCGCCCCGCCGTCCGTGGTTTTATACAGTGTCCCGTTTTCACCGCTTATCCATCCTGTATTAGCATCAATAAAACAACAGCTGAGCGCGTCGTCCGTACCGCCCCCCCATGTAAATGGGGTCCAGTTACCTCCTGCATTTGTGGTTTTATAGCAGTTGCCGCCTTCACCAACCACCCAGCCCGTATTTTCATTTATAAAGGAAACACCGTATATGTCATCGGTATTGCCGGTGGGTGACGTTTCGAACCATCCGGCGCCGCCGGTCGTCGTCTTGAATATTTTCCCGCTGCCGGAAGCATATCCTGTAGTGGAATTTACCATAGCGATACTATAAAAAATATCCTGGGATCCTGTTACAATTCCATTCTGCCAGGTATTGCCCCCGTCAGTAGAATACATAGATTGGTCGTTATCCCCGTCCTTACGGCCCACTGCAATTATTCTTCCCATACCGTCAGACCATATATCATTCTTAAACGTAGTGGCAATGTAGTTCGTAAAGGCTTTATTATGGGAAGAACCGTATCTCGCATTTATAAAACCCCTTGTTCCGCAGGAGATAATAGTATCACCTGTTACAGATACATCCGAGCTAAACATCGTTCCTGAATATTCCTGTGCTGTATCTAGTATGGAGAGTGTATCCCAACTATTTGTTCCGACCTTTGACCTGAAAATAGCATAGTCACTTCCGGTTACATATATATATGTTGTGTCATCGATAGTTGCGAAATCAATATCATAATATAATGTGTTTTGAAGCCCGGAATTCAAGAGTGTCCAGCTCGCTCCGAAATCGGTTGTCATTTTTACATTCCTGCTTGAACCGCATACGTACCCTGTCGAGTCATTTATGAAGCCTAATGCCCATAACCTTATGCCCCCGGAAGCTGCGTTTATTGTTTCCCAATTGACTCCCCCGTTTGTTGTTTTCGATACCTTCCCCTGCTCACAGGAGAGTAATATACTATCCGGGGATAATGCAAATACCGAGTATGCTGTATAATTTGGAGGAGTACCCGGCTGAACCCAGGTTGTGCCTCCGTCTGTTGTTACTGCGATACAGGTGGGTTTGGTACCGCTGAGGAAACCTGTATTCTGATCGATCCAGTATGTATCATACCAGAGGATAGAATTACTAATTACCGTTGATGAATCCCAGGTTTCTCCCGCGTTCGTTGTCTTGTAGAATTTACCCTCTGACCCGCAGGCGTACCCGGTATTCATATTGATAAATTCCATATCGAGGAAATCAAGTAATTTAATATCATCTGAGAGCAGATAACTATTCCGTATTTCCCATGTATTCCCGCCGTCCGAGGTTTTCATAAAGGTTGTACCTGCACCGCAGGCATACCAGTTATTCGCGTCCCACATCTTTATCCAGTTCAATGAATTTCCCTGTGGCTTTGGATGAAGCCACTTATAATCATTATTCACCTGTGACATGACCGGCTTCGTTAGCACTATTATGAATGTTACAACAAGTATTAGTATTATGTTAAGATTTATGTTTTTCATTTTCGCTCTGATTGTATATGATTTTTTTTAGCTTTACTTTACCAGCACCATCTTCGGAATAAATATCCCCCCTTTTACAAAGGGGGGTGCCTCGAAGAGGCGGGGGGTTAATTATTTATAAATTCCACCCTACTTCACCAGTACCATCTTTTTTGTTGCTATAAACTCACCGTCCACCACCAGCGAATAAAAATACACTCCGCTCGAAAGACTGCTTCCATCGAATCTCTGCGTGACTTGTCCTGCATTCATTTTCCGATTATTGATAAGGTTTGCTACCTCTCTTCCCGACATGTCATATACTTTTAGCGATACCAGTCCCTGCCTCGGGATACCGAATTTTATCGTCGTGCTCGGATTAAATGGATTCGGATAGTTCTGCTCCAGGTAATGTTCCTTTGGGATGGAATTTGTATAGGTCAGCTCTGTGCCGGAAATGATCTCCTTATATCCGAAAATATAAGATCTGTATCCGCAAAAGTAAGCCTCGGTCGGAGATACCATATACACTGACTCTGGATAAGCTGCTAAACTCCCTGCTTCCCAGCTGTCTCCGCCATCAGAAGTCTTAAAGACATTTCCTTCCACATCCAGTATCATGCCGTTCATCTCGTCTGCAAAACTCATATCCCGAGGATATATATCTACAAAAGGCAAATAGACCGTATCCCAGTTAGTTCCTCCGTTAGTTGTCTTTCTTACTTCTATTTCAGTGGTTAGCCATCCGCTATTAGAACTAAACATATCGAGACCTACAATATCTGCGCTGGCGGCATTTATATTTTGAGAAGTGGTGGTTGCGCCCCCATCTGTGGTCTTATATAATTTCCCGCTTTCTCCGCTTATCCATCCCGTATTCGCATTGATAAAGCTGCAGTCCAGAGCATCACTCGTACCGCCTCCCCACGTAAACGGACTCCAGTTATTCCCCGCGTTAGTGGTTTTAAAGCAGTTGCCGTTCTGACCAACTGTCCATCCGGTATTTTCGTTTATAAAGAAAACATCGTATAAGTCATCGTTACTGCCGGTGGGTGTGGTCTCGAACCAGTCTGCGCCCCCGGTCGTTGTCTTAAATACAGTGCCGTTACCGGATACATATCCTGTTGTTGAATTTACCATCGAGATACCATAAAAATCATCCTGCGAGCCGGTTATATTACTCCGCTGCCAGGTAACACCTCCGTCTGTAGAATAAACTGACTCATCATTACCCCCATCCTGCTCTCCGACCGAGATAATTCTTCCCAAACCGTCCGACCAGATATCGTACTTTTCTGATGTTGTGACGTAATTTGTAAATGCTTTATTATGCGAGGAGCCGTATCTTGCGTTTATCAGACCATAGTTCCCGCAGGTGATTATTGTATCGCCTGTCGACGATATATCTGAATAGATCATTGCTGATGTTAGTGTTTGTGTGCTATCATATATGGAAAGTGTATCCCACGCGGTAGTTCCGAGCTTTGCTCTGTAGATTGCTTTATAATCTCCCGTTACATATACATATGGTGTATCTGAAATAGTTTTAATATTTACGCGGTTGTAAATTGTATTTGGAAGACCTGAATTCATAAGAGTCCAGTTCGATCCGAAATTGGTTGTCATTCTCACATTCTTGTTTGTACCGCATATATATCCTGTTGAGTTATCTATGAAATCTACTGAAAATAGTGTTATACCTGCCACTGCCGCGAGTACAGATTCCCAGTTTGCTCCTCCGTTTGTCGTTTTCGATATCCTCCCTTGTTCACATGACAGCATTATACTGTCCTTGGAAAATGCAAATACGGAGAATGCCGAGTAGTTTGGCGGTGTGCCCGGCTTGTACCATGTTGCACCGCCGTCTGTTGTAACTGCTGTGCAGTATGGCTTAAAGCCGCTGAGTACCCCTGTCATCTGGTCCACCCAGTACATATCGGTCCAAAAGGCTGAAGGACTGAGGACTGTCATCGAATCCCAGGTTTCCCCTGCGTTCGTTGTTTTGTAGAATTTTCCTTCCGAACCGCAGGCGTACCCGGTATTCATGTCAAAGAATTCCATATCTGTAAAGTCAAGTATGTAAAGATCATCATGCTTGAAGTAGTTGTTTCGTATTTCCCAGTTATTTCCCCCATTCGAGGTTTTCATGAAGGTTGTACCGTTACCTCCCGCGTACCAGTTATTTGCGTCCCACATCTTTATCCAGTCCAGCTCGATCCCCACCGGTTTTGGATGCAGCCACTTATAGTCGTTATTCACCTGTGCTGAAGTTGGAATAATAGGGACTATTAGTAGAAGTGTAATTAAAAAATTAAATAGAATAAGATTTGCTCGTTTCATGGTTTTCCTCCTGATTGTATTTTGAGCATTTATTTGTCATCAAGATACTGCGGAGGAGCTACCACTCCAAAGCGATTTTATTGAATTATTCCTCGGAAATGGAATAGTATGGGAGAGATATATTTATGTTTATTGGTTATTTATGTGAGCCTAGGGTAGTGGAATTGTCACAAAGATTCGCCTGTAATTTCCCTGAATTTTCCCATTAGCCAGGACTTGCTGGTTATGGCTTTTTCGTCTCTGAGCTTTGGGTAGTTCATCGCTATGATTTCTTTATCGCCGTCATCCAGGTACTTTATGAGCATCCTGTAATATTTTAAAAAATTCAATCCTTTCCTCTTTAAAGCACCACCAAGCTCATTGGTAGTGTCAAAATATCTTTGTGAGTTGTTTATTAGGTACCGGGCTTCTTCACTTGATCTCAGCTCATAATAAATACCCATCATTAATTCACGTACATCATATTTAATAAAATGTGTCGTTGGTTTGATCAAAGCCAGGTGCTCAAGGCTTTTCTCAAACTTTCCCTTTACAAACAGGAGCATTGCATAAGAATATTCCTTAATATTCTTCCTGTGAGGAGTTTCGATCAGGTTATTATGATCCGTGATCAATTTTTCCGCCCATTCAAACTCTCTCATACCTAAGGCATTCTTTAAGATCGAGCTATACTCCAGCATGCTTATGTACTTCTTTTCCGGGGGTAATATTGCGTTAAATTCGAATTTCAGCTTGGTCAGTTCAAAATACTTTCTACGCAATACCACCCTCAGTTCATCGGACTTTGCACTAAATGTTTGGTTTGTAGTGGCGTTCAGAAGCTCTCTGAAGTAAGAATACTTGATGCTTTGTGATAGATTACCCGCTATAGTGAGGAATAGATCGGTGGCTTTATCGAGATGTTCCATCCGGTCCGGCTCGGCAATGGCTCTTTCAATGAAATAACTTATTAACAGCAGATTTAAAGCTTCACTCTTTTGCGTTTCAAGTTCGAAGAATTCTTTTACATCGAAACTTTTCTCGAGCGTTTCGAGAAGGCTGAAACTAAACCGGCCTCCGAAATCTTTCTCGGAGATCTTTCGGGCGACAAGCCCTTTCAAAAAAAAGTACACGAACTGCCCGGTTGCGCTTTCCAGGTGATCACTCGCCAATGACAGCGCCTTTTCATAATTGCTCTTAAATTCATAATAATATTCGAACTTCTCCATTGTATATCTCAGCCTGTTCGAATAATAATTCTCCAGCTTATGATCCCTCAATTGCAGGTCCTTATCTATTGATTCGGATAGACCCAGGAACGCGGATTCCATCTCCCTCATACGGAATTGTCTCAATAAAAGAAGATTTCTCTCCGTGCGCTTCTCCTTCAGCTCCAGCTCTACAAGGAAATCCTCTCCCATCTTATACAGGAACGACAGCATCTTCCTGAAATAGCCTTCATCGAACTTCTTTCCCTTAAATGCCTTCTTGAATATTTCCTCTTTGGTGAATTTCGGGTTGTTAAATTTCGGATAGAACTTTTTTATCTCGGTGAACAGTGGGAGCAGGTCGCGTGATCCCGAATGATAGGGCGAAGCAATGAATTTCTCGAACTCCTTCATCTCCTTCGTGTCGAATGTCCTCAGCATCGCTGTAAGTTTCGTGCTTTCCATATCAAAAACTTACCAAATCTAACTTACAAAGTTGAGGATTAAAAAAAGCGCCTCCTCCCTTACAAGGAGGCGCTTCGGAGCTACTAAAGCATGTAGGAGGAATTACAACAACAAAAAAAATTACCCTTACTGCCCAATAAAGGGTTTACTAACTTTCCATACAGTGGCTGTCCCCTTTATTAATTATCCTATTAATAAACGGTAATGAAACTTTTATTTTACCCCCCCTCTCTTTACTGACTGTTATTTCCTGGTCGTCCGGGATCCTTATCCAGAAAGTCTCTTCCACGGTTCCCCTTGGGTCATTTATCAGCCGCTCACGAAATTCCTCATCCTTGCCGGCTTTTTCTTCCAGCTTTTTTTCCAGCTCTTCTTTCGTATGGTTCATGTCAGGAGTTTAACAGGTTTTAAAAAACTCCCCTCTTCCGAGTCACGAGAGGGGAGGAAAGAAGATTCAGCAATTATTCGTTGTCGGATGATGAGCATCGTTCCGTTCGGATCTCTTTTCGTATTTTACTGTGGCAGAGATCGAATTCTGTATTATATAATATTTCTTCTTTTACTGCTAGCAGAGATACACATGTGGTAGTACCTCTGATTGGTGCTAATACCTTTTAACCTTTCTTACTCCGCTTTACATGATTTTGAGATCGAACTAAAATAAAAATTTAACATATCCTTGGCAAAGAAAGATTTCCTTTTTGTACTGGGGGGAAAAGATTGAGACGTAATATAACTTACTATTAAACAATCTGTTGTATTGTTGGCTTGTACCTACCAACTCCGAGGAGAATATTTTATGGTAAAGCCTACTAGACGTGTAAAAACACATAAACTTTTGAGTCTTGTAATGCTCTGAAAGTTAATATTGGTAGGCTTATTGGCTTTAGAAAAGTAGGTTGAAATGGTTACACCATTTTTTTACCTTAAAATATGTATTCAACATCAAAGTTAAAGAAAGTTTGTAAAAATTATTTGAAAGCACGAAGAGAGTTTTTGGACATTTCAAACCAACAAAATGAATTATTTGGAAATGATAATATTGTTGGTAGGATAGGTGAGTTTATTGCAATACAGTTTCTTAGAAACTACTCAAGAGTTCCGATTAAAAATCTTAATAAAACTCAAAAGGGTTATGATTTATTGTGCAATAATAAAAAAATTTCAGTAAAGACTATTACTTGTGAGAATCTAACCAAAAGAACTACTCGCATCAAGGATCCCTGGGATGAATTAGTTTTGATAGAATTAAAGGAAGGGAAAATTGAAAAAATTGGATATATAGTAAAAGGAAGATTCCAGAAAGCAATAAGGGACGAATTTATCAGATCTGAACCATACACAAAATTATCAATGCTTAATCCAGGTGGTTTGATAGGAAGATATGGTAAAGTTTTTACTGAAAGAAAATTTTTAAATAAACTCCTATAAATCATGAGCCTATTAGAGTTTCATAAATCAACTACTGCTGAATTAATCTCCCTTAAAAATCGTGTTCGGAATCTAGTAAACCATTTTGGAGAAGATGGAAGACACAAAGAAGTTGTTCTCAAGTCTGTCATTAAACGATTTCTACCTGAAAAATTTAAAATAGGTTCAGGTTTTGTTGTAAAGCAAACAGAAACCAGAGGAATTCACTTATCTTCAATGCAAATAGATATCATAATTTATGATTCAGAATACCCCGTCCTATTCAAAGATGGAGACTTTGTAATCCTAACAATTGATTCCGTAAGAGCAATAATTGAGGTTAAGACAAATGTCGAGACTCAGGATTTAACAAATATTATTCTTAAGGCAACTGAAAACGGAAAATTTATTTACATAAATAACAGTAGTCCTTTTGTAAAGATTTTTAATGGTATTTTTGCATATGAAGGTTATACTTCTAATACAAATATTGAGCTAATTAGTTCAAAGATTCGTAATGCAAATTCGAAGTTATCAGAACAAGGTATAGAAAATCATTTAGATAATTTCCGAGTTAATACAATGTGCTTCAATAAAGATATACTCTATAAATTCTGGGAAGATATGGAGCCAGAAGAGAATAATTGGCTTTACAATCTAAAGGATATGGCATTTTCATATTTCATTTCAAATCTTCTCAATTCACTAAAAATTGATTCAATATTAGACAATTCGAATATTTGGTTTCCTGTAGATAAGGGACCACAGGTTGTTAAAAAATTTTAACTTATGGAACCTCAAATTTCTGAATTTTCTTACGGGTATGCAGTTGTAGAAGAGTTAACAAAAAGATATAAAAAATCTATTTCTAGTGCTCCTTTCTTTCCATCCTTAAGAAGAGAAGGCAAAAAAGGGGGTGGATATGACGTAAGGATTGAGCGAGGAAAGAAAGGTCTCCCACTATTCATTCAGTTCAAACTATCACATGTGTTTGTTAGAAATACCGCAAAAGAAGTGAACCTGGGATACCTCAGTACGCCTTTTAATAGGTTTTATATAATTCCAAAGTCAAAAAGCAAGCAACATAATATGTTAGTTGACTTATATGATAAGAAGTTGAATGAAGTATATTACATATCACCCTATTTTAATACTCAAGAGGAGTTAAATTATCATTACCTTGATGACAGTGTACTGAAATCATCTTTTCAGGTGAATCCAAAAATTATTGGCAAAATTAACGATAACAAAAAACACCACATCTCGTTCAAGAAAGATTCCAAACACTTTTACATTTTTTCGGAGCCTATGGAAAAAGAAGGAAATTTTGGCCATAAAAAATTTTATAAAGAAATAAATAATAGTTTGGAAAGCATTGAAGATGATTTGCCAACATTAATAAAAAATAATAATGAACATTTATTGAGTACTATTTCAAAAAATTATCCAATGATGATGCGAGAGATAGTGAAAAATATACCCGAACAGGAGAACGAAATTATGAAACTTTTTTATCTATCAAGATACTTCTTAGGAGCAGAAGTAATTTTGTTAACTAACCAGTAAAAGAATGAGACCAATCTTTACAATTCATGCAGGCGAATATTTAGTAGCTTCGGAATTAGAGAAAAATAAATCCTTCAAGAAGAGTAATGCAAATATATGGATACCTGGAAAGGATACTGGAATAGACTTATTATTAACAGATAAAACTAATAGAAGAACAGTATCTTTACAGGTTAAATTTTCTAAAAGTTTCGAACCAGTGAGCGATAATCCAGAAATTAGGAAAAGGGTAAGATCTCAGGGATGGTGGATCATAAATTCGAAAAAATTAAAACTATCATTAGCTGATTTTTGGGTTTTCGTTACATACAGTTTTGATACTAAGCAAAATGATTTTATTATAGTTAAACCAAAAGAGTTTTATGCTTTTTTAAGGAAATTAAAAAATAAACCTGATAAGAATGGTAGTTATCATTTATATTCTTGTGTAACTAGAAACGATAAAGCACTTGAAACGCGTGGACTTTCAAAAAAGGAGTTAGAAGGATACTACTTTAACTTTTATAATAGCCCTACTAGAAATCTGACAAAATTTTTAAATAATTGGAATATTTTACTAAAAAAGCTTAAAACTTAGTTTATGAAATACAAGTTCGAAACCAATCAAGATCTAGGCATCACATACTTTGAAATTTATAATAGAGAGGACAAATTGATAATTGATTCAATTGATCCACAATTAGAGTTTGGTGGTATTACTATTCAATTAGATAAAGAAGATATAGACAATTTAATTTTATCTTTAACAAGCATTAGAAATGAAATTAGGAATTGGGAAAAAGAAAATCTATAATTTATTAGCATTATCCAGATAAGCCTACTGAAGTTGAGAATCAAAAGTACCCTTAAACTTTCTTGCTACCTTTACGTAAGCAAGATAAGTTTCAAAAACCCTCTAAATTCAGCATTAATGAGAAAGTTTATCCTTACGATTGTTTTCCTTATTTCCATTTCCGGCGTCAGCAGGGCGCAGACATATCCTATCAATATCAGCGAAGACGGATTCATATTTGTCGAAGTAACACTAAATGACTCCGTTAAGTCAAATTTTGTTCTCGATACCGGCGCCGGCATCATTGTCATTTCAAACAAGACGCTCCAAAAGCTCGACGGCTCGCTCACTCGTCTCTCCGTAGGCACGGGATTTCGCAGTCAGGGTGACCGCGTGGACTTACCCACGTATCTGCTTCCTTCCATCAGCATTGGCGAATACAAAAAGTCTGCTGTGAAGATCGGTGTGTTCGGATTGCTCGATGACTACGGTATGGACGGGCTTGTCTCATTAAAAATGTTCGAAGATCAGCCCTTTACTATCGATTTCAAAAATAAACTTCTCATACTCAATACACCTGCAGAGCTCAGCGCTCTCGAAAGTTCGGGAAAGAGTGTTCCCATTAAATTTAACACCATGACGGATATGGTGCTCGATATGTTTATTCCCGTCTGCCTCAATGACTCGATTACGATAGACGCGGAGTTCGATACGGGAAGCGGTTTCCGTACATTTTTTGTTAATCCCTTCTTCATTGATAAACTCGGTCTCGATGCAGGCACTATGACCGTAACCGGAACAGGAAAGAACGGCGCTATTCCAAAGGTCGAGATATGCGGCACGGGTACTACACAACTCAATATGCCTGCCCAGTTCGAAACAGGCTTGATATACGAAGGGCTTATCGGAAGCGGTATCTTTAAGGACAAAAAAGTAACGATAGACATTCCTGACTCGCAGATGATAATTAATGATTAGCTAAATGCCCTGAAAACTTCATTATGTGATAGTATCTTTGCGTAATGAAAAGACTCCACCTCTTTGAATTCGAAGACTTCCCGTGGTTTCCCGCTGTGATCCGGGACTCTGCCACGGATTACCTCCGCTTTATGATCGAGAAGCTTCGCTTTTACGACTCAGCCGTTCCTTACATAAAAAAAGTTTTGCAAAAGACCGGCTTGTCGTCCGTTCTCGATCTCTGCTCCGGCGGGGGAGGCGGTATGCTGGACGTGTATAACGAACTCAACAAACAGTCCGCTCAAAATATTACCATAACCCTCTCCGACAAATATCCTAATATCCCCGCGTTCGAAGAAATAAACCGCATCACTAACGGCGGTATAAAATATATTAATACTTCCGTCGACGCGCTGGACGTTCCCGCCAACATTAAAGGAGTGCGCACGATGTTCTCCGCCTTTCACCACTTCACCCCGGAACAGGCAGAACTCATTCTTAAAAACGCCGTCGACAATAACGCGCCCGTCGCGTTCTTCGACGGAGCAGGAAATAAGTTCATCATCGCGCTCTCGATTGCGCTTGTACACCCCTTCATCTTTTTCTTTGCCACCCCGTTCATAAAGCCGTTCCGCTTCAGCCGTCTCTTCTTTACTTACATTATCCCGCTTATTCCGGTCACTACTATCTGGGACGGAATTGCCTCCGCGTTCCGCTTTTACAGCGAGCCCGAGATCCGCTCCCTCGTAAAAAACTTCCCCGCGTACACCTGGGAGACCGGCATCACAAAAGGTAAGCTCACAGTCCGGATGAGATACATCATCGGCCACAAAAAATAAAAGCGCCTCTATTGAGACGCTTTTTGTAGTATGGAATGTTAATTGTTAATTGGAGGACAATATTTTTGTCATTCCATAATTTATGTCGGAAAATCTTTCCCTAAGCCCAGGGTTTTTTCACATCGACCGACTTTACGATGCACCCTATATATCCCGTTGTGATACCCATTTTTATTGATTTGTTCATAGCATAATTTATGATCCCGCACCCTATTCTCCAAAGCAAATTATTTCCATTGTGAAAGAGGGCTACACCTGGGTTTGAGGAGTAATGGAATTAGTACAAGGAATAAGTTATTGATAAATAAGCAGATAAGTGATACACACAAAAAAAATTTGTGACATCACTATTATTTTAGGATCGCATCGAATTTTGAGGTGAGCCAGCTTTTTGCGGTCATTAATTTCTCGCTTCTCATCTTATTATAGTTTAATTCGATCTCGCTTTTATCATGCCGGTCGGTGTATTTCACCAGCATTTTATAATATTTTAGGAAAGTCATGCCGGATTTTTTTACGTGGGGGGCGAGCTCTGTTGTATTTTCGAAATACTTTTGCGAGTTACTAATAAGGTACCGGGCCTCCTCATAGAGCTCCAGCTCGTAAAAGAGGACCAGGTTTAACTCTCGCACGTCGAACTTAATAAAGGGGGTGGTGGGTTTTACTTTTATAAGGTGCTCGAGGCTTTTTTCGAAATTTCCTCTTATGCATTCGACCAGGGCGATCGAATACTCTTTCATATTGTCTATATGCTCCGGCTCAAGGCGCGGAACGTAATCTTCGACGAACTTATCCGCCCACTCGAAGTCTCTCTCCATGAGCGAATGTTTTAAAATGATCACGAAATTTTGAATATCGAGAGTTTTCTTTCCCTCAGGGAAAACGGCATTATGCTCAAAGCGTAGCTTTATCAATTTGAATCCCTCCGTTCTCGCCCTCTGCCTGATCTCCTCCGATTTTGCATATTTGCTTTGCGAGGTGATGGCGCTGGAGAGCCATTTAAAATAATCATGCCTTGTCTGGAGCGAGAGATCTTCGATGTTTAAAAGGAATGCGGCTTTTGCTTTTTCGTACATATCCATATCGTCAGGGTCGCAAAGAGACAGGTAAATATAATGATCTATCACCATAAGTTTTAAAGCAGTGCTTTCGTCCGAGGCTGATCTTAAAAATTCTTCCAGATTAAAATTCTTTTCGAGCGCTTCCAGGACGGGCGGGTAAAAGCCCCCGGCATATGCCCGGCTCGCAGTTTCTTTGGCTATGAGACCCTTTATCAAATAATAAACGAATTGGGCAGCCACCGCCTCTACCTGATGTCCCGCATGATGTAACGTTTTGCCATAGGCTTCTTTGTTGCGATAATAATCGGTTTGTTCTCCTGTCAAGCCAACACCGAGATCTAAAAACTCCTCGATAGCAAGGCGGCTTGCGCTTACATCTTTTTCCAATTGCTGCGCCAGACCAGTGAACTGTGTGTCCAGGTTCCGCTTGCGGAACTGGCTCAATAGTAAAAGCTCTCTTTCGGTCACTCTCTCCTTCAGCTCCTCATTGATCAGAAAATCTTTTGCAGAAGCATATAAACGCGACATCATTTTTCTTATGTACTCATCATTATATGTACCCTCGTAGAGTTTTGCGTAAAGTTTTTCTTTTGTCAGTTCGGGGTGGTCGAACTGCGGGTAATACCTTATCAGTTCGTCAAACAGAGGTGATAGGACGGCTGAAGCACTATGGTACGGCGAGGAGAGGAATTTTTCGAATTCCTTTATCTCCTTTTTGCTGAAGGTTTTAAGAAGAGAGATCAGTTTGGTATTCTTCATCACAAAAAGTTACAAATTTCCAACGGAAAACACAATTTAACTTACAGATAACAAAAGCAAAAATCGTGTATAGATACGTATCTAACCTTTTCTTTATTTTTCTGCTTTGAGCGGGGGATTATATTTGGTTATTGTGCTGAAGGTTTATAAACAAAATTCTACCACACTCGAATCTCTCCGCGAGAAGTCTTTCAATTCGGAAGATGAAATACGCTCTCTAATCGAATCAGACCTACCATCGTTTCTCTCCTATAAATTCGTGATGTCGGAATTTTGTATAAAGAACTTCCGGATTGATACTCTCGCATTCGACCCAAGGACAAAGTCATTCGTTATTATCGAGTACAAAAAAACCTCAAGGGGATCTCTCATCGACCAGGGTTTTGCATACCTGTCCGTGATGCTGAGGAACAGAGATTCGTTCACACTCATGTACAATACAGCATTGAATGAGTCACTAAAGACCTCCTCTATCAACTGGTCCGACTCAAAGGTTGTTTTTATTTCGCGGTCATTTACACGTTACCAGAAAAATCTCGCGTGCTTCGAGGATCTTCCTATCGAGCTGTACACGATAAAAAGGTATGAGAGGGATATAGTTATACTGGAAAGGTTTGCAGTGCCTGAGATCCTCTCACTCAAAAATATGCGCGGTAAAAAACCGACTGAACAAAGAAAAAGGAAAAAGAATACGTCTAATAAGGAGTATCCAGTCAAGTCAGTCCCCGGTAAGGAAAAGAAAAAAAAGCGTGAAGGATTCGATCAAGTAGGCGGGTCTGTTTTTGATATTGCGAAGGAGTAAGGAATTTGCACTAAGCCCGAAGGGGAGCGCATGGGGTTCCCGTTTTAATTTGGTATTGTGAAAAGAAAAAGGATGCCCCGTATAAGCAACATCCTTTGAAGTATACCAACAAACTAAATCAAAATTATTTTATGAGCCACCGCTAAAGCGGGACTAATCAAACAGTCTTCGACTTATTTGATTAGCATCATTTTCTGAATTTTCACGAAATCACCGGCATTGATCCTTAAGAAGTACACTCCGCTGGCGAACTGTGAGCCGTTCCATTCTACTTCGTATCTCGATGCTTCAAGGTCCCTGTTTACCAATGTCGCTACCTCTCTGCCCGTAATGTCATATACCTTTAGCGAAACAAAACCTGCCTTTGGTATGTCGAACTTTATTTTTGTCGCCGGATTGAACGGGTTCGGATAGTTCTGGTATAGCTCGTACGTCATAGGTAATGAAGATGGCTCTATGCTGGTTATGATGTCGAATTCATCCGCTCCCACGTCCGGCATCGAAGGATTTCTCGTAGTGCCGTGAATATCCGTCGTAATGCCGGGTATCGGCATTGCTCCGCCGTCGCAAAGTGTCGGAACGTTTGTCTTCATGTCGAGATTATACGGATGTGTGGATACGTTCATAAAGGGACTATCCTCGGCGAAGGAGTTAGTCTCGGCAGGAGACACAGCCGTCTGGAATGTCGCAAATGTCGAATATGTATTAGAACCGTTAGAGTAGAAATAGTTCGATGCGCCCGTCGGCACATATACGTTATTATTATTAGAAACCGAACTATATACAGTCGCGGAATCTTTATAGATCCCAACAATCGACCCTGACCCTGAAGGAGTGAATTTGTTTATTATGATATTATTCTTTAAAATTGCATTTATTCCCGATAAGTACACAGCATAGCAGCCGGTATTTAAACCCAGTGAACTGCTATCCAAATATATGGTATTATATGATATGTTACTTGTGTCACCGACAACTAATAACCCTATTACTCCAAGTCCCGAATTATTCACCGGAGCATATACCTCACTTATCATATTGTTATAGACGTTGGCTGTAGAACCGGATGCTCCTGTTACCAGCATTCCGAAAGCTGTGCCCATATCATCTAAATTCTCTGCACTGGAAATCCCATATACCCGGTTGCTATGTACATTCCCGGTAGTAAAACCACTGGCAACGATACCGCCTGCATCACCAATACTGTCGTTTACAATATTATATACATTGTTACCGAACACGTTTTTTATCGACGCAGAACTGCCGGAGATAACAGATATTCCCGTGCAAAACCCCCTGCTGTTTGGATGCAGGTCATGGATCGTGTTATTATAAACATTCTCATACCCGTCGGTGGGTGAGCCGGAATTATAGTAGCCGTACGTTGCCCCGGTTGTCGCGTTATTGTAGAGGTTAAAGACAGTGTTATTATATGTTGATGTTGTATCGGTATTATTACCATTGTATATCCCGAAAAGACTACCGGTTGTACCCGACACTTTCATGAGATTGCTAACCGTATTATCATGTATGCTGTTCATTCCCGGCGCGGAATATGAGCAGTATATTCCTGCCATATTGGTTGTTGAAGTTGTAGAATAAATACTATCGATAGTATTATTGCTTACCTCGTAATTATAAGCTCCTCCGGGTGAATAAATACAGATGCTGTTACCTGAGCCGGGAGTGGATTGAGTCCTTCTTATATTTTTTATGACATTATTGGAGATCGTACATGACGCGTCAAAGTTTGAGTTTGTAGATGAGCGGAATATACTATACTGGTTCCCGGTAGCAGTTGAACTCCCGTCTCCATGATAGTTGTCCCGGATAGTATTTCCGGTTATATTTACCGTGTATGGGCTGAAAGAAACATAAATATAATAGCTTCCACCGTTGGAGGCGCCATCAAACCTGCAGTCATGGATCGTATTATTAGTTATATTTATAGTATTATCGACACCGTCGGCTCCAAACGCGCAGTACAATGCGTACAGGGAGCCTGTCAATGTAGTGCCGCATGTATCCGAAATATCATTATTATCTACAGTTGCCGATGAGTTCATACCGTTTGACAGATAAAGAGCGATTATACTGCCATTATTTGATCCGTTATTAATTCTAATAGTATTATTGCTGATTATAATACTATCCAGGAATAGACAATAAATTCCCCATCTCGCATCGTTCGAAGTTCCCGCCAGGCCCGAGCCTATATTTGAGAGTATATTCCCGGTAGTTCCGCCTATATCAAAAAAGTGGTCATACAGATCATATGGCGATGAATCGGCAAAACCTGCAAAATACATTCCGTTGAAACTGTTATTTAAGGTACAGCCCTGTATGGAAATGCTCTCGTGTCTTCCGTCGATAGTGGTGGGATTTGTGCTTACTCCCGCCAGGTTTCTGTTTGTAGTTGAAATACAACTTGAGTAAATGTCCGACTGCTGCTGCTGGACTGTACAGCCGTTATAGGTAATATGTTTGCACCCGTCGGTACTGGACTTCCGAACCATTAATATGCCATACTCGGTCTTTAGAGTCTGCGAACTGCCTGTGTACTGCTCTACAAAATCAATGTTATTGAAAGTGATGTAATCCGCTCCTGCCAGCCAGAGGATCGCATCACCTACTCCACCCAGGGTTGTTCCGGTGATAGTACCTGACCCGCTTACATCTGTCTGGAGTACCGGATTTATTCCCGCGCCGCTCCTCTGGAAGACCACCGGGTTGCCCGGGGTCGGCTGGTTTGCCGTGATGTCAATTATAAGTCCGCCGGTTGGTACGATCTCTACGTGACCGGGCGTGATATTGAAGGTTACACCTCCCGCGCCGACCCCGTTGGCGTTGAGGTCGTCGACCGCCAGCTTTATGCTTGCGTATGATCCGGGAATGGTCTTTATTCCCGTAAGCTGGGCGATGGCGTTGCTTTGCAGTGTTACAAGTAGTAATACAAGTACTAAAATTTTACCGTTTTTCATTTTCAATTCTCCCTACTATTATATTTTTTTAAGATTTCTTCTATTTTATTTTCGGCAATGATGAGTTTTTCTTCTGGAACGTTCTTTCTTCGGGTTAATAGATCTGTCTCTGCCGAGACATTTATCAGTTTCACTACGTCTGAGTTGATCCCGTTTATTAACCTGTTCAGATCTTCCAGCTTTTTTGTTAATCTTTCCTTCGTCATTTGGCTTTGTTTAACTTTGGTTTCAAAATATTAATGACACCATAGCTCTTCAATGAAAGTTTTTTAAAAAGTCTCGAACCGTTTTCTTACAATTTTAGCAAAAAACGGCGATTCCTTTAAAAAATTAAACCTTTTTCCTTTCTAAAGTCTGATTATAAAGCTATCTTTTTTGCTATATTGCAAAGGTATGAGAGACAGTAAACTTGTGGAAATGCTTGGAATGTTTTCAAAAGGTGAGATGAAGTCTTTTGAAAAGTTTGTCATTTCACCTTACTTTACTGCGGGGCGCAGTGTGGAGGGGCTCTTTAATATCCTTAAAAAATACCATCCTGAATTCGACTCCGCTAATATCGAGAGAGAAAAGATCTTCAAGAAACTCTTTCCCAGGGAAAAATACAACGAGAAAAAACTTAAGAATATAACCTCCTCACTTATTAAGCTGGCTGAGCAGTTTATGGTGATCGACGATCTAAAGAAAAACCCATACGAATTTGAGCTTAAACTCTTTGATCACTACTGGAAAAATGAAAATCTTAAGCTGTTTTACAGTACATTAAAATCCCTTGAAAAAAAGGTCGATGACCTTCCTTTCGATCATATCAATGCTTACTACTATAAGGAAAAGATCCTGGGTAATAAAACCGGCTATTTTTTGAAGATCAATCGGCCGGATAAAGGAATACCGCTGATCGCAGAAACAGCAGAATACAACACGCTGACATTCCTTGTGAAATTTATAAAGGCGAATAACTATAAAAGCAGAATACCCGGAACATTCAAAGCAGGAATGAATGATGTACTTATAGATACTGTATGGAAAAATATGGACCTCGATACAATTATGGAGGACCTCAGGGAAAAAAAGTATTCCCACCTCTGGCTCCTTGAGTTATACTATAATGTTTCAAGGTTCTCACATGACATCGATGATGTAGATTCGTTTCATAAAGCGCGAGAGATATACGGTAAAAATAAAGAAAAATTTTCACGGAGTGAAAAACATTTTATCCTGGGAGACTTTACTGCCTTTTGCATCAGGAAGTTTGTGAGCGGCTCGACCGATTTTTTCCGGATCGAGTTTGATATTGCTAAAGAGTTTAAAGATGAGAATGTTTTGACCCCTGATGACTCGACGGCGCTTCAATTGCTGCAATACAGGAATATTGTTTTATGCGCTATTAAAGTGAAAGAGTATAAATGGCTCGAAGAGTTTATTCGTGATTGTACACCTCTTCTGCGCCCGCCCTACAGGGAAAGCATGAAATATTTTGCCACAGCCAAGCTGGAATTTGAAAGGGGCAACTTCGAAAAGTGTCTCGAAAATGCATCGAGGGTGCAATATGATATGTTCACCTATAAACTCGACATTAAGATACTGCTCCTTATGACATATTTTGAGCTGGCGCTATATGATCAGGCGGAGTCCATGATGGACACTTACAGGCATTATCTTAAAAACAACAAGGAATTCTCCACAAAATATCTGCGCAAGTTTAATGACTTCATTAATATCTACTCGGCTCTCTTCAAAGCCGGATCTACAGGTAATCCGGAGGATCACGGCTACCTGCTCAAAAAAGTAGAAGACATCAAAGACCTCCCCGCGCGCCGATGGCTCATCGAGAAGATAAAAGGGCTACAAAAATAAATGCTGTGTTAACTTTATTAGTCACTTGTTCGGAGAGGAAAAAAAAGAATGTCCCGGATAAGCAACATCCTTTTGTAGTGTACCAACAACTAAATCAAATTTATTTTACCAGTCACCGCTAAAGCGGGACTACTCAAACAGTCTTCGACTTATTTGATTAGCATCATTTTCTGAACCTTCACGAAGTCGCCGGCATTGATCCTGAAGAAATACACCCCGCTGGCAAACTGTCCTCCGTTCCACTCGAACTCATACCTTCCTGTTGCAAGGTCGCTGTTTACCAGGGTACTCACTTCCCTGCCGGTAATATCATATACCTTGAGTGAAACAAAGCCCGCTTTAGGTATGTCGAACTTTATTTTTGTTGTTGGGTTGAACGGGTTAGGATAGTTCTGGTAAAGCTCATATACAGTAGGCACGGAGGCTGGTTCGATGTTTGTTACGCCTGTTGTGAAATTCCATATGGATGAGAAAGGACCCTCTCCGAGGGAATTCTTTCCGCTCACTCTCCAGTAATATTTTGTGTTAATGGCGAGGAAGTTATTGCCCAGCTGCAACTGTGATGATGTAAGAGTATCAGTATCTACAAGTGTACTTCCAAATGTAGAATCGGTCGAGAGCTGTATGTGATAATTTTCAGCATTTGCCGCGTCATCCCAGTTCATCAGCGGGTTTACCTCTACCAGTACGGCATTATTAGCGGGATAGATGAGCGAAGGAGCTTGTGTGATAGGACCAATTCCATCGAACTCGTCCGCGCCAACATCCGGCATAGTACCATTCCTGGTTGTACCGTGAATATCTGTCGTAATTCCCGGAACCGGGATACCTCCGCTCTCACACAGTGTAGCTACGGTAGTTTTCATGTCCAGGTCATACGGATGTGTCGACACGTTCATGAACGGACTATCCTCGGTAAAAGAGTTAGTCTCTGCAGGAGCTACTGCAGTCTGGAAACCGCTGAAAGTTGTATAGCCTGTTGTACCGTCATGATAAAAATAGTTCGTCGCGCCTGCGGGTACATAAACGTTATTATTATTAGATGCAGTATCATATTCCAATATGAAAAACTTATTGATGCCGATAGTTTGCCCTGTACTTGAGGAAGTGAATTTATTAATAATGATATTATTCTTTAGGGTTGCTTTTGGTCCGTTTATAAACATGGCATTACAGCCTGCATTTGGTCCTGTAGAACTGCCATCCAGGTATATTGTGTTGTATGAAATATCGGTTGTATCTCCGCCATTTATGAATAACCCCAGTATTCCTAAATTCGAGTTGCACACCGGCGCATAAATCTCGCTTATCATATTATTATATATATTAAATTTTGAATCGGATGATATTCCGTAAATTTGTATTCCGGTTACCGCTGCTCCCGTCGAGTTGTTGTTCTTGCTGAAAATATCATAAACCCGGTTGCTGTGTATTATACCTATGTCAACAGATTGAGCATTGATGCCTGTTGAAGCGCCGGTACTGTCATTTGTTATACTATAAGTAGTATTGCCGTAAATACTTCTTATTGAGCTACCCACATCGAAGACGGCGTTTATTCCCAGACATTTGGCAATGCTGATAGCATAGATATCATGAGCGATGTTGTCATAAATTTTTACGAAACCTTCGGAGGCAGAATTGTTTACGAAGTAACCTGCTGTTGTTCCGGAACTTGCACGGTGGTAAAGGTTAAAAACCGTATTATTATACAATGATATGGTGTCGGTATTACTACTACTTAAGATTCCATACATATTACCTGTAGTACCGGATTCTTTTACTAAATTGCCTATCGTATTATCATGTATGCTGATCATTCCCGGTGATGTGTATGCGCATACGACCCCCATCGTGCTGCCGCTGGACGAAGTAGAGAAAATGCTGTCCACGGTGTTATTGTTTACTTCGTAATTATAGGCACCGCCTTGCACGTAGATACCATAATCTAATCCGGCTCCCGGTGTAGACTGATTTCTTCGCAGATTTTTGATGGTGTTGTTTGCGACTGTGAATAATGAGCCAAAGTTTGTGTTTGTCGATGACCTGTAAATACCATACATATTTCCTGTGGCTGACGAACTTCCGTTCCCGACAGAGTTATCCCGGATCGTATTCCCCGTTACATTTACAGTGTATGGATTGCTTCCAATATAGATATAATAGTTTAAACCTCCTGAAGCTCCGTCATACCTGCAGTCGTGAATAGTATTGTTGGCTATGTTTACAGTATTATTGGTTCCGTTTCCACCAATTCCCGCATATATTGCATAATGGTTTGGTGCAATCATACCGACGGTATCGGAAATATCATTGTTATTAATAGTTGCCGAGGAATTTAGACTTACTGTCAAATATATTCCATAGACCGGAGAATTACTCGGTCCGGTACTTACTCTGACAATATTATTGCTGACAGTTACACTATCATGATATTGACAAAAGATCCCAAATTTTGAATCAATATTATTATTACCAATTAAACGTGAACCTATATTGATCAAAGTATTCCCTGTAATACCGCCTATATTATAAAAGTGGTCATAGAGGTCGTATGGGGCAGAATCATCATAACCTATAAAATACATTCCATTGAAACTATTATTTAACGTACAGCCCTGCACGGAAATGCTTTCGTGTCTTCCCCCGATAGTTGTCGGGTTTGTGATACTTCCCGCCAGGTCTCTATTTATTGATGTGATACAGGTTGATTGGAAATCAGACTGCTGCATCCGGATCGTACAGCCGGTTACAGTAACATGCTTGCACCCGTCCGTACTGTTCTTACGCATTAAAACTATCCCATACTCTGTTTTTAAAACCTGTGATCCCCCTGTGTACTGCTCCGCAAAATCGATATTATTGATAGTAATATAATCCGTTCCTACCAGCCAGAGCATAGCATCTTTACGTACTCCAAAACCGGCATTTGATATTACGCCCGAACCGTTCGTATCTGTTTGTATCAGTGGATTTGTTCCGGCTCCGCTCCTCTGGAAGACCACCGGGCTGCCTGATGTCGGCTGGTTTGTTGTGATGTCTATTATAAGTCCGCCCATTGGTATGGTCTCCGTGTAACCGGGCGCGATATCGAATGTCACTCCTCCAGTGCCAACCCCGTTAGCGTTAAGGTCGTCTATCGCCAGTTTTATGCTCGCGTACGTGCCGGGAATGGTCTTTGTACCCGTCAGCTGTGCGTTTGCTTTGCTCTGTGTCATCGTCAGAAGCAGGGCAAGCGCTAATATTGTCATGATGATCGTTTTCATTTTATTAAATTTATAGGTTTAGATTTTTTTTATTTTACCAGTCACCGCTAAAGCGGGACTACTCAAACAGTCTTCGACTTATTTGATTAGCATCATTTTCTGAACCTTCACGAAGTCACCCGCATTGATTCGGATGAAATATACTCCGCTTGCGAACCGTGAGCCGTTCCATTCCACCTCATATCGGGATGCCACGAGATCTTTATTCACGAGAGAAGCTACTTCTCTGCCCGTTATGTCATACACCTTCAGCGAAACAAAGCCCGCTTTCGGTATGTCGAACTTTATTTTTGTTGATGGGTTGAACGGGTTAGGGTAGTTCTGGTAAAGCTCATACACAATAGGCACCGAGGACGGCTCGATGTTTGTTACTCCTGTTGTAAAATTCCACACAGATGAAAAAGGACCTTCGCCTATCCCGTTCTTTCCGCTCACTCTCCAGTAATATTTTGTGTTGATAGCGAGGAAGTTATTCGGCAGCTGCAACTCCGATGATGTAAGAGTATCCACATCCACCAGCGTACTCCCAAATGTGGAATCGGTCGAGAGCTGTATATGGTACATTGTTGCATTTGTCACTTCATCCCAGTTCATGAGCGGGTTCACCTCCACAAGTACAGCATTGTTTGCAGGATATACGAGCGTCGGAGCTGCCGTTACGGGATTTTTTAGCTCAAATTCATCCGCGCCAACGTCAGGTGTCGATACATTCCGCGTTGTGCCGTGTATGTCCGTAGTTATGCCTGCTATAGGCATTGCCCCGCCGTCACATAGTGTAGGAATGGTGGTCTTCATGTCCAGGTCATACGGATTTGTGGATACATTTTTAAAAGGACTGTTCTCCGAAAACGAATTCGTATCCGCAGGAGATACAGCAGTCTGGAATCCGGCAAATGTAGAGTGAAAACTATTACCGTCAAAGTAATAGAAATTGGATGCCCCAGCCGGGACAAATATATTATTATTGTTTGAAGCTGAATTATATGTTACACCTGCTTCCTTATAAATGGCAATCGTTTGTCCGCTACCTGTGGGTGTGAACTTATTGACCACAATATTATTCTTTAATGTCGTATTACTAAAACCGGCAATATACATAGCAAAGTTACCCGAGTTCACACCTGTAGAGCTGCTGTCCATGTAAATGGTATTATACGACAGGTTTACTGTATCGCTGCTTTCTATTACCAGTCCTATTACACCCAAAGAGGTGTTCTGAAATGGAGCATATATCTCGCTTATCATATTGTTATATATATTACAGTTCGAATTATTTGCACCATTAAAATATACACCGAATGCAGTATACGAACCTTTTGTAATAATATTATATATACGATTGGCAAAAATATTAGCCACGCCCGGTTTAGAGACTTGTATTCCACCGGTCTGCGCTATACTGTCACTTATGATATTGTAAATCAAGTTTCCATAAACATTTTTTTCATGAGTATTGGAGGTATTACTGTTTGACATATTCATACCTACACAAACACTATTGCTGTTATTAGTCAGATCATGGATCGTGTTATTATATACATTCTCGAGACCTACGGCAAGAACTCCGGAGTTATAATATCCATATAATAATCCCGTTGTTGCCTTATTGTAAAGGTTAAACACTTCATTATTATACACTTCTAAAGTGTCCGTATTATTGCTATTGTAGATCCCATAGATATTACCTGAAGTACCCGATACTTTTATTAAATTTCCTATCTTATTATCATGTATGCTGATCATTCCCGGTGCGGTTTCCTGGCAGAATATTCCCGCTATATCGTTTGTCGAGGAAGTAGAATAGATACTGTCTATGGTATTATGACTTATTTCGTTATTATACGCCCCGCCCGCTGTATAAACACCAAAGATCCTCCCTGCGCCGGGTGTCGATTGGATCCTCCTTAGATTTTTGATGGTGTTATTGGAGATAGTGTACGATGCACCAAAGGCAGAACTACCCGCTGAGCGGTAGATGCCGTACATGTGTCCCGTAGCTGTCGAACTGCCATTACCGACATAGTTATCCCTGATCGTATTGCCTGTTATATTTACAGTGTATGGATTTGTTGCAACTTGTATGTAAGCATTGGTAGCGGATGTCATGGCGTCATACCGGCAGTCATGAATCGTATTGTTGGTTATATTAACTATATTATCGACTCCATTTCCTCCAAGTCCGCAATAAATTGCACTATGAGGTTGTAATGTCCCACCGCAGGTATCGGAAATATCATTATTATTAATTATTGCCGAGGAGTTTCTGCCAGTTGACAAATGTATTCCATAGGTCACGGTATTATTCGATCCGCTATTTACTCTGATTGTATTATTGCTGACAATAACGCTATCCATGTTTAGACAATAGATCCCGTGTTTTGCATTAGGGCTGTTAGTTCCGGTCAAACCTGCGCCGATATTTATCAAAGTATTCCCCGTAATACCTCCTATATTGTAAAAATGATCATAGAGATCATATGGGGCAAAAGCACCATAACCTTCAAAATACATTCCATTGAAACTGTTATTTAACGTACAGCCCTGCACTGAAATGCTTTCATGTATTCCCCCGGTAGTTACAGGGTTTGTAATAACTCCCGCCAGGTTTACATTTATCGATGTGATACAGGTTGATTGTATATCGGACTGCTGCATCTGAATCGTACAGCCGTTTATAGTTACATGCTTGCATCCGTCCGTACTGTCTTTGCGCACCATTTCTATCCCATACTCGGTTTGCAGCGACTGTGAATTTCCCGTGTACCGCTCAGTAAAATCAATGTTATTTATAGTAATATAATCCGTTCCTACCAGCCAGAGCATAGCGTCTTTACGTACTCCAAAACCGGCATTGGATATTATCCCCGAACCGTTAGTATCTGTCTGTATCAAGGGATTGGCTCCTGCTCCGCTTCTCTGGAAGACCACGGGGTTTCCTGACGTCGGCTGGTTCGCTGTGATGTCTATTATAAGTCCGCCAAATGGTATTGTCTCGGTGTAACCGGGAGCGATATTGAATGTCACTCCTCCCGTGCCAACCCCGTTAGCGTTAAGGTCGTCTATGGCAAGCTTTATGCTCGCGTAAGTACCGGGGATTGTCTTGGTACCCGTCAGCTGTGCGTTTGCATTTCCATACATCATAATAAGAAGCAAGACTAGTGAAATTATTATTGTTGTGGTCTTTTTCATTTTTATTATTGTTATAGTTTCAAATTTTATTTTACCAATCACCGCTAAAGCGGGACTACTCAAACAGTCTTCGACTTATTTGATTAGCATCATTTTCTGAACCTTCACGAAGTCACCCGCATTGATTCGTAAGAAGTACACTCCGCTCGCGAACTGTGACCCGTTCCATTCTACTTCATATCGGGATGCTTCGAGATCCCTGTTTACTAATGTCGTTACTTCCCTGCCTGTAATGTCATATATCTTCAGCGAAACAAAGCCCGCCTTGGGTATGTCGAATTTTATCTTCGTCGATGGATTGAACGGATTCGGGTAATTCTGGTACAGCTCATATGATATTGGGGCTGAACCTGGCTCGATTCCTGTTATAACCTGGTCGAATTCATCCGCTCCAACGTCCGGTGTCGAGAGATTCCTTGTTGTACCGTGAATGTCCGTCGTTATTCCCGTTATCGGAATTGCCCTGCCATCGCAGAGTGTAGGTATGGAGGGATTTATATCCAGGTCATACGGATGCGATACTACGTTCATGAATGGACTGTCCTCTGTGAAGGAGTTATTCTCGGCAGGAGCTACCGTTGTCTGAAAACCGCTAAAAGCTGCATAACCCGTTATACCGTCATGATAAAAATAATTCGACGCGCCTGTGGGTACATACACGTTATTGTTATTAGATAAGGAATCATATACCGTTGTGGGATACTTATAGATGCCTATAGTTGATCTTGTACCCGCATGAGTGAATTTGTTAATAATGATATTATTCTTTAACGTTGCTTTTTTTCCGGTTATGTACAGGGCACACCCTCCTGTATTTGAACCTGACGAGCTGCTGTCTATATATATTGTGTTGTATGAAATGTTTGTCGTATCTCCGCCGCTTACTATTAACCCTAGTACTCCATTATTCGAATTACTCAAAGGACCATATATCTCACTTATCATATTGTTATATACGTCAAGGTTAGACGTGAACGATGCTGCGGAAATATACATTCCGGATGCGGCAGAGTTCATCGTGTCGCTCCCATTGCCGGAAATACCATAGACCCAGTTGCTGTGTATTACACCTATATCAATATTTTGAGCGCTGAGACCGAATATGGATCCGGTACTGTCATTAGTTATATTATATACCTTGTTGTCATAAATGGTTTGAATGCAGGTACCTTCGAAGGAGGTGGCGTATATCCCCACGCAAAAATTGCTGCTTTTAATATGAATATCATGTGCGACGTTGTTATATATCTTCCCAAATCCCTCGGTCGCATTACTGCCCTTGGAAATACCCATTGTTATACCGGAAACTGCCTGGTGATACATATTGGATAAGTTGTTATTATATATTTCTATTGAATCAGTGTTGTTAGTTATGGTAGCAATTCCATACATCGTGCCAGATGTCGAAGTAAGTTTATACAGGTTAGCTATATTATTATCATGTATGCTGGTTAATCCGGGGGATGTGTATGAACATACTATCCCTGCCATGTCCCCGGTAGATGTAGTCGATAATATACTGTCCACAGTGTTATTGCTTACTTCATAATTATAAGCGCCGCCTTCCACATAGATACAATAATCTAATCCGCCTGCCGGTGTAGATTGGTTTCTACGCAGATTTTTGATAGTATTGTTTGCGACCGTGAATGACGAGCCTGGCTCTGTGTTTGCCGCTGACCTGTAAATACCATACATTCTTCCTGTGGCTGTCGAACTTCCGTTCCCGACAGAGTTATCCCGGATCATATTTCCCGTTACATTTGCAGTGTATGGATCGTTCCGAATATATATGTAATAGTTGTTAGCGTTGGTCACGCCATCATACGTGCAGTCATGAATAGTATTGTTAGTTATATTTACAGTATTATCGACTCCGCTCTCTCCAAGCCTGCAATATATTGCACTGTGGATTTGCGTAGTCCCTCCGCAGGTATCTGAGATGTCGTTGCTACTAATAGTTGCCGAGGAATTTATGCCTACTGACAAATGTATTCCATGGGTCTCTGACAGCATATTCGATCCGCTATTTACTCTGATTGTATTATTACTGACAGTTACACTATCATGGTATAAAAAATAGATCCCATATTTTGAGTTAGGGCTATTAACTAAACCTGCGCCGATATTTGTCAAAGTATTCCCTGTGATCCCGCCTATATTATAAAAATGGTCATAGAGGTCATATGGAGCAGATGCACCATAACCCATAAAATACATTCCATTGAAACTATTATTTAACGTACAGCCCTGCACGGAAATGCTTTCATGTCTTCCGCCGATAGTTGTGGGATTCGTGGTATTTCCCGCCAGGTTTTTGTTTATTGATGTGATACAGGTTGATTCAAAATCTGACTGCTGCTGCTGTATAGTACAGCCGTTTACAGTAACATGCTTGCAGCCGTCCGTACTGCTCTTTCGCACCATTTCTATCCCATACTCGGTTTTCAGAGTCTGTGATCCCCCTGTGTACTGCTCCGCAAAATCAATATTATTGATAGTAATGTAATCCGTTCCTACCAGCCAGAGCATAGCATCTTTACGTACTCCAAAACCGGCATTTGATATTACGCCCGAACCGTTCGTGTCTGTCTGAATAAGGGGATTTGCTCCCGCGCCGCTCCTCCGGAAGACCACCGGTCTGCCGGCTGCCGGCTGGTTTGCTGTGATGTCTATTATAAGTCCGCCCATTGGTATAGTCTCCGTATAACCGGGCGCGATATCGAATGTAACTCCTCCCGTTCCAACCCCGTTAGTGTTGAGGTCGTCTATCGCGAGCTTTATGCTCGCGTATGTGCCGGGAATGGTCTTGGTACCGGTCAGCTGTGCATTTGCATTGCCATACATCATAGTAAGAAGCAAGACTAGTGAAAATACTGTTGTTGTGATCTTTTTCATTTTATTATTATTGTTATAATTTCATTTTATTTTACCAGTCACCGCTAAAGCGGGACTACTCAAACAGTCTTCGACTTATTTGATTAGCATCATTTTCTGAACCTTCACGAAGTCGCCGGCATTGATTCGGAAGAAGTACACTCCGCTCGCAAACTGCCCGCCGTTCCATTCAAACTCATACCTTCCTGTTGCCAGCTCGCTGTTTACCAGAGTGCTCACTTCTCTGCCTGTTACGTCATAAACCTTCAGCGAAACAAAGCCTGCTTTCGGTATGTCGAACTTTATTTTTGTTGTTGGGTTGAACGGGTTAGGGTAATTTTGGTATAGCTCATATACCACCGGTAATGAAGAAGGTTCGATGTTCGTTACACCAGTAGTGAAATTCCATATCGATGAGAAGGGACCTTCGCCCACAGGATTCTTTCCGCTCACTCTCCAGTAATATTTTGTATTGATGGCGAGGAAGTTATTGCCCAGTTGGAGTTCTGATGACGTAAGAGTATCCGTATCCACGAGCGTACTTCCAAATGTAGAATCGGCCGAGAGCTGAATGTGATACATAGTTGCATTTGTCACGTCATCCCAGTTCATCAGCGGGTTTACCTCTACCAGCACAGCATTATTTGCTGGATATACTAGCACCGGAGCGCTCGTAACCGGCGGAATACCGTCGAATTCATCTGCTCCTACGTCCGGTGCTACAGCATTCCTCATTGTACCGTGTATATCAGTTGTGATGCCGGGTATAGGTATGGCGCCGCTGTCGCATAATGTCGGGACGGTCGTTTTCATATCCAGGTCGTACGGATGAGTAGATACGTTCATAAACGGACTATCTTCTGCGAAGGAATTGGTCTCCGCAGGAGACACAGCCGTCTGGAATGCTGTAAATGTCGAATACAAGCTTGTTCCGTCATAGTAAAAGTAATTCGACGCGCCTGCGGGTACATATAAGTTATTGTTGTTAGACGCAGGATCATATACCGTCGAGGAGACCTTATATATCCCTATACTTGACCCTGTATCTGAGGGAGTAAATTTATTAATAATGATATTATTCCTGAAGGTTACTTTTGCTCCGGCTATGTAGAGAGCATAACAGCCGGCATTTGAACCTGTCGAGCTGCTATCAATATATATTGTGTTGTATGAAATGTTCGTAGTATCTACGCAGTTTACAAGTAGCCCTATTACTCCAGTATTCCAGTTACTCAAAGGAGCATAAAGCTCACTTACCATATTATTATAAATATCAAACCTTGAATCGGTTGATATTCCGTAAATTTGCATTCCGTATACTGCCGCTCCCACGCTGTTCTTCATACTGGAAATTCCATAGACCCGGTTGCTATATACAGAACCACCTATATCACTAAATTGAGCATTGATACCCATTGAGGTACCGGTACTGTCATTTGTTATATTATATATCCTGTTGCCATAAAAACTCTTTCTGCAGGTACCCGGGGCGGAACTGGTGTAAATTCCCATACAAAGGTAAACGCTTGTAGCATGAATATCATGCACGACGTTGTTATATATATTTCCGAATCCTGTTGCCGCCTGACTGCTTGTGTAATAACCTATTGTTGATCCGGAACCTGCATGGTGATAGAGATTAAATACGGTATTATTATATACTGCCATCGAATCCGTGTTGTTAATGAGTGTAGAAATTCCCATTAATGAACCTCCCGTAGATGTTAATTTGTACAGGTTGCCTACAGTATTATCATGTATGTCGGTTAATCCGGGTGACGTGTATGAGCATACTATCCCTGCCATATCGCTGCTGGATGTAGTCGAGAAAATACTGTCCACGGTGTTATTACTTACTTCATAATTATAAGCGCCGCCTAGCACATAGATACCATAATCTAATCCAGATCCCGGCGCAGATTGGTTCCTACGCAGATTTTTGATAGTGTTGCTTGCGACAGTGAAGGACGAACCAAAGTTTGTGTTTGCCGATGACCTGTAAATCCCGTACATATTTCCCGTAGCTGTCGAAGTTCCATTGCCGACGTAATTATCCCGGATCGTGTTTCCCGTTACATTTACATTGTATGGATTGTTCGCAATATAGATATAATAGTTTGCACCTCCTGAAGCTCCGTCATATCTGCAGTCATGAATAGTATTGTTGGTTATATTTACAGTATTATTGGTTCCGTTTTCACCAATTCCTGCATATATTGCATAGTGATTGAGTGTAAATGTAGTGCCGAGGGTATCAGAGATGTCATTGTTATCAATGGTCGCCGAGGAGTTTGTGCCTACTGTCAAATATATTCCATAGACCGGAGAATTACTTGGTCCGGTACTTACTCTGACAATATTATTGCTGACAGTTACACTATCATGAAATTGACAATAGATCCCATATTTTGAAGAAGCATTATTATTACTAATTAAACGTGAACCTATATTGATCAAAGTATTCCCTGTAATCCCCCCTATATTATAAAAATGGTCATAGAGGTCGTATGGGGCAGAATCATTATAACCCGTAAAATACATCCCATTGAAACTATTATTTAACGTACAGCCCTGCACCGAGATGCTTTCGTGTCTTCCACCGATAGTTGTCGGGTTTGTGATATTTCCTGCCAGGTTTCTGTTTATTGATACAATACAGGTTGATTGGAAATCAGACTGCTGCATCCGGATCGTACAGCCGGTTATGGTAACATGCTTGCACCCGTCCGTACTATTCTTTCGCACCATTTCTATCCCATACTCTGTTTTCAAAGTCTGCGAACCGCCGGTGTACTGCTCTGCAAAATCGATGTTATTGATTGTAATATAATCCGTTCCTACAAGCCAGAGTATAGCGTCCTTACGGTCTCCAAAACCTGTTGTCAATATTATCCCCGAACCGTTAGTATCTGTCTGGATCAGGGGGTTTGTTCCCGTACCGCTCCTCTGAAAGACCACCGGGTTTCCGGACGTGGGCTGATTCGCTGTAATGTCTATTATAAGTCCGCCCATCGGTATAGTCTCCGTATAACCGGGCGCGATATTGAATGTAACTCCACCGGTGCCAACTCCGTTTGCGTTGAGGTCGTCTATCGCGAGCTTTATGCTCGCGTATGTGCCGGGAATCGTCTTTGTACCCGTCAGCTGTGCGTTTGCTTTGCTCTGTGTCATCGTCAGAAGCAGGGCAAGCGCTAATATTGTCGTTATGATCCTTTTCATTTTTTATTATGTTATAGTTTCAATTTTATTTTACCAGTCACCGCTAAAGCGGGACTACTCAAACAGTCTTCGACTTATTTGATCAGCATCATTTTCTGAACCTTCACAAAGTCGCCTGCATTAATCCTGAAAAAATATACTCCGCTCGCGAATTGCGCACCGTTCCACTCAAACTCATACCTTCCTGTTGCCAGCTCGCTGTTTACCAGAGTACTCACTTCTCTGCCCGTAATGTCATATATCTTCAGAGATACAAAGCCTGCTTTCGGTATGTCGAATTTTATCTTTGTCGATGGGTTGAACGGGTTAGGGTAGTTCTGGTAAAGCTCATATACTGTCGGTGATGATGTTGGTTCGATATTGGTTATGACCTGATCAAACTCATCCGCTCCAACATCCGGTGTCGAGGGATTCCTTGTTGTGCCGTGAATGTCGGTCGTAATACCCGGGATTGGCACTGCCCCGCCTTCACAGAGTGTCGATTGAGTAGAGTCCATATCCAGATCATACGGATGTGTAGATACGTTCATAAACGGACTGTTCTCTGAAAACGAGTTCGTTCCCGCGGGAGAGACAGCTGTCTGGAATCCGGCAAATGTAGAGTGAAAATTACTGCCGTCAAAGTAATAGAAATTCGATGCCCCTGCCGGGACAAAGATATTATTATTGTTTGAAGCCGCATTATATGTTACACCTGCTTCCTTATATATGGCAATTGTTTGTCCGCTGCCTGTAGGTGTGAACTTATTGACCACAATATTATTCTTCAATGTCGCGTTACTCGACCCGCCAATATACAAAGCAAAGTTACCTGAATTCGCACCTATAGAGCTGCTATCCAGGTAAATGGTATTATACGAAAGGTTTACAGTATCGCACCCCTCTATTATAAGACCGAGCACACCTAAAGGAGTATTTTGCGCCGGAGCATAGATCTCGCTTATCATATTGTTATATATATTGCCGTTCGAACTATTTGAACCTTCAAAATATACTCCGAATGCAGTAGAGGACCCTATTCTATTAATAATATTATGTATACGGTTTGCGGATATATTAGCCATACTTGGTCCGGAGAGTTGTATTCCCCCGGTCTGTCCTGTGCTGTCATTCATAATATTATAAATGCTATTTCCTGTTATATTCTTTATTGCCGCATTGTTTGTGGCTTCCGCTTGTATATACACACCGACCACATGTCTTATGCCCGTACCTACAATATCATGAATATTATTATCGTATATACTTTCATATCCGCCGGTCTGGTCACCCCTGCTGTAAATACCGAATACATCGCAATCACCGGTAGTATTGTATATATTAAAAATATTATTATCGTAGATCTCTATTGTATCCGTATCACCAATGTGTTGGATTCCACACAACGATGTTTCATCAGTGGATTCTTTAAATAAGCCGCTTATTGTGTTGCCGTGTATGTTAATCTTCCCATCCGCTTCGTTTACTGAAAAGATGCCTCCTAATGCGCCATCCCCGGTGGGATTAAATATGCTGTCGATCACATTGTTGCTAATTTCAGTATTGTAATTTGGACCTTCCATATTTATACAAAAAAATTCTCCGGTACCGGGAGTAGATTGATTTCGTCTGTTGTTCTTGATTGTGTTGTTTGATATAGTAAATGATGCTCCATATAAATTATTTGAGGGAAGCGATTTATAAATACCATTGATCCCTCCTGTGGCTGTCGAAGTTCCGTTCCCGACAGAGTTATCCCGGATCATATTTCCCGTTACATTTGAAGTGTATGGAGCGTTCCGAATATATATGTAATAGTTGTTAGCGCTAGTCACGCCATCATACGTGCAGTCATGAATAGTATTGTTAGTTATATTTACAGTATTATCGACTCCGCTCTCTCCAAGCCTGCAGTATATTGCACTGTGAGTTTGTGTTGTCCCCCCGCAGGTATCGGAAATGTCATTGTTATCTATGGTCGCCGATGAGTTTATGCCTACTGTCAAATTTATTCCGTAGACCTGTGAATTATTCGATTCGCTGTTTACTCTAATTGTATTATTACTGACAGTTACACTATCCTGAAGTGAACAATAGATCCCGTATTTTGTACTAGAATTATTAGTAGAATTCACTAAACCTGAACCTATATTTGTCAAAATATTCCCTGTGATCCCCCCTATATTATAAAAGTGGTCATAGAGGTCGTATGGGGCGGAATCAGCATAACCCGTAAAATACATTCCATTGAAACTGTTATCCAACATACAGCCCTGTATGGAAATGCTTTCGTGTCTTCCCCCGGTAGTTGTGGGGTTTGTGGTATTTCCTGCCAGGTCTCTGTTTAATGATACTATACAGGTTGATTGTACATCTGACTGCTGCATCCGGATAGTACAGCCGGTTATAGTAACATGCTTGCAGCCGTCCGTACTGCTCTTACGCATTAAAACTATCCCATACTCTGTTTTTAGTACCTGTGATCCCCCTGTGTACTGCTCAGCAAAGTCAATATTATTGGTTGTAATGTAATCCGTTCCTACCAACCAGAGAATAGCGTCTTTACGTACTCCAAAACCGGCTCCTGACAATACCCCCGAACCGTTAACGTCTGTCTGTATCAGGGGATTTGTTCCCGCCCCGCTCCTCCGGAAGACTACCGGGTTTCCGGACGTGGGCTGGTTCGCTGTGATGTCGATTATAAGTCCGCCCATTGGTATGGTCTCCGTGTAGCCGGGCGCGATATCGAATGTAACTCCGCCCGTGCCAACCCCGTTAGCGTTAAGGTCGTCTATAGCGAGCTTTATGCTTGCGTAGGTGCCGGGAATGGTCTTTGTACCCGTCAGCTGAGCGTTTGCATTTCCATACATCATAATTAGAAGCAAGGCTAGTGAAATTATTGTTGTTGTGGTCTTTTCCATTTTTAATCTTCCTTGTTTATATGCTTTTTTAAAATTTCTTCTATCTTTTTTTCTGCCCCTGCCAGTTTCTGCGCATCGTTCTTCCTCATCGATAGCTCTGTCTCTGCTGATATATTTATCATCTTTACCACTTCCGAGTTCATCACCTTTATAAGGCTGTTCAACTCTTCAAGTTTGTGTGTTACTTTTTCCATTAGTTTTTTGTTTTTCATTTGTATCCAAAATATTCACAATAGTCCGCTCCTTCAAAAAGATTTTTTTCAAAAGTCTCAAATGGAAATCCCAATGAAATTTGCCAAAAACAGCAAAATTAAGCAGGAATCCACCTTTATCCTTTAAAAATTTTAATTGTTCAGGTATATTAGTCTCAAATGGAAAACAGCAAAATCGTACAGATCCTGCAGACTTTCTCGCCTAAGGAGATCAATGAGCTCGGAAAATTTGTTAATTCACCTTACTTTAGTACAGGAAGGAATGCTGATGGACTGTTCAATATTCTGAAAAATTATTACCCGGACTTCGATTCACCTGAGTTGGATAGGACACTCGTTTTTAAAAAACTTTTCCCCGGAGAAAAATTCAACGAAAAGAAATTTAAAAACGTAACCTCTGCCCTGGTAAAACTTGCCGAGCAGTTTGCGGTTTACGAAAGATTTAAAAAAGACTCCTTTGAAACAGAGTTAATGTTGTCTAAAGATTACTTCTTTAGAGAAAATTTTAAACAATTCTACAGTACTCTAAACGCTCTTGAGAAGAAGATCGATAAATTGCCGTTTAACCGCATGAGGACATTCAAGGATAAAGAAACGATCACAACATACAAGTATAGTTATTATTTAAGATTCAACCAATTTGACAGGGCGATTCCATTAATGGGCAAAACAGCTGAATACGGTACATTATCTTTCCTTATTATGTTCATCAAAAGTCTTATCTATAGGGAAAAGGTTGATGGTCTATTTAAGAATTCCATACATAATCCGCTTGTGGATGAGGTCCGTGATGTACTTGACCTGAAAAAGATTATTGCAGGTCTGCGTAAGAGGAAATATCCATACCTCTGGTTGATCGAGTTATATTATTATGCTCTTCGGTTTTCTTCGAATTATGAAGATGTGGATGCTTTTTATAAGGCAAGGAAGGTATTTAACGAGCATATAGAAAAATACTCACGTTTTGAGAAACATTTTATTTTAGAGGATCTTGGTGCTTTTTGTATAGTACGGGGTCGTCATGGTGATACCTCGTTTTACCGGGACGAATTTGAAATATGCAAACAGACCAAGGATGAAAATGCATTGACACCTGACGATAATATGACTTATGAGATAATTAAGTTCAGAAATACCGTTTATTCTGCCCTTAAAGTGAGGGAATTTGATTGGCTTGAAGAGTTTATTAATGATTGTGTACCGTTGCTTCTGCCGCAGCACAGGAAAAGCATGAAAAACTTTTCACTGGCAAGGCTGGAATTTGAAAGGGGTAATTTTGAAAAAGCTCTCGACCTTACTTCAAAAATACAATACGATATGTTTACTTATAAGCTCGATGTAAAAAATCTCCTTCTTTTGACATATTACGAGCTGGAGTTGTTTGACCAGGCAGAGTCCCTTATAGCTGCTTACAAGCAATATATCAAATACACTAAAGACTATTCTCAAAAATTTCTGCGTCCATTTAAAAATTTCATAGATATTTATAATTCTTTATTCAAGGTCCGCACAACCGGAAATACTAAAGACATCGACCTCCTTCTGAAAAAAGCTGAGGGCATCGATGTCCTGCCATCCCGCAAATGGTTCTTAATAAAGATCAAAGAGCTCCAAAAATAAAAAATCCCCTTGATAAGGGGATTTAAGAGGATTGTTCGTATTGAATTCTATCACTTTACCAGTATCATTTTCTGAACCTTCACGAAATCGCCGGCTGTTATTCGGAAGAAATACACTCCGCTTGCAAACTGTCCACCATTCCACTCAAATTCATACCTTCCTGTTGCCAGCTCGCTGTTTACCAGAGTACTAACCTCTCTGCCTGTGATATCATATACCTTCAGCGAAACAAACCCTGACTTCGGTATGTCAAACTTTATCTTTGTGCTTGGATTGAAGGGATTCGGGTAGTTCTGGTAAAGCTCATATACCACCGGTAATGATGTTGGTTCGATGTTTGTTACACCTGTTGTAAAATTCCATACAGATGAGAAAGGACCTTCGCCCACAGGATTCTTTCCGCTCACTCTCCAGTAATATTTTGTATTGATTGCAAGAAAGTTATTGCCCAGCTGGAGTTCCGATGATGTAAGAGTATCCACATCCACTAGTGAGCTTCCAAATGTGGAATCAGTGGAAATTTGTATGTGATATATAGTTGCATTTGTCACTTCGTCCCAGTTCATCAGCGGGTTTACCTCCACCAGCACAGCATTATTTGCTGGATATACTAGTGTCGGAGCTGCCGTTACCGGATTTTTTAGCTCAAATTCATCCGCGCCAACGTCAGGAGTCGATACATTCCTCGTTGTGCCGTGTATGTCCGTAGTTATTCCCGCTACCGGTATTGCCCCGCCGTCACATAGTGTAGGGATGGTTGTCTTCATGTCCAGGTCATACGGACTTGTGGATACATTTTTAAAAGGACTGTTCTCCGAAAACGAATTCGTATCCGCAGGTGATACAGCAGTCTGGAATGCCGCAAATGTAGAGTGGAAATTGCTGCCGTCACAATAATAGAAGTTCGATGCCCCTGCCGGTACATAAATATTATTATTGTTTGAAGCCGCATTATACGTTACACCCGGGTCCTTAAATATGGCTATCGTTTGTCCGCCGCCCGAAGGGGTGAACTTATTGATCACAATATTATTCTTCAATGTCGAATTACTAAACCCGGAAATATACAAAGCAATGTTGCCCGAATTCGCGCCTGTAGAACTGCTGTCCATATAAATAGTATTATAAGACAGGTTTACAGTATCGCTGTTTTCTATTACCAGTCCTATCACACCCAAAGTGGTGTTTTGCACGGGAGCATAGATCTCGCTTATCATATTGTTATATATGTTGCAGTTCGAATTACTTGCACCGTTAAAATATAAACCGTATGTAACAGAAGAACCTTTTCTGGTAATAATATTAAATATACGGTTGGCGGATATATTGGCCACGCCGGGTTTAGCGAGTTGTATTCCACCGGTCTGGCCTATGCTGTCATTTATGATATTGTAAACCAGGTTTCCATAAACATTTTTCTCCTGAGTATTGGCAGTATTATTGTTTTTCATATTCATTCCTATACAAACATTACTGCTGTTATTTGTTAGATCATGGATCTTGTTATTGTATACATCTTCGTAACCTTCCGAGAGAATTCCTGAGTTATAGTATCCGTATAATAATCCCGTCGTTGCGTTATTATAAAGGTTAAACACTTCATTATTGTACACTTCTAAAGTATCTGTATTATTATTATTATAGATTCCATAGATACTTCCTGTCGTACCCGATTCTTTTATTAAATTGCCTATAGTATTATCATGTATGCTGATCATTCCCGGTGATGTGTACGCGCATGCTATCCCCATCATGCTGCCGGTGGACGCAGTCGAGAAAATACTGTCCACAGTATTATTGCTTACTTCATAATTATAAGCGCCGCCGTTCACATAAATACAATATGTATTTCCATTTCCCGGGGTGGATTGGTTCCGCCGAAGGTTTTTGATGGTATTGTTAGAGACTGTGTATGACGAGCCAAAGTTTGTGTTTGACGATGACATATAAATTCCGTACATGCTGCCTGTAGCTGTCGAACTTCCGTTTCCTAAATAATTATCCCTGATCGTATTCCCGGTTATATTTAGTGTGTAAGGATTCGTCTGTATGTATATAGAAGCATTTGTTGGAGCTAAAGTCGCGCCGTCATACCGGCAGTCATGGATCTTATTGTTAGTGATATTTACTGTATTATTTACCCCGTCTTTACCATAATCGCAGAATATTCCAAAACTAGATGTGGTACTGCCGCCTAATGTATCGGACATGTCATTATTATTTACTGTAGCCGATGAATTCAACCCTGTCCCTAAAAATATAGGATAAGGCGAAGCGCCGCTTGTGCCGGTATTGACCCTTATAGTGTTATTACTGATTATCAAACTGTCCTGATATAAAACAGATATTCCCCGATGACCGGATGTTCCTCCACCGTTAATAAGACCTGTTCCGATATTGATTATAGTATTTCCGGTCGTGCCTCCTATGTCAAAGAAATGGTCATACAGGTCATAAGGTGACGGCGCGTTATAACCAAGACAAAAAATGCCATACCTGCTGTTATTCATAGTACAGCCCTGTATAGATACATTCTCGTGTCTCCCTTCGATCGTTGTCGGGTTTGTTATACCGCCTGCCAGGTCTCTGTTTAAAGATGATATGCAGGCTGAGTACTGATCATTCTGCTGCTGTTGAATAGTACATCCCGTTATTTGCACATTCTTGCATCCGTCGGTGGAAGATTTTCTTAGCAGACGTATTCCGCTCTCGGTTTGAAGCGTCTGGTTACCCCCGGTATAGTTTTCTATGAAATCTATATTGTTAATTGTGATGTAATCCGTGCCTACCAGTTTGAGTATGGCGTCACCATTCCAATCGGCGCCTGACGATGACAATACCCCCGAACCGTTCGTATCTGTCTGGATGACGGGATTTGTTCCCGCGCCATTCCTCTGGAACACCACGGGGTTTCCAGACGTCGGCAGGTTCGCTGCTATGTCTATTATAAGTCCGCCCATTGGTATGGTCTCCGTGTAACCGGGTGTGATATTGAATGTTACTCCACCTGTGCCGACACCGTTGGCATTGAGGTCGTCTACGGCGAGTTTTATGCTAGCGTATGTGCCGGGAATGGTCTTAGTACCCGTCAGCTGTGCGCTTGCGTTTCCATACATCATAATAAGAAGCAAGACTAGTGAAAATACTGTTGTTGTGACCTTTTTCATTTTATTTTCCTTTTAACTTTAAGCTTTAAACTTTTTCACATATCCCCCCTTTTTCCAAAGGGGGGTGCCTCGTAGAGGCGGGGGGTTAAGAATTACTTAACCAGCATCATTCTCTTTACCTCTGTAAAGCCATCCGCTTCGATCCTGTAAAAATATATCCCGCTCGAATAGCTTCCTGCATTCCATTCCATTTCATACCTTCCTGCTGTGAGTTCATTATTCACAAGTGTGCTTACCTGCCTGCCCAGTATGTCATAGATAGTCAGCTTCACTATACCGCTTTTCGGTATGTCGAACTTTATCTTTGTGCTTGGATTGAATGGATTTGGGTAGTTATTGTACAGTGCATATTTATCGGGAAGAGAGCCGTTTCCTGTTATACCTGTTATTAATGAGGACACTACGTTTGAATATCCCGAATTACCGCCGGCGTTATATGCATACACTCTCCACTCATATGTCCTTCCCACGGTTAATCCGGTATCAGTGTATGTTACTGAGTCCGCTTTTAAAGAATCTATTGTTGTCCAGTTTGTATCTATATTATCTTTCCTCTCGAGTACAAAGCCATCTTCGTTGCTCGAGCTGTCTGCCCATGTTAGTTTTACTATACCGGTATCGAGTACATTTAGAGATAAACTATGAGGCGGTAAAGGAGGAACCGGTATATTTGCCATTGCAGTATCGGAATAACCGGAGTTACCGCCTTCATTAAATGAATAAACTCTATACTGGTATGTTCCGGAGGTTAACCCCGAGTCATTGTACATTACAATACCTGCCCCGGTAGTATCTATTACTGTCCAGTTAGTATCGGTATCATCTTTTCTTTCTATTACGAACCCGTCTTCATAGTCCGAGCTGTCTGCCCAGTTTAAGCTAACTGTACCCGTACCCGGCACACTGGATGTAAGACCATAAGGCGAGGTTGGCGCGAAGACATATCGGGCAACACGGTTAGCAGTTACTCCGCCTGCCGTTGTAAAATCACCGCCAACATAAAGATTATTCTTATGGTAAACTATAACCCTCACCCGGCCATTAACACCTGCCTCCAGGCTGTCCCACTCTGTTCCGTCCCACCTGGCTATGTTATTTGCCGTTACACCGCCTGCTGTTGTAAAGGAGCCTCCCACATAAAGGTAATTTCCGACCGTTTCTAGTCCTTGTACTGTTTGCGCTGCAGGACCACTTACTCCCCCGCCTAAATTGCTCCAGTTTGTTCCGTCCCATTTAGCTATTCTTTTTGCTGTGTTTCCTCCTGCTGTAACAAAGACGCCCCCTACATATAGGTCATTACCCATTACCTCTGCTACATATGCATCACTATTGACCCCTGACCCGAGCGAAGCCCAGCTTGCCCCGTTCCATACTCCTGTGTAGCCTCCCGGATTGGGGAAGGTTCCTACTATATATATGTTACCGCCTAATAGGGCGATATTATGGTTGTCATGATGATCTGCTGTGCCTAAGTTACTCCAGCTTGTCCCATTCCACCTGGCTATGCCTTTCGCAGTGATCCCACCAACTGTAGTAAATGATCCTCCAATGTAGAGGTCGTTCCCATCAACTGCGATAGTTCGGACACCTCCGTCTAACCCTGAGCCCAGGCTGTCCCAGTCCGTTCCGTCCCATTTAGCTATACCTAGAATAGTATGACCGCCTGCCTGTGAAAAGCCGCCTCCCGCATATAATACCCCTCCGCTTACTTCCAGCGCAAGGATCGTACCATCGAATCCTGTACTCAGGGTGGTCCAGTTTGTACCATCCCACCTGGCTATACGTTTTGCGGAATTTCCGCCTGCTGTTGTAAATGCGCCCCCCACGTAAAGTGTATCTCCGTTAAAAGCCATGGCATATACACCGCTGCTCATTCCCGGTGGTCCGACCGGAAACCACTTTCCGTTTTGCGCCATAGTGACACCGCTCATTAGCATCAGGAACACTGTTATAATTATTTTTGCTGTTTTCATTTTATTTTAATCTGTATTTTGTTTTATTTTATTAGCATCATTCTTCTCGTCTCGACAAATCCGTCCGCTTCGATCCTGTAAAAATATATCCCGCTCGAATAACTGCCCGCATTCCACTCCATTTCATATCTGCCTGCTGTGAGTTCACTGTTTATCAGCGTGCTTACCTGCCTGCCCAGTATGTCATAGATAGTCAGTTTCACAATACCGCTCTTCGGTATGTCGAACTTTATCTTTGTGCTTGGATTGAATGGGTTTGGATAGTTGCTGTATAGTGCGTATTTATCGGGTAGCGAACTGTTTCCCGCTATACCAGTTATCAGTGATGATACAACATTTGAATATCCTGAGTTACCGCCTGCATTAAATGCATATACTCTCCATTCATATGTCCTTCCTACGGTTAATCCTGAGTCAGTGTATGTTACTGAATCCGCTTCTAAAGAATCTATTGCCGTCCAGTTCGTATCTACATTATCTTTTCTCTCGAGTACAAAGCCATCCTCACTATTTGAGCTGTCTGCCCACGTTAGTTTTACTATACCTGTATCTAATACATTTAGAGATAAACTATGAGGCGGTAACGGAGGAACCGGTATATTTGCCATTGTAGTATCTGAATAACTGGAGTTACCGCCTTCATTAAATGAATACACTCTATACTGGTATGTTCCGGAGGCTAATCCAGAGTCGGTGTACATTGCAATGCCTGCACCTGTAGTATCTACTACTGTCCAGTTCGTATCGGTGTCATATTTTCTTTCTATTACGAACCCATCCTCATAGTCTGAACTATCTGACCAGGTTAAGGTCACTCCACCCATACCCGCCAAACTGGATGAAAGACCATATGGTGAAGTTGGCGCAAAGACGTAACGGGCTAGATAATTCACGGTATCTCCGCCGGACATGGTAAATTCGCCTCCCGCGTAAAGACAGTTTTTATGATAAACGAGAACATTTACCACGCTTTCAAACCCTGAGCCAAGACTGTCCCAGCTTGTGCCGTCCCACCTGGCTATGTGGTTTGCCGGGTTCCCGCCGGCTGTGGTAAATTCGCCTCCTGCATAGATGTTATACCCGAATGTTTCTATTGCATGTACATAATTATTTAATCCCGAGCCAAGGGCTGACCAGTTTGTTCCATCCCATTTTGCTATCTTGTTTGCCGGGTTTCCGCCTGCCATTGTGAAGTTTCCTCCCGCATATAGATCATTCCCTGCTATCTCTATGGCACCAACTGGAAAATTTACCCCGGTTCCCAACCCAGACCAGCTTGTGCCGTCCCATTTTGTTATACGGCTTCCCGGGGATCCGAATGTCCCTCCCACATACAGATCACTGCCTGATTGAGTTAAACAAGAAGGGTAAGTAATGTTTGAATTGACGGAGGACCAGCTTGTACCGTCCCATTTCGCAATTCCCTTTATCGGGCTTCCCCCGGCTGTAGTAAAGCTCCCTCCGGCGTAAATATAAGTCCCGTCTGTTGTGATACCCCAGATAGAATTATTAAATCCCGATCCAAGGGTATCCCAGCTTGTCCCATTCCATCTTGCAATATTATTTGCAGTGATCCCTCCTGCCTGGTTAAAGTTGCCTCCTGCATATATATAACCTCCGTCGAATAGAAATGTTAAGACTCTGCCGTCAAATCCCGTTCCAATTGTGGACCAGGTTGAACCATCCCATTTGGCTACATGGTTAGCAGTGATACCACCGGCCATTGTAAAACTGCCCCCTACATAAAGTGTATCTCCGTTGAAAGCGATTGTATTAACATTGCCGTTCAGATTTGCTCCCGGGACCGGAAACCATTTCCCGGTTTGCGCCATTGTAATACCGCTCACTAGCATCAGGAACACCGTCATAATTGTTTTTGCTGTTTTCATCTTCTTTTTATTATTTGTTTTTAAATTTATTATTCTAATGATCTGTTTTCTCTGTGCCCGCGATAATTTTAAAGAGCTTAGTCTCCATTACCTCGGCTTCATATTCGGAAATATTTTTCTTTCTCAGCATCATTTCCGCTTCAGCCGACAGGTTTATCATCTTCATGATGTCGCCGTTTGTCTCTGTTATCATTCGGTTGAGAATATTCAGTTCTTTTTTGATTCTTGTTCTCATGTTCATCTTTTTAAATTTTCTTTACACAAATTTATCCCGCCTTACCCTTCTTCCCAAAGAAACTTTTTTCAAAAGTTTCATGGCGATTATTACACGGAAATGCCAAAAATAGCGATTTTAAGCCCTATTCTAACTTTATCCTTTTAACTTTTGGTTCACTGCGGTATATTTAGTTTCAAATTTTATCTCCCAAATTCCCGATGAATATCTGATGAATAGCAGTAAACTCATACAGATCCTGAAGACTTTTTCTCCGGATGAGATCAGAGATTTCGAAAAATTCGTTGCCTCGCCATATTTCAGCACTGGCAGGAATACTGACGGGCTCTACTCCATTCTAAAAGACCACTACCCGGATTTCGACTCACCTGAACTTGATAGAAAGCGCGTTTTTAAAAAACTTTTTCCCGGAGAGAAGTACAACGAGATGAAATTAAAGAATGTTGCTACCGCCCTTACACGGCTTGCCGAGCAGTTTATGGTTTACGAAGGATTTAAAAAAGATTCCTTTGAAGTTGATCTGACGTTATCTAAAGAATACTTCTATAGAGAAAATTTTAAGCAATTTTACAACACATTAAACGCTCTTGAAAAGAAGATCGATAAATTGCCGTTTAACCGTCTGAGGACATTCAAGGATAAGGAAACGATCACAACATTCAAGTATAGTTATTTTTTAAAATTCAACCAGTTTGACAAAGCAATTCCATTGATGGGAAAAACCGCTGAATATAACACATTATTTTTCCTTGTTATGTTCATCAAAAGCCTTAACTATGGAACAAAGGTTGATAGGATGTTTAAATTTTCTATGGATAATCCGCTGGTTGAGGAGGTCCGGGATGTTCTCGACCTGGAAAAGATTATTTCGGGTCTGCGCAAGAGGAAATATCCGTACCTCTGGTTGCTGGAGTTATATTATTATACCCTTCGTTTTTATTCGGATTACCAAGATGTGGATGCATTTTATAAGGCAAGGAAGGTATTTAACGAACACAAAGAGAAATACTCGCGTTTTGAGAAGCATTTTATTTTAGAAGATTTTTATGCTTTCTGTACAACACGAGATCGTCATGGTGATACCTCGTTTCGACGGGAGAAGTTTGAAATATGCAAGCAGATCAAGGATGAAAATGCATTGACACCTGACGACAATATGACTTATGAAATTATAAGATTCAGAAATACTGTTAATGCTGCTCTTAAAGTGAAAGAGTTTAACTGGCTTGAAACGTTTATTGAGGATTGTATTCCTAAGCTTCTGCCTCAACATAGGGCAAGCATGAAAAGCTTTTCACTGGGGCGCCTGGAATTTGAAAGGGGTAATTTTGAAAAAGCTCTCGAACATACTTCAAAAATACAATTCGATATGTTTACTTATAAGATCGATGTTAAAAATCTCCTTCTTTTGACGTATTACGAGCTGGAATTATTTGACCAGGCAGAATACCTTATAGATACTTACAAGCACTATGTCAAACACACTAAAGATTATTCTCAAAGTTTTCTGCGTCAATATAAAAACTTCATCGATATTTATAATTCTCTATTAAAGATCCGTTCCGCCGTAAAGACAAAAAACGCCGACCTCCTTCTAAAAAAAGCTGAGGAAATCGACGTCCTGCCATTCCGCGCATGGTTTATTAAAAAGATCAAAGAACTGCAGAAATAACCTGACTGCCCTTCAATTAAACTATCTTTACGTTTTTATCTTTCATACTCGTATATACAATTATTAACGAAAGCAATACTGCTGTTACTATTGCCGCCGCTCCGGTTCCAAGTTCGAGACCGCCCTTTGATAAAGGCTTTGTAAGAAGGTCTCCGAACGTTGCTCCGAACGGACGGGTGAAAATAAATGCGATCCAGAATAATAGTATCTCATTTATCTTTGTATAATAATGTAGAAGTACCACAATAATTATTATCGCTGCTGTTACACTTGCTCCTGCTAAATAGCTGAGTTCCATGTTATCTGTTAAATAGTCTCCGAATGCTGTTCCCAGGCTGTTCGAGATCAATATTGCTATCCAGTAGTATAGTTCGATTCTTCTTTCGGTGATTGGATATACTCTTATACCCTTTTCACGAAAGTGCCATAGGTATAAGACAAGCATCAATAATGAAAAGAGTATGAGCGATCCCCAGGCGTAACCTAATCCCAGTGTCCTGTCCATAAAATCGGAAACCTCTGTACCCGCTGTCGTCGAACCTACTATAACGAGCCAGTAAAGAGCCGTGTACAATCTATTAACTGATAACTGTATCGAGACCACCAACACAAACAAACCCATCGTTATAGCTAAACTCACACTGTATCCTATGTCGGAAGTCATCGATAGATGATCTCCGGCGATTTCCCCCAGTGTCGTTGCGAATACTTTCATTATCCAGAAGTATACCGTTATCTTCGCAACTTTATTCAATCTGTCCATTGTCTTGTAATAAGTAATTTTTCAAAAAAGGGGAGTGACGGGAATTTATTAATCCCCGTCGTCTTCATCTTCATCATCATCATCCTTATCGCCTTTGCCCCTTAGCGGGTTGCCGTTGCTGTCGAATAGAACGTCCTTATGTTTTTTACCATCGAATACCTCTGCCTCATAGGTTGTATTTCCGTTGTTATCCACGATCTTAGCCGCTTCGGTGATCTTCATGTCTTTATAATTTGACGCTATATAGTCCTGAACCTTTTGCGGAAGCCCGCTAACGTCCATCTTAGTCTCGGTTGCAAGCAGTGTTGCGTTATCATCGAATAGCAGGGACATTGTAACACCATTGTCCGTTAATTCGGCTTCATATTTACCCGGTCCATCGACGTCCCACTTGATGCTCGTATTTGGGTACATTGACTTTGCCTTTTCTTTTACGTTAGACGGAACATCCTGTGCCGACAGCGTTAAAGGAAACAAAACGATTGCGAGAATTAAAAGTTTGATCTTCATTATAATATCCTCTTTGATTAATTAAATACCTGTATAAAATTAACCGGAGAATCTGAAGGAAATTTGTGCTATTGCGAAATGAAATTTATTCTTATGGTATGAAAAGGGTCGGAATAGATATAACTAATGCTAAAGTTATAGAAATTACATATTTGCTTGACGATCGATAGTCCCAATCCGACACTGTCTGAAGCCTTGTCATCTTTCCCGAAACGGTTGAAAAAATTGCCGGTATCTGTAGCGGGTTGATTTCCTGTATTCTTTATGACCAGGTGATTATTGCTCGTTTCTATTTCTATTTGTCCGCCTTCATAATTGTGTTTGCATGAATTTGAGATAAGGTTACCGATCAATATATCGGCAAGCGCTCTGTTCATGTTTATTATTAATGGGTCGTTTTCATTTTTATTAACGGATAAACTCTTTTTCTTAATAATGTCTTCTGAAAATTCCAGGTGCTTCTCTATCAGCTCGTTTAGGTTGACACTTTCTGTTTCGAACATTTCCTTGTTCTCGAGCTTCATCAATAAAATAAGCGACCGGTTTATCTTTGAAAGCCGGTTTATCTGGTTCTCTATAGAATTAATTAATCCGGCTGTTTCCGGATCTAATTCTTCATTCTGGATCAAAAGCTCGAGTTTTGACTTTATTACGGCGATGGGAGTTTGAAGCTCATGCGAAAGATTTTCCGATGATTCAATTATCAGCTTGTATTCGGAAACAGCTCTGGAAATGAGCTCCTCTAATGTTTCATTAAGATCCTTAAATTCCTTAACAGTTGTCCGTTCGAGTTGAAATCCTTTTTCCTCTTTTAATGAAAAGGATTTTAGTTTCTCTAGATTTCTGTAAAAAGGTCTTAGTTCCTGTTTCGCCGTGCTCCTGTTAACGAAGTAAAGCGATATGAGAAGAAGCGGGGTAAGGATTAAGAAAACTGTCAAAAGTGAATCGAAGAGATCGTCCTGTTCCAGGGATGAAGTTCTGACAGTTATTTTGTAGTATGACCCGTTTATGTTTCTATAGCTTATTAATTCCCTGTACTGTTCCGCTTCATTATCTTCATCCGGTAATAAAGTGTCCTTATATGTATGGTAATCTTCACCCGGTTTATCCATTTTATTTATTTCTATGAACGGCTCGAAGACGACGCTCTTCTCATTCTTAATGTTCTGCACTACGGCTTCACTCGTGGTGGCAAGCTCCTCGTCTATTTCAGATTCGATAGCTCCCTTTATGACATAAAGCGTCACAAAACCAAATAAGATAAATAGTAACAGTGTTACGAAGAAAAACTTTATGCTTATTTTATTTATAAGTTTCATTCTTCGGAGAGTTTATACCCCGTACCGTAAATTGATTTTATGTAGTCCTTGCAACCTGCGTCCGAAAGCTTTTTCCTGAGATTTTTGAGATGTGTATATACAAAATCGAAATTATCGTAAGACTCGGCAAAGTCTCCCCAGATGTGTTCCGCAATTGATTCCTTTGTGAGCACACGGTTTGTATTTGAGATCAGATACAACAATATATCGAACTCCTTTTTCGTAAGGCTTACCTCCGAATCCCTCACAAAAACCTTTTTCTCATCCGGCAGTATTTTTATTTCATTAAAAGATACCGACTTATTGCCATCGAATACCCGCCTTCTTATTACCGATTTCACTCTTGAATTAAGTTCCGACATGTAAAATGGCTTTGTAATGTAATCATCCGCTCCCAGGTCCAGCCCGGTGATCTTATCGTTTAATGAATTTTTGGCAGAGATTACTATTATCCCGCATTTTGACTGCTCCCTTTTCAACATGTCTATAAGGTCTAATCCGCTTCCGTCCGGAAGCATAATATCCACTAATGCACAGTCATATTCGTACATACATACCTTTTCGGATGCATCTTTATAATTATTAGATGCCTCGCAAATATTGCCTTCCTCGCTCAGATACCTCTCGATGGAATCCAGAAGTTCGGGCTCATCTTCTACTATTAATATCTTCATAATTATAATTTAACACAAACAATCTAAAGAAATTCTGTACTTGTTATCATATTGAGTTTGCCCTTTGTTAGCTGAACTAGGTCGATTATCAAGTTGTTTTCTCCATCTATTATTTAAACAAGCTATCTAAATAGGAATCTATAGATTCAATTTTCTTTTTAGTTGGTTCAAGTTTAGAAGCTCCGAATAGTGCTTTTGAAAACATATCATCCAGATATTTTTCCCACTCTTTATAAAAATTTTTTCCAAAAGAGAGTTTTCTTAACTTATTGATATGCTTTGGAAACGAAACAATTAGTTTGGAGGCAATGATAAAGCTTGGGAGAAGATATTTTTCAAAAGGGCTTTCTAGTCTGTCTGAAATATTATTATAAAAATTAACTTCCTTACCACTATGAACAAAGTTATTCCTCTGCAAATACATGTGACTTAACACTAAAGAGAAACGCGACATTTTTGATTTTTTGATTGATACAAGTTTGGGAGCCAGTGTTGCAATTCTTAGTCTTTTTTCATTTTTATTTAGGGCTAATAGGTTTTCTAAAGATGTCATTAATAGGAGTAAACATAAGGAATGTTCGTTCAACATTTTTTGGTCATATGCTTTGTTAAGGATTATTAGAGAATTTAAAAATAATTGCTCGAAGTCATTGTTTACTTCAGAATATTTCTTAATTAGATTTAAGTATTTTCTTTGGTAAATTGGATTTTCCAGCCAGTCAATATTAAAATAACATTTGGTTGAAAAACTTAATACCTTATGGAATTGCACTTCATTAGTTTTTCCAAATATTGCAACATGACTATTTTTTTTTAAATATTTTTGCGTAACAGGTTGAACAAATAAATTGATTTTGTAGTCGTTAATATTATGCTCTAGTATCTCTGAGAAGTAAAGACTTCGTAATAAGTATACGTAAACCTTAACAACTTCATCAACCCTAAGTCTCATAAATTCATTGTAGTCGATATATTGGATACACATTAAACTATATTCAAAAAAATCTGGAGATCTCGTTTTTGAAGTATGATTTGCAAAAAAAAGTACATTCTCATTTGTGCTTTCTGACAAATTCTTAATTGTTTCAAGTTTCTGATCTAATGTGAAATTGCTTGGAATAAAGGTAATATTTTTAAAGCTTATTAAACTGTTTAAACTTAATGATGGTAGCGGAACTATAATTAAATGCAATTTGCGAAATTTTGAAAAATTTCTTTTTAAGTCCCTTATTAGTTTTAGAAGTAAATCGTTTCTATTTTTTTTTATTTTTTCATTTTTATATTTAAGACAATGCTTTGAAATAACATAGTGAGCAATCTCCCAATTATATATATCTGAAAAGTCTTTAAATTTAATTAGTTCATCGACAAAATTTAAGTAAGGTTTGTCTGTAAACAGAAGACTTATGTCTGTTCTCTTCGAGTATAATAAACTTTCATAAAGCTTTAATAATTTTTTTGTATACTTTTCTGTCATAGTATAGTTAAAATAGTAATTTTCTTTTGATAAAACCTATAGGAATGATTATCCTCCCTTTTTATGTCACGATGAGATCGGTTAATAAACTGAACATTGACACACTGAAAACTTATAGTTAAGGCTCCCACCACTCCACCAAGGTATTAGATCGGGACGGGGGTTAATAAACTGAGCGCTCCACCAGTATTCTTCTAGCAGTACCGCTGTTTCAAAATGCTGCCATTCCATTATTGTTGTCTTTGTGAATCTTTGTGTTCTTAGTGTCTTTGTGGTTAGGATTTTCATTTATAGTTTACTCTCCACCCAGCTCACAAGGAAACTCATCGAGCGCATCTCCGCTCTGTGCTCGCCCGCGTTCAGCTTTTTCAGTTCATAAATAAACTCCCCGAATATCTCTGACTCCCTCTTCCCCGGCTTCCTTCTCACCAGCCTGTTCATTAGCCTGAAGAATAGCATCTCGAACTTCGATATCCTCTTCCGCTCTCTTATGTACCTTTGCGTAGATGCCGAAGCATACTCCAGCAGGTCCATGTTCCCCAGCTCGTAATGCAGTACCAGGTTAAAGATCCGCGCGGTAATATACTCCACCGGACGCGACTCCGCCTCCTTATCGTTCAATATCTCGTTTAGCCTCTCCAGCGCCTTAGAATACTCCTTCATATTAAAATATCCCACACACACAAAATATCTCATGTTCCTGTCCTCCGTCGCGCGGAGTTCCATTCCCTTCTCCTCTGCCTTCTCCTTCGCCCGGTCATACAGCTCCACTATCCTTGCGAAGTCCTTTTGCTTATTATAATAAACCATCTCCATCAGGTACGACCTTTCTATTATATACAGCTGGTAGGATGTATTCTTTAAAACTATCCTTTCATCCATCTGCTCTCTCATCTTATCCAGGTACCATTTATAATCTTCGTACTTCTTCAGATTTATACACAGCAGTATAGTATTGCTCATCAATACCAGGTAATCTATGAACCGCTCCGACTTGACCGCCGGCTTATCGTCGAGCAATCTGATCTGCTTTATCTCATAATCGAAACTCTTTTCGTCTTCCTGTGTCTCATAGAAATAGTTAGCCTTTATTGCGTAGTATTTCAGCCTGCCCACAGTCGAGAGCGCCTTCTCCTCTCCCTTTAGGAGCGGGTGCGCGAAAAATTTCTTCAGCTTCCTCTTATACTCTTCGGATTCCCTGTCTTTAACAAACCCCGTCAGCGTTTTAAAATTTCTTTCCAGCCTGTCGTACTCATTCAGGTTCTCTCTTATTTTAAGCAGTTCCTTCCTCTCGTCGAATATCCGGTTTATGTTTTCCTCACTGAATCTTTTCAGCACGTCCTCCCTGTATATTAGTTGCATCTCCCATGAAAGTATCTCCATTAGCTCCGGATGCTTCTCATATTCCAGCGCAATCTTTTTTGCCCGCCGGAGCAGTTTCTTGCACTGCCCGTACAGCCTCTTCTCAAACAATATATTCACCTCTGCGAGCAGGCTCAGTATTTCTTCCTTTTTTGACCGCGGACGGCGAATGGTTTTCAGCGATTTGAGTATGGCTCTATAAAGGTAGTTTTTTGCCACCGATATCTGCCTCGTAAATTTCTCCCCCTCGAACTTTCTCATCAGCGCCTCCTCGTCGTACACCTTCATCGCGTCTATCGCATCGAACAGCCGTATGTAGTTATTGCCGTCGCCCATCACATGCACCCCCCCATGCCGCTTAAAATGGATCTTCTCCTCCTTTGTCAGCGATTTCACCAGCAAAAATATGTCATCTGATTGTACCATACATTACTAATTTAGTAATTTCTAAACCACCAAAATTTACCAGAATTTAGCCTAAATCTTCCCTAAAGATACAATTAAAATATTAAAAATAGTGTGAATTTTCTTTGGTTTATGAGGGAGAGATGGGTAGTTTTGATTAAAGATTTCTGAAAGATGAAAACAAATTTTAAATCAAATATCAAAAGGAGAAGTAAAATGAAAGCTCTATTATTTATTTTAGTTAGTATGTTTTTTGTGGTGGAAGTATACGGGCAGTACAATGCTCCGGAGAGCGTAGTATATGATGCGCCGAGGCAAAGGTATTTAGTATCGAATGTGGGGGGTGCAGACATAAAAGCGATCAGCTCACAGGGCGTGGTAAGTCCATTTGTGACGGCGCCGGGATTCGCGGTGTACAGGGGAATGGTGATAGCGGGGGATAATCTATATGTGACGAATTTTGACAGGATGATGGGATACAGGCTGAGTGACGGGCAGGAAATTTTTAATGTGCAGGTGCCGATGGCAGGAAACATCACGTCTATGAACGACGTGGAAACCGACGGTAACGGGTTTATCTATGCATCCGATATGAACAACAACCGCATAATAAAATTCAACATAGCTACGGGAGCATTCTGGACATTCGCATCGGGAATAGATACTCCTAACGGATTATTGTATGACGCGCCCAGGAATAGGATGTTGGTTTGCACATACATAACATCAAATTCAGCGATATACGGAATCAATATGAGCGACTCATCTATTTCGACATTAGCAATCACACCGTTCCAACAGTTAGACGGGCTGACAAGGGACGATAATTATAACATATTCGTGTCGAGCTGGGGAACAGGTAGTGTGTATTATTATGACATCACTTTTTCTGCGCCTCCGATGCAGGTAGCAACGGGTATAAACGGACCGGCAGATATTTTTTACAACAGGATGACGGACACGCTTGTGATCCCGTCTTTCAACGGTAACTCGGTAAGCTTTATGCACTTTACAATAACAGGAATTCAGAATACAGGTAACAACATTGCAGACGAATATAAGCTCGAGCAGAACTACCCAAATCCGTTCAACCCGACAACAAATTTAAAATTTAAAATTAAAAATGAAAACTTTGTAAAGCTGAGCGTATTTGACGCATCAGGAAAAGAGGTGGCAGTGCTGGTAAATAGTAAACTAAACGCAGGTGAGTATGAGTACACATTCGACGGAGCAAAGCTATCGAGCGGGGTGTATTTTTACACGCTACAGACGGATGGATTTATCGAGACAAAGAAGATGATGCTAGTGAAGTAAGGAAAAATACTTGGCGACACTTTTTCAAACCCGCTTGAATGCGGGTTTTTTTATTTGTTCCATCAACCATAGTTTTACTCCAAAGACGTTTGTATTTAATGCATTTATCTGTTTAATAACATCCCGTTTTCTATACTCATCCTTTGCTTTCTTAGGATCTTCATTTAAGAGCGCGAGGTAGTTAACGATACCAAGGAATCCCGCTATAGTTTCACGGTATTGATCGGTCAATGAGCTTTCGTTTTTTAAGTAATGACGGCAGGTATCAACAGCTCCGAGTAATTGTTCATACATTTGCAGTTCATAATAAAGCTGAATCTGCATTATCTTAACCTGTATCTTCATGATAAAATTACTAAAGTTAGTCCGGCTGACGAAATCGAGTGACTTTTGTTTTTTACCAAGATGAAATGCAATGAACGCCTCGACATAGTTAAGACAGTTTTCTTTTTCATCCCCAGGAAGCCGGTTCTTATATTTGCCGATATAATTTTTCACGTAATTATGCTCACCGGCAAGAGTGCCTATCTTGACATGATTTAAAAAATCCGGATAAGGAAAAACAGAATTATTGTAAAACCCTTTTTCGAGCATTTCCCGCTGCATACCGAACATCTCACCGTGGAAAGATATGTCCCCGACTATATTATAGAGGTAAGCGCAGAAGCCTATTCTATGAATGTAGCTCATATAATTATCAGTAAATGTAAGCACATTGGAATATTTATTATGCACCTCTTTTACTTTGTAATAATGTTCCTTTTCACGATTCTCTTCGAGGAGAAGAATATATTTGTACAACAGGAATGTCGGGTTGTTCTCGGCTTCCGGTCCGGCGAGATATTGCTTTATTTCGTCCAGAAGTTTCATATCGTAATCGAAATTATTCTGTCTTTGTTCGTGGAACATCAACGTATAGAATTTCATAAGCCTGATCACGGAGAACAGAAAGAAATTATCGAACTCATCCTGAAGCATGTGAAAGACTGTATTTGGTTTCAGCTGGAAATTGTAATATATTTTTTCGGAAGTAAGCCTGTACAGATCGAAAAAATAGTTCTCATTTTTTATTTTCTTATCTAAGTGGGATCTTTCAACTTTTTTCAGCTCTGTTTCATAATGTTTTTCCAGTTTCCTTTTTCTCAGATCTTCAAGGAATAGGAGCTCTTTTTCAAATGTATTTTCCGACACCCTATGCTTTATAAAATCCATCGCCAAACCATATAAGTCCGAAATAACATTCTTAAGTTTAAAGTAGTCATACTTTTTCTCTTTGAAGATCTTTTTATAGACCAACTGTTCGGAAAGATCTTTTGATGAGAACTTTGGGTAATACCTTCCAATCACATCGAACAACTCTTCAGCTCTTTTACTGCGGTTAAAGTACGGCGAGCGCACAAAGTCTCCGAACCGTTTTATTTCCTGTTTTGAAAATGTTTTAAGAAGGTTTATTAACCGGGTATTCTTCACGATTTGAGGCTAAAAGTGAATAAGTTAAATTATTATAAATATAATACCTATATCAAAGCTCCGCTTAATGGCTGAGCTAAAAATTGATATATTTTTCTTTGTCAATCAATGACTAAATAATGTATGTTGAATTGCGTTATGATTAAATCTGAAAAAATTTTATTCCCCCAATTGCTGATCCTCCTCCCAGCAGTATGATCATAACGCAATCACTAAAGGGTTTTGGCTTTTGGGGGATATATAAAAGAGCAAAAGATGAAGGCATTAATAATATCTATTTTTTTACTTCTTAGCTGGCTATCAACTACTGGATTTTCACAGTGGAGTCCGACTATAACGGGAGGTCAATCCATAACATCTATTTCAGCAGTCAATAATGACGTAGTATGGGCAGTGAGCAGTGACAATAAAGTATTCCGAACAGATAACGGCGGGTCAACATGGTCGAGTTCAACTTTTGCATCAGCCCCTATCACTGTGTTCGGAATAGATCTCAGCAATGCATTAGTTGTAACAAATGATTTTGGTACTTCTCAAAGCAAGGTGTGGAGAACATCAGGCGGCGGCGGTAACTGGTCACAGGTGTTTTCTCAGATGAACGGTTATATAGAGGCAATTCACATATTTCCAAACGGGACAGGCATAATGGTGGGAGATGCAATAGGAGGCAGATGGTCGATATGGAAAACAACCGACAACGGTTTTACTTGGGATTCGTCAGGAATGTATCTGGCAGGGACAGGATTTATATTGCCAAATTGTCTCTATGCATCAGGAGGCAATTACGCATTCGGAACAAATACCGGGATATATGCGTCAACTAATTCAGGTTCTTCGTGGACATTCTCACCAACCTCCGGAATATCGGCAATATGGATAACCGGGAGCTCAGGTTTGGCGGGAGGAAGTAGTGCCGGGTACAAGACGACAAACGGAGGTATTTTATGGTCTTCATCTACATTACCGGCAGGAGGTACGGTGCAGGGAATTACAGGATACGGAAATACATTTTATATGACACTCGCAGGCACGTCAATATATAAAACCACCGATGCAGGCAGTAATTGGACACCGGACTTTACGTCACCCGATCTGAAGCTTGCGACAGCATTGTCCCGGAACGGTAACAGAGCCTGGGTTGGAGGAGCGACCGGTATTATATGGAGAACCACAACACTGGCATCGATCACTTTACAAACCAATGAAATCCCCGGAGAATATTCCCTCGAGCAGAACTATCCGAACCCGTTCAATCCGACGACAAATTTAAAATTTAAAATTAAAAGTGAAAACATTGTAAAGCTGAGCGTTTTTGACGCAGCAGGAAAAGAGGTAGCAGTACTGGTAAATGGCAAACTAAACGCAGGTGAGTACGAATACACGCTTGACGGCTCGAAGCTATCGAGCGGTGTGTATTTTTACACGCTGCAGACGGAAGGATTTGTAGAGACAAAGAAGATGATGCTAGTGAAGTAATTTTGATCAGATAAATATTCTTAACCCCCCGCCTTTACGAGGCTCCCCCCTTTGTAAAAGGGGGGATTTTTAATTAGTGCACCCCTAAAATGTCAGCTCTTCAGGGTTTAGTTGTTGTTGGTGACGCTTCACTCAAACACCAACAACGGCGGTCGTTTCTTTAAAATGGGGGATTTTTTATTTGGATAATTCCTCGAATTTTTTGGCGAGCCAGTCCCAGCTTTCGATAGTCTCAGGGATTTTCTTAATATCTTTGAGGGTCAGCTCCGCCTCGACGGGGTCGGGTTCGTTTGTTAGTTTTAACAGACCGGAGTAGTATTTCAGGAAATTAAGATTATTAATGCGGAGGTCATCAGATACGTCAGGGGTGTTTTTGAAATATTTATACGTAGTATCATGCATGTAGTAAGCTTGGTCGAAAAGTTTAAGTTCATAATACAACTGCATGAGCAGGATCTTTACATCCCTTTTTAAAAGAAACGTTCCATACTTGACCTTAGAGAGATACTCCAGGCTTTTCTCGAATTTATCCAGGTCGAATAAAAGCAGAGCCATAGAAAAATTCAGCATATTATTCCGGTTAGCCGGTTTGAGTTTATCTGCGTAACCGTTTATAAACTTCTCCGACCATTTGTAATCTTGATTTTCAAGCGACGCAATGAGAATGTTCCTGAAAAGAAAAAGCGGCATGTATTTTTCTTTAGAGGTTTTATAAATATCTTTTTCTATAGTTGTCTTCATCAGATCATACTGCTTCCTGTTCATGACTTTAACCGCTTCCTTATCGGGGGACAGGTTCATTTTGAGCTGGTTAACGTTCATAATGCTTCTGAATATATAGACCTTTTCATCCAGGGAATAAGAATCGAAATTTTCAAAAAATGCTTCCTCTGACCTATCTATCCACTTCAATCCTTTTTTATCGGTAATACCTCTGGAGAGATAGTACACTGTTTCGAGAAGCTTGAGGTACGGGTGCTTTTTCGAATCAGCGAAGAGCTTATCGAGGTTTGCATTACTTAATGACATATCCAGTAGCACCGCGTCCGGCTCTATATTATAATATGTTTCGGCAATAAACTTATCCGCAATACTCCTCAATGACCTTAATAGCGAAAGCCCTATACTGCAGTCTGCTTTTCTCAAGGAATGTTTAAACTGCGATGCAAAATCATTTTTCCTGATATAAAAGGTCATCAAGAGGTCCTCGTAAGCAAAGCGGTATCTAAAAAAAGCGTCGAGTTGAAAGTTAGCGCTTACAATAACCTTATCGAGTTTTTTTGCTAGTTTTTCAAACGAGCCGTCCATTCCCCGCTCGGCGAGCTGTCTCAATAAAGAAAGATCCTGCTCTATTTCATTTTTTTCATACTCCAGTGCAGATAGGAACTGGCACGCGGATTCAAAGAGGTAAAACGCCTCTAATGCAAACCGGGCTTTATCAAACTTTTCTCCCGGCAATATCGCCTTGTAAACGTTTTCATCTGTAAATTTCGGGCTGTCAAAATTGGGATAGTATTTTTTTACAGCATCAAAATGCCGGGAGACATCACGTCTCCTGCTTTTTCCGGGAGAATGGACAAACCCTTCGAACTCCTTAAACTCTTTTTTCGAGAAAGTTTTCAGGAGCTTGATCGCGGTTGTATTTTTCACGGCAGTTTTTTTGCAATAATTAGGAAGAATGTGGCTCATTTAAGATACTATATTTTAACGACATAGTACAGTTACAAAATTGTTAAGCCGGCAAAGTTACCTCAATATTCGCAAAATAATTCTTTGCACGAAGGGTATATGCATTATTATCTTAGGAGCAATTGATCAAGAAAGCATGAAAATGAACGGAAAAACAAACGAAGATCTAATAGAAAAAATAAAAATCTGCAAAGAATTGATCCGTGAGGGATTTTACAATGGAAATATGAAATACAACGATTCGGAAATTACAGAAATAATAATGATAAGCGGTTATTTAGAAAATCTATCAAAAAGAAAAAAGAGCAATATATCGAATTCAGAGGAATCAGATCTGAAGGCGATGTTTTCCCGGTTAGACAAGATTGTAAAAAATACTAATAAAAATATAAGGAGGATAAAACCTTGAAAAGACCTTTAATCTCTCTTTTATTATTGCTGTTAATCACGGCGTGCATGCCGAAAATCACTTCCGCCCAGGTAAATAACCAGATAAAATGGATACATCCAACTCCCCAGGGCAATGACCTATTCTGGATAAAAAGGTGGGACGCGAATAACTGGTACGCATGCGGTGCCGGGGCAACCTTTATGAAAACGACAAATGGAGGAAATACCTGGACCGTATTGAATAACATTTTCAAGGGTAACGGATCAACGAGCTTATTTGACGGGTATTTTTCGGATATGAATACGGGCTTGCTATGCGGTCGCGTCGGGAAGGTACTGAAAACCACGAACGGCGGCACAAGCTGGGATACATCCGGGGCGGTTATTTCTTCGGGTATAGTCTGGACCGGGATGCATTTTTTAAACTCCAGTACAGGGTTTATTTCGGGCAACTCTCCCTCAACCATTGCAAAAACTACGGATGGCGGAGCTACGTGGGACACGCTCCCGGGAGGGACACCGACCAGCTATTACGATGTCTATGCAAAAGACACAAGTAATATCATACTGGCGAGCTTAAGCGGTAACATACGTAAAACAACAAACGGAGGACAAAACTGGAGCACGATAAGCACAGGAATAGCGGGCAGTATACAAAAGGTGAATTTTTTAAATAGCAATACCGGGTATGCTGTTAGTATAAACGGAAAAGTGAGCATGACGACAAACTTTGGAAGCAGCTGGACAAATATGTCGGGTTCTCTCCCCAATACTCCTTATCAGGATATAGATTTTGCAAATATATCCTCAGTGGATTATGTATATATAACGGGAAATCCAACCAATATATACAGAGCGCCCGTAGGAACAACTTCATGGGATACGGTTCAGATACTTGCTCCTTCGCAGATTATTTCAGACAGGTTATACAGTACTGATATAAGCGTGATGGGGGACACACTTATAACCGCGGGTAATTTCGGGCTAATAAATGCAAGATACAACCCCTCGAACAGGAAATCATATACAAATATCTTAAAAACAGGAACCATGCAAAGTATCTGGGCAGAGAGCACAAACGGGCGGGTCATCACTGCAGGGAGCCCAACGACATCAACCACATTCGACCAGGTAATGTATTCGACGAATGGGGGGACAGACTGGCAAATAGCAAATTTCCCTAATACGGACGATGGGGGAATGGTCTCCCTGAGTATGGTCAATTCCCTGACAGGTTATACTACCGGCAGTAACTCCAATGTGTTCAAAACCACGGACGGGGGAGAGAACTGGACAGAACTTACTTCACCTTTACTATTCTCCATGCCGGGCGCAGGCAGAGGCGCGAGTGGTTTTTCGGCTATATCATTTCCCGATGTAAATACCGGGTATGTATTTGGCGACGGCTCATTTAAAACAACGAACGGAGGTATAAACTGGACACCTTATGTATCCGGTCACGGGAGCAGCTATATTTACGGGTCGTATTTTATAAACTCAAATACCGGCTGGACCGGCGGAGACGACGGTTTACTGTATAAAACGACTAACGGCGGCGCAAGCGTAACCGTTCAAAATTCGGGAATGACAGGTACAATCAATTCAATTCAAATGCTGGATGCAAATACGGGATGGTTTGCCGGCGATGATGGAAATTTAAGAAAAACCACGAACGGGGGTGCCAACTGGGACAGCGTGGCGGTACCGGTCTCATCGACACTTGAGTCGGTTTATTTTATAGACCCGCTGAACGGGATGGTAACTGTAAGCGGCGGTGATGTTTTAAGAACCCGGGACGGCGGAAATTCATGGGAAATACTTAATACTCCAAGAAGTACAGCAAATTGTGTTTACATGACTGCTACAAACAGGGCTTTTTTATGCGGGGCTAATTCCGGAGTATGGAGATATGAAGAGACCATGACCGGGACCGAGCTTACGTTCACAAATGAAGTACCGTCAGAGTATCATCTGGAGCAGAACTACCCGAACCCTTTTAATCCCTCGACTACGATAAAATTTGCTCTCCCCGAGCAGGGAACGGTATCGCTCAAAATATTTGACATTGCCGGCAGGGAGGCTGCCTCTCTATTAGATAATGCAGAGCTGAACCGGGGCACGTTCGAGCAGAGGTTCGACGGAAGCGGACTGGCGAGCGGAGTATATTTTTATTCGCTGGCAGTCGATGGGCAGATCGTCAGTACTAAAAAGATGATGCTGGTAAAGTAAAGTCTTTCAAGTAAGAATCCATTAGGCGTCCTGTATAACATACAGGGCGTTTTTATTTTTGTAGTTCTTTGATCTTTCGGGTAAACCATGCACGGGATGGAAGTACATCCATATCTTCAGCTCTTTTCAAGAGAAGATCCATGTCTTTTGTATTGGCGGTGGAGCGGGCTTTGAAGAGAGAAGAATAAATAGTAATAAAGTTTTTGAATTTACGCATATAATTACGTGAAAAATCTTTGTTGTATTTTACGTAGTGTTTGTATGTAGCTATGAGTGACTCGGCCTGGTCGAGTAGACCAAGTTCGTAGTATATCATAAGGAGCAGGTTTTTGATATCCAGCTTATAAGTAAACATATCATATTGTATCTTTGAAGCGTACTCAAGTGCATTCTCAAACTTTCCTCTTTCAAATTCCAGTTTTGATAGTGCAAAGTTCTTCATATTATCCCTTCCGTCCGGGCGCAGTAAGGGTGTACAATCTTTGATAAAATTTTCGAGCCAGTCATACTCTTTAGCCTTTATGGCTGAGTATACAACATTTCTGTAATTCATCAATTCAAGAGAAACATAGTCGGCTGAAGTTAAAGCATTTTCATCTTTGAGCTGTTTGCAAATCTCGAATTCCATACGAATGAAACTATTATCGCCTTTGCTAAAGCGTTGGATACAATATGAATAAAAGTCATTGAGAACAAAATATTTTTCGATGCGGGAATATTTTTCTATGTTCTTATTAAAGACATCCCTTGCTTTGTGAAATGACTCCGTATCATCCGGGTTAGAATAAAACCTGTTAGTATAATAGTACAGCTCAAGTAGCCAAAGGTAAGGGTATTTACGTTTTCTCAGGTTCGCCAGGATGCGCTCAAACTCTAAGCCTTCCCATAATACATCCACAAGTGTGTTTTCCATTTTAGCCTTATATGTCCCGGATACCTTACTCCTGTAATTAATACTTTTTATAAAGCGGGTAAGGAAGGTCAGGGCATTATATTCAGCTGCCTTTCCGATTAAAGGTATTGCTTTATCATGGCGATTGATCTTTAAAAAATAGCTGTACTTAAGAGATGCAATCTTTTCGTTAAGTATAAACGCTGAATCATGGTCAAAGGGCAGTTTATCGATCTTTTTTTCGAGAGAGTTCATAGTGCCGGCAAATAATTTGAGGTTCTCTCTGTTCCAATAGGTATTAAAAAGTTTTGATTCGAATTCAAGCGGGTCGTTTTTAAAGCTTTCATTAATAATAAACTGTTCAGCGAGACGTGTCAGAGCAGTAGTGACGTTTTTGAACTTCATCTCACTGTACTTCTCACTGGGGAAGAGTTTTTTAAAAACGGTCTTTTTGTCCAGCTTTGGTGAATCAAATTCGGGATGATAGGGCTTCAGAATCGAATACAACCCTTCCACATTCCTACCTGTGCTAAAGTATGGTGATGCAATGAACTTTTCGAAGTCCTTGATCTCATTTACAGAGAAGGTCTTCAGAATCTGAATTAATTTGCTATCATTCACAGATGTTTTATTTATTAAGTTCTTTCAATTTTTCCATCAACCAATTACCGGAATAAACGGATTTTTTTGCATTTAATTGATCAATGAGCTTTCCAACGCTAGTTGTTTTATTTCCCGTTTTTGCTTTAAGAAGTTTTGTATAAAAGTTAAGGAAGTTCTGGAACATAATTGTATTACTGGAACCGAGTTTACCGGTTTTTAAATACTGCCGGAATGTATTAATGAACGAAAATGCCTGCTCATAAAGGTCAAGTTCATAAAAAGTCTTAAGCAGTAAGCCTTTGATATCGGATTTATAGAAAAATACGTCATAGGTGATCTTGCTGAGATCTTCCAACGCCAATTCAAAATTCCCCTGTTCGAAGTTTATGCTGGCTTTGGTAAAATGCTTCATCGATTCTCTATATTCAGGTTTTAGTTTACCGGAATATTTTTTCATAAATTGTACAAGCCAGTCATATTCCCTGAGCATCAACGACAGCAGCATCACATTTCTATAAAGTATGATACTTATATACTCGCTTTTGGAAACAGTGAAGCTATCCTGTTCCATCATAACCTTGTAAACTTTCATTTCTTCGTTAATATATGAATTATTTCCTCTATGCTCGTTCCTTACGCTAAAATCAATAATGTCATTAAAGAAGAAATATTTTTCACGGCGAGAGAATTTATCGATATTGGGATAAAAAATTTTCTTAAATTTTTCGAAAGAATTTTTATCGCTGAGATCCCGCGTAAAGCAGAAACAGTAATAGTACAACTCCAACATCCAAACCATCGAATATTTCTTCTTTTTTAGATCACCTATTAACTTTTCAAAATCAAGAAAGTCTATAACAGAATCAAACAAAGTATTTTCCAACGGGATATTATAGGCTTCTTTTATCTGCACTTTTTCTCTTTCCCGCCTCAAAGACGCAATAAGAAACGAAAGAGTAAAATAGCCAGCATATCTATCACGTTCTTTAAAGACATTCGGGAAGTCACTCACCATATAATGATATTCTTCTTTCAAACGGGCGGTCCTCTCCTGTTTTGAAAAGAGATCTACCGAATCAAAGGGGAGTTTCTCTAAACCCTTTTCAAGAAGTTTGAGTGAATTGGAAAGGAGCTTTTCATTTCCACGGATCTTAAACTGAAAGGCTGTAAGATAATTAGCGTTAAACTGATCAGAGTCAAACCGCTCGTAAGCAAGAAATCTCCCCGCGAGATTTGTCAAGGCGGTAGTGACATTCTTAAGCTTCATCTCACTGAACTTCTCTCCGGGGAAGAGTTTCTTAAATATATTTTTTTTATCCAGCTTTGGTGAATCAAATTCGGGATGATAGGGCTTCAGGATCGAGTACAACCCTTCCACATTCCTACCTGTACTAAAGTATGGTGATGCAATGAACTTTTCGAAATTCTTTGCCTCGTCCGGAGAAAAAGATTTTAATATCTGTAAAAGTTTACCACTATGCATTAATAAAAAGGGTCTATTTTATTGAAACTAATATACCTCCGGAGTTCAAAAGTTAAAAGGGGAAAGTTAAAATTCAGCTTAAAATCGTCGTTTTTGCCAATTTCGGATGTGAATTTTCCATGAAACTATTTAAAAAAATTTGTTTGAAGTGAACACCGGTACAGGAGTAATTTTGTGTAAAGAATTTAAAAAAGATGGATATGCTAACAAAAATAAAAAAGGAATTAAACATTCTAAACGGAATGATAACAGAGGCGAACAGCGATATTGTGAAAATGATAATCGTATCGGCTGAAGCAGAAATGTTTTTGAGGAAGAAGGATCTTTCCCCCAATAAAGCAGAAGCGATCGAGAACAAACTTTTCAGGATAATAGAAGAAATAAAAAAATCGAAAATAAAAAAATCTTACCAGGAGGATTTAAAATGAAAGTATTTAAGAAACTAATAATACTATTGTTCATTTTTATTACATCACAAGGCATGGCTCAGCCCGGAACGTGGCTCCCATTGGGATCAGGAACAAATAGTACAGTTTACACCCTTGCTGCTGATGGAGATACTATTTATGCAGGTGGATTATTTACAAGAGCGGGAGGAAATACTGTAAACCGCATAGCCAAATGGGATGGCACAAGTTGGTCTGCGCTTGGCACAGGGTTTAACAATAGCGTCTTTTCACTTGTTGTAAAAAATGGAATTGTCTATGCGGCAGGTCAATTTACCACTGCGGGCGGTACTCCTGCATTCCGCATAGCCAAATGGGATGGTACGAGCTGGTCACCGCTAGGTTCAGGTTTAAATGACCAGGTCTCTGAAATTGTCTTTATAGGGAATGACCTTTATGCTTGCGGTACCTTTACCGAGGCAGGCGGAAACCCGGCTAACCGCGTCGCCAAATGGGACGGCACAAGTTGGTCTGCGCTCGATTCAGGGTTAAACAATACAGTTATCAATTTGGCTACAGATGGGGTTAATCTTTACGCGGGTGGTTACTTTACACAAGCAGGCGGAATTCCTGCAAATCGCATTGCAAAATGGGATGGCGCAAACTGGTCAGCGCTTGGATCAGGTTTAAATAACATTACGCAGTCAATTGCAATTGCGGGCAACAATCTTTATGTCGGCGGCTATTTTTCCGAGGCAGGTGGTGTTCCCGTAAACTTTGTTGCCAAATGGAACGGTACCAGCTGGTCAGCGCTTGGTCCCGGAGTAAACAGTATTGTCATATCCGTTATAACATCAGGTAATGATGTATATATTGGAGGAAATTTTCAGATGTCCGGCACGGATTCCGTAAGAAGAGTTGCCAAATGGAACGGAGCGAGCTGGTCACCGATCGGACAGGGGACGAGCAGTGCGGTATTTAGTCTATTACATTATAATAATAATTTGTATACAGGCGGCTCTTTTTCTCAAGCGGGGGATACCGCAGCCAGCAGAATAGCGGTATTTGTGTATGTACCTCCTGCGCCTATCAATTTAACTCACAGCCTCCCATCACCCGGGGCTGTTCAACTTGATTGGTCTGAGTTTCAGTCAAATGAAGACGGATTTGTCCTTCAAAGGAGGGATCTGCCGGATACAAACTGGGTGACCATAGATACAACCGGTAAGAATATCCATTCATACCTTGATACAGGACTGACTCCGGGAAGTTATTCATACAGATTATACGCTTATAATGTATCAGGCAACTCAGGATATTCAAATACAATACCCGTAAATGTACTATCTCCACCGAATCCTCCGCACAGTTTATCGTTAAGTGTGCTTGAAGTAGGAGTAGTTTTTCTGAGCTGGACGGACAGTTCGAGTACGGAGAATGGTTTTGTTGTTCAAAGAAGGGATAATATAAATACGAACTGGGTAAACACCGACACCACGATCACAGATTCTGTAACATCTATACAAACGGGATTGATAGTTGGAAGAACTTATGACTGGAGGGTGTATGCGTATAATACAGGCGGTAACTCGGGTTATTCGAATATGGTTTCAACTATGATAACGGGCATTGAAAGCACAGGCTCACTTCCTGATGAGTACGCCCTCTATAACAACTATCCTAATCCATTCAATCCAACGACTAAGATAAAGTTTGATATACCAAAGAGCGGTGTAGTGAAGCTGGATATCTACGATGTTTTGGGCAGGCAGGTAAGCACGCTCGTGAATAACGAACTGACTGCGGGCAGGTATGAGATAGAATGGAACGCGGGTAGTTATTCGAGCGGGATTTATTTTTACAGGATAGAAACGGATGGGTTTGTCGAGGTAAAACGAATGACTCTTGTAAAATAAAAAATATTAACATTAACTATAATAGCATAAAATGAAAAGGATTACAACAACAGTACTTGCGATAGCTATTTTTTTACTATTGGCACAAAGCAATGCGAATGCCGGGGGCGGCATATCAGGTAACAAAACAATACCGGGGGATTATCCCACCGTCGCCTCCGCGATTAACGATCTAAACGGCAACGGTGTAGGCGCTGGCGGTGTTACTTTTAATATTGCGCCGGGATATACCGAGACTATTCCTGCCGGAGGTTATAAGATAGACATCGTTACTAACCTACCTACCGTGTCCAGCCCGGTTGTATTTCAACGTAGCGGAGCAGGGACTAACCCCAAATTACAAACTGACGCCGGAGGTTCGGGAGTAATATCGGTAACCACATTGGGAACGTATGGTGATGCGATCATAGAACTGGTTGGCACGGATTACATAACATTCAGCAATATAGATTTTGTAGAGAATTACACCGGCACGTCACAGACGCTTAGAACGGAATTTGGTATTGTAATGCTAAGGAAGTCTTCTACGGACGGGTGTAAATATGTTACAATAACGGGATGCACGATATTACAGCAACAGACAAATACATTGTCACTATGCATAGCAGCTTTGAGCAGGGATACAGCCGGTACCACAACTAATGCAACGACAATAAGCGGAAGACACGAACACATTTCAATACAGGGGTGTACGCTGAATAACAGCTACAACGGAATGATGTTTATCGGTTCATCATCATCACCGCCTTATGATCTTTATGACCATTTCTTTGATGTAGGAAGCATCACCGGAAATACTCTGATAAATATCGGAAGCGGGTTATCTAACGGTGTTTCAAACTATACCAGGCTTGGATTTTACATCACAAACCAGGACAGTATAAACATCAGCAATAATACCATAAGAGTAAATACGGGAAATCAGAACGGATCGGCAATGGCAATTTTAATGAGCAGCGGTAATAATACAACAGTAACAGTCGATAATAACGACATATCCGATACTTGCGGAGGTTCAACCATCGCCCACTATGCTATCTATGCAAATATGGGCGCAAATGGCACCGATAACCTGGTCAGCATAACTAATAACAAAATACACAGCTGCAGATATGACGGCGCAACCACAGCAACTAATTATTACATATATGTAGGAGTGCACATATATAAAATAAATATATCAGGAAATACGATAAGGGATAATTACGTCGGTAATGGCAGTTCCACTGCGAGGAGTACTCAATACGGAATTTACGTTTCAGCGCTAAGTTTTATCTCTGGATCAATGCTTACAATTTCTGATAATGAAATAAAAAATCTAAGACGGTTTCAATCAGCACCCGGTCAGGGACATACTTATGGCGTATACCTCTCAACCGCGGGAGAGAGCTATGAAATCAGTGGCAACATAATAGACAGTATATACAATCCTGCTCCCGGAGGAACCCTGACAGCGATTTACAGTCAATATACAGCTCCCGGAAAGCAAAGCATACATGATAATACGATCAGGAATTTATTTAAAGAATTGAGTAACAACACAATACGAGGTATTCACAATAACAATAATACGGATACGATCGAGATTTACAATAACACAATATTCAATCTTTTAAGTGATTCAGGTGCAGGGCGTGTAGACGGGATCTACTGTTTCGGTTCACAGGCAGACGGATATGAAAGTATTTATGATAATACTTTATACAACCTTGTCAATAACAGCACCGGAAATACAACGGGAATCTTTACACAGAACTCGAACGGTTCGGATAACAGGACAATTAATGTAAGCGGGAATGAGGTTCATGATGTTGTAAATGAAGGTGCGGGACAGACGGGAGGTATTTTCGTCGATGGCAGCAGTATGGGAAACATATCGGCAAACCGTGTTTACAACATTATCAATGAAGGAGCTGACGAAGTAACCTATAGTCCTGCATATGGAATGCTGCTAGATGGAAGCGCGGGTTATACGAATTATAATGTGTTTAATAATATGATTAGCGAGATATACGCGCCTTTGGATAATTCGGGGTATGGTATACCGGGGCTATGGATAGACGGCGGTGATACTGCGAATATTTTTTATAATACCATTTATATGGATGGGAGCTCACCGGGTACGAACTCAGCCAGTTTTGCTTTGTATCTAAACGGGAACACCGATGCTACATTAAAGAATAACATTCTTGTAAACAAATTTACCACCGGAACAACAATTGGCATATTTAATACAGGTGGAGCCATCTATAATCCTGCTTCGAACAATAATAACGTATATGTATCCGGCGGACCGCTTAACATATACTATCTCGACAGCATGACTCTTCATACCACATTTAGCGCGTTTCAGACGGCGGTAGCACCGGCGGAAACAAATTCATTTACAGAAAACAGTCCATTTATGAATGTATCCTCGCACCCATACAATCTGGATATGAAGACAAATGTGGCTACACTCTGTGAAGGCGGGGCAATGCCGATAGCAGGAATAACGACGGATATACACGGCACGACAAGAAACCCGACAATGCCCGACGTGGGGGCGGATGAGTTCAATGGGATCGGTCCTATCACGCAGGCTCCCGTGCTGGTATATCCGGCTAATAATGCTGTACTGGTAGAAGTAAACCCCTTAATGAACTGGGATGACGTTGGCAGTGCAGTAAATTACCACATACAGATATCGACCGATTCCACTTTCGGAAGCACACTAGTGGATGTCGATACCGTAACATCATCACAATTGCAGCTAGGCAATAACTTTCTCGCCGTCAATACAAAATACTACTGGAGAGTGAGCGGAAAGAATACCCTGGGAGAAGGACCTTTCTCATCCGTATGGAATTTTACTACCGGCGTAACTAATATAGAGCCTTCATCATTACCGACTGTCTATGAGCTATACCAAAACTACCCTAACCCATTCAACCCAACAACAAAGATAAAGTTCGACATACCAAAGTCGGGTTTTGTATCGTTGAAAGTTTATGATATTACCGGCAGGGAGATAGCTACGCTAGTTAATAACGACCTGGAGCCACAGAGATATGAGGTAGAGTGGAATGGATCACAATTTGCCAGCGGAGTGTATTTTTTCCGGATTACGGCAGGTGACTTTGTGAAGGTACAGAAGATGATATTGGTGAAGTAGAGACTGTCATTCCTTCAGGTTTCTTTGGTTGAACCCTGATCTTACAAAGGCGTCCCTGTATCACATGGGACGCTTTTTATATTAGTCCCTTTCCGCGTTTTTGTTCGGAGGTCTTGTCTTTGTAGGTGAATTCGGATTTATAATTTCGGTTGAGATTAAAAGATTTTTTGTATTCTTCTTCATAGACCTTTTCGTATGCCATTTTCCCGGCAAGAGGGAGTTTAACTATCAGCCCTTTATTTGCTTTGAATCCCACTCTGATCAGAAAAATTGCCGACACAATATATAAAATAAATATACTTCCTTGAATTATAAGCTCTTTTGTGAACCATTGCCGTGTAAACATCTCATCTGCATTATCAATGTTAACATTTAATGAAAAAAGAATAATACCTACAACATTCCATAAAACAATGAGCATAATAATGAGAAAGATATGAAAGTAAAGGGATTGGAGTGAATAAAAGCTTACAAATTTATTTTTCTTTCTGTATATCAGGTAAATAACCAGGGGCAGAATCATACCTGAGAATATGGAGCCTATATTTACTACGAGCGCCATTAGTTTGTCATCGGAGGTTATGTTTTCTGTGTTGGTTTGATCCGTCATGTTGGTAGTGATTGATTGGGTAAAGATACAATAAAAAATTTAAACCGGAAATGGTAAGAGGAAATGAAACAATGGAAAGCGAAAACCGTTATATTATTTAAAAAATATGATAAAAAGAGAAGAAATAATAAACAGGCTGATAAAAGAGCTCGAACCAGTCGTATATATTAACGCGATGTGGGAGGGAGGTTCTGAGGCATTCGATAGGACGGACGAATGGTCTGATATAGATCTGGGTGTGGACGTTAACGATGAAAATGTAGAAGATGCTTTTGTTAAGATAGAGGAAGTGCTGAATGGGATATCGCCCGTCAAGATAAAATACAGGCTTCCAGACCCGACGTGGCATGGCAATCCGCAGTCGTTTTATCTGCTGGAGGATACAAGCCCCTTCCTGATGATAGACCTTTCGGTAATACCCCGGAGTAATGAGTCAAAATTCACGGAGAAGGAAATACATGGCGGACTAAAATTCTATCTGGATAAGAATGGCACAGAGACGAAGGCGAAGTTCGATAGCAATGACATAGATAAAGGGATAGAGAGGAGGCGCCGGTATATAGAGACAACTTTTGAAATGTTTAAGATACTCCCGCTGAAAGAGATAAACAGAAAAAATTACATAGAGGCGTTTGCATTCTATAATTCGTATGTACTGAGACCACTCATAGATCTGCTTAGAATGAAATACGCGTTAAGAGAGCATTATAACTTTGCTACACGGTATGTTTATTATGAACTGCCGGCGGACGTAGTTAAGAAATTGGAGAGACTGTATTTTTGCAAGGACGGCGATGCGCTGAGGAATAATTATGATGAGGGGGTTAGATGGGTGGAGGAATTGCTTTCCAAATAATATCAGAAGTATAATCCCTGGTAGATCTTATCGTAAGCCCACCTGCCGACGATAGGATATTCTTTGAGCTTTCCCTGAAATGCAGACACACCGACCATTATACTGTAGATAAGACTTCCGAACGAAAAACCAATTATACATAGAAGGATTAAGAAGAGGAGACATACGTGACTATCGTTGTATCTCATGATATTGGCTATAAAGAAATAGATAATAAAAAGGATCATAATTAGTATGATCATCAATGAATGGAAAAAGATTGACTGCAGAGCATGAAAGCGCACGAATTTTGAATCGCTCATAACAAAGTAAAGGATTATCGATAAGATGATGCCTCCGATGATATGGCAAAACAAACTCATTAATCTCTCATCCTGTGTTAAATTTGGCGGGGATTGATGTTCCATGTTAGTTTTCCAGTTTCATTTTGAGATGTTTTGGGACGAGGACACGCTCTACCATTTCGAAGAAGAACTCCACCAGTATAGCCAATAACGCCGCGGGTACGGCCCCCATTAGTATGAGGTTAGTATTATTCAGCGACAGCCCCGTAACTATAAATTCACCGAGTCCCCCCGCCCCAATGAAAGCAGCAAGTGTTGCGGTGCCGATATTTATCACGGCGGCGGTTTTGATTCCAGCGATTATCGTAGGGAAGGAGAGCGGGAGCTCGACATAGCGGAGTTTTTGCCAGCGGGTGAGGCCCATCCCGGTACCGACCTTTTTGAGCAGAGGGTCGACGGAGAATAAGCCGGTGGCGGTGTTACGGAGGATGGGCAGGAGCGCGTACAGGAACAGAGCCACGATAGCGGGCAAGACCCCGATACCGAACAAGGGTATCATGAATGCAAGGAGGGCGATGGAAGGTATTGTCTGTAAAAGACCGGCGACATATAGTATCGGACGCGCGGCAGAGGAGAAGTAATATATCCATATCCCCAGGGGCAAAGCTACCAGTATAGATAGAATCAGGGCAAACGACGTAAGCCAGATATGAGTCAAAGTCTTATCGAGGATCTCCATAAGCCAGGATGACGAAGTATGCCCGGTTGTATTATCCAGTAGATTCTTTTTACTAAGAAATTCGTGAGCGATCTCACCGAAGGTCTTATTTTCGTACAGGACCTTGTAATTCATGTCCTGCATTTCGGATTCGGTTATCTGCCCGTCGAGTTTTTCGAGGGCAGTGAGGGCTTTGGGGTCAAGCTGATCCCTGTAAAAAGAGAGCGCATAGTATTTAGGGAAGAAGCTTCTGTCGTCGTCGAGTATGACAAGGTCATATTTTTCTATTTCTCCGTCAGTGGAGTATGCATCGGTGAGCTGAATCTTTCCTTCATCGAGCGCCTGGTAGGCGAGTCCATGCTCTATGCCTACGGGTTTATTTTTCAAGCTGTAGAAAGACGCGAGATTATCCCAGCCGTCCTTTCGTTTCAGGAATTCGTAGCTGAGCGCAATAGTGATATCAGGGTGAGCGGTAAGGTCAGATATTTTTCTGACGCCAAGACGATCGGCGGTTTCACGTTTCATTGTGAGGGCGTAAGTGTTATTGAAACCGTATGAGGGAGTAATATTGAGTTTATATTGACCCAGCAGCCGGCTGCGGAGTTCGTCCTCAGATGGTTTTGTATTCAGCTTTAAAATTTCCTCGGAAATTGTACCTGTGTATTCCGGGTAAGTATCTATCTCACCGTTTTTCAGTGCTTCAAAACAAATGAGCGTGCCGCCAAGATTGAATGTGCGTTCGACGGTGAAGCCGGCATCTTCGAGGAGCTGTGATTGTATTTCGGCGAGGATATAGCCTTCGTTGAATGCTTTTGCACCGACTTTAAGAGTCTGAGAGTGTGAGGAAGATAATAAAGCAAAAAAAAGTAATATGGATAGGATAAATCTCATTGAAAGAATATAAGATATATGTAGTGGAAGAGAAATTAAATTTAGAACCCCTCTGTCCCGGTGCCCTCTCTTTTCTAGAGGACCGGGACTTCTCTCATTCTAAGTGGGAGATAAGGGCATAAACTTAGTTATTTTCCGGGTTTGAATGCATATATAGTGATGGGTACTTTGTAGATAGCGCCATCGGTCTGATCTTCAAAAGTTATTTCACTTTCATAAGTTCCTTCGTCTATCCAACCGTTCTTATTCGTTGCGCCAACGAAAGACACCTCAAGCCAGTCCTGCTCACCAGGGTCCGCCGAGAGTCCTCCGGCAGCGTTGAACCACCATTGTTGTTCAACGTTAGGGTCGTATCCGTTCATAACGTCAATGATCTTTAATTCACGCGGAGAGCTGCTATTATTCTGTCCATAAACGATGCCAATCTTTAGCAGAGGTGCATAACCGATCTGGTATTTACGGACGATCTCCTGTCCTGTGCTGACATATCCTTTGCTTTCATTATCCCAGACCTGGCAATTAATAGTCCAAGTTGGATCGCCGCCGGTTTTTGACTTCGAAACATTGCTGAATAGAAGAAGAAGTGATAGAAAGAAAGTAAATCTAACAAAGCCCATGTATTCCTCCTTTGATTTAGTAAGAAGTAAAGGATAGTTTTTTTACTAAAAAAATAAAAGTAAAAAAGGTAAAAGAGGAAGAAATAATTATTTTTTCATGTGCTTCCTGGTGTTAGATTCTCCTCAAAAAAGTATCTAGCAGTTTTTATATTTCCAGTGACGGGATTTTCCTTCGGACATCCATTCGATGGCAGTTGCGATTCGTTTATCACGCGTAGCATCGGTTTTTGCTTCGGTGATCCACTCTATATATTCGCGTTTATGAGCGGGTGAAAAAGCGGCGAAGGCGCCCATCGCTTTCTTGTTTTTTTTCAATTCTTTCATAAAGTAGTCAGGGGGTTCGGGAGCGGGCTTTTTCTCTCCGGATTTAATAGAGCGAGGCAGTTTTATGCCTTTTTCGTTTAGGTCGACGGCTTCTTTTACATAAGCTATAATCTTTTTATCGGAAGGGAGATCGGAGAGTTTTTTAATTTTTCCCAGATGTCCCCAGGCGGTGTCGGCGGCGAGAAATTTCTTTGCATCCTTCATAATGGCGGCTTTCCAGAATCCAAAGGTGACATGTTCTTTGAATGAAGCAAATCCGCAAACATTGCCTTTGTATTCGAAGCTCGGGGCGTTCCATTTTATATTTTCCTCAAGCAAAGGTGAGGCTTTATGAACTAGTTCTCGCAGGTGTTTCAGGATAGGTTTAGCGAATGGCTGTGCTTTTGCAATGTAAGCGTCGACGCGTTTATCTTTTTTAGGCATAGGTTTTGAGCTAATCCTACCTGAATATATTATTTTTTGATGAAAAATGAAGGAGTTTTATTTGAGGAGTTTCAGAGCAAGGGTGCTGACTATAGTCCTTTCCCCATTAGCTTCATCGGTATCTACAGCAGATTGTACAGCCCACCGCAGGGTTTCATTATCGCCGAGTTTTTGAGCAGTTTGAGCCATTCTATAGTAGATCCACGGTAAAATATTATTATTAAAAGAAGGTGCGGAAACAGAGTTTCTGAAGTGCTCCATGGCTTCCTGATACTTTTCCTGAGCAAACATGATGCGGGCAATTTCATACTGAAGAAGTGAATAAAAACCATAACGGTCCGGAGAAGGAATGTTATTTTTAAGGCTGTCATATAATGTCTCGGCTTCGGAAAGTTTATCTGCAACGCGAAGATCAGTTAGCTTTGCAATCGGTGCAAGCTGGTAAACCTCTTCTTTGTAGGAGGGCTGCCAGTTGAGAACTTTGAAATGGGGGTCCAGAGTAACGGAATTTACCGAGAAATCTACGGGGATTTTGATTATTGATTCTTTCCCGGCTATAGAAACATTTCGTGTTGAGGACCCACTTCCGTCATTACCGGCAATAGTTATTTCAAGGGTGTCTATACGGTAGAAAGGTTCGGTTTGTGTGACATTTATTTGAAGTGTATCTCCGTTTTGAACAAAGTCGTAATTCCACTCAGGCGCGCCAGTTCTATTAAACCATTGGTCATAAAACCATTGCAAATCCTGACCTGAAGCATCCTGAACCTCCTGAAGAAACTGTTCCCATGTTATCCGCGCGTATTTTGCAGTTATGTTTTTAAGGGCATTGAAAAATCTTTCTCTTCCTACCTGCTGAGAAAGGATATCATAAACAAGGAATCCTTTGCTGTCTCCAAGAGTATGGGTGAGAGCAGGTGTAAGCTGAGAGAGCGGTTTATCAATACCAGCGGCAGTATTTTTGAGATAACCGAATCCGCTCTGACTAAATATATAACCTGGGTAACCTGTCCGCCTGAACTTTTCGGCACCATTGTTATTATCAAACTTTTCTACAACGATTAGTGCTCCAAATTGCGCAAGAGCTTCATCTAGCATGCCGGTTCCGGCATCCCCGGTTCTAGTTATATGGTTTCCCCACCACTGATGAGAGATCTCGTGCCCGTAAAGCGCGAGATTGAATTTTGCTTCAAGAGAGCCGGATGGCATCATTATTCCTCCGGGTACGCTTGCACCGCCAATGCCCTGCTTTTGAGATTCTTCATCGGGTATTTCAACTATTATAAATTTATCATAAGGATATGGTCCGAAAGCAGAAGTGAGGAAATCTACAATTTTAGAGGAGCCTTCAAGATACGAATTTATATATTCTTTATTGTCTAGGGTGTACGCTTCAACCGGTATCGGACCTCCGTTATAGCTGGTTAGTGTATATTTACCGACATAGAAGGTAAAATATCCGGGTTTATCAACATTATATATTCTTGTGTTCAAAGAATCTTCATATTGAGACACCAGGGTTCCTCCTGCTACAACCGGAGTATATTTATGAGGTACTGATATTCCTAACTGCCCAATAGCATACGCTACATTATAGCTTCCATTTGAAAGCGGAACCAGCAACTGCGGATACCAAGCAGCAGCGACACCTGCCGCGAACGAGCCGTCGGAACCGAGATAGAATTCAAAAGCAGATTGTCGACCGCCGTTAAAGCTGAATGAGACCTTAACCTGAGAATGTGAACCGGAGTTGACAGGAGTGGAAAATGAATATTGAATCTGTCCGTTTTGAGATTCTTCCTTTTCGAGAGAAAGAGGAATAATGGAACCGTCAGTCTCGATGAGGTTCATTTTAAGATCTGCCATGGTTTCGTTCAGGAGAAATTTAATAGAGTCGCCAGGAAAGTCCTTAATGTTAAACACTAAAGTGCCTTCTGCAGTAAGATATTTTTCGTCAGGAAAAACGTTAAGCTTTATATTATAATATGGATCTTGAGGCATAGTTTGAATTGTTGCGGTATCACCATGTTTATCAAAAAGTAAAACAGCAATTATAATGAAAAATACAGCTTTCATTTTTCATTTTTGATTAGATAAATCTTCTCACAAATATAATGTTAAAGTATAATTGTTGATAGAATATTCTAAGCTTTTTTGTACAGGATTAGTGCTACAGGCTAATGGGGAGAATTTATCTGCCTGAAAGCTGTCGGGGTATGGTGAGTATATTTTTTAAATGCCCTAGTGAAATGTGATTGGTCAGAAAATCCGCATTGGAACGCAATTTGTGCAAGAGGGAGTTTTGTTGAAATAAGCAATGAAATCGCTTTTTCTAGTTTAAGTTCACGAAAAAACTCGCCAATAGTTTTGTTATTGTATTTTTTAAATGTGTTTGCGAGATGAACTGGATGAACCCCGGCGTGTTTTGCCAAGAGTGTTAGATCAAGAGAGGTGCCGGTTTCCTCATTAAGAATTTCCTCTATCTTTTTAAGAAAGAGTGGTTTTTTGAGCGGAAAATTATACTGGGTACGTGCCATTTGAGCAAAGAGCTGGATGACAAGTCCCTGAATAACAAGAGGTGAGAATTCATCAGAGAGGAAAATTTCCGAGCTTATTTTTGCCAATAAGATGGAAAGTGCAGGATCCTGTATTTTTTGTAAAGTATGTACATAAGGGACATTCTTAGCATAAGATTCAATCGATGAGTTTAATTCGATATTGAGGCATGTCACCGGTGACGAAAAAAATGTATTAGAGTGTTCGTATTGAACCGGATGAATTATTAAATCACCCCTGGTGCAGTGAATTGTCCTATTGCCGAATTTTTCGGAATATGTGCCGCGTTTAACGTAGCAAAGGTAATTATTTTGATGGTAATGTGATGGTAATCTTGAAAAGGGTAAGTATGATGTTTGAGTTAATTTTAATTCATTTAAATCAAAGGATATATCTACTGTCCCGAAATATTGTCCGTATTTAAGTACAGAGTACATTAATATATTTATTTTGTTGCTTAATGAAGCTCTATGATGAAAATCATAGACGCTATATAATTCTTAATACGTAACATCAAAGAATAAGATTCCCAAGTGTAATCATCATTTTATGCTCCGAATTGTTGAAGGTGATGGTCGAGGTGTTTATAAAACAGCATGTCCCACTCTTCTGTAGTCATCTTTCCAAAGAAGGGGTGCGGGTCATCGGTCAGGTTGCTTCCTTTTCCCTCTCCAAACCGGCGAACGGCTTCTATGAGCTTATTCTTTTCCTCGTCAAAATTCGTATCATCCTTAAAGATGAAAGCTTTATCAGTGGGTAGTCCCTGCTTAAATGGCTTATCACCTGTGACCATTTTTTTTGCAAATCCGCCGAACAGGATCCCGGGCAGAGTGCGCTTAAGCTTGACCTCTCCGAATACCTGCTTAAAGGGTTCGTTACAGTGAGCAAGCATCTGTCCAACGTTCATTTTACCCCACTGACGCTGAGCATCAGCCGGAAGATTTTCAATACGGGAGATAATCTCGTTTAAATCCTTTTCGTTGTAGAGGCTTTTCATTTTTATTGTGGTTATTTTACACCCCTGTCGGGGTTCCATGATCCCTGTTCTTTGCGCAGGGTAACGATCTGTCCAATATGATAAGCGTTATGAATATTGATATTTCCAATTACTGTAAACCATGTATCAGGATAACCTTTTATAGGAACTCCTTCTAGTTTGGTATCCAGTGCTTCATCGAGTTGAGTGCACCATTCGGAAAAAACACTATAGACTTTTTCCACCGTTGCTTTCCAGCTATCTACGTGACTACCGGTAGCGTCATTTGTAAAGGTATACTCGTTGTCCTTAATCTCCTCGACGGGAACATTTATGAAACGGTTGAGATACCGCTGATTCCAGAAGATGAGGTGGTTTACAATCTCATGTATAGAATGATTGCCGCCGGATTTCCACGCGGCATTTTCCGGCGTCAGTCCATCGAGAGCATTTTTGAGAGTAACGAACCACGTCTCCTCATCGAAGCAGGCGTGCATCTGCTGAAGGAGTATATCTTTTCTAGTTATCATTGAATTAAATGATGGAAGTTAAATACTGATTGTATAAGATTAATATAAAAAGTTGCAAGTTAAAGGTCAAACGCGGTGCTTATAATAGCTTTGCAAATACTGTTTCTTTAGTATTTTCCCATTCATCCGCAAGTATGCTGTAATAAGCCGTATCACGCATTCTGCCGTTATGCAGGAGGTGGCGGCTTCGGAGAACTCCTTCTTTTTTGCAACCGATCTTTATCAGAGCGCGACCGGAACGGGGATTAGCATCATCGGTTTTAAATTCGACCCGATTCATTTTCATTTGCTCGAAAGCGAACTGCAACATCTGGAATTTAGCGTGGATATTTACATGCGTGCCCCAGAACTTCCTTCCCATAAATGACCATCCAATTTCGACACACCTGTCTATTTCCGAGAGATTTCCGAAGCTGGATGAACCTGCAATCTCACCGGAGATTTTATCTATGATAGTAAAAGTGTAGCGGACAGCATTTTGTTTATTGTATAATGCGTCATTGATAAATGTGGTAAGTTCGTCCTCGGTGGATGTTTTTGTTACGGTATATTCCCATATCTCATCATCGAAGAAGATACTTCGAAGCCCGTCTCTATCGTTGGGTTCGACAGGGCGGAGGAGGATCCTTGAATCCTCAAGGACGATGTTTCTATTAAAAATCATTACTTAACATAATCAGAAGGAATATTATAAAAAACGCAAACCGAGATTAATCCTTTGAGGTATTATCAGTGTGCCCGTCGTCGTATATACCTGTAATACCAATTACCTTTCCATTTGCGTCCTTGTCGAATTTGATACGGAAGTAAGGCATATCCATTAACATAAAGGTATCTTCCGAAATAGGGCTCATCTCGTAGGTTTGCCTCCATCCTCTCTGAAAATAGAGTTGTCCGTTTTCATAGGTAATATTCCTTTCACCGTAAGTTCCTACATAACTTTTCAGTGTATTGACATCTATTTCAGGAGCATTCAGAGCATCTTTTAAGGATCCAATTAAAAAATTTAATTGGCTTTTAGTTTGGTCATTGTTAACATTTGTTAGAACTTTTTCGAGCGCGAGAATATGGGCTTTGGTAAGAGCTAAACGGCTATCGATATCTACATCAGGAGAGACGCCTGTACCTTCCCAATTGGTTTTGGTGTATGGATTAATAGCTCTTCCTTTTGGAATGTTGATATAGAAGTAGTCATTGGCTATTTCAGGTCCTCCCGGATGCGCTCCTCCACCTGTAGACTGTCCGACAAGGGTTGCGCGGTTTAACGCTTTTAAATCGTATGAAAATTCTTCAGCCCCTGAAAAAGTGAATGAACTTGTAAGAATATATACAGGAATATCCGGCAAGCGCTTTCCCTTTATCTCTTTTAATGTCCAAAATTGTTCAGTGGTGTCCATCGGTCTGAAGTATAGGTCATTAAGATGGACGGGTTCTTTTCCAAAGAGGTAACTACAAATTAACTGAACTCCTGAAGCACTCCCACCGCTATTATAACGCATATCAAAAATAAGAGCATCGGTATCTTTTAAAAATTCCATAACAGAAAAAACTTTCTCTTCGATAATATTAGCCGGAGCAAAGCGTCGAAAATCAATATAGCCGATATTACCCGGGAGGATCTCTACTTTTTTAAAACCAAAATTTTCGGGTTTTAACTCTTCAATATACAAACTGTCTTCTTCTTCGGGAGTAAGCCGGATTTCCATGAATTCCCTCATTTCTTTTACACGATCAGGTGAAAAGGAAACCTTTATATGTTTATCATTGCTAATTTTTAACAGATCAATTGTGAGTTGTTGAGCAAAATCAACAGGATCCGTAATATTATTATATGCTCCGCTTTGAAGTTGTGTATTTATGTAATCGCCCATTTCTTTAGCTAAGTCCGGGAAAATGTAATTATCCAAAAGTAACTCTGAAACTGAGCTGACAGTCTCAGATTTCACTTCCATATCAAGCACAAAGTTTTCGTTTTTGGTCTGCGCAAAAACCGGATCATACATTAAAAATGCAAACGCTACTAAGAAAACAAACTGGCTAATTAATTTACTTACCATAATTATAGATTGATTTGTATATAAATTAGGATGATAAACAATATAAGAGGGTTTAGAGAAAATAGCAGTTTTTGAATTATAAAGCAAAAATCCCCCGCGCGGAAAAACCGCAAATGCTGATTATCGGAGCAGCGAACGGGGGATTATAATGGAATAACCGTTGGAGATGAGTGTCCGGTTAATCCTTTGGAGTATTATCTGTATGACCGTTACTGTAAATACCAGTAATACCGGTCACGTTTCCGTTTGAGTCTTTATCAAACTTGATACGGAAATATTCTACTTCCTTAAACATAAATGTATCTTCACTTAGGGGTGTTAATTCAAAGGTCTGTCTGCCTGCGCGCTGGTAATATAATCTTCCATCATCATATGTGATCAGCCTTTCTCCGTATTTTCCGGCATAGCCTTTGAGGACATCGAGGCTGATATCAGGTGCATTCATAGACATTTCGAGAGACTCTTTGAGGAAATTGAAAACTCCTTTTTTCTCATCATCAGTACTTTTTGAAGCCATCTGCTCAAGAGCCATAATATATGCTTTTGTAAATGCATCCTTACTGTCTACGGGTACATCAGGTGAGACACCGGTTTCTTCCCAGTTAGTTTTGGTATATGGATTGATTGCTCTACCCGAAGGGATATTCATTACGAAATCGTCATTGACAATTTCAGTACCTCCGGGATGCGCGCCTCCGCCGGTAGTTTCACCAACGATAGTAGCACGTTTAAGGTTTTTCAGGTTATATGAAAACTCCTCTGCGCCGGAGAAGGTGAATGAGCTGGTTAGAACATAAACAGGCACATCAGGCATACGCTTTCCTTTAATTTCTTTTAAAGTCCAGTATTGTTCCAGTGTGTCATTTGGTCTGAAGTAGAGGTCATTAAGATGTACCGGCTCTTCACCGAAGAGGTAACTGCAAATTAGCTGAATGCCCGTCGGGTCACCACCTCCATTGTACCGCATGTCAAAGATCAACGCATCGCAATTTTCCACAAAGGACATTGTAGTGGCGACCTTGTCTTTGATCAGATTACCCGGACCGAAAAAGCGGAAGTCAATGTAACCAATATTGCCGGGTAACTGCTCGACTTTTTTAAAGCCGAAGTTATCACCGAGGAGCTGCTGCAGAAACATCCTGTCCTGTTCTTCCTGGCTAACATTCTGGCTTTGCATTTCCCTGATCTCATTAACCTGTCGGGGAGAGTATCCAACACGGATATGTTTGTCTTTACTAATGGATTGCAGATCCTTTGTCATTTGCATTGCGAATTCCATCGGGTCTGTAATATTATCGTAAACGCCGCTCTGGAGCTGGGACTTAATGAATTCCTCCATTTTGGCGGCAGTCTCCGGGAATATATAATTATTATTAAGAAGGTCAGAGATGTTTGTGACGACCTGCATTTTTTCCTCCGAGTTTAAGGTTTTTCCGCCGGTTTCGTTCTGACCTTTAGCGGGATTCTGGATTATTATGAGGGTGGTAAACGCCAATCCAAGGATCCGCAAAAATGTCCGTGAAGTTGAGAGTGTTTTCATTGTATTTACAGTTATTTTATTTTTTATATCTTCTTAATTAAAAAGTGTAGAATGCGAGTACAATAGTAATGCCAGTATAAATCCCAGTTTCAAGATAGTGATAACTATTTTTGTAGAATTGAACTTTTCCATTTGTTTTCCCTTCGCGCCCTCTAAAAATATTAATTGAGCTTCATATTCATTCTAATTGTAGATCTTTCGTATTTGCTTGGCTCGTTTTGTATAACCTCTTCAAAGCCAAGCTTACGGTAAAGATTAGTTGCGGCTATCATACTTGTATTTGTTTCGAGGAATAATTCAGAAGCGTTTTCTTCAGCGGCTTTTTCGATAACAGCCATAGCAAGTTTCTCGCCGATATGTCTTCCCTGGTATTCTTCTGTGACAGCCATTTTGGCTAATTCATAAGAGCCGTTTGGATGTTTTATTAATGCAACGGTGCCCACGATAGTGTTATTATAATCAGCGAAGAATATAGTACCGCCTTTTGCAAGTATCTCATGCTCCGGGTCTTCAAGAATCTTTCTATCGGGCTCTTCAACTCTAAAGTATTTTCTGATCCAGTCATAGTTAAGGTCTTTGAAGAAATCTTTATACTCCGGACGGTACTGCACGATCTTTATACCGTCTTCATTCTTTTGTTTTATCGCATCGGAGACGCGTGAAAAAATATCCTTTCGCTCCAGCTCTGCCTCGACTTTTCCAAGGACGGAAAGAATGTCATATCCCGTCGATAAGAAAAGCTCTCTAACGGATCTCTCGATCACCTGCCAAACCGGCTGGAGTTTCTTAAAGAGTTCATTTCCTTTTGTAGTTACGGTTATAACCTTTTTACGGGAATCCTCTTTTTCCTTAACCGAGCTGAGCAGACCCTTTTCAGTTAAAATATTAATTATCTGCGTGACAGCGGGCTGTGTATATCCCAGGTGATTTGCAATTTCTGTGACTGTTATCGCTCCGGTATTATGAACCAGGTAAAAAACTGTAAACCATCGGGGTTCAAAATCTAAATCAAGGTTTTTGTATACCTTATCGACATCCTGTAATAGCTTATCCGTAAGTATCCTGAACCTGGTACCGAGAGATAAATAACCCAATTGCTTAATTAAATCCATATAATGAATTATATAAGTTCTTATGTATTTTTAACATACTTATTTTATAGGCTCTTGTCAAGGGTTAATTTTGGAGAAAAACTAGCGGATAAGCATCATTTTTCCAGTTTTTCTGAAGCCGGCTGAACTTAGGGTATAGAAATATATTCCCGAAGGCAGGGAAGAAGCATCAAAATTGAACTCATATTTACCGGGCTGAAGGTCCCGGTCGATTAAGACGGTAATTTCCTGTCCGATAGAATTATGGATGGCTAATGTGGCATATGAGCTTTGCGGAAGATCAAAGCTTATCTTTGTCGAGGGATTAAAGGGATTGGGATAATTCTGGAAAAGCTCGAATTTCTCCGGCAGGGAACTTCCAATCTGGCTAATTCCTATCGATTGTGAGTATTTTATTGTAGCAATATCGTAATCAGTAGTTCCTCCAAAGCTGATACCGCACAGGTAAACATTGTCCAGATCATCGACCAGGATGCTGTATGGAAAATCCTCAGGCGCGGAATAAAAGTTATAAGTTTGCAACCATTCCATTTTACCTGAAGAGTTGAGTTTTAATGTTCCGAGTATAAGCTGAATACCTCCTCTATCGGTAGCGCATCCAATATAAACATTTTGCTTTGAGTCAACTGTAAGACAGTATCCTATGTCGCTTCCCGATGCCTGACCGTCAAAGCGGTTAGTCCATTTTACAGCACCCGCAGAATCATATTTTATTGTAACGGCATCTTCCGTTCCCAGTAGAGTACCGCTCCTACTACTTCCTGTAACGTAGATATTATCTTCGGCATCAGTTATTACCTTATATGTGTAATCAATACTATTGCCTGTACCATCGTATGTTTTAGACCATGAAAGGTTTCCCTGGTTAGAGTATTTAAGAGTAAGGTAATCGAAACCATTTGAGCCGGAAGTAACCCCGGCTATGATTATGTTGTTATTTTGGTCGGTAGTGACCGAAGTAGGTCTGTCATCCAGGTCCGACGGTCCGGAGAATGTTTTTGTAAACAGGAGATTTCCCGAATTGTTGTATTTAAGCATAACAATATCGGATGCTGTTCCGGTTGTTTTACTGCTTCCCGTAACAAAGGCATTATTCTGATCATCCAGTACAAGTCCGACGGAGCTATCATCTCCATTACCTAGTCCGTTATATGTCTTTCGCCATAAGAGTTCACCTGATAAGGAGAATTTCATAGTAACGAAATCATTTAAAGAAGAAATGCTCCTTGCGGTTCCTGTAACGAAGATATTGCCGTCACCGGACACAGCGATGGACTCGCCGTAAGACTGTGTGTAGGCAGTTGAATCGAATGTTCTGATCCATTGAAATATTCCTGCAGAATCGAATCTAAGCACAGCCATACGGGTAACATCGGTAGAGTCCGTTATAAAGCCGGTAATATAAATGTATCCCAGATCATCCAATACCGCTGATGAAACATTATCAGACCTATCAGCAGGGTAATTGTAACGTGATACCCATTGTTCATCACCAGCCGGAGAATATTTAATGATTACAATATCAGAGGAAGTGCCGATTCCGACGGAATTGCCAATGACAATGATAGAGCCGTCAGGTTTTAGCAACATTTCTCTGGCAATGTCAAAACCCCCGGCAGGTCCATTGTATCTTTTGACCCATTGCTGGGATACCTGCGAGAAAGCCGCGAGGGAATTAAGAAAAATTAATACTATGCAGATGGAGAATTTCATTGGAATAAATTATAAAAAGGAGTAAAAAACTGCAATGTAGGATTGATTTTGGGACGAAGAGATAAAAAAAGACGGTGAAGCAGGCGGTATCAGGAGGACTAATACTCGCCATTATGGAATTTGGAGCATGTTAATGCCTTAACAGTATAATACTAGCGTCCTGGGCAGCAACGAAGTAGTAACCGTAACATTTCCATTTTGCTTCACCTAATAGAACAATGAGTACAACCTAATCTTATAGATTCAAAATTATTATAGATGAAATTGTCTTCAAATAAGCTATAAACCGATTTTATTGTAGGAAATCACCTATGGAGTGGCGAAATCTCAATTTCCGAGAGCTATAAAATAAATGAAAATTCTCTGTTATTTTTGAAAAATTTTTGTTAACATATTGTTACGCACATTTCCAAAAAAAATTTTAATTCACTCACCTATGAGCAAAACTATTTTACTGCTTTTGTTCCTATCTATATTTTCAGTAAAAACATATTCACAAGACCACCCACAGATAGGAAAATTCGAGGAGACAGTAAACGAAAACGGAATAATAAAGAAACGCACGGTGATCAATGCCGAGCGGAACGAAGGTTACCAGTATCCCCAGGAGTACAACCAGATCCCGTTTATACTGGATGCAAACGGGACTAACTTAAGATGGAACACCGGTGACGCAACGGCTATATCAAACCATTGTGAAGTAAGCCGGAATGGTAACAGGACGATCAACTCGTGGGACCTAAATAATAAGCGAATATCACTATACGGTAATGCCAATAGCACACCAGCCTGGGAATATTTTGTAAGTACTCAAACGAGCCAGAACAATATTGCAATATCCGATACAGGCGGAGTAATTGCGACAGGGTCATATCATAGTATTTTATTGTTCAACAGTTCTAGTAATACTCCATTTTTTAATTATGACCTCACAACATTACCAGATACCGGGATAGCCGGACCGGTCGATATAACAAGTAACGGAAATTTTTTGATTGCATGTGCATCAAGGTCGGATTCGAGCACAATATTCGGTTTCAACAGCGGTTCGACAACCCCGGTATGGAGCTTTAAAGTAGTGCCGACAGTCAGCACGGGCTTAATACAGGGTATCAGGATATCGGCAAATGATTCGGTAGTTATAGTGAATACATACGGAGAATTTCTTGTATTCAGAACATACACCGGACAGCTTCTGGATAGGGGGCTAATAAATCCTCTTTCGACATCGGGAACTCAAAGCCGCCAGGGAATCAGCGGAGACGGAAGTATAATTGCAACGATCAATTACAGGGGATATGTAAGAGTATTTCAATGGAATGGAAGCTCATATGTATTCCAGTGGGAACACCAGGAGGCGCCCGGGTCATTTTATAACTGGATGTATGCGGTCGACATAACCGACAATGGAGATTTTATCGCCGTAGGTACATTGAATTTCATAACAGCTTCCTCATACGACGGAAAGGTAAAAGTCTTTTCTTCGGGAAGCTCAACACCGATATGGACGTTTTCAGGTGCAGGTGATGAGATTAGCAACGTATCCTTTTCAAAGAGTGGTAATATATTAAGTGCATCATCATATGGACCGATCAGCAACTCAACAGAGGATCTTTTTATATTTAAGACATTTGCCGGGAATGCACCATTGTATGCGCTCAATACTCCGGGTTCATTATACTGGACGAGCACATCAGGTGATGGAAGAACTGTGATAGCCGGCGGGAAGGCAATTCACGCGAGGACATTCGGAAACGGCGGAACGCTCTATAATATAGAGGTTGATACCAATGATATTCCGGTGGGAATAGTGAATAACTCCGGAAACACACCGGAAAGCTACGCGCTCTATCAAAATTATCCAAATCCGTTCAATCCTTCTACGCAGATAAGATTCGACATAGCTAAAGCGTCGGGTGTGAAATTAACGATCTATAACCAATTAGGTCAGCAGGTTACGTTACTTGTCAACGGAGAATTACAAGCAGGCTCATATAGTTATAATTTTGATGCGAGCGCCTATTCAAGCGGGGTATATTTTTACAAACTCGAAACGGAAGGCTTTTCACAAACAAGGAAAATGTTACTAATAAAATAACCTTTAAAAATTTTCATTAAGTAAATTTAACTGCCATGGAGACACAAACCACCGGGAAGCTATTAATGTACAACAAGGAGGATAACGAACTATTACAGGAGCAGGAGTATAAGCTGATCGCCGGAAACGGCAACTGGTACGTATCCGAGGAAGGGAAGTTTATTAACAGACCCGATGTAAGAGCAAAATGTGAGTTTAACCTGACGCCATTGGGTTATTCGGGTGTAAGGATTCAGTTGAGTTCTCCTCAAAAGAACGTGACATATGAAATTACCGGGTCAAACGGAAAAAGTTACACGTATTTTTTCAGAGAGGAAGATGATATGCAATCGGGCGAGGTGGATATAGACGAGAAGATATTCGACGGACCAAACCCAATGTTCGATTACTTTAACGCACTATTAATGGTTGGATTGGCGGAAGGTGAATCGGCTGTTAAAAAAGTGTACGCTATCAATTGGGATACGGGCAAGCTGATACCATGTGAATACAAATTTACAAGGAATGGCAATGTGATAGAAATAGAGAAGCCGGAATTTTTAGGCAATGCAAAGATCACATTATCGGAAAAAGATTTTGGTCTGCTGGAGTATGAGGGACCGGGCGAGATATACAAGTTCGCCACCTAAAAAATTATTTGAGTTAAAGAATATTTCAGGCTCTACCGGTTTCGGCAGAGCCTTTTTTTTATGTTAATTCCATTATGGAACCTATAACATTCTCTAGTAAACAAAGATAATGCTGAATGCAAGAATTATTACAACCACTATAAAAAATCCTGAAGAGGTCGTGATTATAGTAAGTAGAATGCCTTTTATCCCTTTCAACTGAGCAAGCTGATAATAGGAGTAAAGGAGATATAGGGCAATAATAATAGTTCTCAAAGACCAAAGTAGAGGATCTATAAAAATCAAAAGCATAAATAATATACCAATTACAAGTGTTGCTGCAAAAAAGTATAATGAAATCACGAATGATTCGGCAATGTTAATTCCTGTTCTCTTTCCGTTGAACAAATAGAAAGTCAGCGAATATACCGCAGGCATGATAAAACTAAAATAGTTCATGTTCTGCTTTACAATGTTATTCAGCTCATTATGTTTTACATCCGTATTATCAGGGGGAAGGATAACATCACTGAAATTATGAAATAGTACCAGGTATATACCAAGGATAAACAAATAAAAGGTGATGGGTTTTGTATAAGAGACCCGTTTACCCGACAAAAACTCTTTTGAAAATTTACCCGGTGAAATTATAAGCTGTAAAAGGGTCTTAAGATGTTTTGACTTAATATTGAACTTTTCCTTTGCAAGATCTTTTGAAATCGTTGAAACACCATACCGTCCGGTATTTGTTTCCTGACCGCAATTTGAGCAGTAATTTCCGGTTACGGGACTACCGCAATTAAGACATTTATCAGTTGTGGTCCAGTTATCGGACATTATACTTTGTTAGATTTCAATTCCTTTAAGTTGTAAAAAGTACCGCGCCAATCGACACCACCTTTGATCACGCTCAGGAAAACCGATCTTATCATGAGGTAAGCGATAATAGAACACGCAACGGGGTAAGTGAGAAAGTAAAAAATACTTATTCCGTTTGTTTTTGTTAAGAGCAGGTATATAAGGAAGATTATTACAAGTATTGCTCCATCTATAATTAAACCGATACCGCTAAGAAAAAAAAGGCTTATATAGGGTAGGGTTGATAATACAACGAGCATAAAAATAGAAGGAACTGCATTAAGCAGGCTGTAATTAAAGCCAGAGAATGTATTCTTATAGAATGCACGGATCATTTCGCCCACAGTGTTATACCATTCGATAGATAATTGTTCGGGAGCATAAACAAAGTTAGAACGATAGCCGGATTTTTTAACAAGCTTCCCAAGCATAATGTCATCATCCGGACGCATCCTCAGTGTTTCAAATCCGCCTGTCTTTTTATATGCGTCTGCTGTGATCATATTGAATGAGCCTATCCCGATGAAGTATTTGCTTTTGGAGTTAGATACTTTCCACGGTTTAAATTTTACCATGAAAAGGAATTCAAAAATACTTATAACTGCAGTCAGCAGGATCTTTTTAAAAACGTGTGACGGCGCCATTGCAAGGTGATCAGTGTTGTTTTGTTTTATGTATTCCAATACACGGTTCAGCGTATCCGGTTTAAAAACTACATCTGCATCTGTAAAGATGAAATACTCACCGGAAGCATTTTTTGCCCCGTAATCGAGTGCATAGTTCTTTCCGAGCCATCCGGGAGGAAGTGAAGTGACATGAACGACTTTCAGATCGGGATTTGATGCTGATAACCCGTCCAGTATCTTTCCGGTATTATCATTAGATCTATCGTTAATTGCGATTACTTCATATCGAGGATAATCCAGAGCAAGGACGGACGAAAGGGCTTCTTTTATTTTCTTTTCCTCATTTCTAGCGGGGATGATGAAAGAGATATAGGGTGGAGCGTTAGTCTTGATTGGTGGAAAGTCTTTCAGGTTTTTAATCGATCTGCTACCGAAATAATATTCTATATAGGTCAGCAAATAAAAAAAGAAAAGAATAAAGATAATGATATTGAGAGGATCACTAATGAAGGAATCAAAGAGGTGATTAAAAACCAAAGTTACGGATTAATGTTACACGGTTACGGGTATACACAGATAAAAACGTCCGATCTCAATGTCGAATGAATCACCGTCATCATCCTGCATGCTATAAGAGCCTTCCATGGTACCCCAGCTCGTATCGAGAGGGCAGTAGCTTTCATATTCAAAATCGTCACCGGGTTCAAGATAAGGAGTTTTCCCGATAACCCCGGGACCATCTACGACCTCTGTATCTCCCTCGGAATTAATTATCTCCCAATGTCGTGAAACAAGGGTTACTGCCTTATCGGAATTATTTGTAATAATTATCCTGTATTTAAAATAATAGAGGTTATTATCTGTGTCAGAATGCTCCTGTACATATTCAGGGAAAACCTGAACTCTTATGCCATTAGTAGTGGTATCCGAATTAATATTTGTAGTCATGAACCAATTTTTTTTACTTATCGGAATATATAAATTATTTTAATAAACATCGTCATATCTCTCAATCATAAGAATAGAGTGCTGAGAGACTATATAATACTTTTCATCCTGATAAAGAACTTCGACCGCGCCTTTTTGAAGGTAAATGGCAAGGTCGCCTTCTTTTGCCTGCAATGGGATATATTTAACTGCTTCATCACTTCCCTTCCAATCTTCATCAAGACCTTCAGCCGGAAGGGGTATTGGATAGCCCGGTCCCACTTTCATCACGAACCCGCTCCTTACTTCTTCCTTCTCCTGTACATTGAGAGGAAGATAAAGACCGGTTTTGGTTTTTTCGTCGGCAGTCTTTGGTTTTATTAAAACCCTGTCACCGACAATTATGAGGTTCTTTAATTTTTCAGCTTCAGAAGTATGCGTATCCATCAATCCCCTTTACAATAAAATATAACTTTAATAGTAATTCTCAATATAAAATTTTTCCGTAAAGTATTTTTTCTTCCAATCAGGATCAACTTTGTCAAGTAATAATCCTTCCCCTGCACCTATGGAGTAGAATATAACTCTTTCGTATTCACTTAACTTGGCTTCTCTCAAAGTTTTCTGCAATTCTTTAAATGCGTATATTATCACATTGTTTACATCCTGATAATCTGAGAGATGCTGAAATGCTTTTGTTGGTGTATATCCTTCATTTAGCATTTCCATAACCTGCATTTCTGTATACCGAGCAATACCTTCCTGCCATAGCTGAAATGAGAAGTAGCGGTAATTTTCCTCGCCAAATATCTCTTTGAGCTTCGATCTTTCTTTTAAATATTCATTAAGCTTATCTTCATTATAATCTGCAATTAAATCTGCCAGTAGAGCATTTGTTACCGCGAGTTGCTGTTCTGCTTCAGCGGAATTATATGGAAAAGGGAAGTTTATCATCCACATACCCGACTCATCACCTTTTGCAAGATCGAGAGATGCGACTGATGTGTAGTAATCAGGATCAGACATTTGCATCTGGTGGAAGTGCTCATGTAGTAATGTTATTGTCCAACCGACAGAGTTTAAGCCGGTGTTTTCCGGGAGTCCGATCACAATAGTAGGAATTCCGTCAATTGCTGGAAAAGTGGCTAAGAGTTTCTTATCGAATGTTCTATTACGGTAATAGACTTCCTGCTTGAGAATATCGTCATAACCCAAAGAAACGAAATCATCGGTCAAAGGAGTATGCCCTAAGAGATACTCATAATTATCATCCACTAACAGAATGACGAAGGGTGTTTTTGACCATCCCTGCCAGATGCTATCAGCGGATTTTTCCGCTATCCTGTATGCCTCGACTATGCGGACTTTATCATCGAACCGGATAGCAGGTTTATCCTGCGCTTGGGCAAGATATGGTAAAAACAAAATTAGTATAAATAACAGGTTTTTCAATTTAAGTGTATTCATGTTTCTAGATTATTAAATTTAAATAATCTAAAATTAGTTTCGCACACGAAATAATTCTTATCAAATGTTGCTAATAATTAAGGGATAAATTCCTGTATTCGCGAGGGGATAATCCGGTATGTTTTTTAAATAATAAAGAAAACGAGGAAGGGCTTTCAAATCCGGTATCGTAGCAAATGTTTGTTATGCTTTTCTTTTCGGTCCTCAGCATTTCGCAGGCGTGTATCATTCTCTGTCTAAGTAGGAATTCATATGGAGTAAGCTGATAAAGTTCTTTAAACAATTTGATAAGATAATATTTGGATAATCCAGCTTGCTTGGAGATATCATCGAGATTTAATTTTTCATCATAGTATGTACGGATAAAATCTTTTGCTCTATTTAGTTTGCGGTAAGTTTCCAACCTGGTTGATTTCTTTTGGTGGCTCAGGTTCTCTAATTCGTTTTCAATTTTACTCCCCAACGAATTTAAATGTATTAGTACTTCGAAAAACTTTTCTTCTCCCCACTGGAAATCCGAGGAAATCCTCTTTATGCCAGTACTCATTTCACGGATCAGGGAATGGAAACTCCAGTCAGCCGGGAATATTTTTTCCGAGATGCTTTCCGAAAGGGTATCGCTTACAAAATCTTTTTTAAATAACAGCAATACAGGTCCGCGATCGGTACCGTTTATTTTGGAAATAGAAAATTTTTCATTTTTATTTAAAATAAGAAAGGATCCATTTCTCAACCTAGTTTCTCGATCGTTTTGGGAGATCAGGTATCCCCCTCTATGGGCGTAGATCAATGTCTGAGGCAGGAATGTCTCACCGACAGTAAATCCAAATACATCATTACCTGTGTTCAATGTGATGTATGCAGGTTTATCAGCGATTCTATTTAGAAGTAATAGGAGATTAGGCTTAAAATGGGAATCTTGCATTAAAAAATGAAATATTACTTAAAATATATTACATTTGATGCAAAAAACAGTGAAAAGGTTTAATTTTAGCGCGGAATATGGCTTTTACCCCAAATTGTATTGTTTTTTTTGGTTATTAATAATAAGTTAATAATCGTTAGCAATGTGAATTTACTTTTTCGTCAACCATTTAATTAAACAAGGAGGGCTACGTGTTATTACGAGCGCTTATTTTGGGGATTTGTTTTTCTTTTTTTGGAGGGTTTATTGCTGAAGTCAGCACCGTTCAAGCATCAACAAGCGGTACTGAAAAGGTAGAGCAAAACAGGAAAAAGAAGAAAAAGAAATCTTCAAAGAAAAAGACTTACAAGAAGAAGTCTAGCAGTAACCTCTCGAGTTTCGGACAGGCATACAGAGAGGCAAGAAAAAAAGGTTTAAAGACATTCAAATACAACGGGAAGACTTACACCACAGTGAAGGATACCGATGGCAACAATAAGAATGTCACCAGCAATAAGAAAAGCAACAACAACAAGCGTGAAAGCGCCAGCTACAAGAACGTAAGTTTTGGCTCTGCTTACAAGGACGCAAAGAGAAAAGGTCTTTCTACTTTTACCTGGAATGGTAAGAAGTACACCACCGGTAAAACAGTAGGCAACAAAAAAACTTCAAATAAAAATAAGAAGTACACAAAGAGCAAGAAGAACTCTAAAAAGAAATATTCCAAGAAGAGAAAAACTTCTAAAAAGCGTTATACAACTAAGAAGAAATCTTCGAATAATTCTTATAAGTCCTCAAATAATACCTATACTCCTCCGCCGAGCTATAATAACGATAACTCCGGAAGAGAGTATAAGAGGGAGAGCAATAATAACAATACTCCTGTAAAGAAAGAACCAAAGAAGGAATAAATTTAGGGGAGAATTAAAAGATTTAAAACCCGGTTTTTCAGCCGGGTTTTTTATTGGTCTAAAATTGCAGTAGCTTCGATCTCGACAAGCATATCAGGATGAGCAAGCCCGCTAATAACGACCATAGTAGAAGCGGGTTTGATCTCAGAAAAGAACTCACCATGGGCTTTGGCAACACCATCCCAAGCGCCGATATCCGTAATAAACATGCGTGTTCTTACAACATCATTTATGTTACCGCCCAGCTCGCAAATAGCAGAGTGTATCTTATTTAAAATAAACATTCCCTGGGTATATGCATCACCCACTCCGACAACTTCACCATTTTCAAAGGAGGTTGTGCCGGCTACTTCGATGATATTTTCCGCACGAACCGCGCGGGAATACCCGACGGAATCGCCCCATTTTGTTCCAGCAGATACTTTTTTTCTTTCGCTCATTTTATTTTCGGTTTTCTTTTCTGATGACGAGTTTTAATCCAGACCAGATATCATCCACAGCGCATACTTTTATATCCACAAGTCCCATCGGGAGGGCAACTTCACGGATAACATCCTCCGTAATATCTGTCTGTATCTTAGATGCTTTCTTGGGCCATGAAACCCATATCATTCCGTCCTGCTCTATGGATCTCATATTCTTCTTCAATTCGGAGGCAAGCTCCTTACGGCTTTTAGTGAATATGTGAACAAAGTCAGCTTTGCCTGTTTTGATCTGTTTAACAGCAGGAGGAATTTCTTCCAGCAGATCCATATAATTCTTTGGCTTATTTATGAAGCGGACTTTAAAGCCTTCTTTAATACCGAGTTTTTTTACGAGCGGTGTACCGGAATATCCTGCGGGCATCAGTCTTCGAATTTAGTTTCTATGTCGATCGGTGATAAAAGTGTCCTATGGACGGGACATTTCTTAGCGATATCAATTAATTTGAGCTTCTGCCCGTCGGAGAGCTGTCCTTTTGTTTTTACCGTCACATTAAATTTATAGATCTGGGCTTTTTTACCCTCTTCGCAATTCTCACAATCTTCTACATAATCTTTTCCGTGAGTAATAATGGCTTTGAACTCCTCAACATTCCAGCCTTTTCTATCGGAGTACCATTTCATAGTCATTACGGTACAGGCGGCAAGCCCGGATGCAATGAGACCGTAGGGAGTCGGTCCTTTATCATATCCGCCGGAGGAGCCTGGTTCATCTGCAATTATTTCGTGACCGTCTACAGAGATATGAGTGGTGAATTTTTCATCCGGTCTGAGAACGGCAATTGTTTCGTTTGTGCTCATGATTTTTGATCAGTTTAGTTTTTTGCTCATTATTACACTGCGGTAGTTAGTATCTTTCCATCGAACGTATTCGATAAAGCGGTAGCCTTTCTTTTTGTATATTTCGATAAGATGAGAAGCGCCCTCGGCTGTATCGAGAGCAAGCTCGGCGTCACCTTTGTTGCGGGAATGTTCCTCGATCAATTCCATCAAACGGCTTCCTATGCCCGATTTTTGAAGCGCGGGATCAACTCCAAATTGTCCAAAATATCCGACACCATCTTTATCATACCAGTTACATCTTTCGTAACCCGATTCATGGTAATAGGATATAGTTGCTATGATCCTGCCATCTTTTAAAGCAACCAGGCAGTATGCCCTGTTAATTCTGCTCAATGTTATATCGTCTCCCTGGTGAGTAGCAACGTACCGGAATCCCATATCAGCTAACTGTTTGTAGCTTTTATTAAGAAGTTTAGTCAGCTCAGAAACCGAATCCATATTCGGATCAAATTGGCGTATCTCTATGTTATTATATTCCATTAAATTAGCACTGGCATACATTAATATAATTTTAATCGCTTAACATTTCAATCATATATAAATATATTCAGTTTAAGAAACTAAACAGCAGTGGAATCTGTTTGATATTACGTAGAGCACTAGAGCAAACAATAACCCACAAATGAAAATGAAACCATTAATAGTGATCGGTATCGCGGCGGTAGCCGTAGTGGCTTTTTTATTCAGAAATTCGCTTTTCTCCGGGGGCCATGAACCGGGCAACAATGTAGTTAGTGAAAACGTCAAATTGGTCTCCGATTCATTGGATTCGGAAAATAATCAAACCCAGGGAGATAATATGTCCGACAAAGTAAACAAAACCGAAGAAGAGTGGAAGAAAGAACTAACAGACGAAGAGTACCACGTTCTCAGAGAGAAAGGAACAGAGAGACCCTTTACGGGAAAGTATGAAGATTTTAAAGATGTAGGTACATTTCATTGTAATGCATGCGGAAATCCTGTATTCTATTCGACTGCAAAGTTTGAATCAGGATGTGGATGGCCCAGCTTTTTTGAAGCGGTAACAGACAGCAGTATTATTCTTAGTGAGGACACTTCACATGGAATGGTAAGGACTGAAGTAACATGCGGAAGATGCGGATCACATTTAGGGCATGTATTCGATGACGGACCTCCTCCTACTGGAAAGAGGTACTGTATAAATTCGGTATCATTGCAATTCAAAGACAAAGAAGGAAACGAGAAGTAAAATTAGTTTAAAAGCCCGCACAACGCGGGCTTTTTTATATCCGCATTTTTCCTTCTTTTCCAAGCAGTTTCCTTAACACGCCCAATTGTCCGGCGTGGTATGATTCATGAAACATAAAAAAGGCTACCTTTTTGTCTTTTTCATTATCTCCTTCGTCAAGGACCTTGTTTATTTCTTCCGTAAGCTTCTCGAAATCTTTCTTTATTGTATCAATATCAATTGCAACATCGGTTGAGGGAAGTTGTTTATTCCCCGCGTAATATTCTTTGTATTCAGGTTGGAGGATCCTTCCACTCCCAACGTCTTCAAGCAGATCATCACGCGTATTTACAATATGTCCTGCAACCCAGTTTATAAGGTTTACCCTGTCATCAGCAGTGGTGAGACTATCTTCGTTTGAAATTTCTTCAAGATTTTTATTAAATACAAAAGCATTGTACTTCATTATTAATTTTATTTCTTCTGCTGCCATAATTTATGAATTTAGATTAAGATTAATTTTTTCCAATTTATGTTGATAAGAGTATCAAGATTAAAATAATTTTACAATGTCAAACAATACCGGAGCAATAAATAGCAATATTCAAGAACATAATCCTAAGTTCTTCAGGAATAAATTCGAGAATGCATTATCTTATAGTGAATATAAAAATTTAGTACTTAGGCTGGCTGATGAGAGAGATACGACCGGTACGGAGAAAAGTGAAAGCAGGGTAAACAATACCAAGCTAAATGCCGTAAGAATGAAAAGATGGGATAATACGATCGAGATACTGCCCGGAATGGTCGAGATCACTATGGATCTAAAAAGGGATTATGCGTGGTTGGTATTAACGGAATCATGGTGCGGAGATTCTGCGCAGAACATTCCTGCAATAAACAAGATAGCAGAACTCTCTGATAATATAGGGTTAGGGTTTATTTTCAGGGATGAGAACCCCGAATTAATGGATTGCTGTCTGACGAGCGGGACACGATCGATACCAAAGCTTATATCTGTAGATAAGTCCAACTGGAGCTATATGGGAACGTGGGGACCCCGACCTGAGCCGGCGCAGGAGATGATGCGGGAACATAAACGAACAAAGCAGAAAGAACTCGCCGAAGTTCAGAAAGATATAGCAATATGGTACACGAAAGACAAATGTGAAACTATACAAAAAGAATTTATTGAACTAATAAACCGCTGGGAAAACAGCTAGACGCTCTTTAGGTGTTGTAATTAGCAACAAGAACTTTATTTTAAGTTTAACTAACCTTCCTAAAATTGTTACCGACGGACACAGTAATAAAAAATTCGCCGGTCTTTTCAAAAGAAATTTTGAATGACCGGTTAAACATTTACAGGTTTGAGAAAGCTCTGACTGAAAGCACATTCGCAGAGGATGTTAAGAACGGGCTTACTGCAGAGAAAAAATTTCTATATCCGAAATATTTTTATGACGATAGGGGTTCGGAGCTCTTCGATAAAATAACACAGATAGAGGATTATTATCCGACACGAACGGAAGAGAGCATTTTGATAGAAAGGTCAGGTGATATAATTGAGTTTAGTAAGAATAAACCTGTTATGGTAGAGCTTGGTAGTGGTACGTCTACAAAGACCCGTCACTTACTAGATGCCGAGCTCAAAACAGGACGGCAGTTGAATTATATTCCGCTCGATGTATCAGATATACTGATCCCCACATCTGAACAATTACTTAAAGATTATTCGAACTTAACAATAAACGGTATCTTATCTGAATATATTTCCGGATACAGGATAGTTAAAGATATAGATAACTCGGACAATCTAACGATATTCCTTGGTTCGAGCATTGGTAATTTCCGAAGGTCATACATTAAGGAATTCCTGTCAAAGATCGCAAGCGAGATGAAGGATACAGATGCGCTGCTGATAGGGTTCGATCTAATTAAAGATGAAGATATATTAGTACGAGCTTATAATGACAGGGACGGCTTGACGGCGGAATTTAACCTCAATATTCTTCAAAGAATAAATAATGAACTGGGTGGAGAATTCGACCTTTCGAAGTTTAGACATGAGTCCATTTTTAATAAAGAGAAGAGCAGGATAGAAATGCATTTATTCTCTAAGGAGAAGCAGAGTGTAATGATAAACGATCTCGGTTTGAAAATTGAGCTTGACGAAGGCGAGGGCATCCACACCGAGAACTCATATAAATTTAACGATGACCTTATAATGGAATTTGCGGATACTGCAGGACTGGACTGGATAAAGACATGGAATGACGATAGAAAGTATTTTGCACTAACGTTATTTAATAAAAAAGGCAGCTAAAAGCTGCCTTTTTAGTATTATAAAATGTTAAAATTTACTTTATTAGTAACATCTTCTTAGTTTCTGCAAAGTCACCCGTTCTCAGGGTATAGAAATATATTCCTGAATTAAGCTCGGATGCGTCAAAGCTAAAGTCATAGCTTCCGGCGGTTAAGCTTTTGTTGACCAGTGTTTTAACTTCCTTACCAAGAATATCATAAACTTTCAGCGTTACGAACCCGTTCAGAGGTATATCAAATGATATTGTGGTCGAGGGATTGAAGGGATTCGGATAATTTTGTTGTAGAGAATATTTTTCCGGAACAGAACTATTTTGATTTTGTAATCCTACAAGCATATCAGGATCGTAGAATGAGATCAATCTTGACTGAACACCCGGGACTACTGTACGGACAAGGTTTCCTGTAGCACTATCTACTTCATGAACACCGCTTCCATTTGTTGTAAGGAAGTTTCCATTTCCAAGTTGCCAGACGCCTCTATTTCCGGTCACGCCCTGTAACTGTTTAATAAAAGTACCTCCGGCGGAAGGGAAAATAAGGATCCCTTGCTGAGAGCCGGAAGAAAAATTAGCAATTGCAACGTTACCATTCTGCATGTTATGTACCTGCTGTGGAAATGACGAGATAGATGCAAAGGTACTCTGGAAAGTTCCGTTCAGGTCATATTTGCTCACACCGGTGGGCGTATTTATTACAGAGATCAGCATATCGGAAGTTCTGTATTCTATGAACCAACTCGAGGCTATTCCGGATGTAATGAAAGTTCCGAGATAAGCGCCGCCTGTATCGAATTGTGGAATTGCGTTAATATTAGGTCCCGTGCCTACGGTTCCGAGGAGGTTTCCATTTGATTGGTAAGCATGACCTCTTGTATTATCAAGTATCGAGGTATTGACGCCGGTCGAAGGAGCAAATAGCCTTATAAATACCCCCGACGTATCATATTCGAAAATCCCGTCTGTAGTCTGGTCTGAAATAGTAATTGTGCCCCTGGGCGTTTGAACTGCATGCTGAGGAAGGCTCAAATTTACAGCATCAGGTGGAATAAAATCAGACTCTATTAGGTCGCCATTCTGCGGGTTGAATGCCCAAACTTTATCATTGGTCGATTCAGGTATCAAGAGAAGATTATTACTCCCTCCCTCCAGTACAGAAGGCTGAGGGATTCCGAGTGTTGGATTTAGTACGGTACCATCAGCATAATAGACCCTGGCTTTTAAGATATCGTACCGGGTAATTATATTATCTAAATATGATACTTCAGCTCCGGCATATATGTCAGCGAGATTATTTATAATTCCATAAACAATTTTACCGTCCTCTATTCCAAGTGCGCGAATGTATATACCTTGCTCGAGATAAATCTCTATCGGAGAATTATCCTGTAAAGCAATATTTCTGATCTGTAATTCGATTTGCGGGTCTTTTTCCATGGAAATCAAAAGGTCAGAAAAATTGCTGTGCGGTGTATTGCCTGCGAATCCTGAAGAAAAGAAGGAAAATGCCAAAAGAAGTGTGAGTAAAAATTTCATAAGTCCCCCATTTTGTGTTTTGGGTAATTTTACCTAAAAAACAAACTATTGTAAATATAAATAAAAAAGGGCAGTCAGAGCTGCCCCGAGTAGTTTATAAATCCTTTGCGCACCGGAAACCCGATATGAGCCACCTTTCGTGTGTCTTAAAGAAATTACGGTATGTATTACGCGTCGATTGTTTTGGCGTGCCAAATGAGCCGCCTCTTAAGACCTTTTGGTTGTTGAACCATTTGTCGTTATATTCGGCAAAACCTGATTTGAATCCGGGATATGCCATAAACTCCGATGAAGTCCACTCCCAGGCATCACCTATCATCTGGTAACATTCATAATAGCTCTTACCCTTTTCATAAGAATTTACATCGGTCGTTCTCCATACATCCATTCCGAGGAGGCTTGTGTTTTCAAATGATGGATCGTCATCACCCCACGGGAAAAGTGTGCTTTTTCCCAGATCCTCATTGAAAGATGCAGCTTTTTCCCATTCGCCTTCGGTAGGGAGGCGCTTTCCTGCCCATTTAGCGAAGGCATCCGCTTCGAAATAGCTGATATGTGTTACAGGTTCGTTGGCAATGTCTTTTATGTATGATTTTCCGCGGAAGTCATATTTATACCATTCACCGCTGTCATCCTGCAGCCAGTACAGAGGGGCTTCCCATCCATTGTCGTTTACAGCATACCACGCCTCAGAGAGCCAGTGACGGAATTCTTTATAGCCGCCGTCATTTATGAAATCAAGATACTGTCCATTTGTTACAGGGTAGCGGTCTATCATATAATCGTTGAGATAGATTTTGTGCAAGGGCATTTCTATATCGTATGCAAAACGGTCACCGTATCTCTCTGGGTCAAACCCCATTTCGAAAATACTTCCGGGAATTTTCACCATATCGAAATTAATCTTTCCGGATGAAGTAGGCGGTTCCTTCATAGTTTTGGGATTATAATCATCCTGTAATAGATGCTGAACATCGTAAACTATTAACTCCTGGTGCTGGTATTCGTGATTATAGCCGAGTTCGAATTTCTTTTTAATGTCATCTGTAATTTCGACATTTTCATCCAGGAAGAAGTCGAGTACTTGCTTGTTGATGTGATTACAGTAGTTAATGGTTTCTTTAACAGTCGGGCGAGAAAGTGTACCGCGCTTTGCTTTATTAAAGAGCTTACCAAAGGTTAAGTAGTATGAATTAAAATAAAATGCGTAATCCTCTTTGTAGGGAACAAATTTATCTTTATAATACGACCGCAGGAGTTGTTCATAAAACCACGTGGTATGACCGATATGCCATCTCGGAGGGCTCATATATGCCTCTGTTTGAACAACATAATCCTCGATCTCCAGGGGGTCCAGTATATCGAATGTAAGATATCTGACATCGAGGAACTGGTTATAAAGTTTTACTCGTTCTTCACTAATGGCTTTATTGCCATCCACTTTGTTCGTAGTTATAATAATGTTTTCCATTTTATTCTTTTAATTTCCTTAATTAAGCCTTAATTTAGCCTGAATAGAAATATATTGCATATTCGCTAAAATATAAACTCACTTCACGTGTTTCCGGTAAAATTTGAACATGTTTCCCGTTATTATGGTGAAAAAGCAGCGGTTAAGGACGCTACTTTTGAGATAGAAGATAATTTAATAACCGCGATAATTGGTAAAAGCGGGAGCGGTAAATCAACTCTATTGCAGATGGTTAACGGGCTGATTCATCCGTCATCGGGTAAAGTTTATCTCTTTGGTGTGGAACTTGATTATAGGAATATTATCCCGACACGGCTAAAGATAGGGTATTCGGTGCAGGGTACAGGGCTGTTTCCTCATATGAATGTCTATGAAAATATCGCGCTCCTTGCTAAAGTGAACGGACACAGAAATCCTGCGGAATTAGATAACAGGATCGAGGAGCTTATGGGTTTTGTAAATCTTGGTCCGGGGTTTAAGGAGAAATTCCCATATCAGCTATCCGGTGGAGAGCAGCAGAGAGTGGGAATTTGCCGGGCTATGATATTGAATCCGCCGATATTTTTATTGGATGAGGCGTTTGGTGCTCTCGACCCTACTACAAAAAATGAGATACACGCTGAGCTGTTGACGTTACAGGAGAATGAGCCAAGATGTATTATAATGGTGACACATGACCTAGCAGAGGCAAGGCGGCTCGCCGATAAAATTATGGTAATAGACGAGGGGGAGATACAGCAATATGACGACAGGGATGTCGTATTAAACAACCCTTCCAATGATAAGGTGAAAGATTTCATAATGAGTCAGGATTGAGAGAATTAACAATGAAACATTCGCTTGTACTAGTATTCATTTTTTTTCTGCCCCAGACATTTTCTATAGCCCAGGACTATCCTAATGAAACATACAATGTAGGAACTAGATATTTTCGGTGGATCGATACAAACCGCTTAGACCCGTATTATGGAGGTTACAGGATCATAAATGTCCAGGTATGGTACCCGTCCGATATTACGGAATCAAATAACGAGTACGAAAGGTCAAGTTATTATAGTAACATTGAAGATATATGGGAAAAATTGAACGGGTGGTCTGCAGAAGATGTGGCACTTGTCTCAAGCATTAACACAATATCATTTGTAAATGCTCCGGTGAGTACTCAGAAGAAAAGTTTTCCTCTATTGATATTTTCCCCAACATTGGGAGGAAATATCAGCCTGTATACCTATTATGCTGAAGCATTAGCACGGAACGGATTTATTGTAGCGGGTGTAAATCATTTATATGAAAGCGAGTTTGTATTAAATGAAGAGGGTGAAGTTTTCCCTTCCGATCTTTCATTTCATGATAGTTTGAAATTGCTGGAAATCCCGACTCAAATAACAGCCGATGATTACAGGAAAGAGAAAGGTAAACGGCAAAAAATACTTGCGGAAGACATGATCTATTCTCTCAATAAACTGGAGGAAGTTAATCCGGAAGATTTTGATGGAAAAATTGATCTTAAAAGTATTGGTGTATGGGGGCATTCGATTGGCGGAGCCGCGGCTATTTATACGAGCATTCTGGATGACCGCATTAAAGCGGTTCTTGATATAGATGGAACGCCTCCCACTGTAGCTTTGAAGGGAATTAACGTTCCTTTTATGTTTATCGAGGATCTCCCTGATTATAAGAATCACGATGGCTTCAGGAAACAGTTTATAAGAAGAAGTGAGTTTTGTAAAAAAGTAAAAGGGGGTGCGTATAGAGTTTTGATTGGCGGGGCTGACCACAATAGTTTTTTAGACATAAACTACTATAGTGCCGACAATGAGCCCGTTAAAGAAAATGCGCTCAGGATAATTAGTGAGACTCTAGACTATATGAAGACTTTTTTCGATATTTATCTGAAAGGAGAAAATTTAGTAATAAATGGAAAAAAGTCCGACTCTCTGGAAGTAATTAAATTTTGACGAAGAAGTCCTTCACCCCTGCACATTAATGCAAGGGTGAGCGTTAATGAAGATCACTACAATAGACCAAATCAAAAACTACATTATACGGAACACTTCTCTGCGTCCGCCCTCCACCAGATCCATATATCCATCCATAGCATTTTGAACTTCCATATTCCCTGCATATTCAGCCATGCCTTTTTCGAACTCATCGATTGATTCAACATCGGTTTCGAGAATAACCGTCCAATAAGTTGCAATATAATCAACCATGATCTTCATGCCGGAAAAACCGCCTGCCTTTTCCATTACATCGCCGGCTTTTTTAAATTTCTCGACTAAATTTTTTGCCTGACCGGGTTTGCAATAAAAAACCTCTCTGATGCGTAACATTTTCCTTTCTCCTTAATTTTAGTTTAGAATTATAGAGATGAAATGTACATATTCTACACGAAAAAAGGAAGTTCACGAATCTTGAAATGTTATGATTTCAGCTAAAAATCAATATAATGTAAGGTGTGAATGGGGGCTGGAAGGTCTAAAATTACTTGTTCCAATATCTGATGTGGTAATTATTGTGGATGTTTTATCCTTTTCTACATCTGTAGATATTGCTTGTAGTAATGGTGCAAAGGTTTATCCATGTAAATGGAAAGATGAAAAAGCACTAGAGTATGCGTTATCAAAGGATGCAATTTTGGCTAAGCCGCGGAGTAAAACAGAATTATCTCTATCGCCCTATTCATTGGAGAATATTCTTAGTGGAACAAACATAGTACTTCCTTCGCCAAACGGTTCTTCGCTCTCACTTGCAACGGGAGATGTCTTAACAATATGCGGCTGTTTGCGGAATTATAGATCCGTTGCTGAGTATGCCAACCGACATGGTGAAAGGATTTCTGTTATTCCTGCAGGTGAGAAATGGCCTGATGGCTCCATTAGGTTTGCGCTTGAGGATATCTTTGGTGCCGGAGCAATTTTATCTCGATTAAAAGGTAATCTGTCACCTGAAGCGGAGCTTGCTGTTAATATTTACCATTCATTACACAATAAAGAGACAGATGCATTATTAAATTGCATCTCTGGAATCGAGCTCGTCGAAAAAGGCTATGAAGTTGATGTTTATCTTGCCGCAGATATTAATGTAAGTGAATGTGTTCCTGTTTTAAAAGATCAGGCATACATTAGTGCCGTAAGCTCTTAATTCCTCTTCGCCGGTTCAACAAAAAGTTTCTTTCCTTTAAATGTCACCTTGTTCATTTTCTTGAGGACTGTATCTAGATACTTCCCTTCTATTTCTAAAAAGCTAAAATTATCATATATATCTATTGCCCCGATCGCGTTTCCCGGTATTCCCGATTCTCCCGAAAATGCGCCTACCAGGTCACCCGGCTTCACCTTTTTACTTTTTCCTATATTAACAAATAATCTTTCGGTTTTATTCTTAGCCAAAGGTTTAGATTGGATCTCCTGTTCTTCGAATGATTCACCTTCAAGGAGGATCTTTAAAAGCGCTGCAGCAATTTCTGCTGACGTGTAGTCTTCCTGCATTAGTTTTTCAAGGATCTCCCGATATTTAAATATTCCTTCGTCACCATCTATCACCTCTTTTATTTCTTCGATTATCTCCGTCGTTTTTATTGCCTGTACGTCCTTTACCGATGGGATGTTTTGTCTTACTATTTTTGTCTTTGAAAACTTTTCTATATCCCGGATCTTATATATCTCCTTGCCTGTTACAAATGTAAATGCTTTTCCCTCACGTCCTGCTCTTGCCGTTCGCCCGATTCGGTGTACATAATACTCTTCATCCTGTGGTACATCATAATTAAACACCACATCTATTTCATCTACATCTATGCCCCTAGCTGCTACATCCGTTGCTACCAAAATATCCAGCTCACCGGTCCTGAATTTCGACATTACCTTATCCCTTTGCTGCTGGCGCATGTCGCCGTGCAGTCCCTCGGCAAAATAGCCCCGCGCCTGCAAATGCTTTGCGAGCTTATCTACACCCCTTTTTGTATTACAGAATACTATAGCAAGCTCCGGGTCGTGGATATCAAGCAGCCGTGTCAGCGCTTCCAGTTTTACATTGGGCTTTACTTCCAGGTAGTATTGTTTGATCTTGGGAACTGTGAGTTCTTTATGAACGACCTTGACCATCTCGGGACTCACAAGATATTTTTTTGACAGGTCCAGTATTGGTTTTGACATCGTTGCCGAAAATAAAACCGTTTGTCTTTGCTTTGGAACATTCTTAAGGATCGTTTCAAGATCATTTCTAAATCCCATATCGAGCATTATGTCAGCTTCGTCTAAAACAACCATAAATACCTTATCAAGTTTTATGGTCTTTCGCATTATATGATCGACCAATCTTCCCGGCGTTGCAATTATGATCTGAACTCCGCTCTTGAGAGCTTTTATTTGCCTGTCGATTGACTGCCCGCCGTAGATTGGGACTATGCTGATTCCATTCTTATATTTCAGCAGTTCATTTATTTCCTCGGCTACCTGTATCGTCAGCTCTCTTGTAGGGCAGAGCACAAGAGCCTGAATTCTCTTCTCATTCTTAATATTTTCTATTATTGGAATTCCAAATGAAGCTGTTTTTCCCGTTCCTGTTTGAGCCTGTCCTATTATATCTTTCCCTTGCATGATGATTGGTATCGATTGCGACTGGATAGGGGTAGCTTCTTCGAATCCCATATCTTCGACCGCCTTCATTATCTCTTTAGACAGATCTAATTCCTTAAACTTAACTGTGTACATTGTTCTTTTTAATTATACAAAAAAAACCTCCGGTATATCGGAGGTTAAAATCCGTAACTCTGTTAATACAATATACGCAATACCGTTGCAAATACACAGTTAATAAGATTTGCTCATTATTATGCTGGGAAATAGGCTGTTTTTTCAAATTTCATTTTTAGGTATATTTATAAAATTCTTAAATAAAGTGTTTACCATTGAATTTCAGAAAGCTATTTCAACCTGACCCTGAAAAATACAGTGTTTCGAGGATAGAAGCACTTTCTGACGGTGTTTTTTCGATTACCATGACCCTCCTTATACTAAGCGTACAGGTACCCCCGCTTTCACCCGATGATAAGACCACCATACATAAGTTATTACAGGTACTTCCGGTTCTCGAAAACTACTTTATCAGTTTTATTGTACTTGGACTTTTTTGGGTCAGGCACCAGATGCAGTTCAGAGAGATACGCACATCCGACAGGAATCTGATGTGGATAAACATTTTTTTTCTCATGTTTGTTGCTATCATTCCATTCACGACATCGATGATGGTGGAGTACAGCAATAATCATATAAGCATCCAGGTCTATTGTTTTAACCTTATAATATTGGGTGTGATCCTGATCATTCACTGGGAATATGCGATCAGGAATCACAGGCTGATTGATGACAATCTCAACCTAAAAGAGCTAAGGTCAATTACAAAAGTTCAGATCTTAACACCTGCTATGTTTTTCTTCACGGCGGTGTTAGCTTTTTTTGATATTACGGTAGCTAAAATGAGTTTATATGTATTGCCGTTAATTTCGGCTATCTCAATAAAGACATATAGAAGAATAAGAAGAAAACATATATCGGAATGAAACTTATAGATGCCCGGCTTGTTTAATCTATGAATCAATTAAACTATCATGAAAAAATTATTTCTCATTTTTATTTTTGCGCTGTCGGGAGCAGCTTTCTCTACAAATATAGCTCTCTGCCAGAAAGTATATCCTGTAAAATATGAATCGCAGGCGGATATTAAGGTCTATATCGTTGATTATGAATCTCAGGCTGACCTCAATGTATATACGGTCAGGTATGAATCGCAGGCTGACGAGGACGGGCTATGGTATTTCGTAGATTATGAGTCCCAGGCTGATTTTAAGCTGTACTTCGTCGACTATGAGTCCCAGGCTGATCTAACGATCTACAAGGTACAATATGAGTCACAAGCCGGCTGGAACAATAAATCCAAGGCATACCTGCTGATGAAAAAGAATTAATATATGAGGATTTGTGCTGCTCAAACCCTGCCTGTTAGAGGTGATATGCAACAAAATACCAACGATCACCTTTCCTTTATAAAAAAAGCGCTCGAGCATAGAGCGCGTCTTATAGTTTTCCCAGAACTGTCATTAACCGGATATGAACCGTCGCTTGCCGGAGAACTTGCATCCTCTCCGGAAGATAAAAGGCTCGATGTTTTTCAAAATGTGAGCGATGAAGGTGAGATAATCATTTGTGTGGGTCTGCCCACCGGATCAAATGACGGTGTAAGAATAAGTATGGTGATCTTTTCGCCTGGCTCAGACAGAAGGATCTATTCAAAGCAATATCTTCATTCGGATGAACTGCCTTATTTCATAGAAGGCAGCGAGCAGATGATTCTTTCCCTCGAAGATAATCATATTACCCCTGCCATTTGCTACGAGTCATTACTCCCGGAACATTCCGAAAAAGCAAATGAGCTTGGTTCTGGGATTTACTTGACAAGCGTTGTAAAAAACAAGAATGGGGTTGAAAAAGTATTTGCGCATTTTCCCGGGATTGCAAAAAAATATTCAATGGATGTCATAATGTCTAACAGCGTTGGACCATGTGAAATTTTCGATTCTTACGGTACATCCTCTGCTTGGAATAAGGAGGGAAAGCTATGCGGGGAGATGGATAATTCTAATCCCGGTATATTGATTTATGATACTGAAACCGGTGAAACGGAGATCGAATACTTATGAATAAGCCAAAGAAGATAATTTTAGCCGGAGGGTCCGGTTTTCTGGGTGGTTGTCTGATAAAACACTTTTATAATTCCGATATTCAGGTTGTTGTGCTTTCAAGAAATCCAAAGTCTCCGGACAAAAACATTTTATATGTAAAATGGGACGGAAAAACATTGGGAGAATGGGCTAAAGAGATAGACGGTAGTGACGTTGTGATCAACTTGGCGGGAAGATCGGTTAATTGCAGGTATAACGAGAAGAACAGGAAAGAGATTATTAATTCAAGGGTAGATTCTACTGATATAATAGGAGAGGCAATATTAAGGTCAACGGATCCTCCTAAGCTATGGATCAATTCCAGCACAGCCGCGATATATGGTGATTCGGGAGATGAGATAATGGATGAGTCGTCTCCCGTGCCGGGCGGTTTTTCGCCCGGAGTTGCGAAAAAGTGGGAAGAGACATTCAATAATATTGTTACCCCGGGTACAAGGAAAGTTTATCTGCGTATTGGGCTGGTATTTGGAAAGGACGGGGGTGTGCTTAAGCCTTTCACAATAGTAACAAGACTTGGGCTGGGTGGAAAGTTTGGCAGCGGTAAACAATACATCAGCTGGATGCACGAATTGGATTTTTGCAGGGTTATCGACTGGGTGATAAAGAATGATACTGCGGAAGGAATGATAATATGCACCGGTCCGGAACCTGTAACAAATGTAGAACTAATGAGAACACTCCGCAAAGTTTTGCATGTCCCAATCGGCATTCCCAATCCGGCCTTTATGCTTAAAATAGGCACGAAGATAATCGGTACGGAACATGAGCTTATATTAATGGGGAGACGGGTTATTCCAAAATATCTGCTTGAACACGGGTTTGAATTTAAATATCCACATCTAAAAGAGACATTGGAAGATATATTCAAGAAATAATGGCAGAATACTATTATATATTAGATTGGTCTAAAGGAGACAACTGGGGCTCTCCGGATGATCCCATTTTCTTAGCTCATATTGAATATATGAAGGAGCTGAATGACAAAGGAAAGCTGAAATTTGGTGGTCCTTACGAAGACGGTACGGGGAGCCTGACAGTATTTGACTGTACTGAAGAGGAAATTAAAGCGATCATGGAAAATGACCCCGCGTTGAGAAACAATATAATGAAAGTGTCTTTGAAGAAAATGGATATTTTCTATCAGTAAAATCAATTGGAATATCTGCAACTTAAACGACTTAGCATCTATTGACATTTGAGTAAAAACTGTATAGTTTCCCCAAAAAACTTCTACCGTGAAATACCTTCTCGTTTTGATTTCCCTTTTATCTTTGACAGGCTGTGATGAATCAGTAAAGTACATTGAGCCGGATACAAAGCCAATGTGGCCGCAATTCGGCTATGACGGAACGCAGTCCGGTAATAATGCTTCGAACCATTATGTAGCTCCAGTCATGAACGGTACGTTTGAATGGAGTGATTCACTTCAACATGGAGCTTTAGGTGACGGCAGTGAATTTTGTGCAGACTCAAAGGGTAATGTATATTATCAGGATGATAATAGTCCTGGATCATTATATAAGTTTGCTCCTGATGGAAGTGTGATATGGAAACGGGATGGATTAACAACTTATAACTTTTCTGCAATATCTATGAACAAGGAAGAGACGCGAATTTATTTTCATGTAGATAATCCACCCGGGTTATATTGTTATGACAGCAGTGGGAATCAGTTATGGTCAAGACCGGGTGGGGCGTATAATAAAGTTATGCTGGATGGTGAAGGTCTAATTTATACTTATGTAGCTAATGGTTTTTCAGCCGTTAATCCGGATGGATCAATTAAGTGGACAAGTAGTAATATCAATTCGCTATCGGGAGTGTATAATGCGATGGATCATGAGGGGAATATTTATTTAAGTGGATCCAGGATTTCCAAACTTGACAAATATGGAACGCTCATATGGCAATATACTTTGGACACACTAAATTCATACGTGATCGGAATAGTAATCGATGGTTTTAATAATTTATATTTTACGGATTACAGAACTAAGCGTCTTTATTCGTTGGATAAAGATGGTAATATAAGATGGAAAAGGGATAATGTATTTGATATTCCTGTGATTAGTTCGGACAATATTATATTTGTTCAATCAGATTCGATTCGCGCACTTGATATTAATGGAAAGACAATCTGGAGTTCAGCTGCTTTAGAGAATCATTTCGGTAGAGCTGACAATATAATCTTGGATAATGAAGATAATTTATATTACCTGGTTGACACTTCCCCGATTTTTGTATGTTCACTTACAAAAGATGGAATAAGAAGATGGACTTACCGATCTGACCACGGTTCTACCTTACCAAATCCGGTTCTAACTTCAATTGGTAAGCTGATTTTTGCTCCAAAGAGAGGTTATAAAATAACATGTATCAATTAGTAATTTTTCTGATTTCTATTAAAAGTATATATACGTATCTAACCCTTTTCTCTTTGCTTTCATCTTTTCCTCACCCTATATTTCCTTATTTAAGGCGGGATTCGTCCCGACCTAATCAACCTACAAGCGGTATGCTTTCTTCTTAGAAAGTACAATCCGCGTTCCGTCCTTGACGGGATTAGAACATGTGTAAAATGGGAGATTATAAACCGTCTATGATCATCCCCCCTTTAACAAAGGGGGGAAAGAGGGGGGTTTTAGTGTCCCGAGCTTTAAATCAACCCATACTTGGAACATGTGTAAATTGGTACAGAAAGTGAGGAATCTTACCGTCCTTTAAATCAACCCACCGGCGGGAAGCCGCCTATGGAAGAGTGAATAAGTTAAATGTAGGCGGGCTTGGGCGTGTAGCTTCCCTCACCTCCCCATCCTCCCCCGGGGAAAGGGATGAAGCGAAAGTCAGAGGCTCAGCCGGAAGAACCGCTTATCCGGCTCCATCATTATGATAGCAATCCGAATGCTATATTTAAGCCTTAAAATTCCATTACTTTTTTAGTAAATTTCCTCCTATGACTAAAAGTGTGTCATTACATACCTTAGGATGCAAGCTGAACTACAGCGAGACCTCCACATTGGCAAAGGAGTTCGAAACGCGGGGCTTCCAGATACGGGAATATGGTGATGAATCTGATATATTTGTCCTCAATACCTGTTCCGTGACGAATAACGCCGATAAGGAATGCAGGCAGATCGTCCGAAGCATACTCCGCAATAATCCGGAAACATATGTGATCGTTACAGGATGCTATGCGCAGTTACAACCGGGCGAGATTGCTTCGATCGAGGGCGTGGATGTTGTGCTAGGCGCAAAGGAAAAGTTCAAAGTATTCGACTATGTAGATAGCTTCGAAAAAGGCGAGCCGTCATGTATTTACCGTTCCCCTATCGAGGAAGTAAATGATTTCCATTTTGCCTTTTCTGCGGACATTGATTCGCGCACCCGCGCGTTTTTGAAGATACAGGATGGATGTAATTACAAATGCTCGTTTTGCACGATACCGCTTGCAAGAGGCAAGTCAAGAAGCCAGCCGATAAACGAAGTAATAGACAACGCGAAGAGGGTGATTGATTCAGGGTATAAGGAGATTGTTCTAACAGGAGTTAATACAGGTGACTATAAATATCAAAATGGAAGATTGTACAGGCTGGTGGACGTGCTGTATGAGTTGGACAAACTGGATATAAAGAGAATTAGAATAAGTTCGATCGAGCCTAATCTTGTGAACCAGCAGATAATAGACTTTGCTAAGTCGTCGGATAAATTCTGTAATCACTTCCATATACCGCTTCAGAGCGGTGACGCGGAGACGCTGCAGGGCATGAGACGCCGGTACAAGAAGGAATACTACCGTGACCTCGTACACAGACTGAATGATGAGATAAAGGATGTTGGTATTGGTGTAGACGTTATTGTTGGATTTCCGGGTGAGACTGAAGAAAGGTTTCAAAACACGTATAATTTCCTTAACGAACTTCCTATTAGTTACCTGCACGTATTTTCTTACTCAGAGAGACGCGATACCGATGCGGCTGTGATGCCGGGAAGCGTGGACATTGAAGTGAGGAAAAAGCGAAGTCATATCCTAAGAAGGTTATCGGATAAAAAGAGGTTTGACTTTTACAGCAGGTTTGTCGGAAGTGAGCAGGAAGTATTATTTGAATCTGTGAAAGACGGCTACAGGGAAGGACTTACGACGAATTATATAAGGGTGAAAGCAGATTCCAAATTTGCCGAAGAAAACATGATAAAAAAAGTAACCCTTCTCGAAACAGACGGGATAAAGCCGGTCTTATGCGAAACTAAATCCGAGGTGTTCTACTAATGAGTGAGATACTAAAAGCAGAAGATATTAGCTTTTCCTATGGCAATGAAAGGTTCGCTCTTAAGGATGTTTCCTTTTCTATTTGTGAAGGTGAATTCGTTTCGATCATAGGCAGGAACGGCTCCGGGAAATCAACTTTGGTAAAATTGCTTTCGGGGATCCACACTAATACAAGTGGTAAGATCATTTTTAAAGATAAGGATATAGCAGAATATGAAAGGAAGGCTCTTTCAAGGAGCTTATGCTATCTCCCTCAGTCCGGAATAATGCTTACGGATAAGATAACCGTAAAAGATTTTCTGTTATTAGGAAGATACTCTTACAAGAATTTTTCGGAATTCAGGTATAATGAGGAGGATGAATCGGTTGTAAGTGAAGCACTGGATGTGGCAGGTATTATGGATTTTAGGGACAGGGAAATTTCCGAGCTTTCGGGAGGTGAGAGGCAAAAAGTTCTAATTACTCTTGCATTGGTGCAATTGAATTTAAAAGAAGATCTTAAGGAAAAATTATTGATCATTGACGAACCGCTGACATACCTTGACGTAAATTACCAGCATGAGATATTTTCGATATTGCATAAATTAAATTCGGAAAAAGGACTTACGATAATGGTTGTGATGCATGACCTTAGCCTCGCTCTAAAATACACTCATAAGACCCTGCTACTAGACAAAGGGAAGCTGGTATTCGCGGGCAAAACACATGACATAATTACGGAAGAGAATCTACGGGAATATTTTCTTATCAACTCGGCAATTATTTCCAATAACAATGAATTGTTAATTAACTATCTGCCAAAATTATAATAAAATGGATTATCAAAGAATTTTAGTAGAAAAGAATGATCAGACGAAGAAGATAATATTGAATCGTCCGGAGAAAAGGAATTCGCTGGACGAGCTGATGATAGAAGAATTGACCGACGCTATGAACAAGTATTCGAACGACGATGAAACTAAATCTATCATATTAACCGGGGCGGGAAGTAACTTTTGCTCGGGGCTCTTTCTCGATTATCTGCAAAAAATATCTGAGTATGACATATTGCAAAACAAAGATGATTCGAGAAAATTTAAAAACCTGCTCCTTGCAATTTACAATAACAGAAAACCAACAATTGCGATGGTGGAGGGTTACGCTTTGGCAGGCGGATGCGGGATAGCATCGGCATGCGATATAGTAGTAGCATCGGAGACGGCACAGTTTGGATACACGGAGGTAAAGATAGGCTTTATCCCGGCAATCGTAATGATATTTTTGATGAAGAGAGTGACCGAAGCGCATGCAAAAGACCTGCTTTTGACGTCACGGTTTATAATGGGGGAAGAAGCCCACAGGATAGGTTTTGCAAACTATTTAACAAATCCGGATGAGCTGGAAGGCTTTACAGATAGGCTTTGCGCGGGATTGAACAAATTGCCGTTAAGCTCGTTAAAATTAACGAAAGAGATGTTCGGGAATATATCCTCGATGAGCTTTGAAGCGGCGCTGGAATATGCTGTGGACCTGAATGCAATAACAAGGATGACAGAGGAATGCAAAAACGGTGTAAGCAACTTTTTAAACAAGGTAAACAAATAAATGAGCAAGCAGACTAAAAAGGCACCTCAAAAGCAGGAAAGTTCAAACCTTCCGAGAAATATACTAGTAGTCGTAATTTTGGTTATTGCGGGCTATTTGATTTATGAGTATGCGATAAAGAAAGAAGAAGTTGTTGTACCGCCCACGATCCAAAAGGAAGTGGATAAAGTACAGGAGCCACAGTTTAAGAAAGAGGGTGAGCTGACTTTTACGAAAGACGGTAAGGAAGTAAAGAAAATAGACATCGAGATCGCAGACAACGGTCCGGAGAGACAGCAAGGGCTTATGTATAGAAAGACCATGGATGAGGCAAGAGGAATGCTGTTTATTTTTCCGACAGAGGACCAGCAAGCTTTCTGGATGAAAAATACGATACTGCCTCTGGATATAATGTTTATAGGTAAAGATAAGAAGATCGTTAAAATACATAAAAGCACCACACCATTCTCAGAAAAGGACCTGCCTTCGGAAAAGCCGGCAATGTATGTAGTCGAAGTTAACGCAGGGTTTGCAGATAAGTACGGATTGAAAGAAGGGGATTCGATAGAGTTTACCTATCAGTAGTATTAATTTCGATACTTCCTTTTGTAAAATTCCGCGCGGTTTTGGTGCGCTGATGCTACTGCGCCGTAAGCCCAATTAATATCAAACTCATTTTCAGAAATATCCTTTTGCTCGCAGATGTCGAGACATTTTTCGGCATAGTCCAGAGCAAGGTCATAGCATTTTTTGTGTGTATAAATACGTGAAAGGAGGAGATACCCCGCAGCGAGACTGCTGTCGGAGCCCAGCGCTCTCCAATGATATACCGAAGCATGAGCAGCATTCAGCATTGCTTCATCTTCTTCTTCAGTACGCGCTTTCTTATCTAATAAAGTCCAGGATAAATTATAAAGCTCACCCGCGATTTCCCTATTGTAGCTGTCATGTTCCTCGTAAATGTTAGTTACGATTTCCATGGGGATACAATATAATAATTTTGAGACAAAAATGTACCTGAAAGTGCCGGATATAAAGAAAATATAATATATTCCTGTAAATATATATTTTTTTATAACTTATAGAAAATGTGTGGAGAGACGACCTTCGTTACGGATTGTAATTTAAGGCACTTAATAGTATTTTTGTTATTAAACGTAATATATGAAGACTGCTTACAAGAATCTAATTTTCCTATCAATTTTATTCATAACATCGATTTCTCTTTCCGGATGCGGGTATAACACGCTTGTTACAATGGAAGAGCAAGTAAACGGAGCGTGGTCCCAGGTAGAAAATCAATACCAGAGACGCGCAGACCTGATCCCTAATCTTGTAAATACAGTAAAAGGATACGCGGATTTTGAAAAGAGCGTATTAACGGAGGTCACCGATGCGAGAAGCAAAGTCGGACAAACCCAGTTAACAGCAGATGACCTGAGCGACCCGGAGAAATTCCAGCAATTTCAAAACGCACAGGATCAACTATCCGGAGCTCTGTCGAGACTCCTTGTGGTAGTAGAGAATTATCCGGAGTTGAAAGCAAACGAGAACTTCCTTCAACTTCAAGCACAGCTGGAAGGAACAGAGAACAGGATCGCGGTGGAGAGAAGGAGATTTAATGAAGCGGTTCAGGCATATAATACAGAGATAAGATCATTCCCGACATTGATAACGGCGGGAATATTTGGTTTCAAAGAGAAGCAGTATTTTAAATCGAAAGAGGGCAGTGATCAGGTACCGGAGGTAAACTTCAACAAATAATGGAGCAATTATAACGTCATGCAGGCAGTCATAATGGCCGGAGGTTTCGGAACGAGGCTAAGACCACTAACAAACAACATTCCGAAACCGATGGTACCCATCGTCAATAAACCTATCCTAGAGCACATCTTTGCACTACTAAAAACTCATAATATTACAGATTATACCATAATGCTTTATTACATGCCCGAGAAAATCGAAGCGATATTCGGGGATGGTTCGGAGTATGGCGTTAATATAAGGTACATCATACCGGATCAGGATTATGGGACTGCGGGCGCAGTGAAGCTAGCCGAGAAATATATCGAGGACAAGTTTGTAGTTATCAGCGGTGATGTGCTGACGGATTTTGATCTTAGCTCGATAGGTGAGTTCCATAACGACAAAGGAACAATAGCCACAATGGCGCTATACAGCTCAAGGAACCCTCTTCAATTTGGCATAGTGCTAACAGGTGAAGACGGAAGGATAGTAAGGTTTTTAGAGAAGCCGTCATCGTCGGAAGTTTTTTCAGATACAATTAATACTGGAATTTATTTTTTCAATAAAGAGATATTTTCTCACATACCGGAAAAAGAGAATTACGATTTTTCCAAAGACCTCTTTCCAAAATTACTGGAAAGCGGGATACCGATATACGGATGCAAGACGGATGGTTACTGGAGGGATGTCGGTAACCTTGAAGAGTACATTTCGTCTAACATGGATGTTCTAAACAACGAGTTGAATTATATTAATGAGACGGACGAAAACGGCAACTGTATTAGTCCAACGGCGAAAATCCATCCAGATGCCTCAATCAATCACAGTATTATAGGTGACGATGTCGAGATAGAAGCCGGGGCAGTAATACAGAATTCGGTGATATGGGATGGTGTAAAAATCGGGAGCAATAGCAAGCTTATCTATGATGTTATTGGAAGGAATTGTACGATCGGACATGACACCAGGATAAACGATTATGTTTTTGTAGGAGATGAATGTAGTATTGGCAATAATGTATTCATCAGCTCGAGCATTAAAATATGGGATAAGAAGGTGATCGACGATGGTGAGAAGGTCGGCAGAAGTCTTATATATGATGATAAATTCTTTACGGAGCTTTTCACGGATTCAAGAATAACAGGACTATCAAATCTGCAAGTAAATCCTGAATTTGCATCTAAGCTGGGTACGGTATTTGGCGCTTTTGTCGGCGAGGGTAAGAGAGTATTGATAGCCAGGGATATCGATTATGTATCAAATATGATAAAGAGGTCTGTATCAAGCGGACTAATGTCAGCAGGGGTAAACGTTATAGACACACAGGTTATACCGATACCAATTTTAAGACAGATCCTTGAAAACGGTGAAGGAGACGCAGGGATATTTGTGAGGAAATCACCATTCGACAGGAGTTCAACGGATATAATATTTTTCGACAGCGATGGGAAAGATCTTTCAAGCAATAAGACAAAGGCAATCGAGAGATTATTCTTCAGTGAGGAATATAGGAGAGCGGATTATTACGATGTAGGTTATTTTAAATTTCAGGAAAGGACGAACGAGAAATATCAGAAACACTTCCTGGAATCTTTGGACGTGGAGGCAATCAAGAAAGCAAAGTTTAAATTAGTAATTGATTATTCATTTGGAATAGCATCAACAATCTTTCCCAGCATTTTGGGAGAGTTTGATTGCGAGATCGTTTCACTAAATGCGCATTTGGACAGGGATAAGATAACGAGATCGGTAGACGAGTTCAGGGAGTCATTCACGCATTTTTCGTTTGTAGTTAAATCCCTGGGATATGACCTTGGTTTTACTATCGACGCGGGCGGTGAGAAAGTATGGCTGGCGACCAGTGAGGGTAAGATACTTGGCGGAGACAGATTCCTTGTGCTGGTATTAAAAATGTTTCTGATGGTGACACCAGATGTGAAAAAGATAGCTGTTCCCGTACAATCAACAAGGGAAGTGGATATAATCGCGAAAGAATACGGAGTGGAGGTAGTCAGAGTGAAGGATACACACTATGCAATGATGATGGCATGCGAGGACCCGGAGGTAAGTTTTGTGGGAGGAACAAGAGGAGGATTTTTATTCCCGGAATTTCTATACGCGACGGACGGGATGTTTTCAGTTGCTAAGATACTAGAATTGATAGCAAGGAGCGGATGCAATATAGACGAATTAGACCGTGAGCTGGTGAAGCTGAACATGAAAAAAGAAAATATAGATTGCCCGAAAGATCTAAAAGGAACGATAATGAGGCAGTTTATGGAAGATAATGTACAATATCCACAGGAATTGATAGATGGGGTAAAGATATTCATTAACAATAATGATACAGTGTTATTCACACCGGATAAGCATAGGGGATTAGTTCATTTAAATGTCGAGACTGATTCAGAAGAAAAGACAGATGAATTAATCGAGAGTTACAAAACAAAAATTTTAAGTTATATAGTAAAAAATTACAATTAAGTCGAAAGGAGTTTCGTTTTACAATGAAAATAAGTGAAATACTTACAGAGGACCTTATATCCGTAGGGTTGGAAGTAAATGATAAGGATGATTGTATAAATAAGATGATAGATATTGCTGCCAGATCCGGGAAGATCATCGATAAGGAAAAGGTAGTGGAATGTGTTTTTGAGAGGGAGAAACTTGTTTCGACAGGAGTGGGAAAAGGGTTCGCAATTCCGCACGGAAAAACAGACGAGATATCGGATGTTACTGCTTCATTTGCAATACTCAAAGACCCGATAGATTTCGATTCAATAGATTCAGAGCCGGTGAAATTCGTATTCCTGCTGGTAGGAAAAGACAGTCTATTGAACACACATATAAAACTCCTCAGCCGTATCTCCAGAATAATGAATAACGATAAGTTCCGGGATAAACTCGATGAAGCTAAAACATCGAAAGAGGTTTTAGAGCTATTTCAGAAGGAAGAAGAGAATTATCAGGACATTTAAATTTAATCACAAAATCAACCTCAGCATTAGTAATTTCAATGAGTAAAATAGAATATAAAATTTCATTTCCAAATCCCGTAACACATTATTGTGATGTTGAAATAACAACCTCTACCGATGGTGCAGAAGAGATGGAGTTTGAGATGCCAGTGTGGACTCCGGGATCATATAAGGTAAGAGACTACGCAAGGCACGTGGATAAGATTAAAGCAAGCGCAAATAGTAAGGAACTAGATTGTGAAAAAACCGGAAAAAGTTCGTGGGAAATAAATACATCCGGTGTAGGAGATGTAAAACTAACCTACAGGGTCTATTGTAATGAGCTAACGGTGAGGACGAGTGAGATAACCTCGGATCATGCATATTTAAATGGAACGAGCGTGTTTATGTATATTAAGGGGAGGATAGGTGACGAATGCGAATTGGAAATACAACCATACCATGACTGGAAAAAGATATCGACCGGATTGAAAAAGATTGGTGATAGCAGATTCAGCGCTGAGAACTATGATATTTTGGCAGACTGTCCAATAGAAATAGGAAATCAGCAAATATTGGAATTTGAAGTTGATGAGAAGAAACACTATATATGTATTTATGGAGCAGGTAATTATGATGCTGAAAAGTTTGTAGTGGATTTTGAAAAGATAGTTGAAGCAGAAAGCAAGATGATGGAGGGGCTTCCCTATAAGAACTTTACGTTTTTAATTACAATTGCCGAAGGTGTAGGTGGGGGACTCGAACATCTCAATTCATTTTCCGCAATGTATCCGCCATGGGTATTTGACGATGAAAAGAGATACAAGAAATTCCTTGGACTGATATCTCATGAGTTATTCCATGTATGGAATGTAAAGCGAGTGAGACCGTTGGAACTCGGACCATTTGATTATTCAAAGGAAGTATATACAAAGATGCATTGGGTAACGGAAGGATGGACGAGTTTCTTTGATAATCTTACCTTAAAAAGAGCCGATATACTCGACGATAAGGAGTATCTTGAGTTTGTAGCTGAAGAGGTTAACGAAGTTTTGAAATACACAGGAAGATTTCAACAATCACTGGAAGATTCGAGCTACTATAACTGGACTAAATTCTATAACCGTCATGAAAACAGCAGGAATGACCAGATCTCCTATTACAAAAAGGGAGGGTTGATAGCCCTAATGCTGGACATCGAGATAATCACAACTTCAAACTGTGAAAAATCACTGGATGATGTATTGAGAATATTATTTGAGGATTATAACAATGACCCAGGCAAAGGTTATACAGGTGATAGGGTAAAGGAAGTAATAGAGAGTTTAACCGGCAAGAATATGGATGAATTTTGGAACAAGTATATAAGGGGAACGGATGAAATTCCATTTGCAGAATATTTATTAAGGGCAGGTGTTGAATTGAAGGATAAGAATAAGGAGGGAGAGATAAAGCTGAATGCTGTTATCAATAGGAAGAGCGATAATGTAATATTGGATGAGGTTTATGACGGGGGCTCCGCTTATGGTGTCGGATTAAGCGCGGGTGATGAGTTGATTGCTTTGAATGGCATTAGAGTAACTAATAATAACTTTAAAGCAGTACTAAACACATATAAACCCGGCGACGAGACGGAAGTTGTATACAGCCGAGCCGGGAAGGTGAGGGACCTCAAGATGAAGATACTTGAACAGGTTCCTACATACGAGCTTGTAAAAATAGAAAACCCGGATGATATGCAAAAGAAAGTCTGGGAAAAATGGATATCCGGATAAATTATAAACTTCTTTAAATGAAATCAAAAAAATACGTTTACTTCTTCGGCAATGGAAAGGCTGAGGGGAAAGCTAACATGAAAAACCTTCTAGGGGGAAAAGGGGCGAATCTTGCCGAGATGACCAATCTTAAGCTTCCCGTTCCTCCCGGATTCACAATAACAACGGATGTTTGTACATACTATTATGCAAATAAAAAGAAATACCCGAAGGAGTTAAAAAACCAAGTGCAGGAAGCACTTAAGAAGATCGAGAAATTAATGGGTGCGAAATTTGGTGATTCCAAGAACCCGTTATTAGTGAGTGTACGCTCCGGAGCAAGGGCTTCGATGCCAGGGATGATGGATACGGTTTTGAACCTGGGACTTAATGATACCACGGTCGAAGCATTATCTAAGAAATCCGGAAATGAGTGGTTTGCATATGACTGCTACAGGAGATTTGTTCAGATGTACGGAGACGTTGTACTCGATCTAAAGCCTGCAGACAAGAACCAGATCGATCCATTCGAAGAAGTAATAGAAGAAAAGAAGCGTCAGAAAGGAATAAAATACGATACTGAATTCAGTACTGACGATCTGAAAGAGTTGGTGGATGAATTCAAGATGGCAATTAAGAAAAATACCGGGCATAACTTCCCAACGGATCCAATGGAACAGCTATGGGGAGCCATTGGTGCGGTCTTCCGTTCATGGATGAATGACAGGGCGATAGTTTACAGGAAACTGAACAATATCCCGAAAGAATGGGGAACGGCAGTTAATGTACAGTCCATGGTATTTGGAAATATGGGAGAAACGTCCGGAACGGGAGTTGCGTTCACACGTGACCCGGCAACCGGTGAGAACAAGTTCTACGGTGAGTACCTAATGAATGCCCAGGGTGAGGATGTTGTTGCAGGAACCAGGACTCCGCTATCGATAACCAAGCTGGAAAAGGATTCGCCAAAGATATATAAGGAGCTCGATAAGATCAGGAGGACCCTCGAGAAACACTATAGAGATATGATGGATGTCGAGTTCACAATACAGGACGGTAAGCTCTATATGCTTCAGTGCAGGGTTGGTAAGAGGACAGGCATAGCGGCTCTAAGAATGGCAGTCGAAATGGCGGATGAGAAACTTATCAGCCAGAAAGAAGCTATTATGCGTGTCGAGCCGAAGCAATTCAACCATTTGCTTAGACCGATATTCGATTCCAAACAGAAGGATAATGCTATCAAAGACGGCAGGCTCCTTGCGAAAGGGCTCAATGCCGGACCGGGTGCAGCTACGGGGAGAGTTTATTTTAATTCATTCGATGCAGTAAATGCAGCTGCCAGAGGTGAGCAAGTGATACTTGTAAGGATAGAAACATCACCTGAAGACATACGCGGTATGAATGCATCGGAAGGTATTCTTACTTCCAAAGGCGGAATGACATCACACGCGGCGCTTGTTGCAAGACAGATGGGAAAGGTCTGTGTAGCAGGATGCACGATCCTCGACATAGACTATCTATTGAAAACGATAAAGGCGGAAGGCAAAGACACCGTTATCAGGGAAGGGGACTACATTTCAATAGACGGTTCGACGGGTGAAGTGATCGCCGGGAAACTCGATACAAAGCCCTCGGAGGTACTGGCTGTACTTATTGATAAGACAATGAAACCGGGCCAGTCGAAACTATACCAGATGTATGCAAAATTTATGGGTTGGGTGGATAAGAACAGGAAACTTGGTGTCAGGACTAATGCTGACCAGCCGGACCAGGCTGAAAATGCCGTTGCATTCGGAGCTGAAGGAATCGGGCTTTGCAGGACTGAGCATATGTTCTTTGGCGGTGACAGGATAGATGCTGTAAGAGAGATGATACTGGCATATGATGAAACAGGAAGACGGAAAGCGCTGGCAAAGATCCTTCCTTACCAGAGGAAAGATTTTACAGGAATATTCAGGGTAATGAAAGGGAAACCGGTTACAATTAGAACTTTAGATCCCCCCCTACATGAGTTTTTACCTCACACGGATCTTGAGATACAGAAACTTGCCGAATTGATTGGAACGTCGGTCGATGAGATAAAATACAAACTGAATGCTTTAAGGGAATTTAACCCGATGCTGGGCCACAGGGGATGCCGCCTCGCAAATACATATCCCGAAATTACTGAGATGCAAGCAAGAGCAATTTTTGAGGCGGCGGCAAAGGTTAAAAAGGAAGGAATAGAAGTTCATCCGGAGATAATGATACCTCTTGTAGGGAATGAGAACGAATTTATTTTACAAAAGGAAATAGTTGAAAGAGTAGCCAAGGAGGTTATGGAGAAGGAAAAGATAAAGATCAATCACAAGGTTGGTACGATGATAGAAATACCAAGAGCCGCGATCATCGCAGGGAATATTGCGAAAGAAGCCGACTTCTTTTCATTCGGAACAAATGATCTTACACAGCTCACATACGGAATATCCAGAGATGACTCCAGTATATTTATGCCATTTTATGTGGAGAATGAGATATTTGCAAGAGATCCTTTTGAAACTATTGACCAGGAAGGTGTAGGTGTATTAATGGAAGTAGGTGTCGAACGCGGGCGGAAAGTAAAGCCTAACTTAAAGATTGGAATTTGCGGGGAACACGGCGGAGAGCCTGCGTCCGTGGAATTCTGTCACAGGCTAGGACTGAACTATGTTAGCTGTTCACCATTCAGAGTACCTATAGCAAGACTTGCAGCAGCGAGGGCAAACCTTAGCGATTAGTCAGGGTAATTAAAGCTCTGCTCAATAACTACTTCCGGACTGATGCTCAATGCCACAGGACATGCCCGAGCGGCATGTTCGAGAACGTCCCTTTTATTATGAGGTATTCCTAGGGGAAGATTTATTTCAACAACTAATCTTGCTACTTTACGAGGTTTTTCTTTTGTCATGTGTTTTTCCACGCGGACGGTTGTTCCCATAAGGTCAATGTCATGCCCACGCGCACAGATTCCCATTAAAGTCAGGTTACACACTCCAAATGATGTTGCAAGCAGATCAGTTGGTGAAAATGATTCGCCCTTACCCTGGTTATCGACGGGAGCATCGGTTTCGATGACGACCCCGCTGGGACCATGAACAGCCCGGCAGTGGAGGTCGCCTTCGTATGTTATGTTGATCTCTACCATTATTTTACTAATAACATTTTTTTGGTATCTTTAAAACTTCCCGATCGTAATTCATAAAAATAAACCCCGCTTGTAAAATTGGAAGCGTCGAATGTTATATTATAGCTTCCTGAGTTTAGCTCCTCATTTACAAGTGATGCTACCTCATTGCCAAGTATATCATACACTTTCAATGTTACCAATCCCTTCTTTTTTATCTCAAATGAGATGTTTGTCGAGGGGTTGAATGGGTTGGGATAGTTTTGCTTCAGAGAATACCCATCGGCAATATTGTTTGTCTGTTGTATAGTTGTCGGAACTGTTAAAGGAATAAAGCTTACAGTATTGTTACCTGCATTTGGTACAGCGAGCGTGTCGGTACCTCTATTTACATATATATCCGCCGGAGCAGAAAGACCTGTATTGACAACTACTGCAGGGGAAGAGGCAAAGTTAATGTCGTATCTGAAGACCAAGTTACCACTATAGGACGAACAATAGACGTGATCATTTCTATCCAGAGAAATACCGTCAAGATTACTGTAAGGCGTTGTTACCAGGGTTGTTACATCGGTAGAATCCGTAAGACTTACACTCATTACTGTTGCACTGCCACCCCATGCAACTACCAGGAGACGGTTCCTTTTGTAATCTGCATAAACACCATTAGGCGTTCTAGGTACAGTTGCAAAAGCCCAGAATTGATTATCGGAAATACGGATTTTGTAAATTGTTCCGGCAGAGGTAAAGTTTGACACATAAAGATACCCGTTTGTATCAGCATCTATACCATTGAGTGAGGTACCCATCGAGAGATTCATGCCCGGTGTACCGGTATTCAGGTCGTAACCTTTAACAGAGTTACTTGTGGCTGCGTATAAGACCCCATTGTAAATAGTGAGACCGCGAAGCGTACCGCCTGGAGTAACAAAATCGGTTACGACACCGGTTTGGCTTCTCTGAAGAACTTTACCGCTACCGGTATTTGAAATAAAGTATCGTTTGCTTACGGAATCGTAAGTCACACTCTCAGGTGAGCTATACTGCGCATATGAATTTATGCTTAGAAAGGCAGCAATAAAGAGAAATAAGGAGATAGAAATTTTTAGCATGTGTGTAATATGTTTTGTTATGAAACTTCTTGTTTAGCTTTTTTAAGATTTCTCATCCAGCCGGAATATTTTGTCCGGCGAATCGGGGTACCTTCGAATATTGAATTAAACTCTTCCTCTGTCATCCCAAGCTGCTCATCATATGTTTTATTAATTACGTCCGGTCTCGGGTAGAAGTTACCGTCCTCTGTAAATACTTTCCTGCCGTTATACGGGCAAACGTCCTGGCAGATATCACATCCGAATATCCAGCCCTCGAGCGAAATGTCATCGGGTATTTCATTCTTATTCTCGATCGTCTGATACGAAATGCAAAGATTAGCGTCGAGTTTGTACTCATCATAAATAGCTCCTGTCGGACAGGCGTTTATACAAAGAGCGCAATTTTTGCAAAGGTCCTCAATCGGTTCGTCATACTCGAGTTCGAAATTGAGAAAGATCTCACAGAGGAAGAAAAAGCTTCCAATATCCGGGTTAATAACATTTGTGTGTTTGCCCATCCAGCCGATACCGGAGCGAACTGCCCAGGCTTTATCCATAACCGGTCCGTTGTCAACATATGTCCGTGTTTCGATCTCCGGGGATAGTTCCTCAATAGATCTGCAAACAGACTTTAGTTTCTTTTTGAGAACTTTATGATAATCCCTCTTTCCCCATGCATAGCGCGAGATCTTAGGAATATTAGTATCATTCGAATGCAATACGGGGGTATCATATAAATATGCCAATGAGATAACAGATCTTATATTTTCGTCTATTCGTCGCGGGTCAAGCCTTTTTTCAAACGAATTATTCATCCATTTCATGTCGCCATTCATCTCTTCTGCCAGCCATTTTTTAAAATACGGTTCTTCTTCTGTTAGCTTCTCTGCTTTTGCAATTCCTACTTTTGAAAAGCCCTCATTCGCGCAAATATTTTTGATCTTTATGGTTAATTCCCTTTTGGAAAGGCTCATAGTATCAGTCCCATTTAAAATCGAATATCTTTCTATCCGGCTTCTTTACATAGATAACTTCATTCTCAATTTTTAGAGGAAAAGTTCTCAGTTTGCACCCCATCTTTGTAGGTTGTTCTCCGGTCTCCAGGTGGAACTGGAATCCATGAACGGGGCAGGCTACATACATTCCCTCGATATATCCATCATAGATAAGCGGAGAATGGTTATGAGGACAGACGTTATCCACTGCGTAGAAATTGTCATTTACTTTAAATATGACAACTTCCGTTTCATCGTCTATCCGAAACAGTTTTCCTTTTTTATTGTAAACTTCAGATGTCTTACAAAGTTTTACGTAGTCTTTATCCATATAGGTATAAAAAAACTTCTTACCAAAATATTATGATAAGAAGCTTGAATATAAATATAAAACGAAATCTTATTCGAAGTCGAAAACTCTCTCAAGGCGCGCAATTTTTATAATATCCATCACGCTTTCATTCACATTCCTGAGAATAAGTTTCCTGTTCTTTTCTCTTTCTACTCTTTCAGACATAAGCAGGCATGATATACCGCTGCTGTCGCATTTTATCACGTCGCCGAGGTCTATTATGAACTGGTTATCAATTTCCTTTTGCAGAAATAGTAACTCAGTTTTTAGATCTGCGGCGAGTTCATGACCGAGAGTATCGTTTTCAAGTTTAAAAATAGTCTTGTCAGGCTGTTTGTCTACTTCGAATTTCATTATAATTATTGTTTTTCAGGTTGACGTTCGGGTTTAGGCAGAAGCGCTTTACGGCTGAGCTTTAGCTTGCCCATATTATCAATGCCGAGAAGCTTAACCTCTATTTCCTGACCCATTTTAAGAGCATCTTCAACTTTATTAATACGTTTATGATCTATTTCAGAGATATGGAGAAGTCCTTCCTTTCCCGGAAGTATTTCTATAAATGCTCCGAAGTCTTTGATAGATTTTACTTTACCGGTGTATGTCTTACCTGCTTCAGGTACTTCGGTAAGTTTCGCGATCATATCTTTAGCGATGTGAGCGCTGTCTCCGCTTACTGCCGCAATTGTTACTTTACCTTCGTCGTCGATGTCTATCTCGGCTCCGCTTTCCGCAATGATATGCCTTATCATTTTACCACCCGGTCCGATCACAGTACCGATCATATCAACTGGTACATACATTGAATAGAGATGCGGTGCATAATTTGAGATCGACTCTCTCGGTACAGAAATAGCTTCGTTCATCTTGCTGAGTATGTGAAGCCTTCCTGCTTTTGCTTGCGTCAATGCCGTCTGCATGATATCAAAAGAAATACCGGTTATCTTAATATCCATCTGGATGGATGTTATTCCGTTCTCGGTACCGGCAACTTTAAAGTCCATATCGCCGAAGTGATCTTCATCGCCGAGAATATCGGACAGCACAGCTACATCGTCACCTTCTTTTATGAGACCCATCGCAATACCCGCAACAGGCATCTTGGTCTTAACACCGGCATCCATAAGTGCCATCGAACCTGCGCAAACAGTAGCCATAGATGAGGACCCGTTTGATTCAAGTATATCAGATACTACCCTGATAGTATATGGGAAATCATCCTCGGAAGGAAGAACTTTCTTCAATGCTCTTTCAGCCAGGTTACCGTGTCCAACTTCTCTACGTCCCGGTCCCGGTCTTCCGCCAACTTCACCTGTACTGAAGGGCGGGAAGTTGTAATGAAGGATAAATCTCTTTGTAGACAATTCCTTTAATCCTTCGATAAGCTGTTCGTCTCTTTTGGTGCCAAGAGTAACTGTTGTTAAACTTTGTGTCTCACCTCGAGTGAATAACGCCGAGCCGTGGGTTCTCGGGAGAACTCCTACCTCGCATGAAATTGCTCTAATGTCGGTAAGCCCTCTGCCGTCAAGCCTTATCTTTTCCTTTAGTATCCTGTTACGGAGAATATCGCTCTGTATATCATGCATTATTTCTCCTGCTTCTTTTGCATCGAATTCCTTTTCTTCGGCTGTGTATTTTTCTTCTAGAGTAGTTAAAACTCTTGTATCAAGTTCTTTCTTAGCGTCGTGTCTTTCCGCCTTTTTAAGATCAGGATTGGAAAGTATCGCAGTTATTTCATTTAAATATAGATCGTTTATCTGGCTGAGCAATTCCTGGTTAACTTCAGGAGGCGTTACCTCCATTTTTGGTTTTGCGACCTCAGCAGCAAATTCCTTCTGGAATTCACAAAGTTTTGCAATGTTGCTGTGAGCAAACTTAATCGCTTCCAAAAATTCATCTTCAGAGATTTCATTTGCTTCACCTTCGACCATAACTACAGAATCAACTGTACCTGCAACAGTAATATCATAATCTGCTTTATCCAATTGTTCGTGAGTAGGGTTGATCATAAGCTGTCCGTCGACCCTTGAGACTCTAACCTCTGCTATGGGATTGTCGAAAGGTATATTTGAGATCAATAATGCTGCGGATGCGCCGGTAGCCGCGATCACGTCGGGATCTACCTGGCCGTCAGATGAATACACCGAGCATAATATCTGTGTTTCGTTAAAAAATCCATCCGGAAACATTGGACGGATAGGTCTGTCTATTAATCTTGAAGAGAGGATCTCCTTTTCTGATGGTCTTCCTTCTCTTTTGAAAAATCCGCCGGGAATTTTTCCTACCGATGCTGTTTTTTCCCTGTAATCAACAGTTAGCGGGAAAAAATCCTGACCGGGATTTGGTTCGTCTTTAGCCGTAGCAGTGCATAACACAACGTTTTCATCAAGCGATACCAGAACCGCTCCCCCTGCCTGTTTTGCTAATTTTCCTGTTTCGAGCGTTAACGTTCTACCGCCAATCTCAATACTTTTTCTGTGTGTCATTAATTTTTTGAATGTTTACTTTCTGAGTTCAAGGTCTTTTACAACCTTTCTGTACCTTTCGATGTCTGTGTTTTCCAGATATCTCAGGAGTTTTCTTCTTTTCCCTACCATTTTAAGAAGACCTGTATTTGAGTGATGGTCCTTCTTGTGTTTGCTGAAATGGTCGGCGGAGAGGTCCTTTATCCTTTTTGTTAAGATAGCGATCTGAACTTCCGGTTTTCCGGAATCCTTTTCATTCTTACCAAATTTAGTGATGATCTCCTTTTTTTCTTCTGTTGTTAGTCCCATTTAATTCTTTAAATGTTTAGTTATTCTTTAGTTTTTCTATTATTGATAATGTTTTTTCCTTATCGGAATTCATTTCTTTTATTAATTCATCCAGGGAATCAAATTTCTTTTCCTCCCTGAGATATTCAAGAAGATTTATCTTAATCTTCTTGCCGTAAACATTTTCGTCAAAATCGAAAATGTGAACTTCTATTCTCAGCTGCTTTTCATCGGTAACCGTCGGGTTATATCCAATGCTCATCATTCCGAAGTATCTCTTACCCTCTAGTTCAGCCTGAACGGCGTAAATGCCGAGTCTTGGGATAAGCTTAAAATGTGAATCAAGCTCGATATTAGCAGTCGGGTAACCAAGTTCCCGTCCTTTCTTGTGACCGTGGACCACTGTACCTGTGATAGAATACCGCTCTCCGAGAAGCCTGCTTGCTTTGGGAATATCCCCTGTTTCAAGAGCGTGTCTTATGTCCGTACTGCTTACATGCTCACCGCCCGGCGCAAATTCATCTATCTTGTGTACTTCGAAATCGTATTCATTACTTAATTCCTTCAGTGTCTCAAAGTTGCCCTCCCTGTTCTTGCCGAACATGTGGTCATAGCCGAGAACCAAATCGGACAGTCCTACCCCGTTTATAAGGTAGTTCTTGTAAAAATCGACTGCATGTGTTTGTGAGAATTCTTTGGTGAAGTTTATGATATATACCAGGTCTATGTCGAGCTCACGAAAATGATCCAGTTTCTCTTCTGTTGTGTTTAAAAGCTTTATGTCTTTAGCTTTATTTCTAAGAACGATTTGAGGATGCGGGTCGAATGTTATTACAACACTTCTTAATTCTTTGTCCTCTTTTACTTTATTAACCTCATTAATTATCTGTCTGTGTCCCAGGTGTACACCGTCGAACGTGCCTACTGTTACCGCGCTTTTCCTGTCAAATTCTACTTCGTTAAGGTCTCTTGCAATCTTCATATAAGCAAACGCATTAAGAAAGCGTTGCGAGAACTTCTTTGATTTTATCAAAATTAGGAAGGTCGCCGGCACTTTCCAAAACTTCAGCATATTGTACAACCCCGTCCTTATCTATTACAAATGCGCTTCTTCTCGAGACACCATTCATATCAAAACCAAACCCGCCGTCCGGATAAATTGTATCGTATGATTTAATAACTTCCTTGTTAAAGTCACTTAATAGTGGAATACCTATATTGTTTGCTTTTGACCATGCATCAAGTGTAAAGATGGAATCAACACTAATGCCAAGTACTTCAGCATTCAAGTCCTTGTATTCATTTAGTCCGTCTGTTATGCTGCACATCTCATCTGTGCAAACACCTGTGAAAGCCTGAGGGTGAAACAGCAAGACAACATTTTTCCCTTTATAATCACTAAGAGAATAATCCTTTACTTCCCCGGTCATGTTTTTAGATTTGAGTGTAAAATCCGGGGCTTTATCGCCAACTTTTAAAGACATCTAATTCCCTTCCTAAGATTTAAGTTGCTAAATTATATGAACATTAAATATAGCTAATACCTTAAATAGTAACAATGAAATTAATTTCTGCAGAGAATGGATGAATCTCCGTAACTGAGGAATCTGAAATCATTTTTGAGAGCAAAATCGTATATTTTTTGCCAATCATTGCCCACAAAGGCTGAAACCAGCAAAAGTAATGTGCTATTCGGTTGGTGGAAATTTGTAACTAATATATTGGTATATTTAAACTTAAATCCCGGTACGATCATAATACCTGTTTGAGCAGAAATGTGGTCATTTCCGGTCATTTCGAGGTGATTTTGGATGATTTTTAACGGATTTTGGTCAGTTTTTGATAAAAATTGATCATTATATGGCTCCCATTGATCAATTCTTATTTCCGGGTCAAATATTTTAGCTGCTATATAAGGAATACTCTCTATTGTACGTAAAGAAGTAGTACCAACACAAACAATATTTCTATTTTCGGTCAAAAGGTCGATTGTCCTCGCCGGAATGGTTACAAATTCGCTATGCATTGCATGCTCACCGATCAGCTCCGATTTTACCGGCTTGAATGTTCCTGCTCCTACATGAAGGGTGACTTTCCCCATCTCAATGTTTTTTTGCCGAAGTTTTGCTAACACTTCATCCGTAAAGTGAAGTCCAGCAGTTGGCGCAGCAACGGACCCTTCATGTTTTGCATAGATTGTCTGGTAACGGGTTCTGTCTGATTCTTCAGCATTTCGCTTAAGATAAGGGGGAATGGGAGTCTCGCCGATCGATTCAAGGATCTCTGAAAATGTAATACCGTCCGGTTCCCAGGAAAACTCTACGAGATAATTATCCCCGGCATTACCTTTTAGTTCGGCGTGGAGTGTTCCGTTTTTAAAATCTTTGTCGAGTATTCCGGATCTCCATTTACGCAAGTTGCCGATCATGCATACCCATGTACATTGCTCTTTTGCATTGAGGGCTGTTTCTAGAGGTTTATTATGCGGGTCAAGACAGAATATCTCTATAGGCTTTGAGCCTTCACGTTCGAACAATATTCGTGCCTGGATAACTTTTGTATCGTTAAAAATTACAACTGAATTTTCGGGAATATATTCTGCGATATGACTAAATATATCTTCGGAAATTTTTCCGTCCTTGTAAACAAGCAGCTTAGAGGAATCCCGTTTTTCAAGAGGGTAGCGGGCAATCCTTTCTTCCGGAAGTTCGTATGAGTAATTCTCGATGCGTATTTTCTTGGGGTCATTCAATCTTGATCCAGTTTTAACATCATTTCAAAGTGAGGACCGATCGTGGGGATTTCGAACTCTTCCGAAATAATCGAGAAGCCGAAATTTCTATAAAAGCTGGTTGCCTTTGTTCTTGCGTTGCACCAGAGATAATCAGCCTTCCTATTTTTGAGTTCGTTTATTCCAAAGTCCAGTATCTTTTTACCGTAGCCTTTGCCCTGTGAAACGGGATCTGTTGCCATGCTTCTAAGACGGTAACCAACACCGTCATAACCTTTTTTATCCTCTTTATAAAAGGAGGCGATCGAAATAAGTTTATCTCCTTCGAATAATCCCAGGTGGAAAGTTGATGGATCCTCATCGCCCGGAAACTTTCCTTCTTCGACCTGTCTGCCCGGCCGCAGTACTAACATCCTGAGAGGGAGTATTTCTTCTGTTTTGCAGATTTTAATTCCCATATACTCAAAATAATGAGAATGATGCATATTTTTTATCCAAATACCTCGTATATATTAATAATTAAACTTAATTTTGAATGATGGAAACCCCCAATTTCAGGATAGGTTTTGGATATGATATCCACAGGTTCGCTGATGGAAGAAAATTCATTCTTGGCGGAGTGGAAATCCCTTATTCTATGGGATTGGATGGTCATTCCGATGCAGATGTACTTCTGCATTCTTTGTGTGATGCTATTCTTGGAGCAGCAGGGTTTGAAGATATAGGGCATCAATTCCCAAATACAGACCCGGAATTCAAGGATATATCCAGTCTTGTATTATTGGAAGAATCAATGAAACTTGCCGATTCAGCCGGTTGGAAGATTGCAAACACTGATATAATGGTGATCCTGGAGGACCCAAAGATATACCCGCACATTCCGGAAATGAAGAAGAACATATCGGGAATTATTAACTGTGATACAATATCCATAAAAGCGACGACAAACGAGGGATTGGGAGGTGTCGGAAGAGGTGAAGGCTGTGCATGTTACTCGGTTGTATTATTATATAAATAAATCGTATGGGCCTAGAGATGATTTTCGATGGAATAGATTCCTGGCTGTTTTACTTTTTCAATAAGACGCTGGCAAATCCCTTCTTCAATTCCTTCATGCCGTTTATCACCGAGACTAAACACTGGTACATCTTTTACTTTCTTGTAGGGCTTTACCTGGTTATCAAAGGCGGGACGAGAGGCAGGGTTGCAGTTATACTTGCAATAATACTGATACTCGGAACAGACCAGTTTTCAAATCTCTTAAAAGAATTTTTTGGAAGAGTAAGGCCATGTCACTCCCTTCCAAATGTAAACTTGCTTGTAGGATGCAACGATTCATATTCGTTTCCATCTAACCATGCAATGAATAATTTTGCTGCTGCGTTTCTGTTTACTTATTTTTATCCGAAATTAAAATGGTGGTTTTATATTGCAGCAACTATCATATCGCTTTCGAGAGTATTTTGCGGCGTGCATTACCCGTTCGACCTGGTGGCCGGAGCGGCAGTAGGAATTTTATGGGCTATGCTGTTGGTTTACATATGGAAAAAGTTTAACGAGAAGTTCAAAATCTTGCAAAATTGAATATTCCCGATTTTCTCAAGAACAAGACAACACTTTGTATCACAGCAGGGATCTTTTTCGGTCTCTCGTTTCCCCCGGTAAATCTTTACTTCCTGGTCTTTATAGCCTTTGCTATTTATATCCACATTGTAACAACGGCAACTACATATAAAAAGGTTATATTTAGAACCTATCTGATCTTTATTATCTGGGAAATGATCTCGATTTCATGGATAGGACTGAGCGGTTTTACAAAACCGGAGTATTTTATGATTATTGGTGGGTTTATGACAGCCGTGCTCCATCCGATCGTTTATTTACTACCTCCAACGGTCATTTTTTTCTTTGTCGCCAGGAATATGAAATTTAAGAAGAACCAGGAATTGATTCTCTTATTTCTTCCGCCTATATGGATAGCATTTGAATACCTGCAGACAACTAATGAACTGACGTTTCCCTGGCTTTCTCTGGCATATACGCAGACATATAATTTGCACAAAGTTCAATATATTGATATCACCGGGATGTATACAGTAACACTCTGGATAACAATAATTGCAATTTTATTATTCTTTGGAGTGAGGAAGCTCCTTAACAGGGAATGGCAATTGAAAGGTGGCAAAACAGTAATACTTGGAGTAATTATAATCTTTATATATTTCATTCCGGATTTTTATGCATTTATTACATCACCGAGTGAAAAATACACAAAGAATTTTGAAGATGGAAAGATCGATGTTGGTATAGTTCAGCCGAACAAGAACCCATGGTTTAAATGGGGCAGTGATCAGTTTGAGATTACAAAGGAGTATGTTAAGCTTATGGAAGAAGCAGCGGATCATAAGCCAAGGCCTAAACTTATAATTTTACCGGAGACTTCGCTTCCATATGTCCTTCGTATGCCTATGAACGAGACCAAGCATGCTATTATAAAAACGTTTGTGCAGGAACAAGGCATCCCCGTACTTATCGGTACGCCGGACATTCTTTATTACCCTGATACAGGCTATGTTCCTCCTGATGCACGGGAATTTTCGGACGGAAGAAAATACGATATTTTTAATACAGCGATTCTTATGGAGAAAAATGTTAAAAAAGAAGATTATCAGACACACGATAAGTTTAAGCTTGTAATCGGAAGCGAAAGAATGCCATACCAGAACAGACTTTTATTCCTTCGTGATCTTATTAAATGGTCGGTTGGGTTGAGTAATTTCCAGATTGGGAAGGACACTGTTTTATTTGACCTGGATGGGAAATACAAATTCAATACGGCTATATGCTATGAATCCGTTTTTCCGGAATTCTTTGCTCATTATGTAGATATGGGAGCGGAGTTTTCGGTTATAATTACAAATGACGGATGGTGGGGAAAACTATTCGGGACCTACCAGCACAATCAGTATGCAACTTTCCGGGCAGTAGAGAACCGTCGATGGATAGCAAGAAGCGCCAATACTGGAATATCATGTACTATCGATCCTTATGGAAACATGTATGACGTCTCAAATGTAAATGAACGGGCTATTATTAATTCGGAGATAGGCATAAGAAAAGAGAAAACGTTTTATACCACTCATGGTGACGTTTTCTCTAAAATTATGATTCTGGTCTCAATAGCAACATTAATTATCGCTATTGGGCTAAAATTTCGTAAACGAACTACTTCTTAAGCTTCCCGGCAAACTCCCTTGCTTCTTCCATTGATGCAAACTTACCGATCCTGACTCTGTAATATGTACCTTTTTCCCTCAGGTCAGCTTGAACGACGGAAACTTTTTTGTTACCTGCCGATATTTTGGAGGCCGACTTATCAGCATCTGACTTTGTCTTAAAGGATGCTGTTTGAATATAGATTCCGTCCGGTGCGTTAACAAAAGCTACGTTAAGGGTTTTGTCAAATGTAACCTCTTCTTGAGCAGGAGGTGTTTGAGTTTGTTGAGTCTTTTCCTCCTTTGTCTCGGGTGCTTTTTTCGTATTCTGTTCCTGGTTTGTAGTTACAGGCGGTATATTTTCTTTTGAAGTTTGATTTTGTTGTTCACTTTTTTGTTCACTGCTTTGCAGAGGTGTGTTTTGCTGTTCCGTATTGACCTGGTCGTTTTTGTTTTCCGGCGGTGGTGTAAAACTGCCCGTGTTTGAAGCCAGATAGACCATTAGAATTAAGAATGCTACAATAGCTCCTCCAATCCAGTAACCCTTTTTACGAGATTTTTCGGACTTTTCCTTGTACATCTGCTCTCTTTCTTGATCCTTTTTAATGTATGATGGGGATTGTGAAAGGATCGGAGAGGGTTGAGAAGTTTTGAGTTCGGGAATTTTTGATACAGGAGGTTCAATTAACTCCTTTTCCTCCCGGATTTGCATTGGTTTCTCGACTTCCTTTTTATCAGGGAGTGGATCTGTCTTGGCTTCAAAAATATCTTCGAAGCTTTTAGCATCACTTCTTGTTTCTAATATCCCCGATTTTAGTTCTTCAACATCCTCCGGTATTAATATGTCATTTTTTGTATAATCAGTATTCTTGTTTATATCATCATCGCTAGCAATAGGATCAAAATTTTCATGAAGTAATTCTGTCTCTTCATACTTGAATTTCGTTTCCTCTGACTTATCCTCTTTTAGAGTCATATCTTCTTCCTGTTGGATCTCAGGTGCTGGCTCAAATTTGTCAACAGGTATTTCCTCCAATGGTTTCTCAAATTCAACTTGCTTTTCTCCCTGGATAGGTTTTTCTTCAATATGTATCTCGTTTATGGGTGGAATTTCATCTACCTGCTCGACCATTGAATTAATATCTTCTATTATTTTATTTCTTTCCGCTATTATCTTACTTAGTTCTGCATTCCTTTCATCTTCGAAAGTTTTAAACTCCTCTAACTTATCCCTATCGTCTATTGCAAAATCTTTGATATCATGTTCCTGCATCGATGTTGATTCATCCCTTTCCTCGGTTTGATGCTCGGGAGTTAATTGTTCGAGTGCCTTTTTCCTTTCGTTGATCAGTCTTTCGATACTTGCGAGTTCATCAATTTCAGGTAGTTGATCCGGACTGGGCAAAATGTCCTCTATTTTTTCTTCACTTGTGATATCTTTGTGAAGCTCTATCAGGCTATGCGGTAATTCAAAATTTTTCATGTCTTTTTCTCCGGAAATATGTTCTCCCTCTGGGTTTTCCAACTTACTTTTAATGAAATCATTTATCTCATTAGATGATGAATCTTGAGAAAGATCATCACGAATGATACTTCGGTCATATTTATCTTTGTTTTCCATTACTCTGGGATTTATGTTTTCTGGTAATATTTTATATTCAATATCTCTTTTGAATGGAGCTTTTTTATTTATTCCAGCTGTTTCATCATCTTTGTCTGTTGACGGTCTGAGAATAGTTGGTGAAAGATTGTTATATTTTGAGTTTACTTCAAATGTAAATTTTTTAACAGGTGAGAATGAAACGGTCTTATATACGCCTTCTCCCTTTTTTCTCGAAATAACTTTAAACTTGCCGAACTCGCTAATATTTATATCTTTACCCTTTCTCAGTGCGTTTGACATCGAATCTATAACAGAGTTTACCAATTGATAAATGTCGATGGTTGAGATACCGAATTCCTCGGCAAGTTTTATAACAAGTTCATCTTTATTCAACGGTTTCGTTTATATTATCCAGCAAAATTCCAGACGGTGTAAATAAAATCTTATCTTTAGGAGGAATTAAGACTTCAGATTTCTTTTTGCTGTCGAATTCTTTTCGCATATGTATATGGATAACCTCAAAGTTACCAAATTCATCAATCCCAAAGCCTTTATTCTCTTTTACACTTTCTTTCATTAATTCAAACATCCTATCAAATATTTTTTCAGCTGTATCCTTTCGTAAGGTACTTTTATATATTATCTTATTTAAAAGAGATTTTTTATTCATTTTCAAATAAATACTTAATGTTTTCTATTAGCTTTTCAAGATACAATCTATCTGTTTCATCGAAATTTCCAATGCTGTCGCTGTCAAGATCAAGGACTCCTTTTGGGGTACCACTCGATATTATCGGGATCACAATCTCAGAGCGTGAATCGGAATCACAATAAATATGTCCTGGAAACTTCTCTACATCTTCAACTATAATGGATTCTTTTCCTTCAAGTGACTGTCCACAAACACCTTGGCCTGATTTGATTCGTGTACAAGCAACTTTTCCCTGGAAAGGTCCAAGTACCAGTTCATTTGTAGCTGGTTCGTAATAATAAAACCCAACCCAGATCACTCCCGGAAGAGAATATTTAAGAACAGATGTAATGTTTGCAATATTTGATATTATATTATGTTCATCTTTTAATAAAAAGTCAATCTGTTTTATTAACAGATCATAGATGTCGGTTTTTGAAGCCGATTTGGGAATTTTTATTTCGTGAGCCAATTGAGTAGTTTATACTTTTAATTTATAGGAATAGAATTAAAATATAAACTGAAATGGAGGATTTGCAGTAATTATTTCAAGCCCCCTTCATCCGACGGAGTATTTTTAGGCTTCCTATCATTATTTTTTTTCTTAATCTGGGAATCTTCACTTCCACCAAATATATAGCTTACTGACAGCGAAAATAATTGAGCATTATATGTACTTTTGTATGTTTGTTTAAAATTTTCCCCATAAATATCCGAATTATAAGTATTTTTATTAAATGGATTCATAATATTTACTGCAATGTTTAGCTTTTCATCAAATAAATCCTTTCCAAAGTATAAAAATAAGCTTTGAAAACTTCCGTGAGAAGATAGGTATGAATACGAGTTAGCAGAATAATAGAAATTTGCGCCCCATGAGAATAAGTCTTTAAGTTCTCCATATACTCCGGCATTCAGATTATAATTCCATCCCCCAGAGGTATAATTAGAATAGTCTAATTTATCTGCCCTGAATCCTGCGTTCAAATTAAAGACTTCAAATAATTGACCTGTCAGATAGGTACTCAATCCGTAACTTTTCGATGTGGAAATATTGTCATAGGTAGAGGCAGCTACATTCCCCTCTAAAAGCTTTACTGTCCGTTCGATTACATTAGTCGCTAATTTATAGAATATTGAGAAGTTTATGTTTAGTTGTTCAAATAGGGTGTTAAATCCAATTTCAAAATTCTGTCTCCGTTCGGGCTGAAGATATGGGTTTCCAACTGAATAGTGGTAAGGGTCAGAATACTTTTTATAAGGGTTAAGTCTACTATAGCCCGGGCGAGAAACTCTATTGGAATAAGAAAATTTCATCGTTGTAAAGTCATTGGTTTTATACGATAAATTTATATATGGCATAATATCAAGATACGAATTATCAAATTCTTCGCCGGTCGTTTTCTGATTTCCATAATTATAATAGTATTCTAATCTACCACCAAATTTTGTTCTTAATTCCAGTATTTTAAAAGAGACGTCTGTGTAAACACCAACAATATCATTGTTGTAGTAAAAATTGTTTGGGCTGACACTGGTCGAATCCACAGATGAATATGAGTTTGAGTAGTTATTCTCTATGTAATTCAATTCACCGTATAATCCGCTTTCTATCCCAAATGTTTTATTAATTCTGTTTAAGTAATCGAGCTTTAATGTATGATTTCTACTAATATTTAATGTAGATTCGTTTCGCAAATATGAATCATTATTATTAAATAAGTCTTCTACAGTAAAGTTATTGTAAGAATTATATTTCCTATATTCAAAATCATATTCGCTATAAAATTCGCTTTCACCTTTGGTAATATTATTATAAGCAGCTAGATGAAGCGAATATGGTTTATTACTAAAGTTTTGAACACCTCTTTGAAAATTTGTTATAACATTATTTGAGTTAATATCTGATTCATCTGTATTCGAAGAGTTGTTGCTATTATTTGAATTAAATCTTCCGCTCAATCCAAAATAGTTTTCCTTTCCATAAGAGTAATCCGAACTGATCGAACCGTAATTTGAAGTATATCCGGAAGTAGACGATGAATTTACTTCATGAGTTGAGCTATCAAGATAACTTAGCCTATTGGAGGTATAATCGATATCATTATTATAATGTGAGTTACTGTATCTTGACCCAATGTTAAACTTGTTTTTGTAATAGTTAAGGTTCGCACCACCATTATAATTTAGTTGGTTTGTTACGTCCGCGTTTACACTTCCGTATATATTATAACCTGTCTCCTCTTTTGTGATAAGATTTATAATTCCTGTACCCGAAACTGAATTGTATTTCGACGACGGATTGGTAAGGATCTCAATTTTTGAGAAAATATCAGCCGGGAATTGTTTTAGAAAGCTAGATATATCAGTTTTACGCCCATCCATCAAAAATTGTGGTGTTGAGCCGTTTAGAGTAACGTTCCCTTCCGGATCAATTGATAGTAGGGGAATCTTTCTTAAAAGGTCGGCAAGTGTGCGTGAACCCGATATAATTTCCTTGTCGAGATTAAAGATATACTTATCATCTTCTACCTGCATAAACGGAAGTTTACCTTCAACAGTAATCTCATCTGTTATGTATTTTGACGATACCATAAAAATAGTGTCTAAATTATCAACCGAAAGAGTAGATGTCGGGAGGATCCTGGTTTCATAATCCTCTTTCAAAAGTCTTATGAATGAGTTCTTTGCGGTATCAATACTGAGTGAAAATATACCTTTATCATCTGAAAACACAATCAGTACTATACTATCGTTTTCCATATATTGAATAGAACATCCTTTCAGCACTTCCTTAGAGATAAAGTCTTGGATACATCCTTTAACTTTAATACCTGTTTGCTCGGCATCATCATTTTGGGCAAAGAGAGGTATCGAAGTTAAGGAAATAACAACTAAGATTATAATATTTAAAATAATTTTGCTTTTAAACATGTGGCAGAAAATGATTTATTAATATAATGAAAATAAAAAGGAGGGAAAATAGTATTTTGATTAGCCCTTTTTGTGTACTTAATATTTAATTCAATTCCTTTATTTTAAGTAACCACATGACAGGCGTTTCTATTAATAAAAAGATACTTTCTTTAGCTCTCCCGGCTGTATTATATACAATTACAAAATCTTCCTTTTCCATTATTGATGCATATTGGGTGGGGAAACTCGGCAGCTTGGAGCTAGCTGGCTTAACTGTTGCTACATTTATAGTCTGGGGTGTCATTTCCCTGACTGAAGTAATTTCTCTTGGTCTTAATGCACTTGTAGCTCAGTCTGTTGGTGCTAAAGATTTTAATTTATCAAAAAAAGTAAGTACAGTTAATATAACAAATAGTTTTCTTTTCTCTATATTAATAGGCTGGGCGATGATCCCAGTTATCCCGGGATTATTTTATATTATGGGGCTCAATGATACAGAGGTTTCACAGGCAAATCAATATCTCATCCCCATTTTGATAGGTCTGCCCTGTCTTGCACTAAGAGATGCCATTAGTGCTGTTTTTAGGGGTTATGGTGATACAAAAACACCATTTTACCTACTTCTTTTTGCCGTAGCTTTGAACTTTTTTACAACCCCTTTACTGATATTCGGAATTCAGATAGGAAATGAAAGAATATTGAAATTCGGACTGAGCGGAGCTGCTTTTGCGACATTGTTTTCATACTTACTTTCATACATTATCGGATATGTTATTGCCCGGCGCAGGGATCTTCTTAGCTCAATAAAAAAATACACTATAAATCTCCCTATAGTAAAGGAAACGTTTAAAATTGGAACACCCGTTGCAGTTAACGGAATGGCTTTTTCTATGATATATGTTTTTGTAGCAAGATTTGTTGCACTATACGGATCAACCGGGTTGGCTGCTATGGGGATCGGACATAAATCGGAATCTGTAGCATTCCAAATCTGTATGGGATTTACACTCGCCTCAACAATAATGGTGGGTCATAGCTTTGGTGCCGGGAAGAAAGATGAGGCAGAAAACATAGCATGGAGGATTGTTGCTGTCTGTGGAAGTATCGTTCTTGTATATTCTATAGGTCTGTTTATGTTTAGTTCGGAAATTGCTTCCATCTTTACTTCAGACTTAGCAGTGATAAATGCAGCTTCAGACTACAACAAGTTTGCTTCAGCTGTGTTAGTCTTTACTGCCGTTGAGGTTGTATTGGAAGGAGCATTTTCAGGAGCGGGTGATACAATGCCGCCGGCAATAATAACAATGCCTTTCAACATTCTCCGTATTCCGCTTGCGGCATTACTTTCACCAGGGCTTGGATTAAATGGAATCTGGCTTGCTATTGCTATTTCAAACCTAGGCAAGGGTATCTTAATGGCGATTTGGTTTAAGAGAGGGAAGTGGAAATTAAAATCACTCAAGCTTTTGGAAGAAAAAGATCATTTAAAAGAAATCAAGGAAGTGGAATAAAAAACCCTCCTCTGTAAAAGGGGAGGGTTAAAAAATCGATTAATCTTTATTAATATTAGTTAGCGTTTGGATCTATATTACAGGTTATTTTTAAAGTTTGCTGAGGTTCTTTTGAGTCATTTGAAAATACCATCAATGTTTTTTCCTGTACTCCTGATCGCCCTCGTGTATTAAATGTAACATGGACAGATCCTTCTTCACCCTTACCATATTCTTCTTTTCCGTTTGTTGTTGCACCGGTACAACCGCAGGAAGTGGTGACTTTATCTATCTTTAAAGGAGTGCTTCCTTTATTTACAAACTTAAAGTTATATTCCAATTGCGGACCTTCCGGTACTGTACCAAAATCATGGACAGTTTCACTGAATACAAGATGAGCTGACGAATTTGAGGCTGAGATCTTATTATTTGATATTACAAAAAACATTATTCCAGCAATAACAGCTAGTCCGATTGCAAAGAATGATGCTTTACCTCCATTACTGTTTAAAAAATTTGACATTATATTTCTCCTTGAGTTTTAAGTTCTGTATTTGCCGTATTTTTGGCTTCCTTTTTTGGTTCGCAGAAAAAATAAATGATCAGCGAACCGATCAGCATTAGAATATCCTCAAAAATCCTTATAGAAATATCGGATTTTGGCGCATTTGAATCAATAGAAAAACAACCACAGTTTATATCCAAACCGGTTAATTTAGCCCTAATTAAAGCTATTAAAAAGACCACCAATAGAGCAGAAATCGTAAAAGAGCTTCCTTTCTTTAATAACCCAAATACTAAAAAGGTACCCGCAATAAATTCAACGTATGGAATAATTATTGCAGAAATATTAACTAATCCGAGGGGTAATATCTGGTAGTTTTTTACTGCAATTGCAAAATCAGCCGGATTGAAAAGCTTGTCAAGTGATGCATAAATAAAAATGACCCCGATGACTAACCGGAGAAGCATCTGGAAGTATTTATTGTAAAGAAAGCTCATCTACTTTTCGGTCGGGTATCCTTTCTCTACCCATTCTTCCAGACCACCAAGGTAGATATTGATATTTTTGTATCCAAGATCGAACAACTCATACGCTACGTCTATACTAATATCGCAATGAGAGCCGCTGCAATAGGTTACTATCACCGCGCTCTCATTTATGTTTTGTACCATTTTCTTCTTATCCTCCGGAGTTTTTTCACGGATATCTGCATAAGGGATATTTATAGCACCCGGGATATGACCTTCTGCAAACTCATTTGCTGGTCTGCCATCTACAAAAACCGCTTTTCTATCAAACAATTGCTTTGCGAAGTCATAGTTGATCTTCACAGGTTTTGTGCTCTCTTTTGTCTCATGATGTGTATTGCCAAGGTCAGGATTTGAGAGATCAAGATCCTTTCCGTCATTTCCCAGCTGGTCTAGCACTTTACCAGGTTCCTCAGTATCTTTTGAATACTTTTCCGTATCCATAACAAGAGGAACGCCATTGGGATTAATAAAATTTACCAGGAATCCCAGGAAAATTGCTATACAAAGTAATATCAGTGTTTGCTTTAATGTTTTCTTCATATTCTTAAAATTCTAACAATAAAATATAAAATAAGTTCTTAAAACATCATGCATAATGCCAGTATTAATAAACAACAAAACTATTCAAATTATTTATTGAAGTATTATATGAATTTATAACATTATTATAATTTCTAATGACTGCGTCATATATATTATTATACTCATAATCCTTTAAATTACCCTTTTCCATTTTCTTCATATAATCATTTGAGCTGTCAAAGAGTCCTTTCACCATTTTAGCAAAATAATCTTCATAGCTGTATTTTAAATACTTGGATTTTTCTGTGAAAGGTGCATCCTGAACTTTAGCGGATTCTTCGTTGAACACTTTTTCCAGCTGATCATGCTGTTTCCTTAACTCAACAAGGTCCGGTTTATCTGGAGCTTTTCTAAATTCTTCCATATAAATGTCAGCCTGATCTAAAGTATTAAAATATGCATTCTCCAAGATTACTACGGATTTTTCATCAGGATTTGAGTAATCATCTGGATCCCTTACTTCTCTTTCGGGTTTATATTTTTTTAGATCTGCCATGATCTTCTTATCCGCATCTTCATACTTTTTGTATGCATTCTTCATTTCCTCGTCATAAGGAACTGCCTTTGAAAGGTCACTTTTAAAATCACCGTCTTTATAGTATGAAATAACCTTGTCTGCTGTTTTCATATAATCATCGATCGATTTCAGCAGATCTTTGAAGTCACCTTCAACTGTAGTTTTCATTTCTTCGGATGCTTCCAGTTTGCTTAGATCTCCGCCATCGTACATAGAACGATATTGCTCCTTATAATCCCTCTCAAGAAAACCTAGATATGTATCAGCCATTACTATTATGATAAAAGTATTTTTCTTGATCGATGTTGGCTCGGGTACGTTCTGAAGGTATGCTTTTTGTACATTCTCGACGGATTCGGAAAGTTTATTCATAACCCCTATATAGGAGTTATAAAATTCAAGATCCATATACGACCTATCGGTTTCCTCCCTGTTTTCCGTTTTTTCAATATTTTCCCCTTCTTTGTTCTCGGAAAGCTTTTCTTTCAGCTTATTAAATAGAGAGCATCCAAGGAAAACTGAAACGGAAATTAAAATAATCAAGAAATTTCTATAATTTGTGCCCATAAGATTTAATCTTTATTATTGTCAAATAAAGTAGTCCCCTGTGGTCCTTTTCTGCTTGTTTGAGGTTTTTGTATTCCAAGATGCTTGTAAGCATGCGGCGTAGCCTCCCTGCCCTTTGGTGTTCTTTTTATAAAGCCCTCTATAATCAGAAATGGTTCGTAAACATCTTCTACGGTCCCGGCATCTTCACCAATCGAAGCCGCGATCGTATTGAGCCCTACGGGACCGCCATCGTGCTTTACTATTATAGTTTCGAGGATTTTTTTATCTATCTTATCCAATCCGTACTCATCTACTCCCAATGATTCGAGAGCATACTCTGCTATCTCTTTATCCACCTTTCCGTTGCCTTTGACTATCGCAAAATCCCTGGTTCTTCGCAGTAAACGGTTAGCAATACGGGGTGTTGCCCTACTTCTTCTTGCAATCTCATGACACCCCTCTTCTGTTATTTCGATCCCGAGTATTTCTGCAGATCGTTTTACAATGCTGCTCAGATTTTCGTTATTATAGTAGTCGAGGTGCGCTGTTATCCCGAATCTGTCCAGCATAGGTGAGGATAATAACCCCTGTCGAGTAGTTGCGCCAATCAAGGTAAATCTTTCCAGCTTTAGTGGGATGCTCCTAGCAGCCGGTCCCTGGTCCACCACTATGTCCAGCCGGTACTCTTCCATTGCAGAATATAGAAACTCTTCCACAACTTTCGGGATCCTGTGTATCTCATCTATAAAGAGTATTTCCTTTTCCTTTAATTTGGTCAGCATACCGGCAAGATCCCCCGGACGCTCTATTACGGGACCGGAAGTACTTATAATATCCGTATCAAGTTCATTTGCAATGATATGTGCGAGAGTTGTTTTCCCTAAACCGGGAGGACCGGTAAAAAGTACATGGTCGAGCGATTCATTAAGTTTTTTGGAGCTTTCAATAAATATCTTTAGATTTTCTTTAACCTTTTCCTGTCCAACAAATTCGTTGAATTCTCGAGGTCTAACCCTGGTAACGAAATCCATATCATCATCAGGAAGTTTCTCAGCAGTGCTTATTGTTCCGTTTCTTGACATATATGAATTTAAGGGTTAATATTCCTCTAAAATAATATTAATTTAAAATACAAACAATTTTAAAGGAATATGGAAAATCCTGTAAACTTAGTCGAGGAAGTTCGCTTTTTGGTTGAAACCCGAAAGATACGTGTAATTGGGATCAGTATAGTAGTGGGGCTAATTGTTATTTATAGCCTTGGTTTGATAGTAGCTTCTAATAATGTTAATAAAGATATGGCAATACTTAACTTAATTTCGGTGATTGCGGCACCAATACTATGCATTTCCTCCATCTATCTCCGGAAAGCAAGGTTAAAAAACATAAACAAGGACAACTTCAAGAATACTTTTGCCGGTGTTTACATAATTTCTTTTTTTCTCTGCGATTTGGGAGGTATATTCGCAATTGTTACTAACCTGTTTATAAATTATAACCTGGTGTATGCGACTTTTGGAATGATAGTAGCAGGAGTATATGTAATACTTAACTTTCCAAAGCGTTCAGATCTGGACATAATAAATAACAGGAGCAAAACTATCCCGGTGTAATCACTACTGAAGCAATATCCTCTGGAGTACTGAAAGACTGAATCCATCTTTTATCTCGTTATCCATTATCATTTTCCTTATCTCATCCTTTGTGAACCATTTTGCATCGAGGATCTCATTTTCATCCAGCTCAGTTGTGACCTGTTTAACGTTCTTTGCGTGGTAGCAGTGAAATTTTTGTGAGCTGGAACCGATAGATGCGTAATGGTAGCCTAGGTAAGTTAGATCCTCCTTGCTTACCTCGCACCCTGCTTCCTCTTTCAGTTCTTTAATTATCACATCGGAATGATGTATGCCTTTATCGATAGTGCCTGCTGGTATCTCCCAACCGGTGAAATCATTTATATACCGATAGCTTTTAACAAGGATCACCTTTCCTTCTGAATTTTCCGCGGCAATGCCCACGCCGTTATTATGATAATGAACCGCTTCGAATTCGATTACCTTCCCATCGGGAAGCTCAACGCGGTCAATGTCCATATCTATCCAGTCACCAGCGAACCCTTTTTTAGTCGAGAGTATTTTCCAGAAAGGTTTATTTTTTTTCAAAAGTTTTATTTATAATAACTTAATTCTTTTGTTTAATTAATACGAGTCGGTTTAGAGGTACTCTCTTGCTTTTCCCATTTGTTGAATTGTAAAGTAATCCTGTTCACTACTTTCAACTTTTTTGCTAGCCCAAAGCGCGTAATCTCCTGCATCTGATAAATGTGATATATCCCGACGCGATTTATCTATAATGAAGCCATCGGTTCCCTGTTTCCATGTTACGAGACCGCGATCTTTGATTGACTGCTTACAATTTTCTGTTATCAGGTATTTACCTGTTTCAAAGAGTTTGTTAGTAAAGTTTATTCTATCGCGGACGGGGGGATTACTGTTCGGGATATATAAATCTAAGCTAAATCCTGCTCTCTCGAATGCTTCTTTTATGATCATATAATCCGTTCTACCGAAGCTAGCGGTCTTCAAAGCCCTGCCTGACGCATCACCTGTGATGATCAATGTAATATCTTCCCTATTGTATTTTTGTAAAAGTCGCATAATAATGTACTCACAGAGTTCACCTGTATTTGAGGAATGAATTACATACTCATCGACCTGAGTTCGAACATCTTCGTCTATGATTAACTCTATTGCGCACATAGGATCCACATTGAAATCGAAGCCGATGATAATTTTGGTTGTTTGTACCTGGTTTTGTTTCACAACAGACCTTTCAGTATCAAAAGCATAGTAAGCGCGATCCGCCGATAGGTTTATATTTTTACCCATCATATAAACCTCACGCATACGACTATCGTATTTTTCTTCTAATCTTCTTTTGTAATCATCGGTCAAATATACATTGTCATACGTGGTGATGGTTGCTATATAAGAGTCCTCATTTTCTATTTTCTCTTTATCCCAGTATTCCCAGCCCCACTGCATCTTGTCGGGTTCGGCGGTTCCTCCCCAGAGGCGAACGAGCCGCGCGGCTTCCGGATGGGATATTCTTTCCCACCAAACCAGGATATTCTTTTTTGGAATTGAGAAGGGTTCGTTTATATCGCCGGACGCGGCAGTAATGCCTTTAAACGACATTTCCGAGCCGTAAATGAGGATATTTGCGTGGTTATCTTTATCATTCTCAAGCCAGAATTGAAATGTTCGGTTTGATTTTATCCATCTGTATTCCAATTTATTTCGAACACAAAGTTCTTCCAAAACAACGACAACAGTATCACATGCATTATCAAATGATGGAGAGAGAGATAAATGAAAAAACGGGCGGTTACAGTATGCAAGGTATAACGCTTCAGCCATTAGTGCATATGTCTTCCCGCTTCTAACACCACCTTTTATCCCTTTTTCAAGGTGACCTGACATGTGCCACTTCTCTAAAGCAGGCAGAGATTTATAATTAGGAAGAAGATCATTAAGACTTTTTATTTCCATCAGTACAGATTCCTATTAAAAACATTCTCATTGGAGTAGGCTTTTAAGCTATCCTGCTGGTCATCCTCATCTATAACTGCCTCTATATTGGCCAGACCTTTTGAAACATCCTTCAGGTATGAGATGCAGTTATCGTATCTTTCCTTCCAGAACTCCGGCACGTCGTGGTACTGAATGCGGGAGTGAAGAATGTAGATTGCAATGTTTGCTGAACAGTCAATGACTGCCTCGGGAACCTCCGTCAGAGGGAGTGCCTTTACGACGCTTTTTAGGTATCCATCGATTATACTATCGGCGGTCGAGATCGCCTCAGTCAGGATGTCGGCGGAATCAGGTTCGCCGTCCAGACTTTCGATCAGTTTGTCAAGCTCGCGCTTTCTAATACGTTTTAGTATGTCTTCTTGTGTAGAGTATGCCATTTGTTTATCGGTTTAGATTGTCAATTAAATAGTTTCTTCAAGGGTATCAGTCAAGAATTTCTCCATTTCTCCATTTCTCGAGCGATCCTTAGTAAGATCTCTTAATTTACTAATTATCTCAGATTGAGGAGTTGTTGTTATGCCAAGTTCTTTAGATACTTCTTCTTTGTCTAGGTGATAGCCTGAACTGCTGAGGGAACTGTATATATCGCTTAGCATCTTTTTGTCTTCCAAGGATTTAGTTTCAGGAAATTCGAACTTCGGGTAAACTTTAGCGTTGCTAAAGTTCAAATCGATTACCTTTTTTATCAGGGTATTCATTGCTGATTCACATAGAATCATATCAGAGATAAGGAAATCATTTCTAATAATGCTATGTGCCTGCGCTGCTGCATAACTTCCAGAGTCAACTTCAGTTGAGAGGTTTTGTCCCAGGATTCGGATGGCTATTTTTTTATCCCAGTATTCAAGAGTGCGGTGATATATTTCATTGGAACTTCCTTTATTTGTATCAGTTACAAATTCTACTTCTGCATCTTTACTCATTACCATCCTAAAATGATTGCCAAAATCACGGATTGCTGTGTCGAACTTAACCCTGTCCTCCCGGCTCATTAAGGGGTCGTACTTCCCAATAATCGCGGGGATAGCGAAAAGCTCCAGGAATGTTGCCAGATCTTTTATAAGGTAACTTTTGAAAAAGAAAGCCCATATGAGAGCATCTATACATCCGTTCATTAGTCCATTACCCGCATTTCCATCTAGCGCATGAACTTCAAGAACTTTTTCTTCGGGTAGTTCAATAAGAGATAGTTTATTGATATCAAGTCGATCATCGAAGCCACTATAAGCTGAGGCCGTCATACTTCTCAATTTAAATATATCTCTTTCTTCAGGGGAAAGGTAGAGATATCTGTCACCCAATTCATCATATACAATTAGCTCGTTTGGAATTTTTTGTATTTTATCAATTGTTATACTATTCCCATTTGCCCTATATATTATCTCGAAATTACTTACTCCTGTTACACTTGCATCTACAACATCAGAAAAGAATCCAGGTAAGTTTATCTGGGAAAGATTTTCTAAAACAAAGTCTTTCATATTTTTATCATTGCAATGGATGAAGTTTTCGATCCTATTCAGTTTATATCTGCCCGTTATTCCAAGTTTCCTAGATTGGCAGACACCGCCGATCTGCATATCCTTTCTTTTAATATCTTCAAAGAGTGCAGCCTTAAAAAAATTTAACCCCTTCCGTGCTGCCTCAAAATAATGTTTTATATTATATGCTGTTAGCCCAGAAAATTCTTCCGTGTACAAACTAAATACATTTCTAAATCCTCCATGACGTACAACTTTGCTATCCATAGCGGGATTCGTTGATAAAGGTTTTTTATCAGCAGCGAATTTTATTAAGGAATCTGAAATGGATCGCTTAAGTTTATTAATTAATTCCATTTTGTGGTAGTTATAGGTTAATAAAATTAGGTTATTGTTAATTCAATAGTATAGACATCGACACTATATAAAAATCCAAGAAGTTTTACTAAACGAATGTTCAATTTATAAAAATCTCCATCTACATCGATTTGTAGTCCATCAAGAGCATTATAAATTTCTTCAGCCAGGGAGGCGCAATCATCTCTATCAGCAATATAAATAAGAAAGGAGTATCCTTTCTTAAGTGTTTCTCCGTATGTACCCTCAATGTCTTTGTTGAATCCTTTAAGAAAAACAAAGCAGGCAGGAAATTCCGGATTCCATCGGGAGTCTTTTTCAAGCTCTCCCCGGTAGCGAGTAACTTTACCGGCAATAGATGGGAGGCTTTCGTCAAGCAGGGAGATAAGTTTATCTCTAATTTCTTTTTGCATGCGGTAGTAAGATTTGATTTAAAAACCGATACAAATATATAGTATGAAAATTTCGATTGCAAAGAGAAAAGGGTTAGATACGTATCTATACTTTTTATTCATATCACAATTTACTTTCTTGAATCAGTGATCAGTTTAAAATTTTAGTACTACCTATAACAATAATTTTTGAAAATCGTGTATAGATACGTATCTAACCTTTTAGTATTTGGAAACTGATTTTTCTTTTATTAAATTGGTTACCTTGTTCTAACCAAAAGATAAAAAAAGTATAGATACGTATCTAACCTTTTAGTATTTGGAAAAATGATTTTCATATTATAAATTGCATCACTATGTTAAACTACCACAACAAAAAATTCTTTCATGTTTTTACTGCGGGACAATATCCACAGGGGACGGTAACCGCAATGGAACTGGAGCAAATCGCTCAAAGTTATGATCCTACAGTTTATGAAGCGCCTATATGGATAGGCCATCCTAGTTCATCTTCTTCGGAAGAACCAAAAGCCTACGGTTGGGTCGAAGCTCTAATGGTGATTGGAGATAAGTTGTACGCATCTTTTTCACACTTAGATGATGACCTAATTAAAATGGTTAATTCAAAAAAGTACAGACGGTGTTCGATTGAGCTTGGTAAGCTTAATTATGAACCATTTAAAGATTGTCTCTATCTGGTTGCTGTTGCATTGACAAACCGTCCTGCTGTAGCAGGGCTTCCTGCACTTGAGTTTGCCGAGAGGGATAGAAATTATAATCCGGAATTGGTAGCTGGGAAAATACTTTATTCAATGTCCCGAAAAGAAATAAAATCAGGTAACAATTTAAATAAAAACAATAAAATGGAAAAAATCTTGGAATTTGCATTGGGGGTCGGAGTTGAGCTAGATCAAGGAATAACAGAAGAAAAGCTTGCCAAAAAACTCCATTCTGTTTATACACAATTGCAAAATGAAGTAAAAATCTACAAAACTAAGGCAACAGATATATTGCTTAAATCGGCGATTGCCCAAGCGAAAATAGTCCCTGCCCAGGAGGGAGAGATTAGGGAATTTGCAGAAGAAAATCTAGATGCATGTATGAAATTTATTGACAAGCTTCCTCCGAAAGCTCTTTTTACAAGAAGCATAGAGTCAACGGGATTTGCCGGACACGATAATCAAAAATTTACTAAGTCCGACGGTAGTCCTTTGACATATAATGATGTACTAAACAATCCGGGGAAGTATTCAAAGATTCTTACAGAAGAAGAGTTGATAAAACTAAGGGAAGAATCCAATGATTTTGGCAATTTTTAATTTTTGTTAATCTAAACTTTAAAATTTAAATTATGGCATTTTCAAAAACAATTGTAGCGGACAGCGTAATAACACGTCTTATTGAGTCTCAGGGAATCTTTCAACTTGCCAATAGAGCATTCGATTCGATGGTAAGACCCGGAGCAAGTTCTGTTGATGTACCTGATCTTGCTATCCCGATAGTTAAGACCGCCGGGACACCGTTAGTTGATAGCGACAGAAAGAAAGCGAAAGCTGATACAAGTCTCATTAATGTTCCGTTAGTGGGGTATGCTGTTCCTTTGGCAGATGAACTTCTTGCTCAATTCGAATCTGCCGGTTCATTAATCCGGGAGTATCTTAATTCGGCCTCATTGGTATTGCAAGAAAAATTTGATAACCTGGTTGTTTCGCAAGCGCAGACAACTACAAATGCAAGCGATTTTGCAGGTGCTTCACTCGCTTGGGAAGATATTCTTGCTATAAAGAAAACATTAGATACAAATAAGGTCCCTAAAAGTGGAAGGGTTCTTGTTATTGATGCGAATATTGAAGACGAATTTTTTGCAATTGATGAACTCCGTGATGCGATGACTTTTAATACTAATTATTTAGAATCAGGCGAGATTGGGTACGTGCTCGGCTTCAGGACATTTATATCGGGTAATGTAAATCAGGTTAGCAGTCAGTATTCTATTACAGCGTTTTATGGACCTGGGGTAGCATTTGTTTTAAATAGGGGTGGTGAAGTAAATTCATCATGGGATACTACTAATCTCCAATGGGTGCATGATATGGTAGCTCATGCAGGAGCAAAATTGTTTAATAGTAAGTTTGCAGTTGTAAAAACAAAGCCATAGGATTAATAATGCCGGAATATATTATTACGATACTAATTGGAACACTACTGACAGTTATCGGATATCTTATAAATGATAAGCTTTCAGGCATAAAAGATGCATTAAAAGACTTAAAAGATGAAATATCAAAACTCAATGAACTTTATCATGATCACGAAGTGAGAATTCAGAAGTTAGAAGATGAAGTAGAATAAATAAGTTATTTAAAAAACCACTACCACAGACTATGTCCAGTAACTATAAATTCTGGCGGAATATTACCAACCGCTTTTTGGATCATTGCAAAAAAGAAAATCTTCCTCTATATGGAAATCCTCAATGGTATGATCAGGAAGGAACTATTAATGTTATTGCAATTCGTAAAAACGACGAACTGGATTTCAATAACAGAAAAAGAAACAATGATATTCTTATGATATTTGAAAACCGTCCGGAGGATAGTTTCCGCTATTATGAATTTCCCTGCACGACTGATCCTTGCGCGCCGATCACGCTTCGTGACTTTGCTAGATTAAAGAAGGGAAGGGCGCATCTTTGTGAGGGGGCGTACAATTCATATACTGTAAGACCTCACAATTGGGTGCGCGGTAGAACAGCGCTCGGGCAGGATATCAACCCTGTCCGGGTAGCTCGTTCCGACAATAAGGGGAAGTTTGTAAAATACGATGCAGGATTTTTTGGTATAAATGTTCATGATGCCGGCAGATTTTGGAATAGCTCCCTCGGATGTATTATAATTTCCTATGAAAATGAATGGCAGTATAAAGCAGAATTTAAACCACTTTTAGAAAGAGCTAAACCAATTCACAAAAAACTCGGTATTAACTTCACATTATTTTTAATTAATAATAAAACACTTGAAAAGATAATGAATGAATAATCTAAAAAAATCATTTCTAGTTTTTTCTATGATCTTACTTGTTGGTATACAGGGATGCTCATCGCTTCCTCCTTTTAAAGGATGTATTGATTGCACTCAGTTTCCCCTCGTATATCAGGGCACGATAGAAGAATATACTCAAGGTGTGTATATTGAAACAGCCTGTTTAACAATAGATCTATCAAAGTTCAGGGGTTTTGAGAATTTTACTGTGGGAGACATAGTACACATCGAGTACGTAGTTAAACAAGGTGAATTTTGTTCTGACAAAGACGAAAGTATTTACAGAATATACACGGTAAAAAATGATAAAGATTTCGAAATTCCATCCGATATTATAGGCAGTGGCGAAGGAATTCAATTAAAATAAATACTTATGACACCAACAATCTTTAATTCAAAATCAAAACTTGGGGCAATTTTATTTGCAGTAGTAGTATTAGCTCAACTTTGGCTTCCTATGTTTGGGATACATCTTACTGGTGACGACTGGGAAAAGATATTTCGCTCTATTGAGATAGTATCAATTACACTGGCGGCATTCGGAATTAGGGATGCCATATTTAAGACGCAGTCAGTTGTAAATAGTGAAGTAACTCAACTAAAACTCGAAAAGAGAAAATGAATATTAAAACTAAATTTTGTATCGGGGATGAGGTTTATCCGAAAGATAAAGGACAAAATGCTAAGACAGCAATATCCGGGATTATTATTGAAGTAAACGAATCGGGTATAATAATTAAGTATAGGCTTGACTCCAATCTTTTTGTTACTTACGGAGAAACCGCTTTGTCGCTGATTGAAAGTAAAGAGGAATCTTATAAAGAAGTACAATTTTAAAAACAATAAATTAAATTTCAATGGCTTTAGGAAAAAACACAAACAGAATTAGACTTTTTGGCGGAAACGATTTTCAGCTGAAAATTTCCAGCTCATGGACAAATATAGGGCATCTTCTTAAAGGGCAGATAATGGATGAAACCGATTCGCAGGAGGTAGTTTTCTCTGATGGAAATTCAATAGAAATAGATGGTAAGAGAAAAGTGAAACTTGTTATGACACTTGCCCAAACTTCTAAGGAGGAAATGGAACTGCTCGATGATCTGCGAGGAAGTATTTATGAGGGTTACTATTACAATGGTATAATAGACGGTAAGCATCAGGAATTCTATTTCAAGGCACTCAATGTAATACCTAAGATGAATCTTGAAATTCCCGGATCTCCGATGCAGGTAGTATTTGAGTTTTCGGTTAATCCACAATCTTCTGATGTTTCGGTAACACCTGATACTGATCTACCTTCTAGTGCACAAGCGAGTGGAGTATCTCCGGTTGCGGGTAAAAATCCGTATTATGTAATATTAGAAACTGCGGCCAGTTAAAGGTAATCTGTGCCACCCCGGTATTACCATGGTAGATGCCGGGGTTCATGGAATTTTATCAACCTCAAATAAAAAAGAAACTAAATGATAGAAAAACTTCTATCCGGAGAGAAGCAGAAACCTTCTTCAGAAATCAAGAACGGTAAAATAGAATATAGTTTTAAATGCGGTATAAAGGCTTATCAGGAGGAACTTACACTTGAGCAGGATGAAAAGCTTGCTGATATATTGACTGCAATTAATGTATCAGATGCAGCGGAGATGAAACTTACTGATTTATTCAGGATCCTCGTGAAGGAGAAGCTGGTAAACAAATTTCTAAATGTTGTGCTTATTCAAAAGGAAAAAAAAGGCAAAGATGCCGAGTTTTCGGGACTTAAGAATTCCGAACTGCAGGCGGTAGTATCCGATTTTTTTATTTTAAATCCTACGGTGAAGAACTTGTTGCAGACTTTAGGCGCCGCTCTGAGTTCGAAGAAGATGAGCCCGAGTACATCAGGTACAGAGCAGAACTCCGGGGATTAACAGCCGGAGCACCCAAAATGCTTATGCAAGACCTGGTTTATGAATTAGCGGGAGGAGATCCGCTGAAAGTTAATGATATACTAATGATGAAAGTATCGGATGCAATGATATGGATGATAGTCAAGGAAAAGAAAGCTTATACTGAATGGTTGGTGCAAAGAAATGATAGAGATTGAGATAAATACTATTCTTTATCAGATAATCTCTTGTTAATATCTTCAAGATTTTTGTTAATATCATGGAGTTGCTCTCCCTGTGTAGTATAGTTTGTTATATCAAGATTTTTAAAAAGCCGGGAAACGACATATATAAAAAAAAAGAATGCTAAAATTAGGATAGCCCAATAAATTATTTCCATAATCAAAAGAATCTTAGTTAAACAGTATGATACAAAAACAATACAATTATAACAACTGGAAACATAAATAACAATGGGTACAATAGGTGACGTAAAAATAAATGTTTTAATGGACAATTCCAGATTAAATGCTGATATTCGGGCTGCATTATCGATGTTGAATGAATTTAGATCAAAGGCAAATAAACTTGCGATAGTAAAAATTAGTTTTGAGATAGACTTTGGGAAGTTAAATGGCAGCTTAAAAAGTTTACAGGAGAAACTGAGTACATCTTCTACGACATTGCTTGCTTTTGAATCTTCATTACAATCTTTCCAAAGCATGACTCTTGCTCTTCAAGGTCGCTTGGTACCGACGGTTGAGTTATTCGGTGCATTTTATAAACTAATTGAAAAAGCCCCGCCAAACGTTCGAATTTTAATCGGAAGTATTATTGCTTTAACATCCGCAACGATCGCATTAGGAACTGCATCTACTATTGCAAGTGGTGGGTTAAATATTCTACTTGCAGCTTTTGCGACGGGTATTGCTCTAATAGCATCTAGCTTAGGTTCAATTAGTAGCCAAACTACTGATATATCAGAGTTAGAAACGACACTGGGCCAATCTTCAGAACAAATATCCTTTTACAGTAAGAATTTAGAGGCTTTAAGGACAATACAGGAACAAAATACCCAGTACACTCAGCTTTCAAAAGAAAAACAAGATGAGTATAACCAATCTCTTGAAAGGGTAAGAGAGTTATTCCCAGAGGTAATAGTTGGTCAAAAAGAATTAATTGGAACGGAATTAATAGCGGTCAACACTCTAAATGATTTAATTAAGGCTGAACAAGAAAAACTTGATATATCTCAGGAAGTCAGAGATTCGCTTTTGACAGATGAATTTGAAAATTATATATCTGAATTGTCTGACGAGAGGGAAAATCTTCAGGACTTGCAGAGTGAATATAAGAGAGTGAAAGAAGATATTGGAGACCTTGAGAAAGAATATGGATTCCTTGGAGAAGTAATAACCACACTTGGAGACCTTAATCCGGTTTTCGAAAATAGTTTAAAAGATGTTAGAGAGGAAATACAAGAATCTAATAGCAAAGTCGGAGATTTAAAAACAGGATTTACTCAATTAATTGCTGCAGGACTCAAAACAGGAAGTTTAAATAATATATTCCTTAGATTACAAGGTAGTATTCAAGGTAATACAGAGAAGTCAAGAGAGTTTGCTGAAGCACTTAGGAGTATTGATGGTGCGGCTTTAGCTAGCCTATTAGGAATTTCGGACATGCTAAAAAAATCATCCGAAATGATGGCTCTTTACTCAACAGCCTTATCCCTACTAAGATCTGGAACTCCCGGTGCAGTTGATTTTTTCAATAGGGTCATGCAAATAGCACAAAACGTGAGAGAAAGGCTTGAAAAGCATGATAGGCCGACATTTAGGAATTCAAGCAGAAATCCTAATAACCAATTTCAGAAGGAAGATGAAAAACTTTCAACCGAGGAAGAAATATTACGGAAGATTGAAGAGATAAATAAAGAATTAGAGTTAAACAAAGGACTAGTTGGGAAAGAAAATGATCTACTTGATGAACAAAAGAAACTTTACAATGAGTTAATTAGAGTAAGAACGGGATATGACCTAGAGAAGGAAGTTCGGGAAGGGGAGGAAAGAGAGAAACAAAGAATAGAGAAATTAGAAAGACAGGCAGAAGAAGAGCAACGTATAAAGAAGGTTCAACTGGAAATAGATAAAGAAATTGCAAGAGAGAAGATACAATTAATCGAGAATGAGTATGAGAGAAAGCAATCCCTTATTGAGCTTGAAAGACGAGATAGAATTGATGCAATTAAAGAAAGTGAAGGAACAAATTCACAAAAGCAAAAAAAGATAGATCTTGCAAATAAAGGCTCAAAGAAAGATGAACAGTTGCTCAAAATTGAAAATGCAAAAGGAATAATCTCCGAATCGTTAACAGCAGCAAATAGCATAGCATCAATTTTGAAGGTGGGTGCACATACCTTTGTAGGACAATTGCTAAGCGGTTTACAGCAAGGATTATCCCTTGCAGATTCTTTATCAAATATATTAATGCTTGTATTCCAAATTGGATCTGGAGGTGGAAGTGGTATTTTTGGATTATTAGGAGGTATATTAGGCTTTGCTCAAGGGGGACGTGTTCCTGGATCGGGTTCAGGCGATATAGTCCCAGCTATGTTAACACCGGGTGAATTTGTAATTAAGAAAGGGATTGTTGATAAATTAGGAACATCTTTCTTTGCCTGGATTAATGGGGGTCTCCTCCCTTCAATGGCGGGACATTATGGAATGGGTGGAATAGTTTCAGCGTCTCCGTCCCCGGTTGTAAATAACAGTTTCGATGTTCACATTGACAGACGTGGTGACGTGCATGTGATTCAAAAAGCATTGCAGAAACTTAAATCAAATAATAGATATTTTGGCGGTTGAGGATATTAAAATAAAATTAACGCAGTACGATTGGACCGGTTCGGTACAGACTCCCGAAGAGGCTTCTATATTTTCAGATAAGAGTTATACAACAAATGTTGCACCATTTGATCTGATAGATTATCTGCTGGATGAAGATCTTACTTTAAGGTGGAGCTTTGAAAATATAAGAGATGACTTTGAGTCTCCAAAGCTTTTGCCCTTTGGTTCGGAAATAACAATGAAAGTGTCTAATTATGATGGCATGGTTGCATCATTTTTTAAAATGAATTCCGGAACGGCATATATAAAGTGGAAATGTGAAATATTTTATAAAAATAAATTGATTCATTCTGGTTGGATAACTCCGGAAGGGGTGGAGTATACTGAAGGTAGCGGGACAGGCTCTGATACTCATATTTTAATAATAAGAGTAAAAGACCTTATAACTGAGATAAAAGAATATTTCTCGAATACTCCATTGAAAAGTAATATGGATGTGAATTGGGAAGGTAAAGACATTTTTACGGATATATGGTATTTGAGATTTAGTAGAATGTTGAAAGAACAATTCCCAGGGGTCGAATTTGTCTTGAAAAGCAGTATAGCAAACATGAAAGTTATGGCGACACCTTGGTTTATCATATATTCTGATAATAGTTGGGCGTGGTGGAAAACCGGATATGAAAGGGTTTATACAAATGGAGAAAACAGATGGGATTGGCTACGCAGACTGTGTAACGCAATGGGTTTTGTGATATTTAGTTTTGTGGATGATATTGATAATAAGCAGAAAGTAGCTATTAAAAATAGATCTGATGGTGGACTTACAACACTTCATTTAAATCCCGATCTTATGATTGAGTATAGTAAAAGTAAAGAGCACAACAATAGTATTTATGATGCGGTCGTGATCAATAATGGTACTATGATTGGAGGTGATTACGCTTTTGCGATACACTATGGTCCTGGTTATGTTTACTTCAAAGAATTCAAGGGAGGACGTCTTATTATTATCTCTGAAAAATATGAATCAAACTACTCGTGTATACACTTTAATAGAGTTGTAAAAGACCATCCCAGTACAGGTTCTTTTATAATTAAACTAAATTGGGAGAATCATAAACTACAATGTATAAGAAGTGAGGATGATAATCGGATAACACTTTATAAAGCCAAGGGCATTGCTAAGCCGGAAAAACCTTTTGGTATAACTTCCATAAGCAAGGATAAAATTCTCTATATAGATACCGGTTCTTCTTATCCCGAGGCAATGAAGATAAGACTTGATACTAATAGTTATAATACAGGGCATACAATAGGCGAAACACCGGAGGCACATCACGAATTAATATATTTAGGCAATTATGGTGAAATGCTAACGGGAATAGAAGCTGGAGGGGGGGCACAGACTTACGAAGACTATATATCGTCGGGACAGTTTAAAGCTAACTTTAATTCTTTTTTATCCAATATGGAAAGATTCGTGTATAGATACGTTCATAAAGAAGTAATAACAAGCCCATACTATAAAGTAACAGGCTCTAATGGTCAAAGTATACTTTATGGTAGATTTTGGGATATTGCTTCCTTGGAAGTTGATCTGATAAATGAGATAACATCATTTGATCTTATAGGACAGAAGTTCACCTTTTCACAATAAATTTAATTAGAATTGGAATCAAAATGAGCGAATTTATAAATGGATATGGAAATCCACGGTTTTTAATAAGAGAAACATTCACTGGAGCCTTAATAGAATCTATTGATTTAGACAAACTTATATATGAAGGAATAATTGAATCATATGAGGATGAGGACATCATTCATAAAACAGCTAGGGGGGAAATATTTCGGATTCCGCGTGATAGTCGTATACGGTTTACTCTAAATTACGGAGATTATATACAAAAGGGAAATCTTTTAAAAATTCAGAGAATTCTTGATTACGAAAAGAATGGGAAGTCTATTTTTCTAATTCCACGAAGTGATGTTTTAGCAAGATTCTTTCAGGTGGTTTATGCTGGTGAGAGCTTTAACCTTGGTTTATGGATGGGCGGCCAGAAGGCTCCTGCAAACAGACTTCCGGTTCTATCATGGATTTCAAAATCACGAGTTACATTAAATTGGGTAGATCCGGATAATATTAATGTTCCTTTGGACGACTTTATAACGGTTTAATATAACATATAATATAATAATAATGGCAAAGGATTTTACAATTACAATTACGCAGGTTGTTGGAGGTAATTACCAACCGGTTACAAACCTTTCAAACCTGAATCTAAGGAAGGACCCATTTTCTTCATCTACCTATTCCGGTACTCACATAGGAGACGGTGCTTATGCGTTCACCGATGTTGAGGATGGAGTATATAAGCTCTTTAATGATACTATTGAGGTCACAAAATGGGGAGGTTCACATGGGAGATGGATAGGAGATGAGACTCTAGATTATCTACCAGGAGATGGTGGAGGACACTGGGATGCTCAAGATAAACGCATTCACAATGTTAGTGATCCAGTTTCCGGAATAGATGTTGGCGATCGAGATTATAATGATGCAAGATATTTACTACTTTCCGGGGGTACCCTTACAGGAAATATTAATTTGGGTGGCAATAAAATTATTAATCCTGGAGATCCTTCTGATGATTCTCAAGTTGGCGATAGAGGATATAATGATAATCGTTATCCAACCAGGATTGGTGATAATACATTCATTGGGAAAAATCAGTTTTTAGTTGATACATCCGGTACAAAATACCCTAAAATATTTTATGATGACGAACTAAGTGGCGAGACTTATTTTGAACCAACCCATCCGTTGCATATTTCGACCAAACAATATGCTGATTCACTTGTGGCAGGCATAACAGTTCCAGCTGTGCCATACTCAGGGAATGAGGTTATTGTGATAGGAGGCATTACTCAAGTTGTAGGGAAAATCTATTCGTCAATATTAAATGCTGCAAATCACCTCAGTACGCTCGGCTTAAATGCTCAAAAAAGAGGTGTAATGTATGTAAGAAATCATCCACAAATAAATTATTATATTGCGGCCCCAGGATCGTTAAAGGATTATATGAACGTTATGGGTTATGCTCCCGCATTCCTTTCTAGCTCAGGTGATCCAGTTGATTGGAATAATGTCGGGACTATAATAATAGTGTGCGAAAAAACTGCAACCAAAAAAATGACTATTTCAAATTCTACTCTCATTTTTGGTGATTCTAATTTAAATATTACCCAGAATCAAACTGGAGAACGGGCATATAACGGTTTCGTATTCACTAACTGTGTAATTTTTGCTTATAACGATACTGCATTTAATAATTGTATACTCAATAGTTGTCTGATACTTCATAGTAGTGTATATAAAGCAACATGTACAGGTTGCAAGATAATAAATTGTACCTTTAACAATGACCCTGACGTTGATAATACGAGTTCTCCGGTTATATACAGTGGTAATTTCACATGGACAGATATTCCGAACGATATTACAGCATATATTCCTGACCCTGATTAATATAAACAATAAAAAATATATTTTATGAGAAAAATTATAATTATAGCAGTTTTTGGACTATTAGTCAACGGCGCTTACGCACAGCAGACATTGCATGTAGGAGAAGTGACACTAAAGGATACCCTGAACGGACAACTACTTCTAAAAGACGGTGCTTCTCCTGCAGATCTATATTCACGCCATGTTTTTACAAATTTTTTAACCGTTAATGAAGGATTCTTTGTCGGTGAGGATGCAATTTGTTCAGAAGAAGGTAGGTGGGAATTTGCGAATGAAGTAATTTTCGATAGTACTATAGATGTACTGGGAATTACCACTGAATTTATAACCTGTAATTCTAATATAGATTTGCATGGGAGGATCCATACCAACACAGGGTCATACTCATATGGTGAGTTTTCTCCGTCAGGTTTAACCTTCCTAAACGGAAATATAATTGTTATAGATGAGAGTGGGCAAACACTTGATGAAGCTGATCCTTCAGGATTGTTGGAAGGTGATATAATAACATTGTATTTTGCATCGGATTGCTTAATTAGATCGGGAAGAGAGAGTTCTGGTATAGGTTTTCAATTACCAGATGGAGACTGGTCTGTTACTGCTGGTGATATTCTAACACTATTATATATTGATGGATATCTGAGACAATTGAGTAGAACAGATTTTTAACTTATTAAATGAGGAATCTATACAAAATAGATTCCTCATTTTGCATTAAATACTTAAGCAATATTTGGTATTTTCTCCTTTAACAAGTATGACTTTAATTTGTGTTCTTCATAAAGAATAGATTCAACCGTATTAAAGCTCCTTCCACATTCTTTACAATTTCTACGCCTAACTTTAGAATTTAAATAATTTTCTGTCTTGATTACGCTTAACTTTACAGAGTTACAATAGGGACATTTCATTTCTTTACGGAATGATTTTTTTTAATAGAATTTATAGGTAAAGTTATACCTTTTTGATTGAAAACGCAATAGTTACGGTCAAAATATTATAATACTTGCTTTGTTTATATGGGTTTCAGGGTTTTAAGTCCATTAAATTTTACTTTGAAAAAAAGTATATTTATAGCTACTTTACAAGTCCAGTGAATTAAATAAAGAATATGCCATTAAGACATAAATCTGCTCAGAAGAGGGCGAGACAGACAACAAAAAGAACGGAAAGGAATAAAGCTTATAAAGCATTGATAAAGCGTTCAATAAAGAATATTCTTGAAGAGAAGGATAAATCTTCTGCAGAAGAGAAATTTAAAAAGTCTACAACTGTATTTGACAGGGCTGCAACAAAAGGAATTATCCATAAGAATAAAGCGGCGCGTCTCAAATCAAGACTGTCAAAACATATTAAAGGTTTGTAATAAACAAATAGGTTTGAGTAAAACCCCGTTTGGTTATACCGGACGGGGCTTTTTATTTTAGTGTCGTTTTTTCTTGACTATATATGCTACAGCATCAATTTCAACTTTAACATCTTTTGGAAGACGCGAGACTTCTACTGTCGAGCGGGCGGGTTTGGATTCACCGAAAAAAGCGTTATATACCTCGTTCATTTTCGTAAAATCATTCATATCCTTCAAATATACCGTGGTTTTGATAACAAAGTCCATCGAGGAGTTATTATCTTCGAGAATATGCAGAAGGTTTTCAAGGGCTATACGTGTTTGAATTTCCACATCATTGCTTACAATGTTTCCGTCCATATCGAGGCCAATCTGTCCGGACGTGAAGATTAAGTCGCCGTAAGATACCGCCTGAGAATAAGGTCCGATGGGATTCGGAGCCAGAGGTGAGTAGAGTGAAGTTCTTTCCTTTTTTATTTTTACTATTCCCATATTTTATTATTCACATTTTTCAATTATTCTATCAAGGTCATCGTTAGAATAAAACTCAATGATGATGTGCCCTGACGAGTTTGTTTTTGAAACGATCTTAACCCTTGTTCCGAAGAAATTCCTCATTCTATCCTCAAGCTTTTCCAGGTACGGATCCCACTTCTGGCCGGCAGATGATTTTTTCTTTTTGGGCTTTGCCGAAGACCTTGTAATATCCTCAAGTTTTCTTACGGATAGTTTTTCGGAAACGATCCTATTCCACAGACCGAGCTGTTCCTTCCGATCTTCCAGCCGAAGGATCATTCTTGCATGAGCTTCCGTAATATCATTTTTTCTAAGAGAATCTTTTATTTCATCAGGAAGCCTCTGTAACCTAAGAAAATTTGCAACAGTACTTCGATCTTTGGAAACCTTTTTTGCGACTTCTTCCTGTGTGAGGCCTATTTCATCGACAAGGCGCAAGAAAGAATTAGATAATTCCATTGGATTTAGATCCTCCCGCTGAATATTCTCTATTAACGCAAGCTCCAGCATTTCTGATCTTTCGTCCTTATATTCCCTGGTATAAATAAATGTCGGGATAGTTTTCAAGCCTGCCATCTGTGTAGCACGCAGACGTCTTTCACCAGAGATCAGGTCAAAAGTCCCTTCTTTACTCGAGTTTTTTACCGTGATTGGCTGTAATACGCCTTTTTCTTTAATAGAATCCGAAAGCTCTTTGAGTTTTACAGAATTAAACTCCTTGCGCGGCTGGTAAGGATTTACATTTATTTTGCTTATTTCCAGTTCGGTAAGTGGAGAACCTTTTGAACCAATAGGCGGGACATCAACACCTTTTTCACCAAAAAGTGCGGATAACCCTTTCCCAAGGCGTTCGTTTTTATCAGCCATTTTCCAATATACTTTTAATTGTTCCGTTTATTTCATCTACTCCGTTCCTCTTCAGCAATTCGATAGAGAGTTCAATATGGTTTTTCGAACCGGTCGATTGCGGATCATACAATATTATAGGTTTTCCAAAACTGGGCGCTTCACCCAGCTTTACATTTCTGAATATTTTTGTATCAAAAACCTTATCGCCGAAATATTTTCTTAATTCTCCCTCAACCTGCTGAGATAGCTTTAATCTCGAATCAAACATTGTTAGAAGGTACCCCTCGATATTAAGATCCGGATTGAAAGAGTTCTTAACGAATTTCACTGTATTCAAAAGCTGTGATAAGCCTTCAAGCGCATAGTATTCACATTGAACCGGTATTAAGACTGCGTCAGCCGCAGTTAAGGCATTGATCGTCAGTAAGCCAAGTGAAGGCGGGCAGTCTATAAAAATAAAATCAAATGATTTTCCCAGATTAGTCTGGAGGAAGTCATGAATTTTTTGCTTTAACCTGAATTCCCTTGATGGAAATTCAATTAATTCCAATTCTGCTGCAACCAAGTTAATATTTGCAGATACAAGTTTAAGGTCCCTGATCAGGGTATCTTTTATACACTCGGCTATCGCCAGGTCCGAGATCATGACTTCATAGGTAGAGTGTCCGTCATCGTTTGGCTGAACACCCATTCCCGAAGTAGCATTAGACTGCGGGTCTGAATCAATCAGCAAGACTTTTTTCCCGGCTAAAGCAATTGACGAGGATACATTAACGGCAGTAGTGGTCTTTCCTACTCCGCCTTTTTGATTTGCTATTGCTATTACTTTTGCCAAACAGGGAATGATTATATTTTGATTTCATCACCGGGATTTATAATATCACATTTTTTCCCGATCGATTCAACTTTCTTTTTAAACTCCTGCGGATCAACTTTTATTACATCAAAAGTATTGTAATGGATTGGGACAACTTTACCTGCTCCTGTAAATTCGGCTGCCTTTACGGCATCATCGATTCCCATCGTAAAATTATCACCAATTGGGAGGAATGCAAGATCCATCTTATGCATATCACCCAGCAATTTCATATCATAAAACAAAGACGTATCCCCTGCGTGATAAAGTGTTTTACCATTATTAAAAACCAATACACCTGCAGGATTTCCCCCATATGTGCCATCCGGAAAAGAGGAAGAATGATGCGCGATTGTGAACTTAACTTTCCCGAATGGAAAAGTTCGTGAACCACCAATATGCATCGGATGAACATTAATACCCTTTTCTCCAACATAATTTGCAATTTCAAAGTTGGAAATCACAGTTGCATTGTTATTTTTAGCAATTTCTTCGGTATTACCGTAATGATCACCATGCGCATGTGTGAGAATAATAAAGTCACATTTCAGATCCTCCGGGGCTACATCACAGTATGTATTACCTGTTACAAATGGATCCATAAGTACTGTATATTCCTTATCTTCTCCCCGAAGTTTTAATTCAATAAAAGAATGTCCGTGGAATATAGCTTTCATATGTTTTTTACAGATTTTACTAAATTACTATTAATAACGTATTATTTCAATTTAGTAAATAAAACAATAAACTCATAATAATATTCAAATAATATTACTGTACTTGAAAATAATTAATAATAAAGATAGTTTTATATATAACTAAAACAATCTGAATGAAAAAAATCTTACTTTTATTGTTGGCTGTTGCTGTATCGTTTTCTTTTTCATGTTCGAGTAGCAACAAAAGCTCCTCAAATAAGAACGTAAAGGTTGAGAATAAAACATCACAGGACACTACTTGGTCTACAATTGATTATCATTATAGAACAGGAACGGTGTCTCCTGAATATTATTATCACTATCGGGTGTTAGTTAACTATGACAAAACGGCTCAGTTTATTTTTTATCCGTCCTATGCTGATACAGGATTCAGCCAGGAGCAATTTACAATCTCGGATTCGCAATTGAAATCATTAACGGATGCCATTGTAAATAGCAACGTTTTGGAAGGTAATATAAAAGAAGAAACGGATCATCCGATTGGCGGTCCAACAGAATCTATGACAATAACGATAGTGAACCCGGATCCGAATCTCGACCAATCTCCAGTAAGAATTGAAGTACCGGCATTTCCAACAATGGAATATAAGGAAGGGCTTGTAAAGGTGTATTCCGTAATATATAGTTTATTACCGGCAGGAATGCTGGAGGAAGCAAGATCGAAAAACGGGAAGTGAAATAAATAATAACTATAGGAGAATCAGTAAACTTCTAAAAGCCCGCTTTTCCCGGCGGGCTTTTTATATTTTTAATCTCGTAACCATCCTTTGTATCCATTACTTCATATCCCATCGTTTTAATCTCATCGCGCAGTTTGTCAGCCAGGGTAAAGTCTTTATTTTTTTTAGCCAGTAGACGCTCTTCGGCAAGATTTTTCAGATCATCGGGTATATTGCCAGCGGATGCAGAGGGTAATTCTGATAATTCCAGTCCTAAAACCTTATCAAGTTCATATCCCGTGCCAAGCTTAACGCTTGCCGGTATGTCCTTATCACGGATCAATTCCCATAAAACTGCCAGCCCTTCCGTTACATTTAGATCATCATTGATCACTTTAGTAAATTTTTCGACATAACTTTTATCCGGAGAGGAAATATCTCCGTCACCTGAATCTTTTTTCAATTGCAGTATCTTTCCGGACAGGCTTTCATAACCATTCTTTGCAGTATCCAGTCCTTCGAACGAAAAATTCAGCCTTTTCCTATAATGCGTATTTAGCAAGTAATACCTATAATGCATAGGCGAATATCCTTTATCAACCAGGGTTTGTAAAGTAAGGAATTCACCCTTTGATTTGGACATTTTCCCCGAGTCTTCCAGGAGAAACTCACCGTGCAGCCAGTAGTTAACATATTTCTCTCCATTACATACTTCCGACTGTGCGATCTCGTTAGTGTGGTGAATCGGGATATGGTCTACCCCTCCGCAATGGATATCCAAATGCGAACCAAGGAGCTTTTTGCTCATTGCTGAACATTCAATATGCCAGCCGGGAAATCCTTTACCCCACGGAGATTCCCATTCCATCTGACGCGTTGAGTCTTTTGGAGAGAATTTCCATAAAGCAAAATCGGTTATATTCTTTTTTTCTTTGGAAAATTCTATCCGTTTTCCTTCCTGCAATCCCTCGATATCAAGCTTAGCGAGGTTGGCATATGTCGGAAATTGAGAAGTATCGTAATAAACTCCATCACTTGTAATATAAGTAAACCCCTTTTTCTCCAGACATTCTATCATATCGACCTGTTCCTGTATATAATCCGTTGCCTTAGAATATTCTTTCGGAGGAATGATATTCAGCCTGTTAATATCATTTTTAAAAACCCCGGTGTAATAATCTGCAATCTCCCAGACAGTTTTTCCTTCCCGGGCAGCTCCTTTCTCCATTTTATCCTCACCTTCATCATCATCCGAAACAAGATGCCCCACATCGGTAATGTTCATTACATGAAAAACTTCAAACCCATTGAAAAGCAAAACCCTTTTTAAAATGTCCTCAAAGAAGAACGTACGGAGGTTTCCTATATGCTGATAATCATAGACAGTCGGACCGCAAGTGTAAAGCTTAACTTTACCGGGTTCGATCGGGACAAACTTTTCCTTAGTACGGGAAAGCGTATTAAAGAGATAAATATCTTCCATAGGTATAGAAATTAACCGTTATGGGATGAAAATGAAATTCTATTAGGAGGTATTATTCTTCGGTCACGTAACCGTTTTTACGCAACTCAATGAGGTATTTTGTGATAAGCTCTTCGTAGTCTTCCGTATAGCCCTCTTTTTGGAGCTTAAGGAACTCTTCTTTGAGAGCATTAAAGGATTTTGGACCGCTAAGAACGACCTCCGGAGGAGAAGTCCTTGTGTAATTGACTCCCGGGCGGGATTCCCTTTTTTGCTCGAAGTCCTTTTCTCTCTGTGACAACTGTGCATCGAGCAGGCGTGAAAGGATCTTATTCTGCTTCTCCAGTGTATTGTCTGTAACTTTCTGGTCTTGCATATCTTTTATCACTTCCTGCATTTGTTTCTTAATTTCGTCAAGGTCGCCCAGAACTTTTTCGCCGCTCTTTTGTTTTTCCTCTTCTAATTCCTTATTCAATTGCTCAAGCGATTTACTTACCTGCTCCTGTTCCATCTGAAGCCGCTGAAGCTGTTCGCGCTGTTCCGGTGAAAGTCCGTCCTTTCCGTCCTTGCCATCTTTCCCTTTACCATTTTCCCCGAACTGCCCCATCTGACCGTTCAATCCCTGTTGCTGTGAAATGATCTTAGCGAGCTGCTGCATAAGCTGGCTCATTTTTCCGTCACCCTGCTGACCATTTTTGCCCTGCTGCTGCATCTGGCTCATCATATCGCCTAGCATCTTGATTGCTTTATCCAGAGATTCCTTTGCTTTACCCTGGTTATCCGTTGCTTCACTCTTTTTACCCTGGTCGAGATTATCACCCGCCTGGTCCATTTTATTATATGACTTCCCGAGCTCTTTGCCCAATTCAGGTGTTAATGGTGCACCGCTTTTGGACATATTCATAAGATCGTTTATATTCTCAGAGAGATCTTGCTGCAAACCCTGCTGCTCTTTGCCGGCGTCCTTCATTTCTTTTTTGTCGGACTGGCTGAAGTCCTCTGTTTTTTCCTTCAGTTCCTGCTGCTTTTTGCTAAGCTCCTCGAGTTTTTCCTTAATGCCGTTCATTTTTTCCATCATCTTACTGTTCATGTCCATCATTGATAGCTGTTTTTCAAGCGCATCCATCATATCCTGATTCAGTTCGTTAAGATCCTGGCTGATATCCTGCTGAGTCTGTTCGGAATTTTGTTTTTGCCCGTCCTTAAGCTGCTGCTGTGAGTTCTTCATTTTATTCTGCAGATTCATCTTATTCATCTTATCCAGGAGATCCTGCAGATCTTTTGGGTTCATATCATCGTCTTTGAGCTGCTTCATTTTATCGATGAGGTCTTTCAGCGCATCCTTGAATTCATCAGTTTTATTTTTTACATCATTTTGCTTTTGGGAGAGATCATTAAGCTTATTCTTATCATTATTGTCGGTTTGCTGAGTTTCATTCTTAAGGTCTTCCTGCTCCTTAGTCAACTCATCGAGTTTTTCGGTAAGCTTTCCAAAATCCTGCAATGTCTCTATCTTCTTCATCATTTCCAATATCTTCTCGAGATTCTTTTTAAAAGCCTCCTCATCGAAATTAAAGTTTTTCATTGCATCCCTAATTTCATCTTTGTTATTCTTCTGGAGTGCTTCCTTCAATTTCTTTAACATCTCCTGGAGCTCCGGTGTATTAATTTTGTTAAAGAGCTCCTGCATTTTCATGTATTGTTCGAGTGTCTTATCACTAAGATTATTCTGTTTCATCTGCTCGATGCTCTGATTTATTTTATTTTGAGTTGCATCGAGATTCTTCTGTACATTATCTATCTGCTGCTGGAGGTCCTGCTTTTGTTGTTCGTTAAGCCCAAGCTCCTCGTTCATCTGTGATTTATTTTTCAGGTCCATGAGGTGCTTTTGAAGGTCATACGCATCCTGCGATACAGATTCCAGTTCCGATTTCAGTTCCTTTGATATCTGTTCAGATTTCTTCAAAAGCTCTGTAACACCCTTATATTGCAGGGTTCTGATCTCAGAGCGGGCGGTCTTCCCAGTATTGTCCGTAACTTCCATGAAATACTCTATCCGTTCACCTGACCGCAGCCCCGGCAAACTCCACAGGTATGGAACTTCCAGCGAGGTTGCATTCATATTTTTAATAGGGATATTAATCACAGTATAATTTCCCGAGGCAGCTTTATTAATATTTTTAGAGTAATGTAGAGTAAGCTTTGAAAATCCAAAATCATCGGAGATTCGTGCGCGTACAATTAATTCCCTTTCACCCTTTAGTGTATAGTTTGATTCCCTGGGTTCAATAATAACGATCTTTGGCGGGGCGTCATTAACAACCTTAATATTGTAGAGCTTTGCATTACGGTTTTCTCTTCCTTCTGTATCCTTAAGGACAAATTTATATGTACCGCTATTGCTGACAGTTACAGATCCGCTTGCTTTATCCGAGTTTACGGTGAATGTATTCAGATTACTGTTTAATTCAATCCCGGCAGATGACAGTTCCCTGCTTGAAGTTACTTCAAAATCCAGTCTGCTTCCTTCTGGGCAAAAAACGTCACCCTCATTTTCTTTTAATTCTCTCGGAAGTATCCCGGTTTGTTCGGGAGGAGTTACAGTAATTTTAAAACTTTTTACGATCGGGTAATCAAGTATCTTTATGGTATATTTTTCAGATTCGATTCCTTCAAATTCAGCGAAATATAACAGGTCAGTATTTACCGCGTCTATCGTTATAAGGAAATATCCGTTAACATCTGTCTCGAGCTCCTTTTCGTTCAGGAGAATTTCAGTTCCGTCCCTCTTTACTTCCTTTGTATAGAATTTCAGCTTCTTAATGTCGAGTCCATCTTTATTAGCTTTGACGAGTACGGAAACATCGACACGCTCTCCCTTTACAACTTCGGTATTACCGGGTTCGATCTCGAATACTATCCCGTATTCACCGTCTATAAAATTGTACTGATAGTTTACCAGTCTGTTAAGCGAACCAAGCATAGTGCCCGGAAAGATGGCAAATGTGAGAAAGTAAAACAATAATATAGTTGCCAGTGTAATCGATAGCTTCTTAATATTTTTAAAAGGAATGAAAGAAGAGAAATCGAGTCCGCTGGTTCTATCATCTACATTTTCTAGATTAGCGGTGATTAATTCATTTGAAAAAACATTTGAGGAATTTTTTTTAAATAACGAAAGAGAATTAGAAAGGGAATCCTTGATCGCAGAGAATTTACTTCCAACCTTAACTGAATAGTTTATAGGGTCGAATGGCTTTATAAGCCCGGCTCTCTTTAAAAAATAATTCAGAGAGATATATGCAAGAGTTGATACTGAAGTCGATATAACACCCCAAAAAATGATCCCTCTGACCAAAGTTGGAAGATGAAATATTGCTTCAAGTAGAACAAAAATGAAAATGAGCACGGCATATACGAGGAATGTTATTAGAGTATTCCTCAAAAAATTGTAAAGTATCTCTTTCTTATTTGTAACTGATAATCTTTGCTCGAGGGAGTTATATATTATTCCGGCATTCGTAGAGGTCATATCGAATCTTAAATGTATATATAAATATAATACTAAATAATTTAAATAAAGGTTTCAATTTAAAATAATTTAAGATTCTTTGTAAAGTATAATATATTGTTATTTATTAGCTATTTGAAGAAGTTTTAAGTAAGGGAAAAACAACAATAATATTGATTTTGATATTTCTTTTTGATAAACTTATTAAAAGGAATGAAGATCTGGACGAAAATATTGATTTTTGTTCTAGCAACCTCAATTATCCTTATAGAAGTAGTTTTCTATCAGATTAAAGACATTTATGAGGATGAGCAGATTAGACTTCACGGTGAGCAGCTTAAAACTATCTCTTCCATTAGTGCTTTATCATTACCTTCGGAGAAATTAGAATCCCTATACATTTCATTTTCGGACACATTACCTACTCTGCCAAGCGTTGAACTGGACGAAAAACTCCTAGAGATAAAGAAAAGCCTGGGACTGAAGCAGGACATATATTCCTTATACCTCGTAGACAGCAATATAGCAATTTACGGTCCTAATACTAATACATCTATACCAGCCGGAGATACACTTATAATCGTTAGTCCCATAAGGCAAAGAAATCTCTGGGACGTTTATAATGAAAAAACATCTCTTCACACCCCAATCTATAAAAATAATTCCGGTACCTGGATAGCAGGTATGGCGCCGGTTATTTCGCCTGAGGGAAAAGTTATTGCTATTGTTACTACAGCATTTGACCCGGATAGTGTAAACGTTGCTATTAGTTCATTTAATGATGATCTAATAATAACAAGATTGATCTTGTTTCCCATATTAATCCTTTTAAGTATTTTGATATCGAGACAGATCAGCCGTCCACTTAGCAGGGTTACTGACTTTATGGAAAGCTTTTCTTTTTTTGGCAAGGAGAAGAAGCTGGATATATCAGCCGAGGGTGAAGTAAAGCGATTGATCGATGCTGCAAATTCAATGCACTCCAAGATCCTTAACCAGCAAAGCAAGATCAGGAGGATTATTTCAGACCTTAGAAAAGCTCAAAGAAAAGCTCAGGCACTTGCAAAAATAGAAACAACTTTTTTAAGGATTATATCTCATGAATTAAGGACGCCGCTCCATGGAATGTCAATTTCAGTCTTATTAAAAGATGATATTGAAGCAGCAGTTTTCAAGGACGAGGATGAAAAAGCGCAGATAATGGAATATGTAGACATGGTAGATGAGAGTTATAAAAGATTAAAGGAATTTGTTGAATTGGTTCTCGAGTATATAGAATACCAAAGTTTATCAGTCCATTTAAAGTTATCCAAGGTTAAATATGGAGACTTTATCAGTAAGGCAGTAAATGAGTTTAAATTAGAAAGAAGCGACATAAAGATTTATCATCTTGGAAAATTTGAGAATGATCATGAGATTGTCTTGGATACAGAGAAATGTGGCAATAGTATTAAAACACTTATTGACATTATAGCGACGTTTAGCAAAGAGAAAAACGTTGTTATTAAAGAACGAGTAATTGACGATAAAGATTACTTAGTAGAATTTAAAAGTAAAGGTGAAGGAACATTTACTTTAGATATAAAGAATATCTGGGAGCCATTTAAAGAAAGCAATGTTTTAAGGCGAGGTGAAGTTCCAGGTCTAAAACTTGCGATAATTAAATTAATTATTGAGAAACAAGGAGGTGAAATTTCCGTTGCTCAGGATATAGATTCAAAGGGAATAAGTTTCATAATAAAATTTAAGATACTTAACGCCAAGAAGTATGATCAGGTACCTATCTAATACGGTATTTAAGCAATGTCCAGATTGCGATAATACCATCATACCATCTTATCTTTTTCCCTTCATTTCTTGAACGGGGACTATAACTAATAGGGACTTCGTGGATTTTTATTTTTTGCTTTAAAATTTTTGCCGTTACTTCCGGGCAAAAATCGAATCCCTCATTTTCAAGATTCAAATCTCTTAATAATTCAGTTTTAAAAACCTTATAGCAGGTTGATTCATCCGTTATTTTCGAACCATATATAATATTTGTCAGAATACTGAGAAGCCGGCCTCCGTAATAAAATGCTAGCGAGGATTTTGGGTTTCTTATTAGATTCCTTGAACCATAGACTACGTGGACACATTTTTCATTAAAAGGTTTTATTAATGCTTCATAATCTTTTGGATTATACTCAAGATCGGCATCTTGTATTAATACAAGATCACCTGAAGCAATACTTAACCCGGTCTTTATGGCGGCTCCTTTGCCTCGATTTTGTGGATGTGTCAATACCTTGAGGGGTATGTTACGGTCTTCGCTCAGGCTTTTGAGCAAATTTTTAGACTGGTCGGTGGATCCGTCGTCCACACATATTATTTCGTATACAAGTTTCGTGTTAGCGACTCTTGCAATTATTTCTTCAAGATATTTCTCTTCATTATATACTGGAATAATAACTGATAAATTCAAATCGTTCTCCTGAGCGACGTTAAAGGGTTTTCTTTACGTCAACGTCCAGTATTCTTTTCTGCAATTCGCTATTAAAGGGATCGTACTTGATTGCTATCTTATAGCATTTCAACGCTTTTTCATCATCACCATTTCTTTGATATATAGTTCCCAAATTAAAATATAATTCCTTTATTATTTCAGGTTCAAGCTTGCCATTACTTTTGTCGAGTATGTTTAAATACGCAAACTCTGCCTCTTTTAACCTATTAATATCGAGGCAAAACAAAGCAAAGCTGTTTAGCTCCCTGTATTGGTTATGTTCCTCATAGAATCCACTAAACCAATCTGATTTTTTGAAACCTGGCTCAATATCAAGTATCCTGTTTATATCATCATCATTGAAATCAATTCGGTAGCCCTCCTTTTCAAAAAATTCGCCTATATAATTCATACTAACAGTACCTAAGTAATCCGACTTTCCATATACTGCAGTGTTATCGTCCAAATACACAATTTTCCACCCGGGCATGTCTCGCATTTGTGGGATCCAGCTGTATGATACTCCATGATTAAAAATTACTAGTTGGGGATTGTATTTTGCTATTAGATCAGCAAGCTTATTGTTGTTTAGGGCTGCGAGATATTCTTTATATAGATCCTCTTTTATTACTTCAAGCCTTCCATCGATAAAGACTTGATTAGGGTACTGCCATTCAAGCCATCCCCCGTAGCCAATATCATTCAAGATTCTTCCATTAAGATTATTTTTCTTTAAATGCTCTAGAGCCCCAACCGGGAAGCTCTTTTCATTTAATCCCATCCCGAAATTTGCACCCGAACCATAACCTAAATAATAATTTCCTGTTACAACTCTGGCCGATACGAGTATAAAAGCAATTGCAAGCGAATAGGCAAGTGCATCATTGATAACCTCTAATTTGGAAGTGATTTTTTTTGCGAACTCAGTTGCAAATATATCCTTTAAACACAGTGAAAGAATAAAACCTGCATAAAACATAAATATTGGAACGTTCCTTACGGCCGCGTATGAAATGTAGAAAAAAGCCACAAAAATTATGAATTCATGTATTTTTCTTTTTCTGTATGTGAGTAAAAAAAACGCTAGCGACAATGCGGCAGTCCAATAGTATATTCTCAACTCAAAGAGAAGATTCGAAAAACCTACCCCAATAGGTGATTTCAACTCAAATATGGTTTGGGCAAATATATTGGATTCATCCAGTCTGGTGAGAAGGTAGAATGGATAGGTTGCACCCTTTATAAAGTATGGATTTACCAATGTTGCTAAAATGGCTATTGCGAACCACTTTAGTAAATACAGATCAAGTTTTTTATCTTTTATCCATATACTTAATATATAGCACGCCATCATAAATAAACCTATCATGAATAATCCGTGCATATTTACCCATACCAGAGTAATTATAGGAAGTAAGTAGAGGTTTTTCTTTTTTGTAAAGTAATAAACCTCCATTATAAAAAGTGTAAGCATTATACCTATCCAGCTTATCAGCTCGGGTCTGTAACTGAATCTAATCTGAACAACAAGAAGAATTGTAAATAGAGTTATAATTATAAGCGGTAGGGGAACCTCTCTAAATTGCATTACCCTGTAGAGTAAATAAAATGTTGTTAGTATAAATAATACATTTAAAATCGTTAAACCGGCATAACCAAAGATGCTTTGTACAGAAAAGATTAATACTTGATATAGCCACTGCATGTCAATGTATTCATGTGTGTTTACCGTGTATGTAAAAACATCGTTTCCGGGAAACTTGAAATTTTCCAGTATCCATTGCCCCCCTTTTAAATGAAAACCAATATCTGCATTATTGATTAATCTTAACGAAAAAACGACTAAAAGAACGACTAAGGCTATAAATGGAATAGACCAGCTTGTTGATTTTATAAATTTTAAAAGAGGATTTTCCTGTAAATGCTCCTCTACATTAGGGGTTTCGTTTTCCAAATTTTACTGTTTACTTCTTAAGATAAGATTCAAGTTATTCTTTAAGTTTAATAATTTCAATTGAATAAATAGTTCTTTTTGCGTGAAAATGGGTGAAGAACAAAAAAACAGTTTTTTCTTTTGTGAGTTATAATTAATTTAAAGCCTTAACCAAATTCCACTTAAATTAATCACTTAGAATGAGTCCGATAGAAACAGTAATAATATTGGTTATTGCTTTGTTTATATTGATTGTTTTTCTGAAAACAGCACGTGTTGTCCCACAAAAAACAGTTTTTATTATAGAAAGGCTCGGAAAGTATCGGGCAACACTCGAAGCGGGATTTCATATACTTGTTCCGTTTATGGATAAAGTAGCCTACCGGCACTCTCTAAAAGAGTTTGCCGTTGATGTTCCCCCTCAGGCTTGTATAACTAAGGATAATATTCAAGTTGAAGTGGATGGAGTACTGTATTTCCTTATAGTTGATCCGGTAAAAGCCTCATATGGTGTAATCGATTATGCGTTTGCAGCAATACAACTTTGTCAGACAACGATGCGGAGCGAGGTAGGTAAGATCGAGCTGGACAGAACCTTTGAAGAAAGGGAAAAAATAAATGCAGCAATAGTATCGGCTGTAGATAAAGCTTCCGATCCGTGGGGTCTGAAAGTAACAAGATATGAAATTAAAAATATAGTTCCTCCGGCAAGTATTAAGGATGCCATGGAGAAACAAATGAGGGCTGAGAGAGAAAAGCGTGCACTGATCGCAGAATCGGAAGGCGAAAAGCAGGCAAAAATAAACGTAGCTGAGGGAAACAAACAGGAAGCTATTTCAATATCCGAGGGAGAAAAGATTAAGAGGATCAATGAAGCAGAGGGTAGAGCCCAGGAAATTGAAAGAATTGCAAAAGCAACGGCAATGAGTATCAGAGAAGTTTCGAATGCTATAAATGAACCGGGCGGAAAGGATGCTGTTAATCTAAAGCTTGCAGAACAATATATAAAAGAATTCGGATCACTAGCATCAAAGAGTAACACAATGATAATTCCGCAAGATCTAACGGACATTTCGTCGGTTATTGCTACTGCCGGGAAAGTATTTAAGGAATCAACTAAAGAGGGGTAAGCAAATTTATGGGAATTGATATTTCTTCAACAGTTGTTTTGTGGTTAGTGATAGGGATTATTTTTTTCCTGGTGGAGCTAGCAGTGCCGGGCTTTATTTTATTCTTTTTTGGAATTGGTGCAGTAGTTACCTCAATACTTTTAGCCTTGGGGATAATAGATTCTATTTTTGCACAAGTAGCAGTTTTTATTATTTCCTCGCTATTGTCTCTTACCTTGTTTCGATTGATATGGAAAAGAGACTTTAGGGGTGATGTGGGGCACGAAAGAAAACCAGGGGAAAGCGTTGATGAAGTTAAAGGGAAGAAGGCGCTTGTGGTTGAGGATATAGAGCCGGGTAAGCTTGGAGGCCAAGTAGAATTGTTTGGAACCGTATGGGAGGCAGAATCTGATTTTTTTATCAAGAAAGGGGATGTTGTAGAAATTCTGTATAGGAAAAATCTGCTTCTTAAAGTTAAACCATTAGACTGAGCCTAAAATGAATATTTATCATATTATTTGACTTATATTTAATTTATAAATTGATAATTTTCGCGTTCAGATGAATAATACGAATTTCAAAATCAATTAAAAGAGTTATGTCAGAAAATACCATACCACAGCCTTCGGGTTTTGGGAAGTTTATGATGGCGGCAAGAGCTTATTCATTTCCTGCATCTATAATACCTATTCTGCTGGGTTCAGTTCTTGCTGTAGTTCTCAATCCTGAACTTAGTTTTAATTATCTAAACTTCTTCGTTGCCTTGATCGGTGCAGTCCTTGTTCAGGTGGCAACGAACGTTATTAATGATATTTATGACTATAAAAAAGGGATAGACAAGGAAGATAAGGAGCTTGGGATTCCACATGGGGGTTCTATGGTCTTATCTATGGGAGTCCTGAATATTAAACAGATGTGGAATATGGCGATTATTACTTTGTTACTCTCTGTGGTTTGTGGAGTTTACCTTTATCTTCAAGCGGGTGTGTGGATTCTGTATCTTACGGGCTTTGGCTTCTTTTCTGCAATCTTCTATACGGCAAAACCCTTTGCATTAAAATACAAAGCACTCGGTGATATTCAGGTGATACTTTCGTTTGGTGTAGGGATGACGCTCGGAGCATATATTGTTCAGACAGGACAATTTTCATGGTACCCATTGTTGTTTTCAATCCCGGTAGGTCTTTTAATAGATGCAATCCTTCATTCTAATAATATACGGGATATAAATTTTGATGGTAAATTTGGTGTTAAAACACTTCCAATTCTAATAGGAGAAAAAGCATCGATTGTTTTTTACTATTTTTTAATTCTTGGTGCATATCTTTCACTGGTGATTTTTGTTATCATGGGATTATTGCCGTGGCCGGCTCTATTAGCTTTGGTGACCCTGCCGATAGGGCTGAAACTGATTAAAATGATTGGAGGTATCCCTCAGGAACCGCAGGCTAGATTTGAATATGGTACCAAACATATAATGATGACTGCTCAGCTCAATATGCAGTTTGGACTTACGTTAATAATTGGTTTAATGATTGCTTATTTTGTTTTACTATAAAGTATTTGAAGTGAGTATACAGAAAAAGCGGAATGTAAACTTCCGCTTTTTTTATAATTCAAAGATTTCTTTATAGATTTTCCATTTTCCCTCGCTATCCCTTTCCAGATATAATTCTTTCTTTCCCTCATCGCCGTATTTATCAGATTCATATTTTTCTTGAACCGTTACCAATGCCTTTGAATTGTTGGAAGTATCCAGATCTATTTTCATATCCGAAAAACTTATTTTTATGTAATCGTATCTGTTAAAAGTCCATTCTATTCTCTCAATCCTTTCTTCTCTGCCAAGCCTCTTTTCCTCCTTTTTATCACCTTCAATGGAAGTATACTGATAATTATCTGCGAGATAGCTTTTATACTCCTCTATATTCTTACTTTCCCATGCCCTTTTCCAGCTTACTACAGTACTCCTTATTTCTTCTTTGGGAGAACTCATAAATTCATTGATCTTGATGTATGCGAAATATCCCGATAGGATCAATATGGTTACTATTAATACAGCGCTCACTAGGGTCGTCCATCCGCCTTTTCTTTGTAATGATACTCGTTGTTTATACCTCCTTATATATTCTTTCTCAAAGTCGTTTCGCTTTATGGGTGTTTGGTTTTCGTTAAAATTGTGTCCACAAAACTTACAATAACGGGAATTTTCATCTACTAGAGAGTTACATTCAGGACAATTTGTTAGGGGGTTTGATACAGGGATTCGTCGTTCCCTTGCTTGATGGATGAGTCTTTCAATTTCTTCGACAGTTTTATTGCCTATATTGATGACTTCGTTTGACTCTTTTTTAATGTCAGGATTTTCTTTGCACCCGAAGGTCGTACATCCTCTATTTTCATTCCAGCATTCACGATGATGTGGTGTGCCGCATTCCGCACAAATAGTGTATTCGGCGCCATCCTTTATATTAGTCTGGCAATAGGGACAGATTTTATTTTTGACTGGAGACAACTCTATTTTACCTCTTTAAATATCTCACTGAAACCAAATCCTATGTATTCTTCTCTATTTTCTTTTCTAAGTATTAATATATCATTAGACGGAATATGGAGGTCGGAAAGTTTCATATTTGATAATTCTTTAAATAGATCAGAATTTATATTTAGAGAGTGAAAGGTATGAACCTTTAATATATTCTCGCCTTCTTTTATGTCGGAAGATTTTAACAGGTTTAAATTAGCAAAATATCCTTTTCCGGAACCGGTTTCGCCATCGCTCAATTTGTAGACCACTTCATTGTTAAATTCGACAGTGAAATCATCTCCAAAAAATTTACTTCCAAAATCCTTTATATCGCTCAATGTAGCTTTGCTGTAGCTTATGTTAGACATGTTTATTTTATTAAACGTATATCTGGAATTACAATCTTCTTTGACCTGGTATTCTACAATATAGGACTCGTTTGTATTTCCATTGTAAATGAATCCCTTTCCATCAAGAATTAATAGATCATTTTCTCCGTGCAGATATTTTATAGCTTCCTGTACTTCGATCCCTCCGATTATTGATGCAATGGTAGGAGTAGTTGGTATCTTCCCTTGCTCTATATCATCGATGCCAAGGAGTAAGCATGATTTTCTATAATTGAGAAGTTTATAATCCGTTTCGGTCATTGTAGATTCATAATCTACTCCATCAGGTGGGATAAACATTCTTGCGATACCGTTTAATACCTCGATGGCACCATCGATCCATGGTGTCGATACCTTCCAGCAGGATTGATTTACAAACAATCTAGCTTCCCTGTTATCGAGCCCGCATATGACAACGTCCATTTTTTTAAAAATTCCTAACCCTAGCTCATAAATATTCCCGTCGAAATAATGAATATTAACCTCATCATTAATTTCTTTTGCCCTTATAGCGGCAGTTTCAGCTTTACTTTTTCCTTCATCTTCTTTTCTGAATAAAACGCTCCTTGTGAGGTTACTCTTTTCTACTGCATCCATATCGACTAAGTATATATTACCTATGCCAAGCATCGTCAGGTTCTTGATGATCTCATTGCCCAATGCACCACATCCTACAACCATTACGTGGGCTGACGAAAGTACATTTCTGTCCCACCAGGTTATTATGTCTAGTCGGGAATATCTATCATCTTTTATTTCCATAGATTTTTCCATCGGGATAAAATATTAAAAAATTGTGAGAAAAAGACATACAAAGGAAAATAATTGATCTGGGAAACTATCCTGCGGTGATTTCGGGATGGAGTCTTAATACGTCGCCGTCTTTTACCCCGGCTTCTCCAAGGGTTTGCTCGTCTTTCAACTGCTTACCGGATGCTTTATGGTGAAATTTATAAGATATTGGTTGCCCGTCAGGTCCTTCAAGTGGCATTTTCATTTTGGGTAATAATACTTCCATGATCCTGCTTACGGATGCATCATCTGGAAGTGTAGCCAACTGCTCTTTATTGCCTGTTGCATCGATAATAGTAACGTTTATTTTCGCCATAATTCAATTTATAAAAAAAACAATAGGAGTGAAATGGGAAATTAATTCTTTTGGCTAGAAAACGTCCTTTTGTATTTCGGGGTGATGTATTTTTCCGCCGAGATTAGCGGTTCTCGCCATCGTGCTTGCGGTAGCAAGGAGTAAAAAAACTATTACAGCAATGAACCAGGATGGATAATGCTCTTTTTTATTAAATAGTATCAATCCAATCAACGAAACACCTCCTAATATTTCCATTATGATAAATGAAAAGCCGGCGGCATCCTCGTGTTCGTCGATATACTTTTCGGTGACATCGTCCATGCCTTCAACCATTTGTTGTGCTCCGTTACCGGTTGTATAGGCAAAGATTGTTACAATGGAAATAAAAACAGTTATAAGTAAAGCAGTTTTTATAATTGCCTTATCTTTCTTCAATATACCATAACCTATCACTAGAATAATTATAATCGTTCCAATGACAGGGAAATGATTTAATAATAAATGGAGATGGGCAGAGCTCATAATTACATATTTATGGTTAATACACCACTCTCCTCATCAAAGGATGTACTGTATTTTTTAAGGTTTTTCTTTGCTGGACCATTCAATACTTTCCCAAACTTATTATATTCCGAACCGTGGCATGGGCATTCAAATTTACTTCCTGTATATTCCACGTCACACTTCTTGTGAGTGCAGATTGTACTTAGCGCGGTAAATTTGTTTTTACTTGTTCTTATAACTATAACAGTGCTGGTTATCATGGTATAGCCTCCTACCTTTTGTAATGAAGGGTAGTCAGATATATTGATAGTTTTTTGGATACTGGTTTCTTTATCATTATTTTTTGTGGCTGAGAATACTTTATCGAGTTTTACACTTCCTAATGTTAACGCCCCGATTGCTGCTGCTTTTGCTGATTTTGACAGAAAGTCCCTTCTGCTTATTATAGTCTTTGATCTCATATCTATGTATAATTTTGCGTTGTTTATTTAAGACGTAAACCCGGCTTTTATTAAAAAGTTTCCGGTGCCGGGTTCACGTTCAGGTTATGGGGGAATTAATGTATCTTTTCTTTTCCTGATGTTGTTGTTATTACCGGTCCAGGTATCCACTTCTTCTCAATATCGTCCGCAATAAACACCATTTTGAAATTAATCATTTTGGATTTTACTTTATTAGGAGCATTTTCTTCGTTTCGACAAAACCATCAGTCTCAATTCTGTAAAAGTATGTACCACTACTTATACTTGATGCATTCCAGTTAACCTGGTAACTTCCGGGAGATAAATTTTCATTGACGAGCGTCTCAACTTGCATCCCAAGGCTATTATATATCGTGATTTTTACAGGACCTGTATTTGCTATATCGAACTTTATATTTGTACTTGGATTGAAAGGATTTGGATAATTTTGATTCAAGTTATATCTTTCGGGTAAAGATGAAGATGTTTGAAAGATTGAAGAAACTGTTGCATTGATTGTTCCAACCATTGATGGAAAATGTGGAATGCACTTATAATTATATGTGCCTGCTACTGTTATTATATATGTAAAAGTGGTACTGCCTGAATTCATTGGTTCGTCCCATGTAGCAGCGCCAACTGGTAAAGATGTTCCAGTGGAGTTATCACACGTAGTAGTATGATCTCCGTCTACCCACTGAAACAATATGGTATCGCCAACAATCGCATTTGTTGAGGATGGTACAAACTCAAATCCGCTACCGGCACCAACTTCGATTGTGTGTGTTGTAGCACCTAAATTGAAACATGTAATAATGACCATTAAGAAAGTTAGAATGAGTAGTTGTGTAAATTTAGCTTTCATTGCAATTAATTATTATTTTAATAAGGTTAATTTCCTTGTTTCCGTAAAATCATTTGATTGAAGTTTATAAATATACACACCACTCGTTTGTTCGCTTGCATCCCAGCTTGCCTCATAAAATCCGGGTGACAAATCAGTATTCACTAATTCTGCGATCTTTTGTCCAAGAAGATTATAGATTGTCAAACTAGTGAATCCCCCCTTTACTATATCAAACTTTATATTCGTGCTTGGATTGAAAGGATTGGGATAATTTTGATATAAGCTATATCGCTCCGGTATAGAAGAAGAGGTCTGACTAATTGATGAAACTGTTGCGTTAATCGTTCCCACCATAGAAGGAAAATGGGGGATACATTTATAATTGTATGTCCCGGCTACCATAATAACATAAGAAAAGGTTGAGCTCCCAGAATTCATTGGCTGATTCCATGGATCGGCTCCGGCTGGGCGGGAAGTCCCTGTTGATCCGTCGCATGTTGTCGTATGGCTCCCACTGATCCACATCCACTTGATTGTATCACCTACTACAGCATTTACACTTGAAGGAGCAAAGTTAAAATTTACTACTTCAATAATATGAATAGTTCCTTGCGAGGAATTTAGGGATACTAATGTTAAAACTATTACAGCTAGAAATATTTTAATTGATTTCATCTATTCTATTTTATTTTATCAATAGCATTTTTTTTGTTTCGGTGAAATTTCCTGCCTCTAATTTGTAAAAGTACACTCCGCTTGCAAACTCGGATGCATTCCATTCGTACATGTAATTTCCTGCCTGGAGGAACGTATTCGAGATTACAGAGATCTCTTCGCCCAATACATTATAAATTGCCAATTTGACGTTTGAGGCCTGAGCAATGGAAAATTCAATTAATGTGCTTGGATTAAAGGGATTAGGGTAATTACCCTTTAATGAATATCCATTTCTGTTTCCCGGTAGGAGAGTGCTTCCTGAACTATTATCATTGTTTGTCTTGACCTCAACACTATTTGTGTATGCCGAAAGACCATATTCATTATACGCACATACTTTATATATATATATCCTATCTGGTTCTAGACCGACTTCTCTGTATGTTAGTACATCTGTTGCGGTTGAGTCTATAATTTCAAAGAATGGTTCATTGTCTTTTTTGCGAGCGATCTTAAAGCCCCACTCATTATTAGAATGATCCAACCATCCAATTTCAACTTCGGTACCGCTTTGTGTAATAATTTCAAGATCAGAGGGAGCTTCTGGTGTTCCGAATACATAACCCCTCGGAGTAGTTGCATTTGCTATATTAGACGCATCGGAATTACCATGCCCGTTGAATGCTACCACATAAAAAGAGTATTCTGTCTCTTCATGTAGGTCCCAAATATACGCAGACGTTTTATTTGCAGGAACATCGAATAGTAACTTATACTGATTTCTATAATCATCCTTTTTATACACATGAAAGCCCGTCTCGTTGTTGGACTGATCCGACCAGGTTAGCTTTATTAAGCTATAGTATAATGGTTCTGCAGTCAGTTTACCCGGTTTTAGAGGAACATCATCCCCTTCGAACGCATTTGATACGTTAACCTGGCTTATCGCTGAATTGTTACTAATAAGTATCCCCACACTTACCAGTAGCAGTATAGCCAGTTTTTCTTTTAAAAATTTTTTCATCTTACTATAAAGATTTTTTTCCGGAAACTTTTTTACAAATTGATTTCACTTGCAAGTTAATAAATAGATTACCTAACTTCAAAAACATTTGTTATTGAAATCGTAGGATTCAAATTTAGTATTTCTAGGCTCTAAAACCAGGCATTTATAATATAAACAATACCTTAAACAAGATAATTCCTTAAGCGTCTAACTTATGAAAACCTCAGACGATCTATTTGACCTGATAAAATCACTCGATCAGACCGAAAAGAGATATTTTAAACTATTTGCTTCGATGAATGCCAGAAGGTCAGAAGGTGATAATAATTATGTACGGCTATTTGATTTTATAGATAAACAAGCCTCAAATCAAGGTAATTATGATGAAGATGCTGTAAAAGAATATTTTAAGGGCGAAAAGTTCATAAAGCAGCTTCATGTATTAAAAAGCTATCTTTATGGCACGATTTTGAGAAGCCTTAGGCTTTACAATTCTGAAAAATCAAAGGTTAACGAACTACACGGGTTACTTAGAGATGTCGATATACTCTTTCATAAGTCCTTATACGGACAATGTAAAAAGCTCTTAAATAAAGCGAAAAAAATAGCTCTTACCCACGAAAAATATACGCAGTTGCTGGAAATAATAGACATGGAAAAAGCGATTGCTCGAGCGGAAGCGTACACAAAACGTACTGAAGAAGATTTGGATAATATCTATTATGAGGTTAATGATGCTGTGGAAAAGATAAGAAATATAAATGACTTCTGGAGGCTTTCAACCAAATCCTTCTTTCTAAGGAAAAAGTATGGAAACATCAGAGATAGTGAAGAGTTGAATAAATTCAATGAGCTTATGAAAAACCCTTTGTTAAAATCGGAAGACAAAGCAACAACTTATTTCTCCAAAAATTTTTACTATAATATTAAAGGGCTATTTTATCTTACAAAGGGAGATTATGAAAATTTATTGAGGTATAGTAATAAACTTGTAGAATTTTTAGAAGCTAATCCGGGGATGATGAGATCAAATAACTATCTTGCTGCCCTTAATAACCTCCTCATAGTACAGATGGAAACAAAAAAATATATCGATGCAATGGTGTCAATTAAAAAGATCCGTGCGATTGAACCGGAATCAAAAACAATGAGAGCGCAAATGTTTATTATTTCTTATGACAATGAAATGAATTTATATCTACTCACTGGCGAATTTCAAAAGGGTGTTAAGCTTGCGAAAGAAATAGAAAAAGGACTAAAGGAGTTTTCGGGAAGAATAGATCAGGAATCGGAGATACTTTTCTATTATAATATAGCGTATATTTATTTTGGAGCGGGAGATTATGAAAAATCATTGGAGTGGATAAACAAGATTCTCAATAAAAAAGAGTTTAGGCTCAGGGAAGATATCCAGATTTATTCCCGCCTCCTTAACCTATTTGTTCATTATGAAATTGGGAATTATGATTTGCTGGAATATGAAATTAAATCCGCTCGTAGGTTTTTTGACTCCCACAACTATCTCAATGAATTTGAGAAAATAATACTTAGCTTTTTAAACAAACTTATATTTGCTACTGATGAAGAAGTTAAAATTGATCTCTATAATGATCTGAAGTATAAACTGTCTAAACGTTCAAAGGAGGTTAGAGAAAATAGAATAATGGAGTATTTCGATATTGACTCTTGGCTGGATAGTAAAATAGAAAAAAAGTCCTTTAGTTCGATTATTGGAAATAAAGCAATTAATAAATAAAAAAACCCCATCGATAGATGGGGCTTTTTATAAAAATATCTTTGATGGTTGTTACTTAATTAGCAACATCTTCTTTGTTTCAACAAACCCATCTGCCTCGATTCTATAGAAGTAAATTCCGCTGTTCAGGTTAGCACCGTTAAAATCAATTGAGTATGTTCCTGCGTTCAGATTTTGATTTATTAGGTTGCTTACTCTTCTTCCGAGAATGTCATATACAGCAATCTTCACAAATCCGTTTTTCGGAATTGCAAAATTTATCTTTGTGCTCGGATTGAACGGATTTGGATAATTCTGGCTGAGACTGTATCTCTCAGGGATATTACCGGAAATTGGCGTGATGCCAACAGATCCTGGTAGATGTATTTGCGCTCTGATCATAGGATCTTGAGTAGCGCCATTTCGGTATGGTGAAAAAGCTGTTCCAAAGCCCTCAAGACTTCTATTAGATACCGGTGTTGTTATATCTTCACCCAGCGCAATAGTCTCGCCTTCCATTGTCCATACAACATAGAATCCTCCGTCGTTGATTGTTACAGGTGGATTTACGGTGATATTTGTAAATCCTACCGCAGGACTGGTAATACTTTGTGTAAATAATTCGGTTCCCGGGAGTCCGTTTGTTCCGTCATCATCTAGTATCCTCCCTGCAAAGCCCGGTCCTGTTGTTGCAATATAAAAACTTATCTGGTCAATAGTGATCGGGTAATAAGGAGGTACAAAATATTGGGCAACGTGTCCATTGCCACCCGTCCATGAAACGGAAGAAGCGCTTGTTCCATTGTCATATTTGAGCTGCTGCCCGGCTGTGTCTCTCTCAATAACTTGAAGTTCAAACGATGCAAAGTTATTAAAGGATACTCCGTCTGAGAAGAGATTCGTTACGGTTATTTCGTATGTTCCCACTGCCCCGGATGTCCAACTATTATTAGCAAATAAAGTCGTATCACCCGTTGGAGATAATGGAGGTACATCGACCGTATCAGCAAATAATGTAGATCCACCTTGCCTTACTCTCATTACGGATTTATATGTAGGCGTATTTGTATTACCAAGGTTACCAAAATTTGCACTGATAGTAAAATCGTCGCCAGTAACAACGGAAATTGCACCATTGTCACTGTTGTTAATCCAGTTTACGGAAGCGTCCGTTACTTGGTATGTTACTGTATCGGGATAAAAGAATTTAACCGAACGCATTGGAGTCGGATATACATTTCTTAAATATTGTAATCCAAGATTTCCGGCAATGTCTTCTATACCTGCGGTTATATCGTTATTATTTGAAATACCTGTTTGGTCTTTGTAGTTAAAAGTAACTGAACTGTCACTTGCCGCTAGTACTATCTGGAATGTGTTTGAACCGGTGAATCCCGGTGCTGCTTGTTGCCAGAATGGAACATCATAAAATGAAATTATTATTGTGTCGGCATTATTTGTATACCAGTAGCATTTTGCTGTGTTACCTGCCCCTGCAAAATTCAGGTCAGAACCAAATGCTGCAACCATGTTGTTTGGTTGTGCATTTAGTGGAATGTTCGGGAATGGTGATGCCATGTTTCCAGTCTGTGGACCAAACATTATGTATCCGTTTGAACCGATCCAGAATCTATTTACATTATAGTAATAATATCTGAAACTTAGTCCCATATTAAATGGACCAACGAAATTGTCGTCACCAAGACCGGTTACTCTTGTCCAGGTTCCGGAACCGTATGTCGTATCAAGAAAAATATAATCCACTTCTGGTTCCTGTGAATCCTTCCAGGTATATCCAAGTGAATCAGGTCCTCCCATGTCATCTGTCTGAAAATTTTGAACAAAGGGAGCCCTTACACCATAGCGGTTATCAGCATTTGAATTAGATACAAAAAGTCCAATTAATACTGCCGCTATCATAAGAGTAAAAAACTTTACTTTCATAGCGTATTATTTAGTTTAATAAAAATATTGATTTCTAAGTGTTTTAACTGCAGGAATTATAAAGTTGAAATAATTTCTGATTTATTTCAATACAATTAGACAAAAATAACTAGGAGTCAGTTAGATGAAGAAACAAAAAAAGGAATGATGAGCATCATTCCTTTTTAATATTGGGTATCACTAATAAGGTACTGATAATTTAAGATTTTAATTCGACGTAAAATGCGTCCTGGCATACTCAAATGCGTTCATAAGGTCTATAATTCCTCCGGATTTTGACATTTTCTCAAAATCCATCTTTGAATTTTTTCCTCTGACCTTCACCTTTAATCCGTCATATTTCCTTACCGAGTTAATGAGTGTTTCCTTTATTTGCTCGGGTGTGAGATAAGGAAAGTAAGCTTTTAGCACTGCGGCCACACCTGCTACTTCCGGAGATGCCATGCTTGTACCGCTGATTCGCTCGTACTTGCTCCCCGGTACTGTCGAGTTTATTTCTAAGCCTGGTGCGAACACGTCGACGACCGTTTCCGAATAATTTGAGAATGGCGCTGCAAGATCGTAACCCTGTGCAAGGTCATCTGGATCTTTATCCTCATTCCAGCTTTTCATCCAGGTGCTGGCTCCGACCACTATCATATTATCAAAGCTCTTTACCTGACCATTTTCCACGTAATATTTTCTCGGATAGTTCACGGTCTTTTCTACATCCAGTGCTTCATTACCGGCTGATACAACAAACAACACTCCTTTTTCTTTTGCATAATTAATAGCATCCACTACGTACTCCGGATTTGGGGAGTAATACTTTCCCGCCGACATATTTATTATATCAGCACCATTATCGACAGCGTATCTTATCGCATTACCGATGTCTTTGTCTCTTTCATCACCTTCATTTGGCACTGCGCGTAGTGTCATTATCTTTGCAAATGGTGCTTGCCCTATGCCATCTTTTTCACCCGCGATTATACCCGATACGTGCGTCCCGTGTGATTCGAAATCCACGCTAACATCGTTATTTCCATAACCCTTCTCATCCATTATGTTTGGGTTATCATTATATGGGAAGTGGGCCATTGTTGTATCGAACAAGTACTTGTCCTTTATTGTGTACTCTTTTATATATTCATCCAGATCTTCTTTCGTCACTCCGAATAACAAGTAAGCCGTCATTATCTTGTTAGCCGCTTCTCTGTACTTTCCGCTAAGATTTTCCTGTACCAGTTGGAGCTTCTCCGGATCGGTTGGATATCCTCCGCTCTTGAGAGTTTCATATGCATCTTCTACCACTTCCATTGTTTGCTTCAGCCCGCTCAATGTGCCCTCTACCTCATCTCTCTCTTCTTTCATCTCCTGCACAACCTTCTGATAATAGGGATCGGACTCAGGTACTTTTTCCATTTTTAATCGTCTAAACTCTCTTGTCATTTCGTAATTCGAATACTTTACGTCGCCCAAAAAATTCCATCCATTAAAGTCATCTATATAACCGTTTCCATCATCATCCACACCCGCAACACCATTCACCTCTGCTTCATTCTGCCATATTCTGTTCTTTAGCGCCGGGTGGTTTATGTCAAAGCCCGAATCGATAACCGCTACTATAACCTCACTTCTTTGCGGAGCTTCGGGGAGCGAATTTATATATTCAAAGAAAGTCTTGGTTCTTGTTCCCTCGTACCCGTCTTTATCCGGGTCTAATAATGCCCAATCCGGCAGATCGCCATCGGATACCTTACTTAAGGATGAATTATACAGAATGCTGTATTCCGGGTTGCTAAATGTCCTGTGACCGCTTAACGCGTTATATACTCCCGAAAAGGCCGATGTTACGGCAAATATTATAATAAATACTGCGCTAAAGCTGAACCGCCTTAAAAACGATTTTGTCTTCATTGGATAATTGTATGATATATGTGTTTTAAAATCCATATTTCTAAAAATATATATTATATATATTGATAAGTTTAAAAATAACGTAATTACTTTGTTTTTCCTATATACTCCAAATAATGGATAAATACTACGACCGTTATCTTTCTTATAAAACGAGGATAGATGGTAATTTGTTCTCCTTTATTGAAAAAAAATCTCCAGCTGGGCTCTATGATCCTATGAATTATGTGCTTAATGGTGGTGGAAAACGGATTCGTCCCATGATCACTATACTTTCCTGTGAGGCGTTTGGGGGAAGTTTCGAGGATTCTATTGATGCCGCTGCAGCAGTAGAAATATTGCATAATTTCACCCTCGTCCACGACGATATAATGGACAGCGCGGATACCCGCCGGGGAAATGAGACGGTTTACAAAAAATGGGATGTAAATACCGCTATTTTAGCCGGAGACGGTCTGCTTGGGCTTGCATACCGTTCTTTGTTAAGAACAAATTCAGCGCGTATTTCTGAAATAGCTAAAGTTTTTACCGAAAGTATGATCGAGGTGTGTGAAGGGCAAAGCTTCGATACGGAATTTGAGGATCGCAATAATGTAACACACGAGGAATACCTGATGATGATTGGAATGAAGACGTCACGCTTACTTGAGGCATGTGCTGTAATAGGAGTGCTGATCGCAGATGGTTCTGATGATGATATTGCTCTTATGAAAAATTATGCCGAAAACATCGGGCTGGCTTTTCAGATACAGGATGACCTGCTCGATATAACTGCTGACGAGAAAGAGTTCGGAAAGATGATAGGCGGTGACATAAAAGCCGGGAAGAAAACATATCTTTTGATAAAAGCTCTCGAGGAAGCGGCAGACGAACAAGATATTGCGCTCCTTCAAAAGGTTACTTCCAAAAGTTCTTCTATTTCCGACGAGGAAATTCATAAGGTTAAGGAAATTTATACAAGACTGGGTATAATTGACGAGTCAACAAATCAGGTCAAAAGTTATACTGAAGAAGCTGATAGTTATTTGGAAAAGCTCCCATCCTCTGAAGCAAAAGAAATGCTTAAGTGGTTTTCGGGGATGCTGCTCGGCAGGAGTTTTTGATAAGTGAATGAGGATCTCAGTAATAAAATATCGAAGCTAAAACAAAAATCCGAACCCTGGCTTGATTTTAACAGGCGCGGACAGCTGCTTATCTTAATTCCTGCGACGGTCATTGTTCTTTTTCTAAGATTTATCTTATATCTGGTTTCAGATTATGGCGTTCTTGTTCTCAATATCGTTGCATTTGTGTTGATTTTTTTCTGGGTTACCCGGATTGTCTTTACTGAGGTGCGCATGGATAAGAAGACCGAGCCGGATTCTGCCCAGAAAAGGAATTTTGTCTTAATAGCGTCTGTATGTTTCCTGGTATTGAATTTCTCTTTGCTCGTTGACCAGATAATAGTATCACCGTTCATCGTTCTTTCGGTTGGCTTTTTTTCCGTAGTGTGGGTGTTCTCACTCGTACTGGATAAGGTGATCCTTCGTGATACTTTCGTTCATTTTTACTTTAAGTATTTAACCCTTATTGTTATTTCAATAATCGTTATTAACATTATTATCGCGCTCATCATAAATTGATACAAAAAGAAGTACTGATAAAGAATAAAGCCGGAATGCATACCCGCCCGGCATCCGCTATAGTAAAGATCGCCGCGCGCTACAAAGCTGATTTTTATATATCAAAGAACGGCTTTGAAGTGAATGGTAAAAGCATCATCGGTGTAATGACCCTCGCCGCCGAGCAGGGATCTAAACTTACCCTCCGTTTCGAAGGGGAAGATGAAGAAAAACTTGCCGAAGAGATGGTTGCTTTTTTCGAGAGCGGTTTCGGTGAAATGTAAATCCTTGCATTTGAAACGACTTATACCTTTTTACATATTGTTTCTAACCCTGTTTTCCGGAGTTTGCTATCCTAATGAAGCGCCCGGAAATATTGTTAACTCCGGCTATGAATTCGTCCGGACTGATGATACGTTATTTTATTCTGCCCATCTACTCTACTATAATAATGGGAAACCGGTTAACTATTTTCTTGTAAATAATCCTTCGGCGGGAAAGTATTTTCTATCTCCCGAAAATTTTATAATGTCGGGACGCTTGGGTACGTGCTACCCGCTGGTAAATTTCGATTACCCATTTCTCACTTTTAAGGACAATGTTTCTCGTTTCATTCATCCTAACTTTGCGATCAAGTTCCTGTATCTGATCGAAAAGATCGGGGCGACTCAGACTGTTTCTGACGCGATGAGAAAATCGAATGAACAATTACTCTATAAAAGAAGAGGGTGGACCGACGTTGAATCTTCTCCGCATATGTACGGGCTTGCTGCGGACATGGTATATTACTCTGCCGGTGACAGGAGTACCGTGATGTCGGGGTGTGCTCCGCTCGATGTACGCTTCCTGGAACACGGGAGCAGGGGTAACCGTCATATTCATTTGCAGGATAATGAAATATGGAAACATGTAAAGCCTGTTTTCGACACGCTCGATTGTAAGATTTTAAATGACTCGCTTTGTAATAAGGTCATACCTGCGGAAAAACTCAAACCGTCATCGGCAGGAAATATGTCTTTCGATTATAAAAAGTACGGTTTCTCCGCGCCTGTGGAAGGTGTCTTGAAACTGGTCTTTACGGATAGATTTGGGAATAATGCAGGTGAGATTAGAATGGGTGTCTTTGAACCTGGCTGGCATGAAATATTTTATAATTACGATTTCCTTAACGAAGGAGCATATACTCTACGGATATATTACAATTATGATTTCCTGACCTCGGTACCGGTGTTTAAGTAAAACTTAAAAGAAAATGAAAGAATTTAATGCTGATAAAGTATATCAAGCTATAGGAGAATTTGTTGTTTCATTTCAGTGGGTAGAAAATAGATTCCGAGAGATAGGGGGCTTAATACTGGATCCGGAAAGAAAAAACTGGCCACCATTAGCTTTTAGAAATGAAAGTAATTACAATCTTATAAATAAGGTCAAAAATCACTATATGGATTTGATGGGTAGATTACGAGGAGATAATTATACCGAGTATATTGATACTCTAAAAAAGGATTTCTCAGATCTTGTTGATAAATCACACTCTTTAAGAGAATATCGAAATGATCTTTTACACTCAGCATTTATTGAACTAAAGACAGGGGATCAAATACTAGGTATGATGAAATCAAACGCAAGGTTTTCACCAGGGGATCCCTCTTCATACCATCTTTCACCGGAGCCTATCACAGTTGAGTCAATTCATTTAAAAACGGAACTTCTAGCTGAGATTGCTATCAATTTGAATAGACATTATTTACAACTAATCCACTGGTTACCCCTTGAGCAGTTACCAGAGAACAATTTATTTTAATATCATTTATCTCTTCACTTCAAAAAAACTTCTCAATATCTCTTTACACTCCGTATCCATGATACCCCCGGAAGTATTACACTGGTGATTAAGTGATTTGTTGTTTGTAATGTTTAATACACTTCCGCAAGCACCGGATTTCACGTCGTATGCCCCAAAAAAAAGGTTCTCTATCTTTGCCAGCACTATCGCGCCCGCACACATCGCGCACGGCTCTAATGTAACGTACATCGAACATCCGGGAAGTTGTTTCGATTGAAGGTATTCGGCGGCTGATGTTATCGCTATTATCTCCGCGTGTGCAGTGGGATCTTTGAGCGCTTCTACCTGGTTATGCGCCTTTGCTATGATCGTATTTTGAAACGTGACGATACACCCAATTGGAACTTCGCCTTCCTCGTATGCTCTCTCAGCTTCACGGAAAGCATGCTTCATCCATGTCTCATGCATATTCATATACCCATTCTATTTGCCTAATTGTTCTTCGATTGCAGAGGTTACTTCGTCCGATTCCGGCTGTACTTTGTTTCCAATTCTTTCCACCACGTTTCCCTGTTTATCTATAAGGAATTTTTCGAAATTCCATTTTACATCTCCGCCCGGCTCCATCTCTATCAGTTCGGCATAAAGAGGGGATTTGTCATCGCCCAGTACCTTTATCTTATCGAAGAGCGGGAATGTAACGTTGTAATTAGTTTCGCAGAATGATTTTATTTCTTCATTTGTACCCGGCTCCTGTCCTCCGAAATCATTCGACGGAAAACCTAATACATAAAATCCCTGGTCTTTATATTTTTCGTAAATGCTTTCCAGCCCGGTATATTGCGGAGTGTTACCGCACTGTGAAGCAACGTTTACAATAAGAAGTACATTACCGTTGTAATCGGATAGCTTTTTGTCCTGTCCGTCGATAGTCTTGACGGTGATATCAGAAATGTTAATGTTGTCCATTTTATTTCCTGACGTTTTTAGATTATCTGAAACTTTATTTGTCGAACAGCCCATTATGGCAATGGCTGATAAAAGTAATATTAATGTTTTCATTTGTCTTTCTGCTCTCCTGTTTTAAGGGAATCATTTCCAGATGCTGATTTGTTTTCTCCGTTTACCTTTGAAATGTGTTTTAATATCCGTGAAAGAGAAACGAATTTATAACCTTTCTTCTTTAGCTCGTATATCTTCTGAGTATAGTATTCAAAATCCGCCGGGGTAAACTCAGCTACGTAAATCTGGTATTTCTTGCCGGCTTTAGAATTATTGAGAATGCTGCCGTAAAGTTTATCCACCGGTCCGCCGGACAGGTCCGATGTTCTTATATCGGTAAATATAGTATCGCGGTAAACATTTGGTCTGTATTCGAGGAAATGCTCACGGATGGCTTTTTCGTATTTATATAGTTTCTCCGGGTTAATGAGTACTACCGCCGCGGCTTTTGGAAAAGCAACACTAATGGATTTTACTTTTGACTGCCATTCTTTCTCCGGCATCTTGTCACGAAAATCTGCGGAAAAATCATCCTCCTGCCCTATCGTGTAAAACAAAGTATAATCATTATCCGACTCGAGTATCAGCGATTGAAGATCTGAATACTTATAATCTATAGGAAGCACCATAGAAAAATTTTCCGGTGATTCTATCATCGATTTTAGATCGGCAGGTTTGTACTGCTCTGTATTTGTCAGGATGAGCGCTATCTCCGAACCTTCACGTGAGAGCGAATCGTTATACTTAACATTAATTACCGCTTCGACGCTGTTTGTATCACCCTCCGCATTCAGCACTTCGATGTTTAGCTCAGTACTCCGCGGATCCTCGAACGCCATCGTATTTAACTTAAGGGTGTTTAGGTAGTTCGTTATTTCATAATTTAAATTTGAGAGCGGAAGGTCGGTCGGTATTTCTACTTTTTTTATCAGCCATGCTTTTTCGTACCGCGGATCAGGTTTGTCCTTTGATTTCTTTGTCGTATCGGCGCCGGGATCTATATTTTTTATCCACTCTTTTTCTATTCCGAATGTGTAGAGTATGCTGTCTATCTGCGCGGGTATCATCTGCTTTAATGCTGCGGATGTGAGAGGGATCTGTCGGTTCTCGTTATTTTCTTCTGCGTTTCCGCCTATTATCGAGTTGAGAATGAATAAGCCTGCTATGACAGGTATGATTATAATTACGGCGAGTAGTTTATACTTATTCTTGATCTTTATCATCTAAAGTTCCGGTGAATGATATTGCGCGTTTTCGAGCTCGTCGTGTAGCCTTATCAGTATATCTTTTGCATTTTCTATTTTCGGCATATCCAGTATGGGGAGCAAGTCGTCTATATATTCATCTTTTCTTGCCCCAACCAGTACTGTATTAACTCCGTCTATGGATAACAACAGTAGAATCGCTTTTTGTGACAGTGTCAGCTTGTAGTACTGTTCGTCCGCATGTGTATCGATTATCCCGTGAATGAAACCGCTCCGTCTTCCCGCAGTTATTTTGTAATAATTAGAAGTGTAATTTAATAATTTATACAGCTCCGTGAGATAATTATTAAAATATTCCGACATGTCGTGCTCCGGAAAATTCTCTTCGAAGTAATCCATGAGATAGTTTATCCGCGGACCGAAGTAATGCTCCACCACATCGTTGAAATGCTCTATCGTGCCGAATTTGTCCCAGTTTTCCTCTATCTTCTGCCCAGATACAAATAATCCTTCGAGCGTTTTCATATCGACTGCTTTGACATCATAATTCGGGAGCTTTTCCTTTAGCATGTCATCCTCGAGAAACATCACCTTTTGCACCTGCGCCATGAAAGCCTTTTCATTGTGCTCCTTATAATCGAAATCGGCAAGCCGGACAAGCCCCTTTGTTGTGATCGCGTTGAGCGGGCGGTTTATCAGCGTGTAAAGGTTTTTTTCCTGCGCAAATTCCAGCACCGATCTTTTATTGCTATCCTGGTTCTTTTCGGTCATCGCGCCGATCTCGAAAAGATTGAAAGGGAACTGTACAAAGCGGAAATGATTTTTGCCGCCGAATTTTTCAGCCGTCTCTTCGGAGATCTTGTGCATTGTCTCCAGCGAAGCAAAATCGAACTTATGCGGATTGGAAACAAATGTATTGGATGAAACGCCGTAATATCTTATTACGCCATCGGTCACCTTTTGCTCGAGCCACTCGAACGCCATTCGTATGCGCACGTAAAATTCATCCCGCGCGGCATCGATGCGCTTCCATTCTTTATCAGCCCAGCCGAGGTAGTACTCGGGATTGTGCAGGAGGTACGCGTCGATGTAATCGGTATTGAGGCGTGTGAGCTGGTGCTTTAGCTGGTCCTCGAGAAACTCGGGGTGAATGCAGTGCCATAATCCTTCGCCATACTCCACGACTTCGGGAAAAGGATTCCCGGCATCCCGGCGCTTCATGGCATTTTTGTAATTCTGTCCCTGTATGTAGCCGACTTTAGTTATGAGTGTGATGTCTTCACGGATGATCTCGCCTTTTTCGATGAGGTCGTTCAGGACGTTTCCAACGAGGATCTCACTGCCCCCGTCGGAGTAGTTGGCGGAGGTATCGATGAGCGTAACGCCGGACAAAACAGCCTTTACGAGGGCATCATAGTGCTCCCGAACGCGGTAATCTACACGGTAACAACCAAAGCCAATTTTGGGCAGCTCCATAAATATCGTTTATAACCGTAAATTAATGATATTTATGATGTATATAAAGCTATTTCACCACTCGGATAATTATACGTAACTTCTTCATTCTTCTATTTGGGAGCCGATCAAGGCGCGCTCCGAGCAAACGCCGATGACAGACTTACCTTGTAGTTCGATCAGGTACATCTTCCTAGCAGAGGTTCGATCTTGAGTTTTATGAATCCCCGCCCGACAAGGCCGGGTCGCAGACTTTTGCGGGGACAGGTAAATCCAATTGCGAAATGTCATAAAATGACTTTTTACAGCTTCTCCAGCTGCTCCGCGGGTGGTTCGATCTTATTGTCCGAATCCCGCTTTCGCGAGGTTCGATTGACTGGGTAATATAACGCGCGGAAGAGGAGGAAACAAATGAGAAAGGGTTAGATGCGTATATATACTTTTTTTGTGTTCAGTCTTTTTGCGGCTTCGGGCGTTTTTGCGCCTGACGGCGTGTACTTTTGTCTTGCCACAAAAGTACCAAAAAGGCACGGCATAGGCGTAAATTCGCCTAACAATCCTGTGTTTCGCTTTTGAGTTGCGCCTTCCTGCGCCTTCGGGGTTTTGCGCCTGACGGCGAGTTCTTTTGCCTTGATGCAAAAGAACCAAAAGATCAAGGCTAAGGCGTAAATTCGCCTAACAATTCCTGCGTTTTTTGCTCGGGGAAATAAACTCGCCACGGGGTGTGTGATTTAATATTGAACTTCGCGAAGGCTCGGACCACCGCTAAAGAGGGGCAGGCAGTATTTCCCCGTCCCCGATGTGCATCGGGGAGCGCAAAAAGCCTCGGAATTTTACTTCCGTTTCACTTCAGCCGGCGATTTCCGCATTGCCGGGTTATACCAAGGCGCTATAGGTCAATAGCTTGCGTCTAAGATTTGCAGAGGTTCGACTAATTTAAGAAAATCAGTAGGGATACAAAAGAAGAAAGGGCTAGATAATTAGAAATACTATTAATTCAGAAATCTACGAAAAGGTATGGAAATAATTCCATAAAGATAACTAGGGCATTTGGCTTTGAAAATAGAATGCGTTGAGGAGAAATTTGATTCCTTATCAAATTTTATTTTATCAGCTGAATAAAACTCTAAAACCTCTCCATGTATTTCGTCGTCTAAATCGAGATTTGACAGAATATTTAACTTACATTTTTTTGGATTTAACTCCTTAGTGATCGTTGCAATAGACTGGATGCTACATTTGTATTTATAAAATCTTTCGATTTTTACTTTACTATCCTCTTCACATAAAATCCTTTTTTCAATTATTCCTTGGGCAAATTTCCTTCTTGTATTTAAAGTAGATTTCTCTGCTTCTATACAATCACCTAGTTTTACAAATCTTGCCAATATTTTATGGATTTAATTGACTATTTGATTCACGAGAAATTTGATGAATCATAGAATTAGGGTCTAGCGAGAATAACTCTGCGGCTTCATTTACAGTAAAATCTTTGATGTTGGGGTCAATATTGTGAAGAAAAAATTCTATAATATCAAAATCATCATTATCATTGATTGGATTTAGTGGAATTACATATTTATCACTATTCAACTCAATTTCCTTATCAAACTCCTCATCGGAAATTTCTTCCTGCAGTAAGCTTTGATTTAATTCTAAAAAATTTATTTGTCTTAATAAATTATTTACCGCTGTAAAGCAGAGAGCTTCTCTTCTTTGCATGTAGTCCCCCCAAAAGTTGAACTTTGGTACAATATCGTCAGCTTCGTAGATTCTAACCATATATTTATGGGACATGTCCGACGGATCAACTTGCCCCATTTGGAAATACTTATAGGGGCCATTAGAATCATTCTTTATGGTATGATAACTATCTATTTCTGAGAATCCCTGTAAATTGTTTTTATTATTCTTTGCCATTTAGTAATTTTATTGATTCCTTTAAATTATAAACCAAAATGTCATCCTTAAGATTTTTGTAATTATTATATTGAAAAACAAAAATAACCTTAAATTTTTCATCTTTTTCTTTTGAAACTAAGATATCCAAATTATAATCATCACTCTTCTTATTTAATCTATATTTATCTATTATAAAATCATTAATTAGCTTTCCTGAGCTATCAGTAATAAATTTTGAAAATTTATCGTCTTTGTCAAGCAAAAAAGAAATATCAAAATCTAAGGACTCGATTGGAGTATGTGGAAGTAATTTTAATATCTTGAGCATCAATTTAGTTCCAATGATCATCGAATCTTCCTTAAATTCCTTCGTATCTTCGTCAGGCTCAATTTGTATAATCATCTTATCATCTTTCGGAAAGAAGACAATATCATCAACTTTAAAACCGATTTCTCGTTCTTCAAAATTAAAAAGAACTATAATTTGCTTTCTATCTTCAAATAGATTATTAATAATCCACTCAGGCTGAAACAGTTTAGTATTCCACTTTCCAAGAACCTTAATAGAGATATTATCTATGGGCTTTTGAGCCATGGAAATTATAGATTAGACTTTAAATTCGTGTAAGGAGATATTGGTACTAATTTGACCAAATCTTTAATCATGGAATGTATTTTAAAAGAAAAGTTACTAAAACTAATATTCTTGCTTTTAATTTTCAAGATAATACTTTGGATATAAGATTAATCAAATTATTGTATTTTCAATAGATAGGTATTTTTTTAAATAGTTAATATACGTGCTTAACTTAAAAAAGTTATTGTCTATTTTTTATGTCCAATAAAGCCATAAAAATATGTGATTCAAAATAGGAGCATATAATTGAGAAATCAAGGACAGTAGGGTTAGATACGTATATATACTTTTTTTATAGTTATAAATTACTGAAAGGTACAAAATCGAAATAACATTGAGACAATGAGAAAATTAGGTTTTTTGTGCTTCCCTTTCTTTCTTCCTTTTCATAAAATTCATGACGTAAAATATAACACTGACGAAGCTCATGGCGCACATTGCGATGGCGTAGGGACTGCCTGTGCGTATGATAGGAACTATGAGCGCGATGGCTACCAACAGCGTAAGCACCACGCCTATATGAGCGGGGACGTGTTTTTCCTTCCTGGTTGGGAATGAGAGGAAGAATAATATTATACCGACTACAGGGGCGATGAGTGCGGTCCAGCTTTTTACATTGCTGTCGAAGTATGATATGAAACCTAAAAGAATGAGTACGACAGAATTGAAAAGCATTACTGTGCCGTTGTTCATGTTTACTCCATTTATTTACCGGATGATGTAAAAATAAAAGATAACTGTTTGAGTTTCTATGTAAATCAGACAAATAAAAAAAAGCCCGCTACTGAATAACGGGCTTTTTTAAGAAGAATTAAATATTAACCAGTATTATTTAACCAGTAGCATCTTTTTCGTTTGAACGAAGCCGTTTGTTTCAAGGCGGTAGAAGTACATTCCGCTCGAGAGTCCGGCACCGTCGAAGTTATATTCGAACGTACCGGCGTTCAGCTCTTCATTAACAAGGTCAGTGACCCTTCTGCCGAGGATGTCATACACGGACAGCTTAACGAAATCCTTTTTAGGCAGAGCAAAAGTTATCTTAGTCGAAGGGTTGAACGGATTCGGATAATTCTGCATAAGCTGGTATTTGTCCGGTATCTGCTGAGAGATCTGGTTTACACCGACAGAATTCCACATCGTTTTTGCCCTTGTCGTATTGGCAACGAGGTCGCTGTAATCGTTTCCTTTTACGACAGCGAACCCGACAATGACCGTTTCACCCGCAGGAATACTGACCGGACCGGCTGAGATAATGAATGCGTTTGGTCCGGGACTGGTGGACAGGTTATTCAGCCCGTTCGAGAGAGCGTCCCATTTTTCTTGTGGAGTGAACCCGTCGAACATCACGGTCGCGCTAAAGGTCTTATAGTTTATGCTTTGATCCGAGAGCAATGCCGTCGCAAAATACGGATTAGGATTCGAGTTAGAATAAGTATAAGCCATCCTATTTGCAGTATCGCCTACGCAGACGTTTGTCGAGAAGGCGCCGTTTGGAGAATAGAATGACATGATACCAATGTGCACGTTGCTAAGGGCAGTGACGTTATCATTTTTTATCTTATAGCGCAGGATAACAAAGTTGCTGTCCTGTGAAGTCGAGTTGAACACGTAACTTCTCGCATCGACCGTAACGCCGATCTTGTTCGACCCAGCGCCGTCATCATTGAATAGTCCTAACCCGTCCTGAGCTGAGAGAGAGCCCGGTGTCGTGAGTGTGTAAGTTTCCAAAGCGACGAAATCCGAATCGGCAACGTTTGCAGGCGCCGACTCCCTGCGAGTCATGTCGGATACCTGTGTATTGCTGATACCGATCATAAGACCGCTTTCGTATATCTGGTTAGTGTTTCCGCTTCCGAGGAATAAACCGGAGCCATACGCTTCGGGTTTTTTTCCTATCGCCCCGTCTTTTGTGAGACACAGCTTCATGAGATTTTGATCATGCACAACAAATCCTTTTCTGAAAGTGATATTGACGGTTTGAGTAGCTTCATCTACGTAAGCGTTTTGATTAGCTGTGACCTTGAAAGACGCTGTATAATCGAACGGACAATTTGGCTTTGCTTTTACAACAAATCCTCCGCTGTAACCGGACGTGTATGTTCCGTAAGCGGTGACATTGCCGAGATAAATGGAGTCATTTACAATTTCGACATTTGGATCGGAGGTCGTCAATCTGAGAGAGATATTAGAACCGGCAAGCCAGGTGTTTTTAATTTCAAGCTTAAGGGCAACTTCTTCATTAGTTTCGAAGGTGCCGTTTCCATTTCCGAGGAGTGAATCCGACGCTGATGAACTTTGTAAGGTAAATATCGGGTTGTCGTAAACCGCTTTGAAGGCGTTCACTCTGCCCGTACCCAATCCGCCTATATATGAAGAATTGGCAGGAATATTGTATATGCTGTCGACTGACTCGAGCAGTCTGTCATAAACCTGCTGTTGTGTCCAGCCGGGATTTTTAGACCATATTAGAGCGACAACACCCGCCGTTACAGGCGAAGACATAGAAGTACCGCTGAAAATCGCGTAGGTATTATTCCATACCGTGCTGAGTATAGCGTCACCGGGTCCAGTAATATCAACTGTCGAGTGCCAGTTAGAGAAGCTGGCTTTTATGTCGGAAGAATTCGAAGCCGCAACTGAAACCGTATTGTTGCAAGACGCCGGGTACCTGGGTATATTCGAGCCTTCGTTTCCGGCTGAAGCGCAAACGATAGTGCCGTTTGCCCATGCGTTGTTAATTACGGTCTGCTGGAGCGAGCTGAATGACGAACTTCCAAAGCTACAGTTAATAACTTTCGCGCCGTTTTGGTAGCAGTAAACTATTCCATCATTTGAATTATAAATAAGTGAAGTACCGCCGGCTCCGGAAAAATCGTCATCGTCACCGTGCTTGCTAATCATGAGCTTGCATTTGAAACCTATACCGGCTCCATGCACGCCATTATCCGTGACCTGTGATGCATCACCCGAAACGTGGGATCCGTGATCGCAATTGCTTCCGTATATCTGCGGGTCATTGTCAGGACCGGAGCCGGTACCGATAAAGTCCCATCCGATCCAGTCATCTATGTACCCGTTTGCGTCATCATCGGTGCCATTGCCCGGAATTTCGTCCAGGTTCTTCCAGATATTGGCTTGCAGATCGGGATGATCCAGATCGCTTCCACTATCAACAATACCTATGATCACGTTAGTGTCGCCCTGGCAAAAATCCCATGCCTGGTACGACCTTATTTTAGGGATGTGCCATTGTGAATTTACACTCGGGTCATTTGGGATATAGTCAGCCTCGTATACAAAGTCCGGTTCTGCCCATTGGAGCTGGTCGCCATATTGAGCCATAATCATTTCGGACAGTTCGAACGGGTCTATATCTCGCTCGTATTTAATTTCGAATATCTTTGCAAGTTCTTCATCGCCGATCTTTCTCGCAGAGCGTTCGGGCTTGAGCGGATAACGTTGTTTTACAGAGGTAATATCGAACCCGTTAAGGAAATTATCTATATTGTCTACTCCGAGCTTGCGGGATGAAAAATTATTTACAGCACTTTTGAACATAACGTTGATGGTTCCTTTTTCGTAAAGAGCGTTATCACTTAATCTCTTCACTACTTTTTCGTTTACCATTACGTGAGTGCTTTGATTGACTGCCGGGCTTCTAAAACTGAAGAGGACAACCGGCAATACACATACCATGAGAATGGCTAAATATTGTTTTATATGTTTCGATTTCATAGAAAGTGGTTATGATTATTAATATACAGGATAGCCAGCTTTTGAGAATTATTTGGGCACAGCAATCCCCGTGAAAATTAATAGACTTTAATTCTCCCCTTATCTTGCACAAAAAACAGAATAGTTGAAATTTCTCCTTAGGTGAATAATATATTGAATATATAAAGTTTTGTAAAGAATAAACCGAATCACTCAGTAAACCTAAAAGTGAATATAAAGGAAATTTTGCAAAAGTCCTTTATATTACGTTGACATTTAAATCTATTTGCCTTAATTTATAAGGCAAATCACACAAAATACCTTAAAAATTAAGGCTCAAGAAAATACAGAGGAAATCAAGCTCGATGCAATAGATTACAGCATTATGACCGAGCTCCAAAAGGATGCCCATATAAAAAAGAATGTTCTTGCAGAGATAGTAGGTCTGTCACTTCCCTCCACAAACGACAGGATCCTGAGACTCGAATCACACGGTTACATCACTTCATATACGACAGTTCTCAACCATAAGAAACTTAAGTACGACATCACGTGCTTTATTTTTGTAAAGAGCGAATCATCGAAGCATTTTTCGAGCATCATACAGAATGCACTTAAAGAAAAAGAAGTGCTCGAATGTCATTCGGTGACCGGTGAGGGTTCACATATTTTAAAGATCCGTACGCAGAACACCACGACCCTGGAGAAGCTATTAGCCAGGATACAGGCATGGCCCGGTGTCACAGCAACGACATCCAGTATCGTTCTTTCAACTCACAAAGAAACAACGAATATTTACCTTAATAATAAAAACCAATCATAAAATCAAAAACCCTATGGCAAAAAAGAACCAAATCGATGCAGAAAAGGACAAATTGAAAGCCATCAATGACGTCTTTAAGCTGGCGAAAGAAAAGGAAGTAAAGATGGTGGACCTCCGCTTTACAGACTTGCCGGGACAATGGCAACATTTTTCAATTCCAATCGACAAGCTCGAGCAGGAGAGTTTCTATGAGGGATTCGGCTTTGACGGCTCCTCGATCAGAGGTTGGAAGTCAATCAACGAATCCGACATGCTTGTAATACCCGACCCGACCACTGCACATATAGATCCGTTCATTAAATCTACATCACTGGTCATGATCTGCGACATTACCGATTGTGATAAAAATCCTTATGATCATGATCCCCGGTATATTGCAAAGCAGGCGCAGAAGTATCTGGAATCTACCGGCATAGCAGACACGGCATACTTCGGACCGGAAGCAGAGTTTTTTATTCTCGACCACGTAGCATATAACGTGAATGAATACTCTAGCTGGTATAGGCTGGATTCAGTAGAGGGATTCTGGAATACCGGAAGTGAGAAGGAAGTAAACCTGGGTCACAAGATCAGACAGAAAGAGGGATACTTCCCGGTACCCCCGTCGGATTCAATGAATGACGTCAGGAACCTGATGGTTGATTACCTGATGGAAGTCGGAATGGACGTGGAGACTCAACACCACGAAGTTGCCACAGCAGGTCAGTCTGAAATTGATATTAAGTACGGCAAGATGCTGGATATGGTAGATCAGATGCAGTGGTTTAAATACATAATAAAGAACACGGCAAGGTTAGTCGGTAAGACAGCCACATTTATGCCAAAACCGATATTCGGTGATAATGGAAGCGGTATGCATACACACATTAGTCTTTGGAAGGGCGGAAAGCCTCTCTTTGCCGGGAATGAGTATGCAGGGCTTAGTGAGATGGGATTGTATTTTATTGGAGGTCTTTTAAAACATGCTTCTTCGATACTGGCATTTTCAAATCCGACGACAAATTCTTATAAGAGGCTGGTACCCGGTTACGAAGCTCCTGTTACGCTGGCATATTCGAAAGCAAACAGAAGCGCGGCAGTAAGAATACCAATGTATTCAAATAATCCAAAAGCAAAGAGAGTGGAATTCAGATGCCCGGACGGTACTGCAAACCCGTATCTTGCTTTTGCGGCAATGCTAATGGCTGGACTTGATGGTATTGAGAACAAGATACACCCGGGTGATCCGCTGGACAGAAATCTCTATGACATGCCGCTCGACGAATATATGAAGCTGAACCATGCACCTGAGACATTCCGCCTGGCGCTGTATAATCTGAAAAAAGACCATGGATTTTTGACTAAAGGCGGTGTATTTTCTGAAGAATTGATAGAGACGTATGTAAAATATAAAATAGAGAATGAGGTAAACCAGGTTCAGCTGAGACCTCATCCTTATGAATTCCATCTTTACTATGAAGTTTAATAGGAAGTGTAAGTAAACAAAGTACGCTGATTACCTTACACTTAGAAGCCTCTCTGCTTTATGCGGTGAGGCTTTCTTTTTTTAAGGAACATTTGCATTTTATATCAAGTATCAATCTTTAAGCGGTTAAAGAAAAACTTAATAGCCATGAAAAAAGCAAAGAATTTCAAAGCGGTGTTATTTCTTATTCTCGGATTTATAATACTGAATGGATGCATGGATAAATCCGGAAATAAGGATACGGAGAATCAGCCTCCGATGACATACAATACGGACGGTACATCGAACATGGATGTAGCCGGCGACAAGGAAAGGACGGTTTACAAAAAAACGAGCCTGACATCCGAAAATCAGCAGGATGAAACAGAGATACCTACACAACAACAGCAAAGGCTCATTATCCGAACGGGAACAATGAATCTTGAGGTCGAAACTTACGGTGAGGCGGAAACAAAGATCAATGATCTTGTGAAAAATTTGAACGGGTATACATCTGCCTCGAGCTCGAGCCTAAATGCGGCAGGGAAAAAACAGGGATCGATCACGATAAAAGTACCGGCAGAGAAATTTGACGAGCTGGTTGCAAAGCTAGGCGAGATAGGCACAATAGCTTCACAAAATATTTCATCGAATGATGTAACCGAAGAGTACATAGATCTCGAAGCGCGGTTAAAAACAGAGAGGGAGCTGGAGCAAAGATTGATATCGCTTCTCGATACTAAAGCAGGTTCGCTTTCCGATATAATCGAGATAGAAGGAAAGCTGGCTACAGTCAGGCAGAAAATTGAAAGCGTCGAGGGCAGGATGAAATTTCTCAGGACCCAGGCGGCATATTCCACACTTACAGTTTCTGTATTCGAGCCATCACTCCTCGATACATCATCGGGCGGAGGATTCTTTTACGAGATAGGACAGGCATTCAAGCAAGGTCTGGAAGGATTCACGGATGTATTGAAGGCAATTATTGTAGTTGCTATTGCTTTACTGCCGTTGCTGGTATTCCTGGCGATCGTAGTATACATTGTAATACGGATCATTAAGTGGTACTCGAAAAGAAAAGGTTCAAAAGCAGTTGTGAGCAAAGCATAAGAGTTTGGTTTATTCTCTCTACTTACCCGGTGTATGATATAATGATCTGCACCGGGTTTTTTATTTTAATAAGGATTTCTTTATCTTTACGAAAGTATCAACCTTACAGCCGTGAACAGGGATAAAGTAAAGGATATTAGTTTTAAGGAGATAGTCGATGATCATCAGAAGAAAGTCATCAATATCTGCTATCGTTTCACCTCTAACATACATGATGCAGAGGACATATCGCAGGAAGTTTTTATCGAAGTATATCATTCCCTGAATAAATTTAGATCTGAATCAAAACTTTCAACATGGATATATAGAATTGCTGTTAACAAATCGCTTGATTTTATAAAAAGTAAAAAACGTAAGAAGAGATTCTCATTCGGCAAACAGGCTGATGAGGAAGTATTAGCTAACATTCCCGCCAATGAGCCTGACCCGGCTACACTTTTCGATGATGACCTGCGGAGAAAGATCTTAAAGAAAGTATTGGGTGAACTTCCTGATAAACAAAGGATAGCTATAACATTAAACAAATTCGAGGGTATGAGCAATAGCGAGATTGCCGAGATATTAAAGGTTCAGGTGAATGCGGTAGATTCATTAATATTTAGGGCAAAACAAAATCTTCAAAAAAAGCTCTATAATTTTTATAGAAATTACAAATAATACAGTAAGTATTCTCAAAAAGATATCGTCTAATTAAATAGTAAGGAAATGAATAAAAAAGTTGAAAAAACTCGCTCAGTAGTAGATAGCGATGTGGATAGGACTCTCTTATTACTCGATGAACATCATGAGGAAATAGATGCAAGCCCTTATTTCTACACAAAGCTGATGGGGAGAATACAATCGGATGAATCCGAATCTATGTTTAAGTCCCTCAAAGGGGCGGTTATTCTCCCTGCTCTGCTTGTGTTGATATTGCTCTTTAACATCCTGACAATGGTTTACAGTTCGGACGAAGGAGAAGTCACCGAATCCGTTACCTCCCCAACTGATATAAGTATATTCCTTGAGCAGTATCATTTGACAAATAACAGATAAGGGGAAAGAAATGGAAAAGTACGTAAAAGTTAAGATCTTTTATTGGGTGGTGATAGTCCTAGCAGTTATTAACCTGGGCACATTGGCTATCATATGGTTTGATAAACCTCAAATGCCGGATTTTAGAGAAAAGCCTTTTAAAAACGGAGGTCCCCCTCCCGGTCATAATCTGACGGATTTCTTTAAAGAAAGGCTTGACTGGAGTGATGAACAGGCGCAGAAGTTCAAGCCGCTAACGGAAGCATACGAGAGAGAATCATCGATATTATTTGACAGCATAAGACAGGTAAGGAAGCAGATGTTTGATGAAATATTTACTGATGGTAGTAAGAGAGACTCACTTATAAATAAAATAACAGAATTACAAAGAAGGATAGATATACAAAGATATAATCACTTTAAAGATATATCGGATATATGTACACCTGAACAGAAAGAAAAGTTTAAGGATGTAATAAATGAAGTCTTTGTGCCAATGAGAACACCTGAATCTGATGATAGAGGACCCCGGAAGGGACCTCCAGGTGGGATGCCGCCCCCGAAGTAATTTATCCGGCATTCATTTTATAAATAAATAATACCTAAAAATGAAAAGACGAGATCTTTTAAAAGGACTGGGCTTAGTTGGACTTGGGACAATGCTTCCTCTTGTTAACACTGAAAAAGCCATTAGTAAAGCGATGAATGCTATGGGGAAAACAGGTGCCGTTGATACTTGCTGGCTCACACCGGCGTTGACGGAGGGTCCTTATTATATTAACCCAAACCTATTCAGGCAAGATATAACCGAGGGCAGACCGGGTATGCCACTTCACATGAAGATAAACGTGATCAATTACAATTGTGATCCAGTATCAGGAGTGTTGGTCGATGTGTGGCATGCCGATAAAGACGGTAACTACTCGGGATTTAACGGTTTTGTAGGGCAGACTTTTATGAGAGGTATACAGCCTACTAACTCGCAAGGTCTGGCAGAGTTCGATACAGTATACCCGGGATGGTACCAGGGAAGAGCAACGCACATTCACTTCAAGGTAAGGCTTACCGCATCGACATATGTAACATCCCAGTTCTGTTTCCCGGATGAAACAAACAACACGGTATATGCTACGCCGGAATATGTTGGGAGAGGTCCTAACCCGACGACAAACGCGGCAGACAGCATCTTCCACGAAGCGCTTCCTCAATACTTAGTGATGACAGCGACACCAAATGGCAATGGCGGATACGACGGTGAATATACAATCGGGATAGATTCTCCGACCTCGATAGGCGATCCGGAAGTTCAGCCTAATGAATTTGCATTAAAGCAAAACTATCCAAACCCATTCAATCCATCAACGGTGATCCCATACCAGATTGCGCAAAACAGTGACGTACAGCTTATTATTTACAATACAATGGGACAGAAGGTGAGGACACTTGTTAATCAGAGGCAGAATGCCGGTTCTTACGAGATAAAATTCAATGCGAACGGATTGAGCAGCGGATATTATTTTTATAAGCTGATCGCAGGAGGTTTTGTGCAAACGAAAGAAATGCTCCTAATTAAATGAGTAATAGATGCACAATTATAAGATGGAAGAACTAACTACAAAAGATAATGATGTGCTCTGGTTAATACCCGAGGATGAAGAAGAACCATATTTTTTTAACTCCGATATTATTAGAAGTAATATAAAGGAAAACAAAAAAGGTTTTCCCCTGAGACTGGAATTGAAAGTAATAGATATTGATGGGAAGCCATTTAAAAATGCATTTGTTGAGATTTGGCATGCCGATGAAGAGGGTGAGATATCAGGTACAGGAGATGCTATAGGTGAGACATTTTTTAGAGGCATCCAGCTGACGGGTGATGACGGCATGGTTATATTTGAAACATTATATCCGGGGGTGGTCTCTGAAGGTGAAGCTCCATATATGAATGTTATAGTGAGGATGAATATGAAATTTTTTGTTGCTACAAAATTATATCTTCCTGAGTCTATTAGTGACAATGATTTCAGCAACCAATCGTATACGATTGGTATAGGTAACAGCGATGAATATAACATGGAATTAGATGAGCCTGAGAATTTTACAATATTTGAAATAGACCCTAATCCATTTAAAAGTTTTATAAATATTTCATATCAGTTAAGATCTGACGGAAATGTGAAGGTACAGATATTCAATTCAATGAACGAGGAGATCGAAACGATATTCGAGGGCCATCAATTGGAAGGAATCTACAGCATAGGATATAACTTAACGAAGCTCCTGCCGGGTTTCTATACAGTAAAGCTAACCCTTAATAATGAAACAGGCGCAAAAGAGGTAGTAGTATTAAAGTAGAGTGTAGTAATTTATTTCCCCCTATGTAAACCCCAGTCGATTAGTAGAGTGGGGTTTTTTATTAACTTATATACCATAAAAAATTATGGTATATAAGAATTATTTTATGTATCTTTTTTTATGAAAGAATATTCAGTACATCCAAATAAAATAAAAGGAAGAGGGACGGCATTAAACCCGCAAAACAGATTCGAGAAATTATATATAGAGGCGGATCTTGAAGCTGATGAGTATTTCGATAAGGAAGAGCGCATAACCAAGACTGTATATTTTCGTGACAACACAAAGAGAATGATAAATAAAGTCGAGAGCCCGGATCTGGGGATGATGTTTAGCATGAATCCATATCGAGGATGTGAGCATGGATGCATTTATTGCTATGCGAGACCCACACATGAATATCTTGGTTTCAACAGTGGGCTTGACTTTGAAACTAAGATAATGGTCAAGCCTGACGCTCCGGAACTGCTTCACAACGAACTTAATAAAAAAACATGGGTAGCGAACGCGGTTGGAATGTCAGGAGATACGGATTGCTACCAGCCCGGCGAAAGGAGGTTCAGGATAACGAGAGGGTGTTTGGAAGTTTTTCTTAAGTTCAGAAATCCGGTTTACATCATCACAAAGAATGCGCTTGTGCAAAGAGATATAGACCTTTTAAAAGAGTTAGCCACTATGAACCTCTCACACGTTGTGGTTTCGATAACGAGTCTGAAACCGGAGATAACAACAGTAATGGAGCCAAGAACAGCCAGACCGCAAAGAAGACTGGATACGGTGAGCAGATTAAGAGATAACGGTATACCTGTTTCTGTTAATGTTGCGCCGATAATACCCGGATTAACGGATGAGGAAGTTCCTTCCATACTAAAGGCAGCTAAGGAAGCGGGGGCTTTAACAGCGGCAATGACGTTAGTGAGATTGCCATGGCAGAATAAGGAGTTGTTTATAGATTGGGCGAGAAGGGAATTTCCTGACAGGGCAGACAAGATATTGAACCGCATAACAGATATTCACGGAGGGAAGTTATATAATAGTGAATATTTTAAAAGATTTTCGGGACAGGGTAAATGGGCTGAAACAATAAAGAAAATATTCCGTCTTAATAGAGCTAAATACGGACTGGACAGGGATGTGCCTGCCCTTTCGAGGGAGCATTACAGGAAGGTTAAAGACCAGAAACAATTCGGGATGTTCGGATAGATTTTCGGTGTTAAAACTTCCCGTCTAATTGCTATATTTACTCATGTCTTTAACCGTTTATATCAATTCATTTTCATACATAAAATCGCAGATCCCGCCTGATACAACTGGAAACGGAGGCGGTTTCGTGTTCGACTGCAGGTTTATTAATAACCCGGGAAGGCAAGAGGAGTTCAAATTAAAAACCGGTCTCGAAGAAGATGTCATTAAGTTTATTCAGACGCAGACAGAAATGGATAAATTCCTCGAAAGTGTGTATGAGATGATCGATCCGGCAATCGAGAATTATATGGAGCGGGATTTTACAAGTTTATTGGTAAGTTTCGGATGCACGGGAGGTCAGCACAGATCAGTTTACGCGGCGGAGAGGCTTAGGGAACACATAAATTCAAAATATCCAAACGTAAAAACAGAATTAAAGCATATAGAATTAGAAAAAATGTAAATATGTAAATAACTTGAGCGCATCTCAGACCCTCAAATTTAACCGACCCCGCTTAGAGAAATACACATTTCGTCTACATCTTATATCGCAGATCTTAAACGGCATTTCCTTCGGTACATTCCTGCTGATGGATGTCATTTTAAAGAAGTCACTCGGAGGAAGCGACTTCCAGGTAACCGTATTGATCTTTCTGACGAGTACGGCTTTCCTGTTTTCTATATATGGCGCTGAGCTCATCAACCGTGTTCATAATCAACAGCGTACAATCTTATGGCTGGGATTCGCGAGCAAGTTCTTTTTGTTCATCATACCTCTATATGAAACACCTAATTATTTCATTTTCTGTATAGCCGTCATGAGTTTCATAGACTCGATGATAAAACCTGTGTGGAACGTTGTTATCAAACATAATTATTCCCCGGAAAAAAGAAGTTCGCTTTATTCTTACGCCTCGAGCCTTTACACACTTGCTTTACTGATCACTACTACCTCACTTGGCTTTCTGCTTGATATAAATTATGAGGTGTATAAAATATTTTATCCTCTTGCGGGTGTAGTGGATATGATTGCGTTTTACAATCTTGCGAAGCTCATAAAGCTAGACAATGAGATCGAACCCAAAAACCGCGTACGCCTGGCTCTGAATTTCTCCGTCAAACTGGTTAAAGATATAATAATCCTACCCATAAGGAACATGCTGAGGATATTTAACCAGAGTAAAGGTTTCCTTAGATTTGAAATATATTTCTTTCTTTACGGTATGGCCTTTATGATGATACAGGCCGTCCTGCCGATATTCCTGGTAGAAGACCTTGCACTCGATTATACACCCATTTCACTGGCGAAAGGATTCATGGTACACTCCGCGATAGTATTGTTCACTCCACTAATGGGTAAACTCATGGGTTCGAGAAATCCGGCTAAGTTTACAGGCGTATCGTTTATGACACTCGTACTTTTTCCTATTTTACTACTGATTATAAAGTATTTCCACCTGATTCATATCAGGGAGGATATATTGTTGTATGTAACGTTCTTTATTTTTGGAATTAGTATGAGTGGAGTAACGCTTTCCTGGAATCTCGGTTCTATATATTATGCTCCGCATTCGGAGGTGTCTAATTACCAGGCTGTTCACATTACTTTGACAGGCTTAAGAGGATTATTCAGTCCATTCCTTGGCTATCTTATATTAAAGCTTATTTCTATAGAGGCAACATTCATTTTCGCAGCGTTACTTTTCTTTTCAGGAGGTGTACTAATGGTAAGTGAATCAAGAAAAGGGAAATAAAAAAAGCCCCTTTCGGGGCTTACTAAAATTAATATTCAAAACTCTTGAATTTTTCCCACTGCTTCTTTGCATAATCGAGGAATGATTCCGGCGCGTCATCGAATGCCTTGTCGACCTTATAATCTCCGCCAATACCCGTTAAAAGAGTATATCCTCTAAGAGCATATTTATTTTTCCCTTCATGCATCATAAGCTTTAGATCGTCCGGGCTTACGTCGCTCTTACATGAGAGGTTGTACATAAATGTACTTTCAGCAATCCCATTATTATCCAGGTCGGTAACTGTCAGTGATTCCGGGATGTATGAAAGTGTAAGATCAAATTCACAGTCTTTGACGAAATCCTGTATCTTCCACAGCTCTTCGCCATCCGAACCGTCCATTATAAAATGATATCCGTATAATTCCTTAGAAAGTTCTGTCCCATTCTGCCCCTCTTTCTCGTTCACTTTAGTCTCGCTAATAATAATGAGGTTTTCACCATTAGCATCTTCCCATTCAGCTGCCGCGACCGGGCTACCTTTGTATTTATCAAATCCGGACGGAATAAGATTCGTACCAAATTTAAGATCTTTTATTCCGTCAGTTTTGCCGGTTTCTCCCTCATTTCCGGAAGCAGTATTCGACGAATTATCAGAGGTTTCTTCGGTCGTATTATTATCCTTGGTCTTTTCGATTGGTTCTTCTTTTTTGTCCAGACAGGCTGTGAATAGCACTGTCAAAGCGAATATTATAATCAAAGAGAAAATTTTCCTCATAAAGCTTGGTTTAGTTGGATAAATATACCTATTATAAAAAATATCTAAAAGGTAAGCAGGAGAGCAGATGAGCTCCCGTAAGCTTCTTAGAATCCTACTTTTAGATCTATGTAAAAGTTTCTTTCTGCTGCGGGGATCCAGTAGGGTGTCCCGTAGCTGTCGACGTTTCCGGAAGTTTCGTACAACACATCGAAAATATTATTTATCCTGAAATTAGCCTGGAGCTGGGAAAGAATGTTTCCAAACTTCTTACTCCCGACTAATGTTACTAAATCAACCGATACACCAGCGTTAAATACTGTGTAAGGTTCAATCACTTTATCTACATAACCGGGTTGGGTTACAGCAGATGGATTTTTTTTCTCGTTTTCGGAATTGTCAAGATACTGCTTTCCAATGTGCTGTACTGCAATATAAGCCCCTATGCCCGACGGAGCGAAATAGTCCAGCGAAAGGTTAGCAATGATGCGTGGATTCAGTAATATTTGATTATCAGAGTAATCGTTTCCGTAAATAATATTTCCTAACGAATCCGCTCCGAGTACTTCCACATACTCGGTGAAATAATTATCGGACAGATTCAGATTTCCTTCTACCTTCAACGGTCCGAGAGATCTTTCTCCGAACATTCTTTTGAACGGCTGATAGGCAAACTGGAGTTCGATACCCCTGTGGATGGATTTTCCAGCGTTTCCCACAATGGGCTGCCCGACATTATCTAGCTGTCCGTTATTTACTATCTCGTTGCTGAAGTCCATGAGATAAAAATTAAGGTCGGCTTTTAGTTCATTCATAGTCAAACCAAATCCAAGCTCATAATCATTCATTTCTTCTGGATTTATTAAAGGGTCCTCGTAGGTATTTGTAGCCGGGTCGACTATTCTGAAATTCGGAGTACTGTAAGGATTTTCCCCATCATAGATGTCCTTGAGTCTCGGTTCTCTTTTTGCGATCGAAAAATTACCAAACACTCTTAGCATATCATTAAAAGCATAATTGACACCAAAGCGGGGAGTGAAGAAGCTGTAGCTTACATCAAAATCATACGGTTTGAACCTGTCATTTTCAATCTTATATCTATGATAGACGTATTGCAATCCGACCATACCGGTCAGTTTGTCGGTTGCGCGGTAGATCTCGTTTGCATAAACCGAGTATGTGTTTTTCCCGCCATTGTAAAAGTAATAAAGATAGTCATCCGGTGTCCCGGGTGGAAGTACGTCACCGAATGTTACTTCCCCGTAGTGTTCGGATTTATGATAGCGTATCTCACCTCCGAATACCAGATCGCCTTTGCCTTTTAAATGTGTAAGTTTCATTTTAGGAAACCACCCATATGTATCGTTATTCACCCAGAGATTAGTAACCATGTTGCTCCTCACGATCTCATACCCCTGTCCCGGCTGAAAGTATAACGTACCGTCGGGGTTTCGTCTATAATAATCAGGATTATATGTATTACTGTCGGTTGTAAAGAATGTCTGAAGCCTGAAATAATCGAAATCATAGCCGTAATATGTCGGAAAGTTTGTAATGAAGTATCCGTTTCCTTTTATATAACTGAGCGTGTTGGAAATGAACAGATTTTTGTTCGGTTGAATATTAAAAACTGCTTCGTAATGGGGCTGATTATAGTTATCGGTTTCGTTTGGGAAATCGAGGAAATTGTACCTCCTATCGACACGTTGATCTCCGGTTACTTCACCGTCGAGGTATTCCTTAGTCACACCAAGATATGCCAGGTGGTTTTGTATAGGTCCACCATATGTTGTGAGTTTGAGTACGGCTTTGCTCCCGAACATTTTTTCTCCGCTGAGGAAATATGACCAGTGGTCAGACCAGGAAAGGTCACGGTAGCCGTCTGTATTTATCTTCGTAAATTTCCCATACAACCCATACTCCTCATTGATTGGCCCGGAGGAAAATTCCAGCGAGTACCTTTTTGAGTTATAATCACCATAACCACCTGTGGTTTTAAGGAAGCGGTTTTTGAACGGATTAATTGTTTCGATGCTTACTACTCCGCCAATAGATGATGAGCCGTAAAGCGCTGTTCCGATCCCTCTTTGTATCTGTATGTCCTGCACGGAAGCGGTAAGATCTGAAACATCAACCCAGTAAACCTGGTGATCTTCGGGATCATTTTGCGGAATACCGTCGATGAGGATAGAGATCCTTCGCTGGTCAAAACCACGGATAGTAAAATAGGAATAGCCAACCGATGCGCCGGATTCAGAATACGCATTGATGCTTGTGTTACCATTGAGGAACATCGGAAGATCTTCCATCCAGTAAAAGTCATCGATCTTTTTTCTATCGATGTTTTCCAGCGTGATTGGTGTGGTGCCTTTCACTCCTTTTAAAGCATCCACCTCAATTGTCTGAATGGAATATGTTGAATCGGCAACATTTTCATCCTGTGCAAAAGAAAAGTTTACACATAAGATTAAAAGAGCAAATGGTAAAAGTAATTTCATAATTGAAATTTCTCCTTTAAAACGAAAACGCTTAACCCTTCTCCGAACCTGACAAAAGAGAGAAGAATCAAGCGTTTAAAAATTAATTGCCTACGCCGGTATTATCCGGATCAGGTTCTGTCCCTGTGTGTTATTCGGGACACCGGGTATGATCTCAGCCTTTCCTATTCAGGAAAAGCACCCCGGTAATTTGTTGTTCTTTTAAGAACTAATCCAAATTAACAATTCCTTAATCAACTTGAAACCTACAATTAAAGTATATTTTTGGTTAGCACAGGCAACCTGTTTAAAGTATTTTTGTATATATGAAAGCAAAATTATTTATTCTCTTCTTCACAACGATCGTAATCCTTTCCGGTAAAGCTAAAGGTCAGATTAATCCGGAGTGGGTTTCTACATTTCCAGATTCCTCAGTCAACTTATTCTATACAGCAGGTATTGTAAAGGATAACTCCGGAAATGTTTACATTGCGTCAGGACAGGGTCAGGAAGGAAGTTTCCTTGTAAAATATAATTCTTCCGGGGTCGAGCAATGGACGCGGAATATTATGCTTGGGATTTTTGATCTTCCTAGAGGGATTGTCATGGATTCATTTGGAAATATCTATGTCGGAGGAATTAGAGAAAATAATACCGGTACATATGATTATACCTTAATGAAATTTAGTCCATCAGGCGATTCATTATGGGCAAGAATTTATAATGGACTGAATAATTTTGCTATGGATGAGGTGGAAGCGATGACCATCGATGATAGTAATTTTGTATATCTCACCGGCTATAGTCACGGCGCAACACCGACGGGTGATATTGTTACTATAAAGTATGCCCCAAATGGTGATTCGGTCTGGGTAGCGAGATTTAATTCAGGAGGATTTGACAGGGGACTGGACGTGTGTGCGGATAACTCCGGAAATGTATTTGTAACTGGTTTCTCTCAATTTGGGGCATCCGCGATGACGGTGTTATTAAAATATAACTCATCGGGTGTATTACAATGGTCAAAAAACCCTCAAATTCCAATAGACCAAAGTGATAAAATACTTACAGCGGATAATTCCGGAAATTTCTATCTTGGAGGTTATAAGTTTTTTGCTTCGAATGACTTCTATTTAGTTAAATATAATACTAACGGGGATACTTTGTGGTCACGAAGCCGCGATTTTTCCGGAAATGACAAAATAACGGCGGTTACTCTTGATAACCAGCAGAATGTTATTGCAACAGGGGAAACATATTTAGCTGGGACGCATACGGGTACTGTTAAATATACATCTGACGGAACCTTTCTATGGAGCAAGTATTTGCAAATGGAAGGATCCAATAATACCGCTATACCCGGTGACATAAAGTGTGATGTAAACGGTAATGTATACGTCGGAGGTGCGGGGGGTTCTTTCTACGTTGTTAAATATTCTCCCGACGGTATAGGTATGGGACTGGGTCTATTTTCGAATGGTATATCAGGTAATAATGAGGTTAGCGGTATAGTACCGGGTACGAATGACGTATATATTGGAGGAAGAATGAGATTACAGCCTACAGGTAGTGCATATACGTCGATAGCGATGAAGTTTAATGACATACCAACATCGATTCTAAGCAATGCACAAGTTCCAAACGGATTCAAATTAGATCAGAACTATCCAAATCCGTTTAACCCATCAACAAATATTTCATTTGAATTACCTGCGAAGCAAATTATAACTCTTTCTGTTTATAACTCGCTAGGGCACGAAGTCGTACAGCTGATAAATGGTGAACTTACGGAAGGCAAACATGTATACCGGTTTGACGGAGCAGGACTTTCCAGCGGAGTTTATTTTTACCGGCTCAAGACATCTTCTTTTTCCGAGACACGCCGTATGATCCTTATCAAATAAAAAACGCTTAACCCTTCTTATTTTTCCGAAAAAAGGATTAAGCGTTCAAAATTATTCCCTACGCCGGAATTACCCGGATCAGGTTCCTGTCCCGATGGTGGGCACTGGGTATATTCTCAGCCGCTCCTGTTTATGGGAACAGCACCCCAATATTTTGCCGAAAGAACTTATCTTAAATTAAAAACTATTTCTCTTTTTGTCAAGAAAACTTTCTTTAGTTTAAGGGAACATTATTAGGCAATAGTGATGTTTCGCCTTTATATCCCTGTTTTTTGTGCTTTCTCAATTAAATATTTTCCCCATATTAAAAAATTCCGCTTATAAAACTGGGCTACTCCTTTTGAAAAAACCTGTCAAATACATTTCACTTTTTCTCATAATTGTAGTAATTATTGCAGCTATCATTATTGTTCCGAAGCTGACGTCTACGCAAGATAAACCCGGTGAAAACACGGGTAACAAACGAAGTCAAACCGTTCTAGCCGATGCATATGTCCTGAAAAACACCACTCTCGAGAACAATATCAAGACAGTCGGTACAATACTTGCTAATGAAGAGGTGGAAATACGAAGTGAAGTATCTAAAAAAATATCCGGTATACATTTCAAGGAAGGTACATATGTGGGTAGAGGTAGGACGTTATTCACATTGGATAACGCCGATCTTTATGCAAGATTGAGAAAGCTGGAAATCCAGGAAGATCTCCTTGAGAAAAAACTCGCTCGAAATGAACAGCTGAAAGAAAAAGGACTACTTGCTGAGGAAGATTATGACATATCCGAGACAGAACTCGAACAGGTGCGAGCAGATATTGACATCCTTTTAATAGACATATCCAAGACTAGTATTAGAGCTCCCATATCTGGTATTGTCGGTTTGCGTGAAGTAAGTCGGGGTAGTTATGTATCCCCGTCCGTTCCCTTGACAACTATACAGGATGTAAGTAAGATAAAGATAGATTTCTCTATTCCTGAGAGATATATCTCTGCATTTAAGGTGGGACAGAAGATCAAGTTCAAAGTAGACGGGATGAACGATGATTTCGAAGGGGAAGTCTATGCTTTCGAGCCAAAGGTCGAGGGAAACACGCGCTCACTTATATTAAGAGCGGTTAGTTCAAATGCCGGGCGAAAACTCCTTCCAGGTACCTTTGCAAATGTAACTCTTAACTTAGACAATATTACAAATGCAATGATGGTGCCTACAGAAGCGGTCATCCCAATCCTTAAGGGACACCAGGTATATATAGTAAAAGACGGTAAAGCGCAACCCATTGATGTAGAGATTGGAACACGGCTGAGTGACAGAGTGCAGATACTTTCCGGTTTAAATCCCGGGGACACTGTGATCATTACGAACATTCTCCGCTTAAAGCCCGGTGCCGATGTTAAAATAGAAAAAACAATAAATCTCGATTAAAGTGAGTTTATCCGAAACCTCAATAAAGAGACCGGTATTATCGATTGTAATGTCGCTTATACTTATCATTTTTGGGATTGTGGCGTTTAGCAATCTTGAGGTCAGGGAATATCCCAGTGTCGATGCTCCTGTTATCTCTGTTACCACCAATTATCCCGGTGCAAATTCCGATGTGATAGAAACACAGATAACCGAACCATTAGAAGAGTCACTCAATGGAATCGAAGGTATTAAGTCGATCACTTCCGAAAGTCGTGAACAGTCCAGCCGTATAACCATCGAATTTGAACTTGATCGGGATCTCGAAGCTGCGGCGAATGATGTCCGAGACAGAGTATCCCGCGCGCAAAGAAACCTTCCCCCGGACGTTGAAAATCCGTTGGTGAGAAAATCTGATGCTGATGCTGTACCCATTATATTTATGTTTGTGCAGAGCGATACGAAGAATATAATGGAGGTCAGCGAGTACGCCAATAATGTTATTAAAGAAAGGCTTCAAACAATTACAGGCGTTAGCGCCGTAAATGTATTTGGTGAGAAGAAGTACTCCATGCAAATGCGCCTTAATCCACAGAGACTTTCTGCCCTCGGACTAACTGCTATAGACGTTCAGAATGCCCTCCAAAGAGAGAATGTTGAACTCCCATCAGGGAGGATCGAAGGAGACAATACGGAGCTCCCTATTACGACTCTGGGTAGATTGACTACAGTGGAGGATTTTAATAATCTCACAATAAAGGAAGTTGATGGTAAGGTGGTGAGATTTAAGGATATTGGTTACGCGGTTCTTTCTCCGGAGAATGAACGAACCGGTATTAAAAAAGGCGGTCTCCCGGGAATAGGGCTTTCGCTTCAATCTATGCCCGGTGCTAACCTGATAGAGATATCGGATGAGTTTTGGAAAAGGTATCATGAGATCGAAAAAAATCTTCCCCCTGAATATACTATTGATGTGGGCTTCGATTTCTCGGAATATGTAAGAGGAACTGTTAAGGAAGTTGAAACAACAATTTTCATTGCATTTGGATTAGTAGTAATGATAATCTTCCTTTTCTTACGTGATTGGAGATCTACATTAATCCCGATAGTAGCTATCCCAATCTCCATAATCGCAACTTTCTTTGTTATGTATGCGGCAGGATTTTCCATTAATGTGCTTACATTGATGGGTATCATTCTTGCAATTGGACTTGTGGTAGACGATGCTATAGTCGTTCTTGAGAACATATATTCTAAAATAGAGGAAGGCTACAGCCCCGTCGAGGCGGCATTCAAAGGATCAAAAGAAATCTACTTTGCTGTTATCGCGACCACACTTGCTCTTGCAGCGGTCTTCCTTCCCATACTCTTTCTAGAGGGGCTGGTTGGAAGGCTGTTTAGAGAGTTCGGTGTAACGATAGGAGCCGCTGTTATTATCTCTTCTTTTGTAGCGTTGAGTCTAACCCCGATGCTCTGTTCGAGATTGCTTAGGAAACATGACAAGGAGAATTGGTTTTATAATAAGACCGAACCGTTTTATGTTTGGTTGAATAACATCTATTCAAAAAGCCTCGAAGCATTTATGAAAGTGAGGTGGATGGCCTTTGTTATTATTGTTGGGGTAGGATTAGTCGTTTACTTTGTAAGGGGTTCCCTGCAGAGTGAGCTGGCACCTCTCGAAGACAGGTCGAATGTGCGTGTTAATATCCGTGCTCCTGAAGGTACTACATATGAATACACGGAGAGGTATATGGAAGACCTAAACCAGATGATAATGGATTCTGTGCCTGAAGTACCCGCGCCTATAGAGATAATTGCACCTAGCTTTTCGAGCGTAGGTGCTACAAATACGGGTATTATAAATCTCTATCTTATACCACCGGATGAACGTAAGCGCACACAGGATCAGATATATAAAATGCTCAATAAAAATTTCGGTAGTGTTACGGGGATAAGAGCTTTTGCAATACAGCCTCCAACTATCGGTTCAAGATTTGCAAGACAGCCAATACAATATGTTATACAGGCACCGACCTATGAGAAGCTGATAGAAGTTCTTCCGAAATTTATGGAGGAAGCGGACAATAGTAAGGTTGTGCAAAATGTCGATACCGATCTGCGTATTAATAAGCCGGAAATTAAAGTCGAGATCAATAGAGATAAAGCATCTGTATTGGGTGTCTCGGTTCAGGATATATCGAAAACTCTTCAGGCAGCCCTTGGTGGTCAGAGATACGGCTACTTTATTAAAGATGGTAAACAATATCAGGTGATAGGGCAGGTTGATAGAGAAAACAGAGATGAGCCTTATGACCTGCAATGCCTTTATGTAAGGAACAAAAATGGGCAGCTTGTGCAGATGGATAATCTTATAACATTGACCGAGTCAATCTCACCTGCTGAAAGGAATAGATACAACAGGTTTGTATCCGCAACCGTCTCAGCTAACCTCGCTCCGGGATTTGCAATCGGAGATGGAATTGCTGAGATGGACAGAATAGCCGCTAAAGTTTTGGATCCGACTTTTAGTACTGCGCTTAACGGTGAATCAAAAGATTACGCAGAAAGCTCCTCATCGCTCATGTTCACTTTTATCTTTGCGCTTGTAATTATATTTCTGGTTCTGGCGGCACAATTTGAAAGCTTCGTTGATCCATTCATAATCCTGCTTACCGTACCCCTTGCGCTTACAGGTGCTGTGCTTTCGTTATGGATATTTGGGCAGACACTGAATGTGTTCTCACAGATAGGAATAATAATGCTTATCGGTCTTGTTACTAAGAACGCGATCCTCATTGTTGAATTTGCAAATCAGCGAAAGGAATTGGGACTACATAAACTTGAGGCTGTTATAGGGGCGGCTGAAGCGAGATTCAGGCCTATTCTCATGACAACATTATCTACAGTTCTCGGAATACTTCCTATAGCGGTTGGTGCTGGAGCAGGAAGCCGTGTTTCTCTGGGTATTGCCGTTGTTGGAGGTCTGATTTTTGCTACATTCCTGACGCTCTTCGTCGTCCCTGCGGTTTATTCGTATTTCTCACGGGAAAGAGTAAGAAAACCTGTAGATGATTACCTTCTTGGTGAGGATCAGCTTGCTAAAATACCGGATTAACTTACGATTACCGGTTCGATTTCCAACTCAACTGAGAATTTCCTTTTCACCTTCTCTTTTATCCAGTTTGCAAGGCTTAACAATGCTTCTGTAGTTCCTTCACCGTAATTGACGAGAGCGAGCGTGTGTTTTTCTGAGATTCCAACGCCTCTTCTCTGGTAGCCCTTTTCTAGACCGGCATTTTCTATTAACCACGCAGCAGAGAGTTTTGTACCTTTAGGATCATCAAACATCGGAAACTTGATATGCATTCTTTTGCAGATCTTTTTGAAGTGCCGAAATTCTTCCTCATCGAGTATCGGGTTTGTAAAAAAAGAACCGCAGGAAACCGAGTTGGGATCCTTCGGGTCTATTAACATGGATTTCTTACGCCTTATTTCGAGAACTGCGTTTCTAACTATGGTTAGCTTTTCCCTCCCCGGGAGCAGGGTCTCCATGTCGAGGAAATGGTTTAAATATCTGTTTAGCTCGGCATATCTTATATGAGGAATACAGTTCTTTTTCAGCCGGAAAGTAACCTCAGTGATTATATACTTATCCTTATCTGCTGATTTGAAACGGCTGTCCCTATATCCAAAATTACATTCAGCATTTGAAAATTCAACTATTTCATATGTTTCTCTATCAATGGCTTTTAAGGACACAATGGAATCTTTTACTTCCTGTCCGTATGCTCCTACATTCTGTATAGGTGTTGAGCCGACACTACCTGGAATTCCGGAGAGACATTCAATATAACCGAGTCCTTTATCAACGCATTGAGCTACAAAATTATCCCAGTCTTCACCTGCTTTGCAGACGACTATTTCATCCTGGAAATCAATTCCTTTATTGTCAACTTTTAAAATAAGCCCGCTGTAGCCGGAGTCCGGAAATACAACATTACTACCCCCGCTGATAACAAATACGTCCAATGAGTTTTCTTTTGCGTATTTTAATGCAGAAATTATATCATCTTCATTCCTGCATGAAACAAAGTACCGTGCCTTACCCCCGAGCTTTATCGTGGTTAAAGATGATAATGAAAGATTTTCTTCGATGGCTAATTTTCCTTTCGTCATTTTGTGCGCCTGAAGTAATTTGGGAGCCTCAGGACTTTGTTTACTTTACTCCATATGATGATTTGAGCTTATCCCGTTCAGATACCATACTTTCTTTTAATTTGTCACTGTCGGAGATTTCCAATTTAGTTTCGTCTGATACCTGATCGACACTTTCAATGTTCAGGGATATTATCTTCTGAACAAGGTCTATTCTGCTTTTCATCAGTTGGTCAGTGAGTGAGCGAAAATCAAGTACCTGTTGATCCTGATTATCTGCTTCGTAGCTTATGTCTAACATCTGCTGACGAATGTCATTAAGGTTGCGGAGATTCTTTTTCATTGTTGACGAGCTTTCTAGCTTTGAAAGCTGGTATTCGCTTTCGAATTTATCGATAAGTCTTGTCAGTTCTGAAAAATATTTTTTAGCCGCTTCGGTATCTTTAATTTTTTGTTCTGTTTCTTTTTGTGCATCTTCTATGAGTTTTTTCTGGTCTTCAGCTAGTTGATCTTCAAGGACCTTTTGCTTTTCAAATGTGTCGATTTTTTCCAGCATAAATTTCACTTCGTTTGCATACTCATCGTTGACAGCCACCTGTTTAAGGAAGGGCTTTGCTTCGTCGAGTTTGTTTTCGTTAAAAAATTGCATCCCCGTGATATAATTTATCTTTGACTGAGCGAAGTTATAATCTTTATCGGCAGGTGGTACTTTTTGAAATTCGATTAACGCGGCTTCGTACTGCTTCTCACGAAGGTATATTACACCTTGTTCATATGGTGATGTATTAAAAAACAATAGGTAGGTCATTACCCCAATTACACCTATGAGTAATGTTATTACTATAATGAATCCCCATTTCGCGCCTCCGCCCTTTCGCTTAGGAGGCTCGAAAGACAGGTCTTCCTCGAGATCCAGGTCGAGACCTTTAAATTTATCGTCTGTCATTTCTTTATTACTTCTACTTATCTATCATTGGCATCTTAATGCCAAACTTTTTTTGATTTGCCAATGCTTCTTCATAGCCTGCATCGGCATGCCTTACTATGCCCATTCCCGGGTCATAAGTCAGACACCTCTCTAACCTTACTTCCGCTTCATCTGTTCCGTCGGCTACTATAACCATGCCGGAGTGTATGGAATTTCCTATACCTACACCGCCGCCGTGATGAAGCGATACCCATGTGGCTCCTCCAACACAGTGAAGTCCAAAATTTAACACAGGCCAGTCAGCAATTGCATCCGAGCCGTCTTTCATCTTTTCTGTCTCTCGGTTAGGTGACGCCACGCTTCCGCAGTCCAGGTGATCACGACCTATTACAATAGGTGCGGAAACTTTACCTGTTCTTACCAGGTCATTGAATACCTTTCCCGCTTTTGCCCGCGCGCCATATCCCAGCCAGCAGATCCTAGATGGTAGTCCCTGGAAGTGTACCTTTTCCTTCGCTGCTTTCAGCCAGCGGTGGAGAGGTTCGTCATCCGGAAATGCTTCCATTATAGCTTCATCAGTTGTATAAATATCTTCCGGGTCACCTGACAATGCGACCCATCGGAAAGGTCCTTTACCTTCGCAAAAGAGCGGGCGGATGTATTCCGGAACAAATCCCGGTATTTCAAATGCTGATTTAAAACAGTTATTATAAGCCTCACCGCGGAGGTTATTTCCGTAATCGAATACAATTGATCCTTTCTGCATAAATTCCCACATCGTTTTGCAATGCACAACTGCAGTTTTTCTTGCCAGTTCCTGATACTTTTGGGGATCAGATTTTCTTAGTTCAAGTGCCTCGGCAAGTGACATTCCCATTGGTACATAACCATTGAGCATATCGTGAGCGGAGGTCTGGTCAGTTACCACATCCGGTATGATTCCCATCTCCAGTATCTTTGGGAGAACTTCACCGGCATTACCTACCAGTCCTACCGATTTTGCTATCCCTTTTTCTTTTGCTTCTAAAACTATCTTAAGTGCTTCCTCGAGATTATTTGCTATCACATCGCAGTATCCTGTATTGATCCTTTTTTGAATACGCTCTCTGTCAACGTCAACACCAAGGAATGCCGCACCATTTAGAGTTGCCGCAAGAGGCTGAGCGCCTCCCATGCCCCCGAGCCCGCAAGTAAGTACGAACCTGCCGGAGAGTGTTCCACCGAAATGTTTCGTAGCGCATGCCCCGAATGTTTCATACGTCCCTTGTAATATTCCTTGTGTGCCTATGTATATCCAGCTCCCTGCTGTCATCTGTCCGTACATTGTCAGACCCAGTCCCTCCAGTCTCCTGAATTCATCCCAGTTAGCCCATGCTGGTACTATCTGTGAATTCGATATTATTACACGTGGAGCGTTTTCATGTGTTTTGAATACCGCTACTGGTTTTCCGGATTGCACGAGAAGCGTCTCGTCCGCTTCCAGTGTCTTAAGGGTTTCGACTATCTTGTCATAGCATTCCCAGTTTCTGGCGGCTTTTCCGCTTCCCCCATAAATAATCAACTCAGCCGGATTTTCGGCTACGTCAGGATTGAGGTTATTCATCAGCATTCGCATAGGGGCTTCGGTGAGCCAGCTTTTGCAGGTGATCTCCGAGCCGGTTGGAGCTTTAACAGTGTGGGTCATAATCTGCTTAAATTATTCAAATAGAGGATAAAAATAAGGAAAATGACTGTATATTGAAATGAAATAAAATAAAAAGTATATGTACGTATTAAAAACTATCACAAAATGAAAGGTCTATCATTTATGGGACAGCCTATAGCTGAATCCCAAATAACCATTTGGATTTATGGTACATCGTCAAGATTATTGATTATATAAGATTAGAGGATTAATTTCTTTTTACTCTTCAAAGTAAAAATTAATAATATGAAAAAGATATTTATACCAATTTTTTTATTGATAACAGTGTCTCTTTCAGCACAGACATATTTAGAACCTGAAATATTGTATTACAAGTTCAGTAATAACGGTCCGTCCAATACTCCAAACTATGCGATACCGGGCGCCGGTACGAATCCTGCAAGTGTTTTAGGGCACTTGATTGGACCCGGTGGGGAATTCGACAGTGCATTGGTTGGTACAGGAGGAAATGGAGCAACCAATTACCTAAACACCGGTTGGGTTATGGATTTGGGACAAAGTAGCTGGACAATTTCTTTCTGGATTAGCAATTATCCTGCTTCAACTTTCGCATATATTATGGGAAACGATATTTCAACTAGCTTTAGATGCTTCAGCGCTGGTGCAGTAGGGTCAGGTAATATAACATTGCGCGGGTTAAACCAGACTGTTCTTAGAAATATTGACATAACTGGTGTTTTACCAGGTCCAAGTGTAATCCATATCGTATATGATTCTGCAACTTCAGTAGTTACGACATACGTTAATGGTGTCTATCAAGATACTACAGTTCAACCTCAATTAAATTTAACTTCTGCTGTTGCATTTAAAGTGGGGGGATATAATTCATCAGTAAATAACAGCCTTCCCTCCGGCGCATTGATGGATGAGTTCCGCTTTTACCGCAGGGCACTCGATTCTACCGAAATCAAGGATACCTGGAACCAGACACTGCCGTACACAGTGACATCCGTACACCAGCAGTCCGGTATCGCGGATGATTACAGGCTTATGCAGAACTATCCGAACCCGTTCAACCCGGAAACGCGTATAGATTTCAGCATTCTCAGGAGCGGTTATGTTAATTTAAAAGTATATAATTCACTTGGGCAGGAGGTCAGCACGCTGGTGAATAAAGAATTATCTGCGGGAAATTTTTCAGTTAATTTTAACGGAGCTGGTTATAGTACCGGGGTTTATTATTACACTTTGATCACTGACGGATTCACTGAAACAAAAAAGATGTTATTCGTAAAATAAAAGTTAAAATTCTCCCGGCTTTGTAAGCTGTTTTAATTTCATTAACGGGTTTACTACCGGGAGAAAAAATTTTGTAAACTTATTTTAAATCAATGTCCGAAGAAAAACACACCACCTACATTTATGTCCTGAATCTAACAGAGGAGCGACTACGCAGTCCTGAAGGTTGGACTGATGCCGAAAGGGAAGCTGTGAGCGTTCATTTCAAGCATCTTACTGATCTGTATGAAAAAGGGACTGTTAAATATGTTGGCAGGACTATTGATGATAGGAGCTCGTTCGGGATCGTGGTCTTTGATGCGGATAGCGAGGATGAGGCAAGAGCAATCATGGAAAGCGATCCTGCGATCACACGCGGTGTTATGACTGCAACACTTTATCCGTTCAATGCAGTTTATACATAAAAAACCGGATCACCTGGTCGTAAATTCGAAATTCTAACAAAGGGGAAAAATGATTAGCTCTTCTAAAAAAGACCCGGTACCCGGTTTTACTCTAAAAGGGGTGAGTGCTATAAAGAACCCTAAAAACTATAGAGATTCGTGAAATTGGACGTTTAGCTTTTGGCAGGGCTAAGGGTGTTTAATATTGTCGTCCTTTTCACTTAAGACAAAATTACATATTTATTGTATTAATGTCAAGCCTTTTCTTTATTGGGTTTGGCGTCATTCCGGTTTATAAAAATCCTCTCCTCTATATGGCTTACCATTCTTATATAATTCATTCTTTATAAGATTTCCGGACTCATCATAATAGCTCCATAAACCCGATTCGACGTACTGTTTGTCTTCACCGGGGGTATAATTTCTTTTTATCGGAACGTTTCCATAATCTATCCCTGCTATTGTTTTGCCTTCGGCTTTAATGTTTCCATTCTCGTAATATTCCTTAACATGTTTTAGCAGTCCTCCTGAATATATTTTCTCACGGCTTAGTTTTCCGTTCCGGTGATATTCTTTCCAGACTCCCTCTGCTGAAGGAATGTATTCTATTGCATAGTACATATTATCAGAGAAAAGATCTGCCATTAGTACTTCGGGTTGTTGGTATCTGGTCTTATCGGAATAGAATTCGACTGAGTCTTCGGGGATTATTTCTTTGTATGATTCTATACGCATGAGCGAGCCGTCGAAATTGTAATATTCCCATTCACCCACAGGTATACCATACATATACTGTCCTCTCAAAAGTATCAATCCGTCAGCACCATATGAGAAAAAGTCACCGTGGTACTTATCATCTTTGAAATTGAATGTCTGTGAGAGATTGGCGGGTGTATTATAATAATTTTGAGCACCGTTGCGTTTCCCATCCTTGTATTCCACCTCTAGGAAGACATATGATGTGGTGTCAGTCCAATCGATCGAATAGAGTTTCCACATACCTTTAGCAAGTCCATTGCGGTATTCGCCGGTAACGCTGGGTTTATCTGGCATGTTTTGAAGGAAAGCGATCCACTTACCATCAGGAAGACTAAATACATTTATATAATTTGGATATAAATAGTCGAGGCTTGTCTTGTACGGGTCAAAATCATTTGGGAGAACGAAATATTCTTCACCTTCGAATGTGACTATATCAAAATCCTGCGAATATGATTCGACCGTCATGATTATAAATACAAAAAGAAAAGCAGTGATTAATTTTTTCATAATAAAGCTTTTCTTCTTATACCCTGATCAATGAGATAGGTTCACTTTTTCTTTTTAATCTTCCCCGCTCCTATATCTGCTCCCATAAAGTTTTCTGCGATTATAGGACTTCCGGCGACTCGTCTCAGCATTGCAAGCTGACCTATATGTGTCATTGTATCGGCAAGTGGTCCCTGCAGTAATCTGCGTGCAAGTTCAGGATCGATATTGTCCTGGTGTTCTACTACTGCGTTATCAAGTTCATTTACTGAAAAAAACAGCCTGTTCACCTCGTCCTCCCAGCCTAAAGGCTCAACTACTATACTATTAAGGTCCCGATTTAATACCCTGGCTTTAGTACGTATAATTAGCTCATTTATATGGTGCATGATCTCCTTGGGCGTACGAACCCCGTCCCTGAGCTGGAGATCGGGGAAATTCTCAGGAGCTTTTTCCAGAGCTTTTTCAGCCCTGTACGATATTGTAGAAAGGAAATGCCGGATCAATTCGAGTTCTTTTGGATCCATAAAATTATGTTTAATTAAATTCTATTCGCTCTATTATATAATATAATAAAATTATAATAGTAACCCTAATTAGATTTAAAAAGAGGGGTATATTTAGTAAATTATAGTTTTTCAAAATTAAGGTTACAACAATGGACGGAGAAAAAATTACCGTAGGGGAACACGGGAAGCTTAACGTACCCGATTTTCCGATAATACCTTTTATAGAAGGAGACGGCACTGGCGTTGATATATGGGCTGCATCACATAGGGTTTTTGATGCTGCTGTAGAGAAAGCATATAACGGAAGTAAAAAAATAATGTGGAAGGAAGTTCTCGCCGGTGAAAAGGCGTTCAATGAAACAGGGAACTGGCTCCCCGACGAAACACTCGATGCATTTAAAGAATACATAGTAGGCATCAAAGGTCCGCTTACAACACCGGTTGGCGGCGGATTCAGATCGCTTAATGTTGCGCTGAGACAGATACTGGATCTGTATGTATGTCTGAGACCTGTAAGATGGTTCAAAGGTGTACCGACACCTGTTGCACATCCGGAAAAAGTTGACATGCATATCTTTAGGGAAAACACTGAAGACATTTACGCAGGGATAGAGTATATGTATGGAACGGAAGAGGTGGACAGACTGAAAAAATTTCTTATTGATGAACTGAAAGTAACAAAGATACGATTCCCGGAAACGACATCACTTGGTATAAAGCCGATATCGAAGGAAGGAACCGAACGCCTTGTAAGGGCGGCAATCGAATACGCAGTCAATAAAAAGCTCCCGTCAGTTACTCTTGTTCACAAAGGTAATATAATGAAGTTTACCGAGGGTGCGTTTAAGAATTGGGGTTATGAGCTGGCTGAGAAAGAATTTGGCGATCAGACTTGGACATGGGCGCAGTACGACAGGATAGCAGAGGAAAAAGGAAAAGACGAAGCGAACAGGTTGCAGGATGAGGCGGTGAAAGCCGGAAAGGTGATAATCAAAGACGTTATTGCAGATGCATTCCTTCAACAGATCCTTCTAAGACCTGCCGAATACTCGGTAATTGCCACAATGAACCTTAATGGCGATTATATTTCCGATGCACTTGCCGCTATGGTTGGCGGTATCGGTATTGCACCGGGTGCGAATATAAACTTTGAAAACGGTTACGCAATATTCGAAGCTACTCACGGAACAGCTCCAAAGTATGCCGGTCTGGATAAAGTAAACCCGGGTTCAGTGATATTATCCGGCGCGATGATGTTCGATTACCTCGGATGGACCGAAGTATCGAAACTGATATATGAGAACATTGAAAAGACTATACAAAGCAAGAAAGTCACTTACGACTTTGAGAGATTGATGGACGGCGCTACATTGCTCAAATGTTCGGAATTTGGCGATGAAATAATTAAAAATATTAAAGAGAGCTAATTTTAATGAGTAAGACACCGATAACAGTTGCTTATGGCGACGGAATTGGTCCGGAGATAATGACAGCAGCCCTGCGCATATTGGATGCCGCGGGAGCACAGCTTGACATCGAGACTATAGACATCGGAGAGAAGGTTTACCTTGCCGGTAATACAAGCGGCATTTCGCAGGAATCATGGGATTCCCTGATGCGGACAAAAATTTTTCTTAAAGCACCTATCACCACACCACGTGGCGGGGGCTACAAAAGTCTTAATGTCACTGCGCGAAAAACCCTGGGTTTATATGCTAATGTCAGACCGTGTGTATCTTATAATCCCTTTATCGCTTCCAAGCATCCCGAAATGGATGTAGTCGTGATACGGGAAAATGAGGAAGATCTTTACGCAGGTATCGAGTATAGGCAGACAAACGACGTTTACGCCTGCCTTAAACTCATCTCACGCCCCGGTTCGGAAAAAATATGCCGGTATGCTTTCGAGTACGCGCGCAATAACAACAGGAAGAAAGTGACGTGCTTCATCAAAGATAACATAATGAAGCTGACGGACGGATTATTCCACACAGTATTTAATGAAGTTGCTAGCGAGTATCCGGAAATAGAGAGCGATTCTTTGATTGTCGATATCGGTTCAGCATTCCTTGCGGAGAGACCGGGCACGCTCGACGTTATTGTAACAGAGAATCTTTACGGTGACATTATTTCTGATATCGCGGCCCAGATAACCGGTTCGGTCGGTCTTGCCGGCTCTGCAAATATTGGTGACGATTATGCAATGTTCGAAGCTATACATGGTTCCGCTCCAAACATCGCAGGAAAGAATATAGCTAACCCGTCCGGGTTACTTATGGGTGCTGTGATGATGCTCGTCCACATTGGACAATACGACGTTGCGGAAAAAGTTCATAACGCATGGCTTACCACCATCGAGGACGGTATACTTACTGCTGATCTTTATAACGAAGACCTTAACCAGAAGAAAGTCGGGACAACTCAATTCACGGATGCTGTTATAGAACGTCTCGGACAAAAGCCAAGAGTATTAAAACCGGTTTCGTATTCCCATACAGGCGATCAGAAGATTAAGCGCCAGGAAGTAACCGTTCATGAAAAAGAAAAAAAGGAGCTGGTAGGTGTCGATGTCTATCTTGACTGGACTGGTGCGCCGGAAGCTCTGGGAAGCAAACTGAGCGAATTCTCTGATGAAACGATGAAGCTAACCGGGATCAGTAACCGCGGTATTAAAGTTTGGCCCGAAGGCATGCCCAATATATTCTGCGCCGATCAATGGAGATGTCGCTTCGAATCCGAGAAGATACTCTCCCATAATGACATTCTCGACCTCTTGAAAAGACTGGATGATGCCGGATACGACTTCGTGAAGACCGAGCATCTATATAAATTCAACGGTGTTGAAGGTTATAGCCGTTCCCAGGGACAGTAAGCAAACATAAAAACTACAATTTCTTAAAGCCCTCATTGAGAGTTTTTTATTCCTTCCCTTGACATTATCAATAATTCCTTATATCTTTGTAAAGTACTTTAAAAAATAAAGTACTTTAATTAAAGCAAATTTATCATGGAATCACAACAGGCAGAACTCGAATTAACCTATATAAAGAGGGTCATCGAAAGCTCCAGAAAAAGCCTGGTAGAAAAAGGGGTCGGGTATATATTCTGGGGAGTTCTCGTTGTTATCGGTATTGGTCTTCAATATTCAAAATTTTTCTTTAAGATACCGCTACTGCACGGCTATGAATGGTTTGTAATAATTGGCTTTGGCTGGCTAGTAACCTTTTTTCTTTATAAAAGGAAAAGAGGTTATAAAAATAGTACATCATTCGGACAGCAAATACTTAGTACTTTGTGGATTGGTGCCGGTATTGGTTTGGGGATCGTTGGATTTATAGGCTCTATGTCTGGTACTCTCCCGGGTCTTGCTATTACTCCGGTAATGTCTGTCATTTTGGGTGTAGCATATTTTGCCAGCGGAAAAATTTATGAGACCAAATGGATGTATTTTATTGGATTCGGATGGTGGACGGGAGGAATAGTTTTATTCTTTTGGCATAGTATCCACACGCTTGCCTTGTTCGGAATAATGATGATTTTATTCCAGGTGATTCCCGGACTTTATTTTTATAATAAATGGAAAAAAGAATACAAAGTAAAAGTACAATAGGAAGAAATAACATGGCCACACAACAATTTGAAACCGAGATTACCTTTATAAAAAAAGTAATGGAAGACAGCCGCAGGGCTGCTCTGGATAATGGTAAATATTATATCCTGTGGGGAGTCGTCGTCGGTATTGCGTCTATTGGAACCTATATCGGAGTGCGCCAGAACTGGGGAGAAAATTTCATTAACTGGCTTTGGATGAATTTCATCGTCATCGGTTGGGTGTTCTCGATAATTTTCGGGATACGCGACAGAAAAAAGGAGAAACACAAAACCTTTGCCGGCAGAATGATAACTCACACGTGGGTCGGAGCCGGTATAACAATGGCGGTCATTGCTTTTGTTGGGATACCGGCTAAAGTAATTCCCTACGATGCGATTTGCCCTATAATAGCCGCTATAGCAGGCGGTGCGAATTACATCAGCTCAAGAGTTCAGCGGTCGGGTTTTATTTTAATGGTGGCTTTCGGCTGGTGGATTGGTGCCGCGGTTTTGTTTTTTATGGATGGAATTGAAATAATGTTGCTGTATGGTATTATGCTTAGCTTATTCTCTATTATCCCAGGTTTCGTTTTATATTTTAGATGGAAAAAGGATCTAGTATCCCACGCGTAAAATGAGCGAATTCGATTATCAAAAAATAGATGAAATACTGCACTCCCGTATCCGTACTGCAATAATGGCGGTACTTATTAGCGTAGAGGAGGCAGACTTTAAGTTCATTCGGGAAAAGACGAATGCAACCGACGGAAATCTAAGTGTTCACCTGAAGAAGCTCGAGGATGCCGGGTATGTAAAAGTTAATAAATCGTTTGTTGACCGCAAGCCCCAATCTATATATAGAATAACCTCTAAAGGTCATAAGGCATTCGAAGATTATATTTTCAAACTTGAGTCAATAATAAAAAACAATAAAGGAGAAACAAATGGCTAAGCTTACAGATGAACAGATAACTTCAGAGCTCGATGCACTTGACGGTTGGGAAAGAGACGATGATTCAATTAAGAAAAAATTTAAAACTGACGGATTCCCGCAGACAATGGGACTTGTAACTGCCATTGGCTCTCTATGTCAGCAGTTCGATCACCACCCGGACTGGCTTACTTTAAAGTACTCGGAGATCGAAGTCTCATTCTCTACACATTCTGAAGGTGGGATAACCAACAAAGACATAAACATTGCAAAAGAGATCAATAAATTAAAATTCTAACTATAAAACTGAAATGACACGCTTACTACTACTATTAATTTTATTTTCTTTGATTACGGCTTCCGTGTCATACGGACAGGAAAAAGCCCGGATATACGGTACGGTTACCACTAAAAAGGGTAAACCTATCGAGGGTGCTAACCTGGTACTCGAAGGTACAATAGACGGCGCTACTTCCGATAAAGATGGTAAATTCGAGTTCGAAACAAAAAAGACGGGCGAATTTAACCTGCTTATAACTGCGCTGGATTATTCCGAACAGGCAATTGCTATAAGCATTGAGGAAGGTCAGCAAACCGAGCTGAAGATCGTTATGTCAAAAGAAGTCACAACGGATGAGATAGTTGTCACGGCAAGCTCATTTGTAACCGGTGAAAATTCAAAACTTACCCTGACACCTCTGGAAATAGTTAGGATCCCCGGGGCAGATGCCGATCTTTACAGGGCGATTACTACATTCCCGGGAAGTAACCAGGTGGATGAAGGAAGCCGTATTGCAGTTAGGGGAGGTGACCCTGGTGAAGTGCTGACTATACTCGATCAGGCATCATTATATAATCCTTTTATATTTGATAACGCTTCGAATACCTCATCATATTCTACTGTAAATCCATGGGGATTAAAGGGAATTAATTTTACAAGCGGCGGTTTCCCTGCTGAGTTTGGAAATGTGCTTTCCGCTGTGCTTGACTTACAAAGTTACGATATGCCGAGGAATACTGGCATGTTTGCCATACTAGGTCTCGGACTCAGCAGTCTTGCCGGTTCTTACAGATCGGATGACGGGGTGCTTGGTGGTACCTTCCAGGGCTCATTCTCATATTTGAAACCGTTCCTTGAACTTCATGGTAGAGCGGATGACTACAATCCAATCCCTGAAACACAGGGACTCGGAGGTACTGCTACTTATAAACCAAGCGATAATACAACCCTAAAACTTTATTCGAATTATTCGCAGGATAAGGTAGGAATTTATACAACAAGCCCAACGTATGATGGCTATTTCGAGTCACAGTCAAAAAGTTTTTTTGGTAATCTTAAACTGTCTCAAACACTTTCATCAAGCAGTTTGTTTGAAATTAGTACTTCCTACAGCAGGTATAACTCTGACGTAGGATTTGGTGTCTTAAACAACAGCGACATCACGACCTACGGAAAAGTAAGAGCAGACTATTCTGCACCATTGAATGGTGATATCGATCTGAAGACTGGGCTTGAATATGAATATAATGAATATAGCGCAACTGGAATAGCACCACGGTATTCTTATAATATTAGACCGGATGCGCCCTACATTGATTACTCTAGTGCTCTTCACTCAGGCAGAATAGGCGGTTATGGCGAACTTAAGCTAAAACTTTTGCAGGACTTTTATACAATAACCGGACTAAGAAGTGATTATAATACCCTTTCGGAAAAAGTAAACTTCGACCCAAGGTTATCTATGGTTTACAGATTGTCGGACAAAGATTATATTAAAGGTGCAACGGGGATATACCATCAATACACTTCACTTGGTAATAATATTAACGGCAATAATAGCAATCTTGGACCGGAGGAGGCTATACATTATATACTCGGCTATGAATACAATGATGACGGAGATTATATAATAAGGCTCGAAGGGTATTATAAGGATTACAGAAACCTTGTTGCGCTTGACACGTCACTTAATATGTATACAAACTCAGGCGACGGCTTTGCCAGAGGAATAGATTTCTTCTTCAAAACGAGATTCAAACAAAAATTCACTGGTTGGATATCATATTCATATACGGATTCAAAGAGAAAACAATACACGGATATTATTGAGTCATCCGCTAACTATGATATAACTCATAATCTGGTGGTAGTAGCTTCATATAATATTACAAGTGAACTCACAGCGGGAGCAACTTTTAGGATCGCAACGGGAAAGCCATATACACCTGTAATAGGTAGCACGTATGACCCCTCGCAGAATGCTTACATTCCTACTTATGCTGACAATAATAGTGGAAGATTCCCAACATATAAAAGAGTGGATCTCAACCTGCAATATATATTTTCAATTCTTGGGAAATTCGCGGTTGGGTTCGTTGCACTGAATAATGCATTTAATGAACAAAATTTATTTACATACACGTATAACTTCGACTACTCACAGCAGATTCCGGTCGTCTCTACTAACGAGCGAACTATCTGGTTTGGGATTGGCGTTGCCTTTTAAAAGTTTAAAACATAAACCTTATACAGGAGAGAAAATGAAATACTTACTTTTGTTGATTGTTGCGGTGCTTGTCATCTACTCCAATAGTGCAAAAGCAGATGACTTTTCAGATGCCATGTCTGATGCAAAAACCGAATTGACTGTGGCTATGAATAAAATGGATAAGAGCGAATTGTTAAAGATCCGTGGACAATTCGAAAGGATACTACAGTTAAAAAAAGATGAGTGGTTGGTCAATTATTACGTCGCTCTTTGTGATTACATGCTAGGGGTGAGTGAATTGTCTGCAGGAAAGCCCGATGAATCTGTCATGAAGAATCTGCAAAAATATACCGAATCGGGATTGGAAATAATTGATAGAGTAATCCAGAATAAAAGTGACTTTGCGGACGCTTACATTCTAAAGATGTTTCTAAACTTCAGTCGCTGGTCATATGAGCAGGATAAAATGAACGATATAATATCTGTGGATCAGCAGACAGATCCGAAAGCAAAGCAGTACGGCGAAAAGAACCCGCGCTATTATTTACTAAGAGGGATCTCTGCTTATTGGACACCGGATGCCTTTGGTGGTGGCGCAGATAAAGCTCTTGAGCTTCTTGGTAAATCGAGTGATCTTTTTACAACTACTAAACCTGAGAATGAACTTTACCCGGATTGGGGGCACGACTGGGCAATTGGGTATGAAGTTCTATCATATATTAAAAGAGGTGATGACGGGGACATGGATCAGGCAAAAAAAACGCTGGATGAAGGCATGAAATCTTATCCTGAATCGGGGTTTTTGATGAGCTATATAAAAGAGGAATATGAAAAAGCCGTTAATGAAAAATAAGATTAGTTAGCATTTCTGCTTAAAAATTTCCTGTATCAGAGTATTTATACTAAGATTTCTATTGACATTAGTTAAAAACCTCTATATATTTGCCATAGGAAATTCACCCCTTTGTTTTAGGGCTGCTCTGACACTCGAGTTTAATTTATTTAAGAGCAGCCTTTTTTAAACTTCCCAAAAACAGAGCAAGATTGCTCGGCTGTATCATTGGCACTATTTGGACCAATGAGCTCAACCTGCTTAAAAAAAATTAAATTGAGGGGTCTTATGACAAAATCTTCTTTTACAATCTTAATCTTACTGGTTTTTTGCTTTATCTCCCGAAGCACTAATGCCCAGATTACTAAAACAATAAAAAGAAAGCCTGGTATCATTTTAGAGGTAAATGCAGGATACCAACTACCTTTAATGGATTTGAAAGGTGATGCAACAGGGTTTTGGAATTTTAGTAACTACGGAACTAACACCGGTTATGGAGGTGGACTTACCGTTAAGCTTGGTGTTGTTACATATAAAATGGCTCAGTTGAGACCGTATTTTACATTGGGCTATTCACAATATTCGGGTGATAAAGACGGAAGGTCTCATGACCCCGATGGTACTATTCCACCTAACTGGCCTACAACAGGATTTAATGGTCAAACAACTTATGTACCTGTGGATACAACAGGAACGAGCGAAGTAATACTTAGAATGCCATCCGCCGCTCTAGGATTTGAGATTGCTCAATATACCGACAAGAAAAATCTTTCATCTTTTACGTTCGGATTGGATCTGACAATGAGTTTTATATTTGGCAGGGTTAACGAAACACATCCATATGCGATTCCTGGTGCAGCCGCACCCGGGGATGAAGTTTCATATACCATGAAGTCTAATGTTAGGTTCGGTCTTGGTCTAAATGTTGGATATAATTACCGTATCGAGAATTCACCGGTTGGTTTTAATATGGGAACAAGGTTTGCGTTTATGAATCTTATAGGAAAAGATGTTAAAGTGGCAAACCAGGAAGGTGAGTTTTACCTGATGGACGGTAGTGACCCGAGTGTAAACTCGCTTCTCTCCAGTAGCAGGACTATGAGCGCTGTAAGCTTCTTCGGCGGTGTATCATTTTATATCGGCAGGAAATAAGTATAGATAAATATTTCTTTTTTTTGCAAAAGCATTCATTTAACTTAATGAATGCTTTTTTATTTTGTAAATGACTTTGCAGATATTAGAGATATTTAAATACTACTTTTATCTTGGGTTGACCTGCTTTGGTGGACCGATTGCGATCATAGCTAATATGCGGAATGATTTGGTCGATGATAAAAAATGGGTGTCCGCACACGATTTCGAAAACTATTTTGGATATTCCCAGATCGCTCCCGGTCCGATAGCATTTCAGGTTTGTCTCTATATGAGTTACTTTAGAGCCGGTATAATGGGTGCAGTCGCCGGTGGGTTTGGGCTCGTTCTCCCGTCTTTTTTGATCGTATTATTTTTCTCTATATTCTATCAGAACTTCAAAGACACATATTACGTCACCTCTATTCTTTACGGCGTAAGCCCGGTGGTCATATCTATTATATTATACTCTGGGCTACAGCTAGCCTCCAGAGTATTCAACAAAGATTATTTCCTTTACCTTCTGTTTGCTTTATCCATAGTCCTTACAATATTTCTTAAATTTCCGATAATGTTTGTGATACTTGGTTCTGGTTTGCTTTCGCTCATATTTTACATAATAAAAGAGAAAAAAAATGATGAGACAACTACCCGGTCAGGATTTTTATTATTCGCCGTGTCAGCAAAGGCAATCTCCGAGTTCCTCATAACCGCAAGATCTTTCATTGATTCAAAACTTGTCGAATTGTCGCTCCTGTTCATGAAAGTAGGAGCCCTGACCTACGGAAGCGGGTTTGTTATAGTTGGAGTATTAAATCAGGAGGTGGTAAATAACTACGGCTACATTACTTCAAAGGAATTTCTGGATGGTTTGGCTTTCGGTCAAATAACACCTGGGCCTGTTGTCATAACTTCCACTTTCATCGGTTACCTTACACAGGGTTTACCGGGCGCAATTGTCTGTACCGTTAGCATCTTCCTCCCTACGTTTCTGGCAGTTATGATACTCGCCCGGTTTATCGGAAAGATAAGCAAAAACTTTTACGTGAGGGGTTTTATAAAAGGAGCCAACGCTGCAGCAATTGGTGCCATACTTTCCACTGCTTACCTGCTTTCCGGTGCGGCGGTGAATGACTATATAACTGCAGCCCTGGCGTTAATTTCGTTGTTCTGCCTATATAAGTTCAAGCTCAAATCCCTTTACCTTATCATCATAGGAGGTATTCTAGGGCTTATCCTTATGCATTAGCTGTTTCATAGGGCTTGATAGGCTTTACGCCTTTCTTCCTGTCAGCTTCCAGCCTTTCGACCTGCTTCCTTAACCAGTTTCTTGACGATATCATCGGAGCATTCTTAACTGATTCCTTAAACTCTTCGAACGAAACCCTGTCTGATCCTGATCTTAGTTTTATAAGGTGATATACATGATCTGCAAAACTTTTAAATCTTTCCTTTGTGTCCTTTGGCATAACCTTGTTTTTCTTAAGGAAGTGCTTCAGTGTGTCCAGTAAGAATAGAGTTCTCTGCAGTTCGTCGAGTTCAAAATAGATTCTGATCTGGTACAGCTTTACTCTTGTTTCATAAAAATAATCTTCGATTTTTACCATAGATAGTAGATTAAGGGACGTCTCGTAAAAGTATTTCCTTTCGTCAGGGTCACTTGTCAATGAACCTTGAGTATAAAATTTTAAAGCCAGATTATAATTATAGGAATTATTCCTTTCACTTCGTCTTAGTTTATCTTTGTAATCATAAAGGAACTTTTCAGCCCATTCAAATTCCTTTGCGTTATAAGCTGTAACAGCAATATTTGAATATGCATGACCTGAGAGATACCCGTCGTCATGGTAATATAGCCCGCAATCAAGCATTTCCTTTTTGATCTCAAGGGATACTTTCAAATATTTTTTCTCGCCATCCAGTTCCCGTTTTACGCAATAATTTGTTAGCTCCAAAAAAAGATTTTTAAGATCGTTCTTTAAAAGATTCTTTTCATTATCATAGATTTTTTTCTTTACTAGTTCAAACATCTTATCATCAATGTCTCTTTCCTTTAGCTGAATAAAATGATATAGAATATCTATGATAGGGATCGAAAAATATTTTTCTCTGTTAGCTGTTATGAATGCAAAAACCTCATCCTTCATGCTTAAGTTCTCGTCAAACTTGACAATTGTCCTTCCGCAGATCAGATTAAAATATTCCTTTAGTACCGATACAACAAAGAAATTTACCAGGTTGTCAACCCTATTGTTTATAGTATTATAGTACTTACTAGCCTTGCCCACAGGTAATGTTCTCTTGAGGTTCTTTGCTTCTGCCTCACGTACATAATACATATCCAACTCATTAAGCTCATTGAAGACTTTTTCAGATTTGTATATTGAATTGGTTTCTGCTAGCTCTTTGTCAAAGAATTTTTGTAGTTCCTTTTCGTCGAGCATTCTGAGCAAATATGTCTTTTGACGTAATGTATCCTTTACGGACTCACTGTAAACAAAAAAGTCCTTTACCAGTTGCATCATATCCGAAATAAGATTTCGCATGATTCCTATGTGAAACGGTTTTCCGGGGAAGATGTGTAGATAGATTTTTTCTTGTTCGATGTTACGGGGCTTAAAGTCAGGATAATACTTTTTAAGCTCCTCATATAGCTTAATGAGGTTCTTATTGGGGTTGTAAACTTTTGATTTTACAAATCTCCCAAACTGTTTGAATTCCTCTTTATCAAGGGATTGAAGAAGAGGAACTAATTTTGAGTTTTCCAATGTACTAAATTTTTTTTGCCAGATTTTTTATGATTATATATATTTTATTATAAATAAAAAATAGCAAAAAATATATAAAATTTGCATTTTTCCAAATTGCTGTAGAGAATAGCAACAACATAAAATTGCTATTTCATCAAAAAATTTTCTTTGATTTATTATATTTTTGCCTATAAATTCACTATATAAACCAAATTATTTTAAAAAAGGTTTTTTCCGGTCAGTTTTTTTTCACCAACCTCAAAAAAAGGAGAAATATTATGTCTGAAAAGGTTTTTATGGGGGCTGAGTACCCGGGTACGGGTATTACATGTGATATTGTGCTCGTTGGCGAGTACGATAAGGTTATGCAGGATGCTACGGATCATTTTGACCTGGAGCATGAGTATGATCCGGATTCTCAATTGATTGCTCAGACCATAAGGGATTATAATGAGCTAGCGGATGGAGCGCCTCACGGATGTTCTTATACATCCTGATCTTTTATCTAGAGTATTAATAATCTCAGGCGGCTGATGCTTCCTAAGTCCTCCTGGAAGCTGCCGGGATAGATTGAACGGGTAATGCCGTCTGGATTATTTTTTTACTTTCCCCCTAGAATTTTCCCCTCATTTTAACACATTTAATTGAGTAAATTTCTTTCATGCGACCTGCTTTAAAACCAATTATAGGTTTTTCTCTACTCATTATATCTGCGGTAATTACACTTGGTTTACTTTTTACGGATCTGACAGAGAAGTCGTTTTATAACGAAACCGGGAATGTCGAGGTAGAAGGAATAACTTCAAAGATCGAGATCTACAAGGACCGATTTGGGGTTCCATATGTTAATTGTGGAAATGAAGAGGATCTTTATTTTGCAATGGGATATATGCATGCGCAGGACAGGCTTTGGCAAATGGATATTGCTAGACGCGTTGCAGAGGGGAGGCTTTCGGAAATACTTGGAAAGGATGTTCTCCAATATGATATTTTATTCCGTACACTTGGAATCTATAAAATTGCTTATGAAATTTATCCAAAGCTTTCGGAAAGATCCAGAAGTGTGCTCGAGAGCTACTGCCGTGGTGTAAACGCTTTTATAGATGAGCATTCGTCTGTCTTACCGCTTGAGTTTGACGTTCTTAATTACAAACCAGAATACTGGAAACCTGAACATTCTCTGATGGTTGTTAGGATGATGGGGTGGGAGTTAAATCAATCCTGGTACACCGACTATTTATTTACCGAATTGATTAGGAAGTTTGGTCCTTCATTAGCAAAGGAGTTCATTCCCGATGATAATGAGAACAATGTTTTTGTTATTAAAAGCGGGAGTGATCAGAAACAAACTTCCGATTCTACTAAAGGACCGGTAAGCTACTTTGGCACATCTGAAAGTTCCAATGTTTCGTTCATGGAAAAAGGTGGACACGATTTCTTTGAGATACTTAGTTCATATAGAAGAGATTTTATACAGGAGGGAACCGGTGTAGGGAGTAATGCATGGGTTGTGAATGGGAGGAAATCCGAGACCGGTAAACCAATTTTAGCTAATGATACTCATCTCAGCCTCAGTGTACCATGCAAATGGTATGAAGTATATCTGACTGATAACTCAAAAGGAAGTAGGGTTGGAGGTTTCTCCATTCCTGGAGCTCCCGGTATCGTAATAGGAAGCAACAATGCCATATCATGGGGTATCACAAACCTAATGAACGACGATTCCGACTTTTATATACTCGATAGAGATAATGCTGACAGATCGAAATATTTACTTGACGGACATATAATGAGCATGGACAGTACTGTCGAAGCTATCAAAATAAAAAATGAAACAGATGATTATTACTATACTACTTATAGTACCGTGCTAGGTCCGGTCGTATCAGGTCTTGAGAAAAGTGGCTTTGCAAGCGAGCGTAAGATAGGGGAAGATCAGGGAAAAATACTCGTTTTTAAGTGGACAGGCTATGATATGAGTGATGAAGTAGGTGCAGTTTACAATGTAAATAATGCTGCTAACTGGGAAGATTTCAGAAAGGGATTGGAGAATTTTGGCACTCCGGGATTGAACCTAGTCTATGCGGATACCTCCGGAAGTATTGGTTATCAAGCCGCCGGATATATTCCTGTAAGAGAAAATCTTTCCGATCGATCGCAGGCTTATTTTCCTTCGAATGGTTCTGTTAAATGGAAATCATATGTGCCTTTTGACCAATTACCAAGAGTCTTGAATCCTGATACAGGATATATCGTATCGGCTAATAATCCACCTGTTAAAAATTTCCCGTTTTACATTTCAAATCATTTTGAGCCTGATTACCGGGCTGCCCAGATAGAGAATATACTTAATTCACGTAAAATATTTTCTACCGAAGAGTTTAAGCTTATACAGAATAATGTCTCGAGCATGCAGGCAAGAGAGTGGTGTAAGTATATTTTTGATTCGTTCACTGACTCAGTTGGGATTGAAATGGAATATCTCAATTACCTAAAGTTATTAAAGGATTGGGATTATGATATGCGTACTTCAAGTGCTGCTGCAATGCTCTTTGCTCAATTTGAAGAAGAACTCTATTTCAATCTGTATGAATCCCGAATGGGTGAAGATCTGTTCAGAGAATATATGTATGTGAAAGGCATTCCTGTTAGAAATACTGCAAGATTATTGAAAGGTAATAGATCTGTTTTGTTTAAACCGGGTAACCTGCTTGCTGTACCGGAGAGCCGGGATCGGGTGATTAGAAAAAGTTTCTATGATGCGGTCAATGTCCTGAAACAGAGAACAGGTGGTGATGATATGAATAATTGGGTTTGGGGTTTATATCATAAGGTTTTAATAAAACACCCGCTGGGAAGCGTGCCTGCCTTGAGTGCTGTCTTAAATATAGGACCGTATGATATTAGTGGAAACGGAACTACCATAACAAATTCCGAATATAGTTTTACTAAAGCGTTGAATACCGGTGAATATATGACGATACTTGCTCCTTCGATGCGGATGATTGTCGATATGTCAAAACCGTCGGAGTATTACACTATCATTACTACCGGTCAGTCAGGCCAGCCTCTCCACGCTAATTACCGCGATCAATCGAGGTTATGGCTTAACGGGGAATATAAAAAGATTGAGGACTCACGAGCTAATATAGAAAAATCCGGTTTTAATCTTTTAACACTAAGTCCTAAATAGATCCTGTACAACTTAATTATGATATGAAAGCAAGAATATTCCTTGTACTTACAATATTATTGTTTCTAAAAAGCGGAAACGTTTTATCACAGGCATTTGAACTTACTGATACAAAGGATGTTTATGAGTATTATACTTCCGGTGGATATGATGAGGAGATAAACGGTATCATTTGGCAGGCTAAGGAATATTTTTCACTTTTAGAAGTGAAGGAGATGTCTACAGTTGTATTCGATATAGATGAAACTGCCCTCTCTAATTTTGAATTTGATACAATACATATTCCCTACTCCTCCGAAAGATGGAACGAATGGGTAAAGAGCGGAAAAGCGGTGGCATTGAAGCCGGTTAAAGATCTATACGATTATTTCGTCTCCCGTAATTTTCACATAATATTTATTACCGGTAGAACTTCCGACTATTTTGATGTTACAAAGGCAAATCTTGTAAATGTTGGCTATAATGTTTTCGACACATTAATATGCAGGGACCCCAAGGAGATAAAACTTACCGCCGCCGAATACAAAACCCGGAGACGGCAGGAGTTAGTTGATAACGGCTATACAATAGTTGGAAACGTTGGCGATCAATGGAGCGATATGAGCGGTGGAAATTCCGGCTACTTTGTGCGAATTACTAATTATATCTATTACGTTGAATAAATTCTTCCGAAGAGTTGCTTTCCAACAAAGAAAAATATAAAAAATATAGACCGAAGAAATTTCTCGGACAGAACTTTCTCGTCGATAATAACATCGCCCGAAAGATAATATCATCTCTGGAAATAGCAGAGGGAGATAATGTCCTCGAGATTGGTCCCGGACACGGTGCTCTTACGAAATTCCTCGTCGAAAAAGACTGCAACTACTCTGCCGTCGAGCTAGACAAAAGTATCTATGAAAATTTACAACAGGAATACGGTGACAAAATTAATCTTGTCCACAAAGATTTCTTAAAACTTACCGGGCAAGAGATACGATCACTATTTAACAACAAGAGCAAGATAAAGATTATCGGCAATATCCCATACAATATCACCAGCGAGATCCTGTTTAAAATATTCGATATGAGATCCGACATTAGTATTGCTGTAATGATGATGCAGAAAGAAGTCGCGCACCGCCTCACCGCCAAACCCAATACTAAAGATTACGGGATACTAGCTGTACAGACCGGTCTATATAGTGACGTAAAGATTTTTTTTAATGTCTCGCCTACCGCATTCTTCCCAAAACCCCGTGTCCACTCATCGGTAGTCAAGTTCACGCTAAAAGACCTCCGCATTAAAAACGAAGATCTCTTTAAGACCGTCGTGCGTACCAGCTTTGGACAGAGGAGAAAGGTCATGAGCAATTCGCTCAAACAATTCTTCGAAGAAAGCGGGATTGATGCTAATACTATGGATTTTGATTTCTCTCGTAGGCCGGAAAGCCTCTCCATTGATGAATTTTTACACCTCACGAATTTAATTAGTAAAAAGCGGGTTAGGTAATACTATGCTGGATGCGATTAAGAAAAAACTATTTCACAGCACAGAGTTCACAGCCCTGAAACAAATCACCGGTCAAAAAGCTCTCCTTAGCGGAGTGAATGGCTCGCTTTTATCATTCATCACCGAATACATACACAAAAACGTAAACCCTAAGATTTTCTTCATCTCCGGCGATAAATCCACGCTGGAAATAGTAAAGGACGACCTATCGCTGCTCAGCGACAGTAAAAACATCTCCATTTATTCAGCTAAAGGCGCATACTATGAGGAGGAGCTTGCGAAGACTCTCACCGATCTTACCGAGGACTCATCGTACATAGTGCTTGCCCAGACCAAAGAGATTACCGACAAGATCATCTCTAAAGAGATATTCCAAAATTCCGTCATCGAGCTAAAGTCCGGTGAAGAGTATCCCTTTGAAAGCCTTATAGAAAAGCTCGGTAATTACAATTTCATCGAAAAGGATTTCGTTGAGGAAGTCGGGGATTTTTCTGTTAGGGGAGGCATTATAGATATTTTTCCGGAGAGCTATTACACGCCCTTACGTATCGAGTTTTTTGGTGATACTATAGAATCAATCCGCGAGTTCGACATTACTACCCAGAGATCTCTTAAGCAAGTCGAATCCGTTAGAATGGGAATGAACCTTAGCACCAGCGACATATTCTCTGAAGAAAAACAGGAAGCCCCAAAGGACAGTACCGTGCTTGATTATGTATCAGATGATACGTTGATAATTATAGACGAACCCGAATCTACGCTTAATGAACTTGGTAAAACCGCTGATGAAATTCTTCAAAGGAACTGTCTATTTGTCACCAGTTTTAAAAGCACCGGGCATCTGGATGTAGATACTGATCTAAATATTGAATTTGACTGCAGGCCCCAGCCGGACTTTCACTCTAACTTGAAAGCCCTTTATGGCAGTATCGCGGGCTACCTGGAAAAAGACGATGAAATATATATACTCTGCTCCGATGACTACCAGGCAAAAAGAATAAAGAAACTCATCGAGGATTTTGAGGATGATGTTGTTTTTGAAAAAGATTCCGAATTACATCACGACGGAACTACAAACGTTGCCAAAAATCCAATAAAGGACAAATTCAAAGTAGTATCTGATTCGGTCCAGAGTGGTTTTATATATGAAAAAGCCGGGTTGGTCGTTTTTACCGAACACCAGATATTCGGACGCTATTTTAAGCAGTACAAAAAACGTCGAAAGAAGTTCAGAGGACTGAGCCTCTCACAGCTCAAGGAACTGCAGATTGGTGATTACATTGTTCATAGGGATTTTGGGATAGGGATTTTTGCCGGTCTTAAAAAGATCACAGTCGGAGGAAACGAACAGGAGGTGCTTAAACTATCTTACGCCGATGAGGATACTGTCTTTCTGAATCTGAATTATATTCATCTTATCAGAAAATATTCCAGCACGGAGGGATTTGTTCCTAAGCTCACAAAGCTAGGCGGTGGTGAGTGGGATAAGATAAAGCAGAAAACCAAGAGCAAGGTCAAAGACATCGCACGGGACCTTATTCTGCTTTACGCATCAAGAAAATCGCAGAAGGGTTTTCGTTTCAATACCGATACGCACTGGCAGAATGAACTCGAAGCTAGTTTTATGTATGAGGATACCCCCGATCAATATAAGGCTACTCTTGATGTAAAAGAGGATATGGAATCTGAAAACCCCATGGATAGGCTTGTTTGCGGTGATGTAGGCTTTGGTAAGACTGAAGTTGCCATCAGAGCCGCGTTCAAAGCGGTGCTCGACAATAAGCAGGTAGCCGTGCTCGTGCCGACCACGATCCTAGCCGTACAGCACTATAACACCTTTCGTGACAGGCTATCTCCATACGCTGTAGATGTAGAGGTTTTATCCCGCTTTCAGCCCCGCAAAGAACAGAAGCTCATCCTTGAAAGGCTCGAACAGGGGAAGGTTAATATCGTTATCGCAACTCACCGTCTTCTGTCAAAGGACGTAATGTTTAAAGATCTCGGGCTGCTTATAATAGATGAGGAGCAGAGATTTGGCGTGAAGGCAAAAGAACGGTTGAGAACCTTCCAGCCGAATGTGGATACTCTTACCCTAACCGCTACACCCATTCCACGGACGCTTAACTTCTCGCTTCTTGGCGCGAGGGACCTTTCGGTAATTAATACTCCTCCCAAAAATCGTAAACCGATCCAGACCGAAATTATCAGCAGGGATTGGGAAAAGATTGCGGAAATAATTAAAACCGAACTTGAAAGGAACGGGCAGATATATTTTGTAAATGATAAAATAGGGAAGCTTGATGATATTGCTGATAAGATAAAAGAACATCTCCCGCTTGCAAAGATCGGTATAGCTCACGGGCAGATGGATTCACGCGAACTCGAAGATGTTGTGGTAAATTTCATAGAGAAGAAACTTAATGTGCTTGTCTGCACAAAGATCATCGAATCGGGGCTGGATATTCCAAATGTCAATACGATCATTATAAATAATGCGAATATGTTCGGACTTGCCGAACTGTACCAGTTAAGAGGAAGGGTTGGAAGAAGCGAACAGCAGGCATACGCGTGCCTTATATCGCCGGGCGGTAAGATGACTAAGACTGCCGTCAGAAGACTTCAGGCGATCGAAGAGTTCACCGACCTCGGTTCGGGAATAAACCTTGCTATGCGTGATATGGAGATTCGGGGCGTTGGGAATTTACTCGGTAAAGAGCAGAGCGGGTTCATTCAGCAGATAGGATTCGATATGTTTATGAGTGTTATAGATGAAGCTGTCGCGGAGTTAAAAGGAGACGAATTTAAAGACCTCTTCAAAGATGAACCGTTGGGTGAAACTGAAAAGGTAAAGGATGAATCAGTTTCGAAAATAGTAAAACCGCTCACTGAACCGGCTGTAATAGAGCATGACCTGAAAGCGCTTATACCGAAAGATTATGTCATCAATGACACCGAACGTTTGAATATATATAGAAGGATATTTGAATCTGCGGATACGGAAGAGCTGGAAACGATTAAAGCCGAATTGGTAGATAGATTTGGTGAATTCCTGGAAGACGTTGAAAATCTTTTTAAACTGGTAGAACTAAAGATCAAAGCAACATCGCTCGGACTGGAAAAGATTACTATTAACAATGGACAGATTTCACTGCAGTTTCCAAAAGATAAGGAACACCAGGTTTTTAAGAGCAGTTTCTTCCAAAAATTGATCGAAACCATCTCCACTGACAAAAGCGGGCAGTATAAAATTGGAGGTGATAAGGATACGTTAATAGTAGATATTAAAGCAGACAGCTCGGATGACAATGCAATAATAGGGTCAATACGTGCAGTCTTATTCTTATAATTTACATTACTTTATACCTACCTGAATTTTACTTTTCTAATTGATAATCTTTTTACTAACTTACATTTTACGGCGGGATCCAAACTTTTAAAACCAACACCAATGAAAAAGTTTACCGTTTTGTTCATTTTACTGGCTGTAATTCCTTTCGGTCTTAATGATGTATATTCCCAGTGGAATTACGGGTCTCCGATTTCAACTTCGGCTCCGTCTCCAACATGGCAGCAAGTACAGAACAAACCTCCTTTTAATGAAATGTTTGATAGTCTCTCCTTTCCGTATCCTACAAATGCCTGGTTTAATAATTTCCTTTTACAGCAGACCTCCTATCCGAGCATTTCGGGAAACCTTGGAGGAAATAAGGCATTCGTTTACCCGTACCAGGTCAATTTTGGTTGGAACTATGTCAGTTACTCTAATCCAAAAGGACTCCTTGCAATAAATTACAAACCGTTCCAGGTCAATGAAACCGGTGGGACGACTCCGATAATTAACTGGGATGACGGGGCATTCCTTTTTATGGGAATAACAAACCCCACTAATATAAAACCATCTATTAAGAACGATTACACTGACCTGTCGGCTACAATACGATTTACAAATACATCTAACACAAACCAGTACTATGAGGCTCCTCTCGTCAGAGGCATGCCTTATGTCACTATGATATATAATAGCGTAATACCGGGTGTTTACTTCCCGAGTCCGGCTGTGCTGAAAGTAAATGATCTCACAGTCTCAAACGGTCAGCAGTTTACAGGAACGTCTTTTAAAGTGGAGACGACCGGAAGTCCCGGAACAGCATTCCGAGCGCAAACATGGATGATATACAGCTCTAGCAGTATTACACTTGAGTTTTCTCAATCTCCGCAAACTCTGGGACTGGTAGCCACAGGACCTTTCACAGGTTACTTGCGTGTAGCTCATGTTACATATGACGGTGAAGGAATCACTTCACAGCAGATTACTGATAAGATAAACTTACTCAATAGGTATGCAAAGTTCGTTCCTGTAAAAGGAGAAGTGGCTGCATCTATTGGTACCGGCAGCTCTACAGCCTCGATCAACTTTAATTTCACGCGGTATAATGAGGGTTCGCTTGGAAGCGATTCTCTATTGATGATGGCGCTTCCGCACCATGCCGACATTATTTCAAACCCTACGTCAAATACTTTAAAATATGCCGTCCTAAAAGGAAATCTTACTGAGGTTTACGGCAAATCATGGACAATGACTGAAGATCTGCCCGTTTATTCGTGGTACCCTCAAAATGGAAAACTTGCCACAGTTCCACTTCAATGGTGTGACACAGTACAGCATTATGTGAATGAGGATTTATTCTTATTTAACAGATTATATTTGTGGCAGGATATTTACAGCAGGGGTAAGAACCTTGCTAAGCTCGCGCGCGCCATTGTTATCGCGGATGAACTCTTTGAAAGGGATAATGTCAGGTATGCCTCAGTCCAAAATACTGTTCAGATGATGAGGGATTCGCTTAAACTATATCTTGGTGCTTACCTCGATGGAAAACCAACACTACTTCCATCAGCAACGTTTAAGGACTCAGTGTTATACGATGCTAAATATGGTGGTCTTATTTCCAGTCAGTCATACGATAGCGTAAGTTCACCGACTGGCGCGGGCACCGATTACGGCAGTGCATTATATAATGACCATCATTTCCATTATGGCTATATACTTTACACCGCGGCTGCGATCGCAAAGAAAGACCCGGGCTGGTTTACAGCAAATAGCAACCATTACCTGAACAGGGTAATGGATTTGATTAGAGATATTGCAAATCCTAATAGAAGCGATGGACATTACGCCCTTAACAGGTATAAAGACTGGTTCGATGGCAATTCATGGGCGAATGGTCTTGTCCCGTACGGCGGTGGTAAAAACCAGGAAAGCTCGAGTGAAGCGATTAACGCGTGGTATGGAATGTATCTTTTTGGTTTAGCTATGGGCAATGATGATATTAAAAACACCGGAGCGCTGTATCTCCAGCAGGAGGTTAGAGCTGTCAAAAAATATTATCACATTACTCTTCCTCAAACAAACCCGGTTTATCCGTCATACTATACGAATAATTATCATATAGTAACTAACCTTTATCAGAACGGAATAGATGCCCACACTTTCTTTTTAACAACTAATTATACCATTCACGGAATTCAGGTAATTCCCGTTACGCCGGTTACCGAGCAATTATGGAAGTATGCTTATTCTAAGGATATATACGATTATCCTAATGGACTTGGCGGTACTGAGTGTTTCAATCCTTCTAATACGAACGTAGGTATATGGAACTGGACTACTATTAATGTTGGTGTGCAGGCAGTTGCATATCCGAATAATGCTTTGTCGTTCTTCCCGAATTATGGTTACGATAGACAAAACTATGACAACGGCGCAAGCCAGTCTAACGTGATTTATTGGATATTGACTCGGATTTACAATCCTGTCGGCATCTCGCAGATTGGTTCTGAGATCCCGTCCGGTTACTCACTGAAGCAAAACTACCCGAATCCGTTTAACCCGACGACGACTATTGGCTTCGAGATCCCTGCGAAATCACTCGTAAAACTTGCTGTCTATGACGTCCTTGGAAGGGAGGTAGCAAAGCTCGTAAACAGTGAACTCAATCCCGGCTCTTATCGTTATGAATTTAAGGGAAGTTCTTTATCTAGCGGCGTATACTATTACGTCCTGAAAGCTGGAAATTACGTGGAAACTAAAAAAATGATTCTTACTAAGTAATTTGTACTTTTTATGACAAAGGAATTAAATGATGTTGTGGGGGTGGTAGCAAAACTATTAAAGCGGAGGTTATCATCTTGAAATACTTACTAATTTTGGCGTTCATCTTTATGTACGGCGTTTCACATGCGCAGTTTACGAATGTTATGCTGACCGGTACGGGTAGCCCAAACGAGCCGTCCATTATGATCGATCCAAACAACCTTAACCGTCTCGTCGCCGGCTCTAATTTGAGCTTCTTCTACTACTCATCGAATGCCGGCGCTAACTGGACTAAGGGCACGCTCACTTCTACTTATGGAGTGTGGGGTGATCCATGTATAGTTGTAGATACGCTTGGAAATTTCTACTTCTTCCACTTATCTAACCCACCTGGTGGTGACTGGATAGACCGTATCGTCTGTCAAAAATCCACCGACGGCGGTGTCACGTGGAGCAACGGCACATACTTCGGGCTTCGCACACCCGCTAAAGCAGAAGACAAGCATTGGGTGGTCATTGACCGAACCAATAACAACATCTATGTCTCGTGGACGGAGTTCGATGATTATGGTACGTCGGTTCCAACAGACAGTTCGAGAATATTGTTTGTAAAATCCACCGACGGCTCAGCGACATGGAGCGCGCCGCTTCGCCTGGATAAACTCGGCGGCGACTGTGTGGATGAAGACAATACCGTCGAGGGCGCTGTACCTACTGTCGGTCCCAATGGCGAAATTTATGACGCGTGGTCGGGTCCGCTCGTAAGGAACACCACCTTTGGTATATTCTTCAATAAGTCCACCGACCAGGGTGCAACATGGCTCTCTGAACCTATCTACGTAGGAGACCAGCCCGGTGGATGGGACTACATGATATCCGGCTTGAGCCGGTGTAATGGGCTTCCTTACACAGACTGCGACATCAGCGGAGGACCTTATAACGGAAACATCTACATAAATTTCACCGACCAGCGCAATGGTCCTACCGATACCGACGTTTGGATCTATAAATCCACCAATGGCGGTGCTAACTGGAGCAGTGCGATCCGTGTAAACGATGATCCCGCAGGAAAACAGCAGTTCATGTCATCGATGGACATAGATCAGACGACGGGTGATCTGTATGTTTTATTTTATGACAGGAGAGCATACTCCAATAACCAGACTGACGTTTACCTTGCCAGATCGACTGATGGAGGCGCTACGTTTCAGAATATGAAAATAAGTTCTTCACCATTTATCCCGGTTAGCGGGTTCTTTGGCGATTATACCGATATTACCGCGCACAATGGTATAGTAAGACCGATTTGGACCAGGAACGACGGATCCAGCCTCAGCATCTGGACTGCATTGATAGACTTTACTACTAATGTCCAGCTTACAGGCAATTCCGTTCCTGAAGAGTATTCACTCTCACAAAATTATCCGAATCCGTTCAATCCGTCTACATCGATAAAGTTCGCTGTACCGCGTGAGGGATTTGTTAAATTGACTGTGTACGATCTTACGGGCAGGGAGGTCAAATCACTCGTGAATGAAACCATGAATGCCGGTGAATATACAGTGAGCTTCGACGGACCTGAATTAGCCAGCGGAAGCTACTTCTACAGGCTTGATGCCGGAGGTTACACGATCACTAAGAAGATGATTCTGGTGAAATAAAAAGTTGTTTTTACCTTAATACTAGGTCCGCTTTTCATTTGAGAAGCGGACTTTTTTGTAAAGTATAAATATTATACAGTTTTTCTTTCCCTAAGTTTTGATAATTTTCCCTTATGAGTAAAAAATCCCCTTCAAAACAAATTCTTACTTCGGAAGACGAGCAGATCAGGCAGATCCGGGACTTCGAATGCCAAAAGCCCTTCGATATTCTTGGACCCCATAAAGCCGGCAAAAAGTCTATGGTTATTAGAGCTTTTCTCCCCGGAGCAGAAAGAGCTTGGGTTATTCCAAAGGAGGGGAATGAGCGTCAGGAAATGGAACGCATTGGAGAGACGGATGTATTCTCCGTTGTGTTCAAGAAAACTGAGAAAAGATTTCCATATATAATAGAGTATACCGACGGCGAAGGTAATATCATCCAGCGTGAGGATCCATACTATTTTCCGACGATACTTTCCAAATACGATCTCCATCTTTTCGGTGAAGGAAATAATTTCAAAATATATGAAAAGCTCGGTGCGCACGTCCGCGAGTTCGAAGGGGTTACAGGTACACACTTTGCCGTGTGGGCGCCTAATGCCAGGGCAGTCTCGGTCATTGGCGAATTCAACAGCTGGAATAATGGCGCGCACCCGATGGAAAACGTGAACGGCTCAGGCATCTGGGTTCTTTTCGTTCCGGAAGTTACTGACGGTTCTCTGTATAAATATGCTGTTAAGTCTGCGCTCGATGATGAGATTAAAGCTAAATCCGATCCTTACGCTTTCTATTCCGAGCTCCGCCCTAGTAACGCTTCTGTTGTTCATACACTGGGTGAGTTTGAATGGAACGATATGGAGTGGATGGCAGACCGTAAGGAGTGGGATTACAAAAGATCGCCAATATCCATTTATGAGGTGCATCTTTGTTCATGGAAAAGAGATCATGGAAATACCGACTTCCCGAATGAGTGGGGTTTTATGAATTACCGCCAGCTTGCGCACGAGATCGTTGACCATGTTAAAGAAATGGGTTACACTCATATCGAACTTCTGCCGGTTATGGAGCATCCACTGGATAAATCATGGGGCTATCAGGTTGTAAATTATTTTGCGCCTACAAGCAGGCATGGCACACCTGAAGACTTTATGTATTTTGTTGACCATTGCCATTATAATTGTATCGGAGTCATCCTCGATTGGGTACCCGGACATTTTCCAACCGATGAACACGGACTATATAAATTCGACGGCACGGAGATTTATGCTTATGATGATCCGCGCAAAGGGTTCCATAAGGAATGGGGTACTATGGTCTTCGATTACGGAAAGAATCAGGTCCGTAACTTCCTTATATCGAATGCTCTCTTCTGGTTTGAAAAGTATCACCTTGACGGGTTAAGGGTAGATGCTGTTGCATCTATGCTGTATCTCGATTATTCACGTGATGAGGGCGAATGGGAGCCTAACATATTTGGGGGTAATGAAAATATTGAAGCCATTGAGTTTCTTCGTCTTCTAAATGAGAAAGTGCATGAGTCGAATAAGGGAATTATGATGATAGCCGAGGAATCCACTGCATGGAAAGGTGTTACAAAGCCCGTTTATCTAGGCGGACTTGGATTTGATATGAAATGGAATATGGGCTGGATGCACGATGTTCTGTATTATTTTTCACTCGACCCCATTCACAGGAAATTTCATCACAATAAGATCACTTTTTCACTCTGGTATTCGTTTGATGAAAATTTTGTGCTTCCTATATCGCACGATGAGGTCGTTTACGGCAAAAGAACTCTCATCGAAAAGTTTTTCGGTGATATTGACCAGCGGTTTGCCACGTTGAAACTATTCTTCGGATTTATGTTCGCGCACCCCGGCAAAAAGCTGAACTTTATGATAAATGATATCGCGCAGTACAACGAATGGAATAGCGAAGCGCAGGTGGAAAGGGAAGTGCTTGAGTTTGAAAGAAACAGTGAGTTCAACCTCTTTTTTAAAGGCCTTAGTCATTTGTATAAAGAACATGTTCCGTTCTACGATGAAGATTTCAAAAGCGATGGCTTTCAGTGGATCGATTTTACGGATGCCGATGCCGGTGTGTTAAGTTTTATCCGCTATACCGTTGGCAGGAAGGATTTTCTTGTATTTACTTTTAATATGACGCCGATAAAACGAGAGAATTATGTGCTTGGCGTTCCTGAAAAAGGTTTTTACAGGGAGATTTTTAATAGCGATGCCGTAGAATACGGTGGAAGCGGCGAGGGAAATCTCGGCGGTATAGAGGCAAACGATGAAAAGCGGTACTCTTATACGAATAGTATCAGCATTACACTCCCTCCGCTTGCTGTAAATATTTTTAAACTTGAAGAATAAAAACTAATGGCTTACAGCGAAAAACTTGCGGAAAGAATAAATTCTATCCTGAAAGGCAAACGCGGTATCGTACAAAAAAAGATGTTCGGCGGTATCTGCTACATGTACAAAGATAAGATGAGTGTCGGCATCGTAAAAGATGACCTCATGATAAGGGTGCTCCCTGAAAAATATGACGAGTATTTGAAGAAACCTCACGTCAGGAAAATGGATTTCACAGGTAAGCCTTTAAAAGGCTTCCTTTATGTGGGTTCTCAGGGAATTAAGACCGAAAGGCAGTTGTCTAAATGGATCGATGTTGGATTAGAGTTTGCGGTCAAAAGTCCGCCTAAAAAGATCTCCAAAAAAACAACAAAGAAAGCTGTTAAAAAAGCTTCTCATAAAAAGAAATCCGGCGCATAATTTGAATAAGTATAAAAACAAGACTCTGTTTCTCATATTCCATGGACATTTCTACCAGCCGCCTCGCGAAGATCCGTGGACGGGTGAGGTGGAAGTTCAGCCGTCTGCCGCCCCACTGCATGATTGGAACGAGCGTATATATCAGGAATGCTACAAACCCAATACAAGGGCGGTTATCACCGACAAGAACGATAAGATTTTAAAGTTTGTAAATAATTTTGAATATTTGAGCTTTAATATAGGACCTACCCTTTTATCCTGGATCAAAAAGAAACACCCGCACCGTCTCCGGATGATGATTGATGCTGATAAGAAAAGTGTCGAAAAGCATAATGGACACGGGAATGCGATTGCGCAGATATATAACCACGTTATAATGCCCCTTGCTAACGAAAATGATAAGATCACCCAGATAAAATGGGGGATTGAAGATTTTAAGTTTCATTTTGACCGTGATCCGGAGGGTATGTGGCTTCCCGAAACTGCTTGCAATGAAGCCACTCTAGAAGCCTTAATTCAGGAAGGGGTTAAGTTTACGATACTCGATCCTTCACAGGCGGAGAAAATACGCAAACTGCCCGGTGGTTCATGGACAGATGTAACCGGTGGAGGTTTGGACACTACCCGGCCGTACAGGTTCTTTTCGAAAATACACAGCGGTGCTTCGCTAACGGTTTTTTTCTACGACGGTCTATTGTCAAAGAATATTGCCTTTGATGACTATATTACTAATGCCGAAAGAATGATGGAACGGATTGAAATTATCAATCTGGATAATTCGCATATGGATGAATTGATTAGTGCCGCCGTTGACGGTGAAACATTCGGACATCATAAACCTTTTACTGAACGCACTATCGCATATCTGTTATCTGAATTGGCGCCTAAACACAAATATAAGGTAACTAACTTCGGTGAATTTCTCTCTAACCATACCCCGTTGTGTGAAGTGGAAATAAAAAAAGGAAGGAACGGGGAAGGGACGTCATGGAGTTGTGCGCACGGGGTCGGTAGGTGGCAGGAAGATTGTGGGTGTGGGCAGGGTGAGCCGGGCTGGAATCAGAAATGGAGAAGACCTCTGCGCGATAGCCTTAACTGGCTTCGAGATGAGATGATTAAGATTACTGAGATCGAAGGAGGTAAGTATCTCAAAAACGTTTGGGATGCGCGCAATGATTATATTCACGTCGTTTTGGATCCGTCCAGAGAATCATATGAAAAATTCTTTTACTTCAATGCGAAGCAGTTCCTTACTGAGGATGAGAGCGAATTATGTATTAAGATAATGGAAATGCAGAGGAACGCAATGTATATGTTCACCAGCTGTGGCTGGTTTTTTTCCGATGTGTCTGGTCTGGAAACACTGATAATACTGCGCTTCGCGGCGAGAGCCATCGAACTGGCTAGGGAAGTATCCGGAATCGATTTCGAGGAAGAATTCCTCGCGAGGCTCTCTGAGGCAAGATCGAATCTTCCCCAATACCGTGATGGCAGATACATTTATGAATCTAAAATTAAGCTGAGAAATAAATACATGTCCGCGTAATTTTGAACTACGAACATTTATTAAATACATACAGTGGTAGGATCTGGAAGAAGATCGGGATTCAAAGGCGGGCTGGTGTTGCGGTACCGCTTTTCTCCTTATACTCATCCAAAAGCATCGGCATAGGCGAAATTCCTGACCTTAAGCTCCTTGTCGATTGGTGCAAATTGACCGGGCTAAGCATTATTCAGCTCCTCCCTATGAACGAGCTCGGTATGGATTTTTCTCCGTATAGCTCTGTCAGCACATTTGCGATAGACCCCGTATATTTGCGCCTTACTGACCTGAAGTTAATGAATAAAAATAAGTTCAAAGAAGAGATTACTGCTCTCCGCGAAAAATTCCCAGCCGGGCATGGCGAGGTAAATTACGACATAAAAAAAGAAAAGCTGAAACTCCTCGCAAAGATTTGTAAAGATTCCGACTTCGGCAGGTCCATTAAGTATAAAAAATTCGTCCGTGAAAATGAATACTGGCTCAATGATTACGCGCTCTACCGTTTAATAAAAGACGAAAAAGACGAGCGCGCGTGGTTTAAATGGAAAAAAACATACCGCGACCGCGACGAAAAAACCCTCCGCAAGCTCACTTCACAAAATAAGCAAAAAATAGAATTTTACTGTTGGCTACAGTGGCAGCTTTATGAACAGCTCACCGCCCTTAAAAAATACGCTGCCGAAAAGAAAGTCTTTCTCATGGGAGACATTCCGTTCCTTGTAGCGCGGGACAGCGCCGACGTATGGGCATGCCAGGATTATTTTAAGCTCGACTACGAAGCCGGCGCACCCCCTGACGTGTTCTTCGCCAAAGGACAGCGGTGGGGCATGCCTCCCTACGAATGGAACAACATTGCCCGCGATGGCTTCCGCTACATAAAGCACCGCCTCAGCTATGCCGCATCCTTCTATGATATGTTCCGCATAGATCACTTCGTTGGACTCCTTCGCGTCTGGATCATAAACAAACACTCCCCCAAAGCCAAGGGCGCCAAAGACGGCCGCTTCGACCCGGAGCTGGAATATATTTGGGGAGAGCATGGCAGAAAGCTCCTCACCGTCATCCTGGAGGATACCGAAATGTTGCCGTGCGCCGAAGATCTCGGCACCGTACCGCCCGCATCTTACCATATACTATGGAAAGCTGGCGTCCCCGGTGTCGAAGTCCAGCGCTGGTCCAAAAACTGGAGCGATGGCTTCGATTTTATCAAGCCCTCCGACTACCGGATAAATTCCGTCGCTACAGTTTCAACTCATGATTCCAGCACGCTCCCCGCGTGGTGGAAATACGAAGCCGGTACTATTGACCGGTATCCCTTCCGCAAGTTTTGCAAAAATAAAAAGCTCCCTGTCGGCAAGATGAGACACAGGCTTTTCGACAAGGACCATCCCGGAAAGGATAAATTCTACTGGAAGACCTCCGTTGATTCCGTGGAAAAACTTCTCTCGATCGTTAAATTACCGGAATCCGAAGCGCAAGACCTCATTGGTATGTACAGGTCCAGCTTTGGCGAAAAGGAAACTTTCTGGAAATACATCGGCTTCCAGGGAAAGATGAGACCACTCCCTGATACTGAATTTATTAAACGGTCGCTCGAGACCATATCACGTACCTCGTCAGTATTTTCAATACAGCTCCTTTTTGAATGGCTGTATCTCGACAAGAAAATATTGACGAAGCACAGCTCGGCTGCCGATAGGATAAATTTCCCGGGGATCGTTAATAATAAGAACTGGCGCCTTGTGATGCCCCTTTCATTGGAAAAATTGCTCAGACATCCGGTCAACGAACTCATTAAAGATATTAATTCAACCAATGGGAGAGCTGTAAAATGAATCCCAAAGCAATGATCGGTAATGCAAGGGAAGCAGGCATACTCATTGCGTCTGGCGCTGAGAAAAAACTTTCGGTAAGGGGAACTGCCTTTGTAAGAAAAATTTCTTGTGAGGTCGAGTGGGAAGAGACAAATCGTGAGACCGGCAAATTAAAAAAATACAGCTCGGTGATATCTTCACTTGGATGGCAATGGGAGAGGCACTGGAATGTTTATACGGAGGAAGCTCCTTTTGGACTGATGCTTTCTCAGCTTTTCGACTTTCTTAGATCTTGCATAGCTTGCAATTCCTACCTTCATTCTTATATCGAATGGGGCTGGGATGAAACAGAGTTTTATCTTATTAGTATAAAGCCGGTGGGTGATCATCGCTGGCATAGATGTCTCTATGGAAAATACTCTGCATCCGAACCGGTACGTATCAATTCCCGGGTAGATGGGATAGTTGCCGGGTGGAGCAAAGATCTGGTAGAGGATAAAGAAAAGCTTTTTGTAAAATACGAAGATGCGTATCGTCTTAATTGTGATTATGTATGCGCTAAGCGTTTTGAGCTCGGAATAGGCGGCGGTATAGCTGGTTCACCTCACGTCAGATCCGGTCTGGCTAAACGCATAAGATATTTACCGGTTTTACTAAAAATTTATCGTTCCCGTAAGGAATTAAGATCTATCATAGATCAGATTATAGGCAGTAATAGAGGTGAGGATAAAACTTTTTGGGAAGATACCGGTGAAGAAGTGAAATAAAAAAACCCGGCACTCACTTGCCCGGGTTTACCTAAAATTCAAATTATAGAAGGGGTTACTTTATTAATGTCATTTTCTTTATGTCGCGGAATTGCCCGTTCTGATTTTCTACTTTAATGCTGTAGAAATATATTCCGCTGGCTAAATTTTCTGCTCTGAAATCCACCGTGTAAGCGCCTGCGCCCAGATCTTCATTAATTAGTGTCGAAACTTCCCTGCCTAAAACATCATATACTGCTAATTTCACTGTTGAAAAGTTAGGGATCTCAAAATCTATCTTTGTCGACGGGTTAAACGGATTCGGATAGTTTTGTGACAACCTAAATTCCGATGCTATTCCGTTATTATTGATAATCCCCGTAGGTAGATTTTCCTGGTCGTAGTATGTGTTCACGGTATTCGCGCCTACATACATTACCGCTGATCTCTTCTGAAGCGAACCGCCCATAGGAGTATATTTGTAAATGGCAACCGAAGGTCCTATAAACCCTGTAGTTGAAAGATCATTCACCTTAAATTCAAAAGGACCCATATCTCCTAATCTCCCTCTTCTGACTGTTACAGAATCCGAAAGGCTAAAGAAGGCATCCTGATATGCAGCTATAAAATAACCACCGTCTGTTGTATCGGGGTCTGAGTTAACTGCTGTAAACTTAATGTCTTTTTGTGTTGCATCTCCTAGTGCAGCGTCGATTATCCATGAACTTCCCCCGTCTGTTGTGTAATCATAAACAGGAATTCCCAAGTTCTTTATACACGTGATCAGAACCTGATTTGCGGGATCGGTTTGTAATATTGTAAGGCTTGGTTTTTCATAATTGTCCGGTCCGTTCGTTAAAAAGTTTGTTGTCGCCGATGCTGTTGGCTCCCATGGTGTCACTATTACTCTAACTAATGTATCTGCTGCGTCACGTCTTTCTACTGCAATATAAACTGAATCTGTTGATCCTTTCTTAAAGCCTGCCGAGGGAAAATAATCATTGAATGTAGAATATCCCGGATCAATTAATACAGCTGATTGAAATGAAACACCAAAGTTGGTTGTTCTGAAGTATCTTAAACTCCTTGTAGCATCTGTCGAATTATTATATTCACCAACAATTACTCCATAACCGTTTCCACCATATGTACCATTACTAAATGCACTTGGATTAAACAATTTATATCCTGAAGTTGCTATTCCGATATTTCCGGATATTGGGGCTGTGCCGTTCCTTTTTACGGAGTAAAAATTCAATACCGAACTGTTTAAGTTCTGGTTTGGTGATATTGTGTAAAATAAGATTAATCGGGTAGAGTCTTCTACACCAGGTGTGTTATTTTCAACCAGGTATGAAAATTGACCAAAAAAGTTTGATGTACTTTGTATTGTCGAGATGAGCGTCCAGTTTAAACCGCCGTTATCAGATCTGTATATTACAATCTTTCCGTTAAATTGTCCCGAGATCGTCTTTTTATTTATTACCGCATACATACTGAAGTCCGGACCAAATTTTATTATTGCCTGGCGAAAACCGGCTGTTGCTACCGCACCACCGTCAACCAATATATCCATATCGTCCCAGTCATTTTGAAATGGTGGTTGCGTTTTACTTATTTCGATGTCACTGCACGGTGCTAAATAACTCGTCTGAGTTTTTTGTGTTAATGAATTGTCATATTGCCTTGTTTCGCCTGCCTTTCCTCTGTTTTGGCTGACTGTTGTTTCGGATGTGTGATCTGCCTGTCCAAAACAAATATTGGCAAACATAATTATGGCGGCTACCAGATAAATTCGTTTGAATTTTTTCATAATTAATGTATTAAAGAAATTCTGTTCCAGAAAAATGAAAGCTATTTTGCTTTGATTTAACCCTAAAATAGAGCTATATAACTATGATTCAAAAATATATCGTTTTTTCTTTAATGTCAAGTTTATTTTCCATAATAATCTATAACATGCCCTACTATCTATAAAATTAGCAAGATATACCTGCATTTAACTTAATATAAATTTAAGCATAAATTAATGCAAGTAGCAAAAATCCTAAATTTTTGTAGTACGTTTGTTAAGCTTCTTTATCTTCCCTGGCGAGGACATTATAGTCCCCCGTGTGTGATGCCGGCTCCCCCTTACTGGAGCTTTCATTCGGAGTGATTCTCGCTTCTTCTTTACTTTCAAACCTTCTGAAAGCAAAAATAAGCTGTTTCAAGTAAACATATATATCTTTTACTACTACTAATACTATATGTATAAATTTATTTTTTTGTGCAAGTGACTTTTCTTTCTCATTAAGCTCTGATAACGGATATTCAGGCATGTCGCGCGCAATTCCATACTGCTGAGGTTTTTTAACTGATGGATCCGGGTAATATGCGGTTCCGAATACCCAGTCCCAGATTGCTAGCTTCGTCGAATAATTACTTTGATATTCTTTTCCTTCGTCGTCGGAGTGATGCCAGCGGTGCATCTCCGGTCCGTTTATAAAATACTGAAGTTTCCCGCTGTTCACGTTTATATTAGAGTGTATATACATGCCCCAGACTGCGTCTATCATTCCTTTAATTGCGGGAACTACCGGCGCCGCTCCGAGAAGGATTATTGGTGCAAACTCTATAGTCTGATTGATTAGTATTTCAAATGCGTGTGACCTCGATCCCGACAGCCAATCGACCGACTGAGGAGAGTGATGTGCTTCATGGATCCGCCAGAGGAACTTGTTGTTGTGTTGCCACCTGTGGAACCAGTAAATGTATAGATCGTGAGTGATAAGGAAAAAAAGTACCTGCACCCAGATAGGCCAGTCACCTATGAGACTATATTTATATATACCCGTATTGGTTTTTAGAAATTCGAGAAGTCCGAATATTATAAGTCCAAGTATGTAGCTTTGGGCTATAGTATATAAAATAAAATCGTAGAAGAACCCTTCTCTGAAAATCTTCTGCCCTTTTGTATATGGGAATAGCTTCTCGAGTATTAAAAATAATACAGCAGATCCGAATACTACTATAGATGTCCAGCTAAGTACTTCCATTGATCTAGGTTATTATTGAACCCTTCTTAACTTTTTCCTGGGACCGTGTTCGCTTTCGTAAACTCTCTTTACCCCGTCACCGAGTGATCTTTCTATATCCCTTATGTTTTCTACTAGCCTGTGAAATCCTCCCACTTCGACTGAAGCCGCCTGGTCTGATCCCCACATTGCTCTGTCAAGTGTGATGTGTCTCTCTACAAATCCTGCTCCTAATGCCACTGCCGCCCACGTCGGCGCAAGCCCCGTTTCATGCCCGGAATAGCCAATTGGAACGTCAGGGTATTTATTCTTTAATGTCGTTATAACGCGTAAATTAAGTTCTTCCAGTTTGCATGGATATGTAGATGTCGAATGAGCTATCATTAGATTATCCGTGCCGATAGCATCTACCGCTGCTTCTATTTCCCCCATTGTCGACATACCCGTAGAGATCATGAGAGGCTTCCCTGTGGATTTCTTTTTCTTTAATAGGTCTATATCGGTCAGTGAGGCTGAAGCCGCCTTATATAAATTTACATCGAACTGTTCTAAAAAATCAACTGCCTCTTCATCCCAGCATGATGCGAACCAGTGTATTCCTTTTTCTTTGCAGTAGTCATCTATTGCCTGGTAATCTTCCTTTGTTAGTTCGACCTTATGTCTGTAATCTATGTATGTCATTCTTCCCCAGGGAGTATCCCTCTCTATATACCACTGATCCTTTGGTACGCAGAGCTCGGGTGTCCTTTTCTGGAATTTTACTGCGTCACAGCCTGATGCCGCCGCGCCGTCGATCAGTTTCATTACGTTTTCCATCGACCCGTTATGGTTAATACCTATCTCGGCGATAACATATACGCTTTCGCCATCTCCTATGTATCTGTCACCTACTTTTACTTTTGCCATTATTCTTATTTTGTTTTTAAAGTTTTACCAGGTTGTCCATCCGCCGTCCACTACCAGGTTTGCACCTGTCATGTAAGACGACGCGTCACTTGCCAGAAATACCAGTGCTCCCTTATAATCATCTGCTTTAGCCATTCTGCCCAGCGGGGTTAGTTCCGAATAGTTCTTAATAAAGAAATCCTGCTGATTGTTCTCGACTCCGCCCGGTGAAAGCGTGTTTACTCTCACGCCTTTATTTCCCCAGTACGCCGCAAGGAATCTCGTAAATGAGATCACTGCTCCCTTTGTCGCGGGATACGCCGCGGATTTATAAAACGTCTGCTCACCCATTTCATTAATATAGATTGATTGGTTTGGAGCGGTTATTCCGTATGTCGATGCAACGTTGATTATGCTTCCTTTGCCGTTCTTTGCCATCTCTGCACCCAGTATTTGCGAGCATAAAAAGGTACCTGTAACATTTACCTCGAGCGACTTCTTCCACATCTCGAGCGGGTAGTTTTCGAATTTCGACTGTTCCAGCGCTGACGCCGGATTCTCGAACATATCGTTTATCGCTGCATTATTTACCAGCACGTCGAGTTTTCCGTATTTGCTGAGTATATAGTCTCGTACTTTTGTGACAGATTCCGGGCTCGTCACGTCCAAAAAATACCCCTCCACGCTATCACTCCCCACCTCCGCCGCTAACTCCTCCACAGCGTCACTCACATCTCCCGCTATTACCCGTGCACCCGCTTCTGACAGCGCCCTGCAATGCTCCTTTCCTATCAATCCCACAGCCCCCGTCACAAGAGCGACTTTTCCTTCCAGCGAAAATAGTTTATTTATGCCATCTCCCAAGCTAAACCCCTGTTTTTACTTTAGGTTTTGAACCTTCGTTAGTGGTCTTCCGGAAAACCGGCTTTAGCGGCTCTCCAAGTAGCGATTCTTTGAGTTTATTGTTGTCCACAACATCCTTCAATATAGGCAAGACTTCTGCGTAAGCTTTTACGATATAGTCCATGTCGGCGTCGGTGTGGGAGTAGCACATAGTGTGGAAGCCACCCCACAGCACTCCCCGTTTTATCATCTCCTGCTGGACGAGGGTCTTTTGCAGGAGCGGGTCGCCGGCTTTTGGGTCGTAAGTGACCATAGAGCGGTAATTAAAGCCGATCGCTTTTGTATAATCCATGCCCAGGTCTTCCGCTATTTTGTTGTAACCGTCTTTTAGTTTAGCGCCCTGCCTGTCCAGGTGCGCGGGTACATTTTTTTCGACGAGCTCATCGATCGTAGCTACGCTGGCGGCGAGAGAAAGCGCTTCACCACCGAACGTCGTAAAAAAGAAAACATCGTGTTCCAATACTTTCATTACATCTTTTCTGCCGCAGACGATTGAAATCGGCATGCCGTTAGCCATCGCTTTAGAAAAGGTCGCGAGGTCGGGAGTAACACCGAAGTGTGTCTGCGCTCCGCCGATATTCAGCCGGAAGCCGGTCCATATCTCGTCAAAGATGAGAAGGCTTCCGTTCTTATGGCAGATCTCCTTTACCTCTTCGAGGAATCCCTCGCGGGGTTCGTGGAAGACCGTCGGCTCCATGATAACGCAGGCAGTATCTTCATCTATAGAATCCTTTAGACTTTCTATATCATTATAATTAAAAGTAAAGGTGAGGTCCTGCACAGCTTTTGGGATGCCGGCGTTCCTATCGGTAACGCTGATGTACCAGTCATGCCATCCGTGGTATCCGCAGGAGAGGACTTTCTCTCTGCCAGTGAATGCTCTCGCAATCCTGACAGCAGCTGACGCGGCATCGCAACCCGTCTTTGATATTCTCACGGACTCCGCGCAGGGTATAAGCTCCGTTATCTTTTCGGAAAGCTCGACCTCGAGCGGATGCGTGAGAGAAAAAGTAATCCCATCCTCAAGCTGTTTCTTAATTGCTTCATCGACTTTATCATAACAGTAACCTAGTACGAGCGGACCAACCGCCATATTAATATCAATGTATTCATTATCGTCAACGTCCCAAACGCGAGCGCCTTTGCCCTTTTTAAGATAGATAGGTGCTATTCCTTTAGTCCACTGCTCGGGTCCTTTGGCGAGAAGCTGTGTGTAACCCGGTATCAGTCCTTCTTCAACTTTTTTGAAAATCTCCTGCGACTTAGTTATCTCAGGAAAATTTTCATTGAATGCAACTTTATTTGGCATGTCTATTTGTTTTGAATTTTGCTTTCGATCCTATCGGCGATCTTTTCCCCGGTAAAGCCTTCATATTCGAGCACGTCATTAAATAGCGCGGGCTTAAACCATTTGTTTTCGAGAGCTATGGGGAGAACGTCAGCAGTGATCTTGTTTTTCAAAAATATTTCGCCCAGAATGGAATATAAACCGCCTGTTAAAAAGTGGTCTTCTAAAGTAACAAGCATATTGGAATTTTTCGCTGAATTAATAATTGCCTGTTCATCTATGGGCTTTACGGTCCTTATATTGGTAACCCCTATAGAATAACCTTTTTCCTCAAGTATCTTCTTAGCTTCCATAGCCTGTTTGAGCAGGATGCCGTAAACGAGTATTGCAGCGTCTTTTCCCTCGGATATGATCTCGGCTTTACCGATCTCAAAATCCTTAGAATGCTCAACAGCGGGTTTCAGATTGTTATATCTAATATAGAAGGGCGATTCGCTTGCCAGCACCTCAGGCAGACCAATGAGCATATCCTCCTCATCAGCGGGGCAGAACACATTCACGTTTGGAATACCTCTCATAATAGAGACGTCCTCGATAGCCTGGTGAGTAGGTCCGTTTCCGTCGGAAAGGAATCCGGAGAAACCGCCGACCATTTTTACCGGGAGGTTCCCGATCCCAACATCGGTTCGAATAAATTCGAAAGCGCGCATAGTAATGAACGTCGCGAGCGCGTGAGTGATAGGGATCCTTCCTCTAAGCGCAAGTCCCGCGGACATCCCGATCATAGTTTGCTCGGTGATGCCGGTATCTATGAACCTGTTCCCGATTTTATCCGGCAGTCCTCTAATGGCGGCTCTATTTTCCGCAGTAACTACAAGATACCTGTCGTCCTTTTTTACTAATTCATGTAAAAGATCTTCGTATGTCATTAAATTGATTTTAAATTTTAAAATTATCTCGCTACTATCGTCTCCGACGTCAGCTCGGCTTCTTTTTCGCCATGCAGTTCTTTCAAGAGCATGTCTACTTCTTCGTGTGTAAAATTAACGAACCACCTGTCGGCTCTTGCCTCTATGCTCGGCAGTCCTTTACCTCTCACGGTTTCGGCTACTATTACGCTCGGCTTTCCTTCTGCTAAAGGAAAGTTTGCAAAGCCTTCTTGCAGTTCATCGAAACTATGACCGTTCAGTGATCTTCCTTCCCATCCGAAAGCTTTAAACTTGTCGGTGATGGAATTGAGCGGTATGAGTTCCTCGGTCTGTATGTTTGCCTGGAACTTGTTCCTGTCCACAACCGCTATAAGGTTGTCCAGTTTAAACGAAGCGGCGACAAGCGCGGCTTCCCAAACAGAGCCTTCATTGAGCTCGCCGTCACCGAGTATGACTACCACTTTGTTCTTTTGTCCCCTGAGCTTACAATCGAGCGCGATGCCTATTGACACACTGAGCAGATGTCCGAGTGACCCGGAATGAAATTCGATGCCGGGAATATTCCTGTTAGGATGCCAGTATATATTATCATTGGTCTTTAAATGATTTTTCAGTCTATCCCTTTCGATAAATCCCAGTTCCGCTAAGGTGCCGTAAAGCGCCGGTACGTCATGTCCCTTAGATAAAAGGAGGTAGTCCCTCTCAGGGTCGGTCAGGTTATCTTTATTAATATTAAGGAAGTCTTTATAAAGGTAAACAATAAGGTCAGCACATGAGAGCGACGCTCCGATAAAGCATCCTCCGTCGGTGGACATCCTTATTATATGTTCTCTCACCTTAAAAGCAGTTTCTTCCAGGTCTTTTCTCTTTTGTTCTTCCATTAAATAATTTTGGTTTGTTCTTTTGTAATTGTTTTTAACTCGTCCAGATGGTTTCTATACCAGTTTACACCGGCATACATTTTATTGATATCGTAAATTTCCGGTTTTTCTTCGAGAAGGGCTAATATCTCATCAAGTCCGAACATAGGATCCTTTTCATAAAGCTCATCATATACTCTATTAATAAAATCATAATCTTCTTTATAATCAATTGTGAACCTGTGCGACATTGAGTAATCCTTTCCGGATCCCCATTCTACGTTTCCGATGCGGAATCTACCGCTGTTTTCCCAGATATAGGGTGTCGTATGCTCCCTTTCCATAGGCAGTTTAGCCTCATTATAAGCAGTCTCCAGCACTTCCATAGGCATTACCTCGACGTCGTTTCCATCCGGGAAAGTAGCGGGATGGAGGTCACTGACGAAGCCGTATTTATCCTCATTGTCGAGATAATAGTTTATCACTCTATCTATAATTTTGGGATCTATGAGCGGGCAGTCCGATGGGATCTTTACAATGATGTCAGCGTTGTATTTTTTCCCTGCTTCGTAATGTCTCTCGAGAAGGTCGGTGGGATGTCCCCTGAAGCAGTTGAATCCGTATTCGGCGCAGAGTTTTTCCACATCGTCGTCTTCAGCATCGTAAGTGGTCGCAACGACGACTGTTTTGGGAATTGCCGAAGCCTCTATCCTCTCGACCATTCTGACGAGCAGAGGTTTTCCGGCGAGAGGCATAACAATTTTTCCCGGTAAACGGGTAGAACCCGTACGCGCCTGTGTTACTATTACTATATTTTTATTTTTACTATCCAAATGAACTAAACAACCTATCTTGCGGCGCTGTAGCTTTTGTTGAACGGCTTAGCGCCTTTTGATATATCCTTACTAAAATCGTTAGTGCCCTCCAAAAGCTCTTTACATACCTGAGCTATATTATAAGAGGATACGCCTCCGTTTTGAATCGGCGTGAGTTCGCGAAGCTCCTCGATGGGAAACTCGGAATAAACTTCCTTACCAAGCGCTAAGCCGACATATACTACTGTCGAAAATTTAGTGATCAGCACATCGCAGTTCGCTATCATGTGATCGGTATTACCCACGGAATACACGAGCGCTCCCGGAGCCCATTTCCTTATCTCCCTGGTCGCGCGCGGGACGTTTTCGTTAGGGTGCAGTTTGAATATAATCTGCTTACCGTCCGCGATTTCCATAACTCTTTTAATGAACTTCTTCCTGTTCTCGTATTTGTAGGTCTCTCTCGAATCTGACGTACATACAAGTACGTAATGTTTATGTGGAAAATTATTATTCAGATAATCGTTACAATGATCGAAATTAGGAAGACCTGTAACGACGATCTTGCTTTCGTCAGCCCCCTTTTTTGCGAATAGTTTCTTATATCCTTCCGATGCCACGCAGAATTTTGTGTATAGATTAGAAAGCCCGGTTGTGGACGTACTCGCAAAATATCTAGGAAGGTTAAATCTTTTCACCAGATGATATGTGAGATTTTCCGGATCGGTCATCCCCTCCTGTACGAGCACCATATTCTTGTCCCGTGTGTTTTTTGGAACAACGAGGTCACTGCACGTTACGACCAGGTCATAGTCATGAGATTTGCCCTCGAAATCATTTTTAAGTTTATGATTTTTGAGGTAGGCTTCCGTTCTGCGTTTAAACTTTCCTCCCAATACGGTAAAATTGAGGAGTCCCAGATTAGTGGCGAGCTTTTCGATACCGTCACAATAATAGGCGGAAAAATACATATCGTACCCTTCGAGGTGTTTGGATACTCTATGAAGCATCGTAGTTTGGTTCAGTGAACCACATATGAACAAGATCTTTTTCATAGGAAAGCCCGATATGTTTATAATATGCCTAATTTTAATTTTATTTTAAATGAATTTCTGTTTATAATAAACCCCTAATATATTATCAATTATGAATTTACACATATAGACAGGGATATTTTGAAACATCACTTAATATTTATATATTAAACAATAAATATAAGAAGTAAATTTTCTGAATTGTCATATAATTATTATTTTTTTGTAAGATTTTACGGATAATGCGAATTCCTCCCGAAAAGCTGGACGAGATAGCCCAGGCAAATGACATCATCGATATAATATCTTCTTACACGCGCGTGAAAAAGAGCGGTAAGTCGTTCCTTGCATTATGTCCGTTTCACCCGGATAAAAATCCGTCGATGAACGTATCTCCCGAGAAACAGGTGTACCATTGTTTTTCCTGCGGGGCGAGCGGTAACGTGTATAAGTTTGTGCAGGATTACGAAAAGGTAACGTTCGTCGAAGCGGCACAGATACTTGCAGACCGTGCGGGGATAGAGCTTAACTATTCATGGAGTTCGCCCGACACGTCGAACGAAATTTCACTCTTATTCGAAATAAATAAATTTGCCGCGAAGTATTTTCACAATAATCTAAAGAACGCTCCCGATGTAGAGCGCAACTTTGTGATGGACTATCTCGCAATGCGGAGAATAAAACCGGACACAGTGAAGAAGTTCGGTGTCGGGTACGCGACGAAGGACTGGGAAGGACTCTTCAATTACTTCGCCGAGGATAATACGTTCAAGGCGAGGGACGTGGAGACGGCGGGCTTGATATTAAAGAGGGAGAACGACAAGACGCGGTTTTATGACAGGTTCCGGGGACGGCTGATATTCCCGGTATTCAATGAGAGCGGGAAGGTGGTGGCGTTCGGCGGAAGGATATTGTATGAGGATGAGAAAGGGGCGAAGTATATTAACTCGCCGGAATCGAAGATATACAACAAGAGTAAGATATTGTACGGGCTGAACTTCGCGAAAGAGAGCATACGTACGCTGGATTACATACTGCTGGTGGAGGGTTACATGGACGTGATATCACTTTACCAGGCCGGAGTGCATAACGTGGTGGCATCGAGCGGTACTTCGCTGACGGAAGACCAGGCGAGATTGATCTCACGATACACAAAGAACGTGGTACTGTTGTTCGACTCGGACTTCGCGGGAGTGAAAGCGGCGCGCCGTGGGATAGAGATACTGCTTGAGGCTGGACTGGACCTGAATATAGTTTCACTGCCGGAGGGTGAGGACCCGGATTCGATAGTTAATAAGGAGGGTAAGGACGGTTTCCTTAAACATCTTAATAAGAAGAAGTCCGTGCTGAGGTTCGTGGGTGACATATACGAGAAAGAGGATAAGCTTTCCACGCCGGAGGAAAAGACGGTATTTGTCAAAGAGATGATAGCGTATATAAGCAAGATGCCCGACAGCATAAAGCGTGCGTTTTATGTGAAGGAGATAGCGTCGGCGTATAATCTGTATGAGTCGGACCTGCGCGCGGAGCTGGAGAAGGCGGTGAAAGACACGCGGAAGGCTTCCGCGCCAAATAAGCCGGTGAAGACACAGGTGAAGAAGACGGCGAGCAAGAGCAAGAACGGTGTATCGGGGCTCGAGGAGGAGGTGCTGAAGATATTCATAAAAGGTGACAGCGAGGCTGTGGAGTACGCAGAGAATAATCTGCATATCGAGCATTTCAGTAATGAGATGATAGTAGAGATAGTGCGGTGCTTTTTGGATCAGCTGGTGGATGATGGCAAAACGGACATATCGAAAATACTAAATACAATAGAGAGCGAGGACACGAAGAAGCTCATTACGAGTTTATCGGTGGAGAAATACAGGGTGAGTGAGCGCGACGTGCAAACCAAGAACGACCACTTCACGGGATTTGTGGAGGAGAAGATAAATCTAAAATATGCGAAGGACGTGCTGAAAAAGCTAGAAAAGAGGAAATACGAGGCGGAGCTGGAGAAGCTCCCTAAGACAGAGGAATATCTAAACGCACGTCACGAATTAAGTGTAAAAATAAATCAGCTGGAGAGATCATGATAAAATTCATGTTAATATTAGCTGCGGTCGCGGTGCCGTGTATAGTGATGGCGCAGGATGGAAGCAGTACGACCACGGAAGTGAAAACGAACGTTGCGAGTGACTCGCTGGATGTGCCGATGGACGCTCCGTTTATGGGACAGAAGTTCATACGGTATATGTATAAGCCGGATAAGCGTCCGAGAGATAAAAGCGAATGGGGCGACAAGAAGTACTTCGTGCTGGAGGTGTCCACAGACCGCTTGCCTACGGGTGAGATGAGAGCGATGCCTTTTACTACGATAGTGTGGGAGGGCGAAGAATTTTTCGTGGCATTCGAAGTAGTTACGTCATTCGATACGAAAGAAGAGGTATTAAAGTACGCGGAAGAAAACGGGATAACGGATATAGACCTTACGGATTACGAGGAGGTGTCCCCGGAAGACAGCGAGTGATCAACCGAGACCAAACACAACTTTCCCCCAGAGAAACATCATTATAGTCACAATCAATGAGCCGGCAAGATTTAGCCATATACCGGCTTTTATCATGTCTTTCACTTTTATCATGTCACTTCCAAAGACGATCATATTTGCAGGTGTTGCAATCGGAAGCATGAACGCGAAGGATGCCGCGATCGTAACGGGTATCATCAACAATAACGGGTCGACTCCTATAGATTGCGACAGGACAAGTATAACGGGCAGAAATATTTGCGATGAAGCAGTATTAGATGTGAACTCGGTGAAGAAGTTCATGAAAGTCGTTATGCTGAGGACGAGTACAAATGTCGGGAACACTGCAAAGACAGCCAGCTGATCTGCCATCCATTGAGAAAGCCCGGTTTTTATAAAGCCCTCGGCTAGCGCAAATCCGCCTCCAAATAAAAGTATCACTCCAAAAGGTATTTTAGAAAGTGCGCGCGTATTCATCAGCATTTTACCCTTCGGATTTTTCGCGGGTATAATAAAGAGAATGAGCGCCATAAAGATCGCTACGGTCGCGTCAGTATAGTATTCCGGATTAGGAAAAAGTTTATTCCATCCCGGTAGCAAAAGGTCTCCTATCTGCAGGTCAGCCCGTGTGAACCATAACACCGCCGTTCCGACAAAGACGGTAAGCACCATCTTTTCCTCGTAAGTGATCTTTCCGAGTGAGAGGTACTCCTCTTTTAATATAGCCGGGTCGAGCCCCGCGTATGAGTCTCTATGTATGAAAAATTTCTTTAACAGGAAGAACGCTACGACGAAAAGTATTAGTGATGTAGGAAGAGCAAAAACAAACCATGTGGTGAAGTTAACAGTCTGCTCATTGGGAAATGCTTTTATGTAATTGCTCAGGAATATCAGATTAGGCGGTGTGCCGACAAGTGTTGCAATCCCTCCTATGGATGAAGCATACGCCACACCAAGCAGTAAGGCTATCGAGAATCCGGCAGTGCGCCCGGACTGGTTATTGATCTCATAAACTATAGCAAGTGTGGTCGGGAGCATCATCATCACAGTCGCGGTATTGGAGATCCACATGGAAAGGAAATAGGACGCGAACATAAAGCTCGCGAGTATCTTACCGGGGTGGTTTCCGACGGACATTATTATTCTCAGAGCGATCCTTCTGTGTAGATTCCATTTTTCCATCGCAATTGCTATTATAAACCCGCCGATAAAAAGGAATATCACCTGGTTCATATAGAGGGGAGCGATGTCGTTAGTATTCATTATTCCGAAGAAAGGAAAAAGTATAAAAGGCAGTATGGCAGTAACCGCGATGGGCACGGCTTCGAGTATCCACCAGACAGCCATCCATACGGCTATCGAAAGCATGTAAGTAAGCTGTGGTCTTGCGGGATCTATCTCGACTAACAGATTTATTAACAGCGCAATGAGAGGACCCAGGGCAACCTTTATAAGCTGGATAACAGGGTCATCGCTACGGGAAAAGAACCCATGGAAACGATGAATATTGAATTTTCGGTCGGGAGAATTGTTCAAGTTCTAATCCGGATTTTCTGCAATTTAAACGCTTTAGGCTTTAGATAATACGATAAACCAATTCCATAAGCGAGCGTATATTAATAATATATTAATTGACTTTGTTTAAGAAAATCTTTTGTTTAAACTTTAATAATCAGAAGGTTGGGGGACCTTTATAAACCATAATCCAGATCATAATGATTAAAAGATTACTTACTGCTTTACTTCTTATCGCCCCTTTGGTTGTCTCGGGATTTTTGGCGAATAAATTCACGCCGGGACCGGACATCAAAGAAGAAGAGGAGCATGAGGGAATGTCCGGAGCACTTCAGTCGCTCGAATTCTGGACCATTCAAAGGGCTTACCCAAACAGCGATATTCCGGATGGTAAATATGAGGAAGCATTCGAGTATTCCAAAAATACCCTGAGGAAGGAAGCCGACAACTCCGGCACCTCATGGACACAACTGGGTCCCCATAATTTTGGCGGCAGGACGATCTCATTAGCACTCAATCCGGGCAACCCGAACACGATATACGCCGGTTCGGCAAGCGGAGGTTTATGGAGAAGTTATACAGGAGGTGTGGGCACAAGCGCATGGGAAAACATTCAAACAGGATTTTCTGTTCTAGGCGTGGGTTCGATAGCTATCAATCCTCTAGATACAAATGAAATGTATATCGGAACAGGAGAGGTCTATGGCTACGGAATGTCGTTTGGCGGTATAAGCGTAAGAACGACACGAGGCAGTTACGGAATAGGTATTTTGAAAACAACAGACAACGGCGCTACATGGTGGAAAACGCTCGACTGGTCTCCAAATACAATGAGAGGGGTGGAGGTTGTGAGAATCAATCCGCTCAATCCCAATACTGTCTGGGCAGGAACTTCAGAGGGTACTTACGTTACCTTCGATGCCGGAAATAACTGGGAGCAGGTCGATACTACAATAATGGTAACGGACCTTATAATAAATCCAAATGATACGGGCACGGTATTGATAGCATGCGGTAATCTTGGCAGTACGGGGACAGGTTTTTACAGAACGACTAATTCCGGCGCCAACTGGACTAAAATAACATCAGGACTCCCTGCATCATGGGGCGGAAAGGCAATATTCTCTATATACGGTTCTTCCCCGAACACAGTATTTGCAAGCATAGGAAACGGCGCGGCGACCGGGGCAGGTACATGGTTAGTTAAAAGCACTAACTTTGGTCTAACATGGTCAACCAGGACAACGAACGATTACGCAACATACCAGGGATGGTACTCGCATTTCGCAGTTGTGAACCAGTCCGATTCGAGCAAGGTACTTTGTGCCGGTGTAGACGTTTATAAATCAACGAACGGCGGATTTAATTTATCACAAAAGTCATTCTGGTATCTGTGGGACCTCGGCAGAACTCCAATCGGAGGACCTGAGGGACCGCCGGATTATTCACATGCAGATCATCACTGTTTTGTAACACATCCGAGTGATCCGAACATAGTTTACCTGGGAAATGATGGTGGAATATTCAGGACGACGGATTTTGGAGAGACCTTTTCGGGTTTAAACGGAGGTTACCAGACACAGCAGTTTTACAACGGATTTAATTCCTCAGAAACCGATTCTATGCTCTCGAACGGAGGCTTACAGGATAACGCGAGCGCAATATGGGACGGACAACTTGCCTGGATAAGGGTTCTTGGCGGAGACGGAAACTGGGCGGCGATAAATTACAGGAACGCAGACACTCTATATGGCACAGCACAATATCTTAATCTATTCAGGTCGGTGGACGGCGGAGCGAATTATGATAACATAGCACCACCTACAGGCGGAACAGGCGGATTTGTTTCTCCGTTCATGCTTGCTCACGGCAACCCGCAATTGATATATACAGCTAATGTACGGATATATAAGTCGACCAATGGAGGAAATAGCTGGTCATCACCGAACGCAGGCGTTCAGCTGGACGGCAACAATCCATCACTGGGAATGTCTGTGTCACCTTTGAATGATAATCTTGTTTATGTTTCATCATCGCCTGTAGTATCGAACGGGAAGATATTTAGAACTACAAACGGAGGAACGACCTGGCAGAACGTAACCGGTACATTGCCGAACAGGTACATGATCGATATTGCGGCAGACCCGGTAGAGGAATCCGTTGTATATGTAACGGCATCGGGATTTGGTACAGACCATCTATATAAGTCGACGAATTACGGTGACACATGGGCGAGCGTGGACAATAATCTCCCCGACGTGCCGACTTCGTCGGTCGTGGTCGATCCGTTAAACAACCAGCATATATATCTCGGTAATGACATCGGTGTTTATGTAACTACAAACGGCGGTACTAACTGGCAGGAGTTTAAAGTGGGAATGCCGGACGCTTCGATAGTTATGGACCTGAGCATTTCAAAGCTGAACAGGAAACTGCGCGCGGCTACACACGGAAGCGGTGTCTGGGAAAGAGACCTGCTCTCTCCGATGGTGGGCATTACGCCGATAAGTTCGGAACTGGATTATAATCTCGGTCAGAACTATCCGAATCCGTTTAACCCGGAGACAAAGATAAACTACAGCATTAAGAAAGCAGGTAATGTACAGATAGTAATATATGATATACTCGGCAAGGAGGTTGCAACACTTGTGAATGATTTCCGTTCGCCGGGTAACTATGAAGTGACATGGAGAGGTGTTACAAATTCAGGCGTGCCTGTCGCCTCAGGTGTATATTTTTACACGATCAGGTCAGGTGATTTTTACAAGGTCAGGAAGATGACTTTAGTAAGGTAAATGTCTTAACCTTGATTTATAGGATTTAAAGATGGCCATGATTAAAAAATAAACCATGATGAAAGGATTAAGGTGTACTCAATCATTTAATCTTTTGAGTTATGCTATACGAGGATATCACAAGTAAAATCATCAAATCCGCGATGACCGTTCATTCGGATCTGGGAAATGGGTTTCAGGAAGTTATATACCAGCGGGCATTAGAAATCGAAATGGGTTATGAAGGCCTTAATTTTGTGAGAGAATTGGAAATGCCGGTATTCTACAGAGAGATGCAGATTGGTACTCGCCGAGTGGATTTTTTTGTGGAAGACAAAATTATGGTTGAATTAAAAGCAGTTATTGAGCTTCAAGATGTTCATCTTGCTCAGGCAATGAATTATCTTGAAGCTTATAAAATGGAAATCGGACTTCTTATTAATTTTGGTGCAAGAAGTCTCGAATTTAAAAGAGTGCACAATAACAAATTACTGTCCAAATCGAGGTAATCTACTAATCAATTAATCACGGTTTGGACATTTCTAATCTCCTTACATTTCTCTACGCAAAACCTTATTTTCCATTAAAATCAATAAATTTGGCAGAAGAAGTAATATATAAGGGCATTGCCGCATCTCCCGGTATTTCGATAAGCAAGGCGTACCACTATGCAAAAAACCAGATCGTGATAGATGATGCTCAGCTGGACGAAGAAGAAATTGCTCAAGAGCTAGAAGATTTCGACGAATCCATACGCATATCGCTTAAGGAACTGAACAAGATATATGAATTATCGAGGGAGAGGATCGGGGATGAGACCAGCCGGATATTCGATGCACAGATGGAGATACTCAATGATGACTTCTTTATCAACATGGTGAAGGAAAAGATAAAGGAAGGAAGACGGACGGCGGGATATATATTCAGCAAGGAGATAGGGAAGTTAACGAATGCACTGTCGAATTCGGATGATGACTATATGCGCGACCGTGTCACAGATATAAATGACGTACGCAACCGAGTTATTCGCAACATGAAGCGCGGTAAGCTCGTTTCGAAGGTTGAAGAGAACTCTATAATAGTGGCGCATGAGCTTACACCGGCAGATACGATACTTTTCAGCAGAAGAAAGGTGCAGGGGTATGTGACGGACATTGGCGGGGTGACAGGACACGCGGCTCTTATTGCGAGGGCGCTAAGGGTGCCGGCGGTTGTTGGAACGAAGGTGGCTTCGTATAGAGTGCTGACGGGTGAGCTGGTCATCGTCGACGGGTTCAGCGGTTTGTTCATTACCGGACCGACTGATGAGACAATAGAGAAGTATAAAGCCAAGCTTGAGGAGATAAAGGAGTACGAGAAGAAGCTGTATGAGGTGTTTGATTTTCCGTGTGAGACGAAGGATAAGAAACACATAGAGCTTTCCGCGAATATAGAATTCGATGAAGAAATAGATTTCGTTACGAAGTTCGGGCATTGCAGTATCGGGCTGTACAGGACGGAGCATTTATTTTTGGAGGCGGGAGATTTTCCTTCGGAGAAATACCAGATAGAAGAATACTCTCATATAGCTAACGTAACGTATCCAAACACGGTAACAATCAGAACGTATGACATCGGCGGAGATAAACTTCTCCCCAGCTCGCAAAAGGAAGCGAATCCATTCCTAGGGTGGCGGGGTATACGCATATGTTTAGACCGGGTGGTGGTGTTTAAGGAGCAGCTGCGGGCGATGCTGATCGCGTCACGGCAGAGGAATCTCAAGATAATGTTTCCGATGATATCGTCGCTGGACGAGGTGAGGCGCGCGAAGGAGATATTAGAGGAAGTTAAAGCGGAGCTCGATGGGCAGGGAGTGGCATATGATAAGAACATCCCGGTCGGGATAATGGTAGAGGTGCCGTCGACGTATTTTATTGCGGAGGAGCTGGCAAAGGAAGTGGATTTTTTCAGTATAGGGACGAACGATCTCATACAGTATCTACTCGCAGTGGACAGGGGAAATGAGCTTATAGCGGACATGTTCCAGCAGTTCCATCCGGCAGTGGTAAGGACGATAAAGAAGATAATAGACACGGGACACAGGAACGAGATACCTGTGAGCATATGCGGGGAAATGGCATCGAATCCAATAGCAGCTGTACTGCTGATAGGTCTTGGCGCGGATGAGCTGAGCGTGGTGCCGTCGGTATTCCCGGAAATTAAGAGTATAATCCGCTGTCTAACATACGATGACGTAAAAGATCTCGCCGGTGAAATACTGAAATACAATACAGAAAAGGAAGTCAGGGATAAGATAACAGCGTTTTACGAGGAGAATGTGGGAGTGAGATTTGCGCGACCGTCATCGGAATAACCCGCCTAATACCTTTAATCTCATTTATTTATGGAGTATTTTAGAGTTTACAAAACTGCACCCGGAATGGACATAGATAAAATACGCGCGTACGATAAATCGAACATGTTCGATGTGCTGAAGGACTTCCCTCAACAGGTGGAGGAAGCAGTCAGCATAGCAACCGCATTCGAGTTTAAGCATCTGAATACGGAAGGAATACAGAACGTAGTAGTGAACGGGCTGGGCGGTTCGGCTATTGGCGGTGATTTTGTGAGAAGCTATGCGGCATACGATATGAAAGTCCCGATGGTTGTGAACAGGAATTATAATCTACCGGGATTCGCCGATGAGAATACGCTAGCGGTCATATCAAGTTACTCCGGAAACACGGAAGAGACATTGAGCGCTTTCAAAGAAGCGCGTGAGAGGAATTGCAGGATATTATGCATAACATCGGGAGGTGAAGTAGAAAGGATTGCAAACGACAACAACATCGACGTGCTAAAGATACCAGGCGGACTTCAACCGAGGTGCGCGCTGGGATATTCATTCTTTTCGCTTTTGATCGCACTAATGAAATTAGGACTAATACCGGATAAATCTTCAGAGATAACAGCAACGATAAAGCATTTACAGAATCTTTCACACAGCTATTCGTATTTTTCATCGGAACATAATCACCCGATAATGATAGCGGAGGAAGTAAAGAGTCACCTTCCCGTTATTTATTCATCATCGGACGTGCTGGATGCCGTAAACCTGAGATGGCAGGGACAGATATCGGAGAACGCAGAGGTGCTTGCGTACGGAAATTTCGTTCCTGAGATGAACCACAATGAGCTGGTGGGATGGAATCTGAATGAAGAGATTCTAAGCCGTATCGTTGTTATATTGCTCTGCGACAGGGATGACAATGATAGGGTAAAGCTGAGAATGAAGATCACAACCGACATATATAAAGAGAAATGCAGCTCGATAATCGCCGTAGAGTCCGATGCGGAAACGAAACTGGAGAGAATATTCGAGCTGACATACCTGGGAGACTGGATGAGCTTTTACCTGGCTATACTGAACGGAGTAGATCCAACGCCCGTGGAAGCAATAAATTACCTCAAAAACAAGCTTTCCGAGGCAAAATAAGGTATATTTGCATTATTGTTTGTATTTCATTTTTTAAAAATTTTTTGAAAATTAAGGCTTCATAAAATAATATCTTAATGCCCGAAAATCTCGTCAACTTTCTAATACTTCTCGCGAAAATAGCCGTAGTTCATGGTGTCCTTTTAGGAGGTGTCGCCTACACAGTTTACATGGAAAGGCGCGTATCCGGATTCATTCAAAACAGATACGGTCCGAACAGGGTAGGACCGGAAGGACTTCTCCAACCTCTTGTTGACGTGATAAAGCTTTTATTAAAAGAAGATATAGTACCGACGAACGCTAACAGATTCATCCACGCGCTCGCGCCGGGAATTTCAATTGTTGTTTCATTGTCGACCATTGCGGTTATCCCGTTCGGAGACACGATAGATCTTTTCGGAAAGACGATCAAACTCCAGATAGCAGATGTAAACATCGGGATATTATACATACTCGCAATGCTTTCGTTAGGAGTTTATGGTATTACACTCAGCGGATGGTCCTCAAACAGTAAGTACTCACTTCTCGGGGGACTAAGGTCATCAGCACAGATGATCAGTTACGAGCTGTCGATGGGTCTTGCAGTGCTTGGTATAATAATTATCAATGGAACACTCGAACTCGATACAATAGTACAAAACCAGTACGGCTGGAAATGGAACATAATATTACAGCCGGTTGGATTTATAATATTCCTTGTTGCGGCTTTTGCCGAGACTAACAGAGCTCCATTCGATCTGCCTGAAGCGGAGCAGGAGCTTGTCGGCGGTTACCACACGGAATATTCCAGCATGAAGTTCGCAATGTTCTTTCTCGCGGAGTACGCGGCAGTTATAGTTTCATCCGCATTGATATCAACACTATATCTCGGCGGATGGCAATTTCCATATCTGCAGGATTTCGGATTGCCGGCGCTGGTTGTCAGCCTTTTACAGGTGCTGACATTCTGCGTGAAAGTTGTCGCACTGGTATTTTTCTTTGTATGGGTAAGGTGGTCAATACCGCGATTCAGATATGACCAGCTTATGGACCTGGGTTGGAAGGTAATGCTTCCACTAGCATTATTGAACTTACTTGTAACTTCGGTAGTTATACTATTATTAAAATAAGCAGTAAAGAACATTAACTAAACCCGATATAAGATGAAAAAGTTAGCTTTTTTAGCAATTATCCTCAGTTTCTTCTTCGTAAACAGCGCAAAATCTCAGTCATATTATAATTTTACACTTCAGGATCTTGACGGAAATGATGTATCGCTGGATGAACTTGTTGCAAAAGGACCGGTATTTTTGAGTTTCTGGGCAACATGGTGCAGTCCGTGTAAAGAGGAAATGAAATATCTACAGGACATATACAATAAGTATAAAGACAAAGGATTTACTTACCTTGCAGTAAATACAGATTCACAAAAATCGCTATCGAAGGTCAAGACATATATTTCATCAAAGGGATACACATTCCCTGTAGTGCTCGATACGGATGAAAAGATCTTTGAGGCATACCTGGGCGAAGGCTTACCGTATTCACTCCTTATAGGAACGGATAAAAAGATCTCTTCAAAGCACGTCGGATTTTTGCCCGGCGACGAGGAAAAGATAGAGAAAGAGGTCGTAGAGCTCCTGCCATCCGGTAATTCAGAATCAATGGATAAATAAACCTTTTAGGGTTCGCTCTTTTAAGGAGGGCGAACCTTTTATATTTTAAAGAGGGTAAATGAAAAAAACATTACTAACTTCACTCGTTATTATTTTCTTTTCACTGTGCAACTCCTCATATTCCCAGATAAATCTGAACGTCGACGCTTCTCTTAAAAATCTTTTGAGATATGGTAGCGGGTCAGAATACCAGGGTTCTCAGAAAGTAAGAAAGGAATACTTCGAAAATCTGGCAGACGCGAGGATCAATATAAACGATTTTGTTTTCGGTGCGAGGCTGGAAGTAAGCGACCCGATCGAATACGGTCTCGACTTTAAAGGCATCCGTAAGAGATTCGTTGAATACAATAACAGGGATTTCGGTGTTTCGCTGAGAGCGGGAGACTTCTGGGATATATTTTCTAGAGGTATGACGCTGAATGTATTCGAGGACAGAGCTCTAGGTTATGATACGGGAATAGACGGTGTAAGGGTGACCTATGAGAACAAGTTTGGGGAAAAGAAGAACCCTGTGAGATTCCGCGGGCAGATCATCGGCGGAGACCTCACATACAGCGATTATCTTAATCCGGACAGGATAGAGGATTATAAGATAAGGAATGTGAACTTCGACATTTCGCCTCTAAAAATGATTACAATTGGCGGAAGCTATATATATTCAGAGGGAAGACTGCCGACGGGAACAGATACAACCGACATACAGGCATACCTGCCGGAACTGAATTTCGATTTCAACATTCCGGATTTTCAATTTTATACATCGTACGCAAGGAAGCACGTTAACACAACCCCAAATGCAATTTACCCTCAGGAAATATCTGCAGAAGGTGACGGGCTTTATTCATCTATTTCATACACAAGAGGCAACGTCGGCATAACAGCAGAATATAAGAATTACAGGTTCGACGTGACCAACCCGGACAACCAAAGCCCGGACAGACCGACTAAGATGCTGCCGTTCCAGAATCCTCCAACCGCTCAGAGGGAGCATACCTCCACGCTGGTTTCAAGAAATCCTCACGTAACGAACTTTAATGATGAGGTCGGCGGACAACTAGATATACTTTACGCAGCAAATGATAAGCTTACATTTATTTTCAACGGAAGCATTGCATCACGTCACTATATGTATAACAATGTCGATACTTCCGGAACGACAGTTTACGTGAGAGTGGACAGAGACTTCGATTATATTCCCGATCTCGATGCATCGTTTTCACCATTCTGGGAAGTATATGCAGAGGGTGAGTATTACGCATCAGATAAGCTTTACCTGAAGCTGGCATACGCAAGGCAGAGCGAGACGACATATAATCAGCAGAATCCTTTAAGCAGTGAAACGATCCAGGCTACGACGATTCCGAGTGAGATAAGATATTCTTTTAATAATAAGTACACGCTTAAATTAATTGTAGAACAGCAATGGGTAAATAATTCGATAAGGATCGATCAAAAAGGGTATATGAATCAATTTGTATCATTGAACCTAACGAGGTCGCCGGAATTTAGTATCGCCTTAAATGCTGAATTTACAAATGATGAAGAGGAGCCGACAGATACACAGTCATGGCTTCTTGCAGAGGCATTATATAAGCTGAACCAATCAAACATAATTACTGTTTCTTATGGAAAGGAAAGAGGCGGACTCAGATGTACCAACGGGATCTGCCGATTCGTAAATCCGTTTGAAGGATTCAGGCTCGCAATTCAATCACAGTTTTAAAATTTTATAGGATCATTATTATGAAAAAGCTAAGATCATTAATAATTATTCTGATACTAATGGCAGGAAGCACGGTCTTCTATTCCTGCGAGAGTAACGACAGCACTGTATATCCAACGGCTAATACTACTCCACCGCTGACGCTTTTACTGCCATCGAATAATTCGACCATTAATACTACGGGCGCGACATTCGACTGGACAGACCTGCCTAATGCAATTGCATACGGACTCCAGGTAGCGACGGACGTGAATTTTACAAACCTCGCGATAGACAGTACGGGATTCACAGCTTCACGGGTAGACCTCGACAGCGGAAGGCTTGCTGATAATACGACATATTACTGGAGAGTGAGAGGTATCAGGACTGCAGATACGACCTCATGGACAAGCTCGAACAACTTCTCCGTGCAGGTAGCATCGGTATCGGCTAATAATAAAGTGCTGGTGGAGATGTTCACCAATACAAGCTGTATTCCATGCGTACAGGCTAACACATACCTGGACAAGATACAGAACCTCGAAGGAATTACAAATAATGATGCGGACGTAGTAATGATAAGGTATCACTCAACGCTTTACCCGAACGACCCATTCTATTTGTTCAATACATCGGCTAATGATGCGAGACAAAGCTATTACAACGGTGGAATTTTTAATCCGTATGCGTTCCTGGATGGAACATTTATGGGTAATTACAGCTCGAGTGCATGGACATCTTTGATCAATAACAACTTTGGAACTCTGACATCATATGCTTTTACCTACAATAACAGTTATAACACCAGCAACAGGCAGGGAACATTTAACGTGACTGTGAACCAGATAACGGGTACGCAGGTGGGTGACCTAGTGATGCATGTGGCTGTAACGGAAGACGAGCTAATGTATAACGCTCCAAACGGTGAGACGGAATTTAATAATGTATTGAGGGATCTTCTGACACCGGGTACAGGTGAAATGGTCAATGTGTCGGCAGGCGGTTCGGCATCGTTTACATATAACTATACATTGAATTCACAGATAAACGATAACAACGCGCATATAATAATGTTCCTGCAAAGCTCAGGTACGAAGCAGGTATATGCAGTAGAGATCGAAAAAATAAGATAAGTTTATTGGGCTGGGGCTTACTTAGTGGTAAGCCTCAGTCCAACTATCCCACCGATAATAAGCATTATAAAAAAGATCCGCACCAATTCTTTAGATTCCCCGAATAGTATCATTCCCAGGATCACTGTCCCAACAACCCCTATGCCCGTCCACACAGCGTAACCGGTGCCGATAGGAATGTCTTTCACACCGAGAGCGAGGAAGTAGAAGCTCAGTATCATCGTGATCACGGTGAAGATAGTGGGACCAACCTTTGAAAGACCGTCGGAGTATTTGAGTCCGATCGCCCAGGATATCTCAAAGACACTCGCAATAAGTATATATATCCATGCCATAATGAATAGATTTGATTAGTTAATAGGTTAGGAAAGCCAGTTGGTTCTGTCCAGGCTCCTGTATTGAATAGCTTCGCTGATGTGAGCCGGAAGTATGTTCTCTTCACCGGCGAGGTCAGCGATAGTACGGCTTACTTTTAAGATGCGGTCATAGGCACGTGCAGACAGCCCGAGTTTATTTATTGCCATTTTCATAAGATTCTCACAGTCGGCATCGACACGGCAGAAATTTTTGATCTCCTTTGAGCTCATATGTGCATTCGCATAAATTCCTTTGAGATCGCGGTACCGGGCATTCTGGATCTCTCTTGCCTGAGTGACTCTCTCCCGGACAACGGAGGAAGGCTCTCCTTCGGCTTTGCTCGACAGCTCTTCATATTTCACGGGATTGACGTGAACATGGATGTCTATTCTATCCAGTATAGGTCCGGAGATCTTTGCGAGGTGTTTTTGGATCTCGTATTCGGAATACATCTCCATTTCTTTCGCGGTGCCCGCGGGAGTGGGATTCATCGCGGCTACGAACATAAAATTGCACGGATACTGCACGGTGATCTTTGAGCGGGAAATGGTAACGTTCCTATCTTCCAGGGGCTGCCGCATGACTTCGAGTACGTTCTTTTTAAACTCCGTGAGCTCGTCAAGGAAAAGTACACCATTATGCGCGAATGATATCTCACCGGGCTTTGCGTTAGGACCGCCACCGACAAGTGAGACGTCGCTCGCAGTATGGTGCGGAGAACGAAACGGTCTAGTCGAAATAATCGATGCATCGGACGGTATCATTCCGGCTATAGAGTGAATCTTCGTTGTTTCGAGCGCTTCCTCAAGCGTGAGCGGTGGGAGTATAGTCGGGAGACGTTTCGCTATCATGGATTTTCCTGAGCCGGGGAGACCGATCATGATTATATTGTGTGCTCCGGCGGCGGCGACCTCCATAGCGCGCTTTACTTCAGCCTGTCCTTTTACATCGGAAAAATCCACAAGATATTTATGATGATCATCGAAAAGCTTTTTGGCGTCTATATTAATAGGCGATACAGAAATGTCACCGTTAATGAACTGTATAACCTCGTTCAGTGTTTCGAACGGGTAAACTTCTATGCCCTCGACAATGCCGGCTTCCTGCGCATTTTCAACAGGAAGAATAATACCTTTAAATCCGTTCTTTTTAGCTTCGATGGTAATGGGTAATACACCGGGTATCTTACGAAGTTTTCCGTCGAGAGAGAGTTCGCCGATAAATAGGTAATCAGCAATGCTTCCCGGATCCACCTGACCGGTTTCGCTTAGTATGCCTACGGCTATAGGCAGATCGAACCCCGAACCTTCTTTTCTTATGTCAGCGGGAGATAGATTTACGGTGTATTTTTTAACGGGGAAATGAAACCCGGAATTTTTGATTGCGGCGGCAACACGCTCACGTGATTCTTTTACGGCGCTGTCCGGCAGTCCAACTATAGCAAAGCTAAATAATCCTCTGTCGATGTGAGTTTCAACTCTTACAACAAAGGCATCAACTCCATATGTGGTGGCAGTAAGGACTTCGGAGATCATGTTAGTTTTTCTTTTTAAATATCATTCCTATAGGGACGCCTTCAAATCCGAACTTACTTCTGAGCTTTTTTTCAAGAAATCGTTTATAGCTTTCCTTGACCATTTTAGGTTCGTTACAAAAGAAAGCGAATACCGGAGGAGCGGATTTGACCTGTGTGATATAATTTATTTTGAGCTCTTTGCCCCGCGCAGACGGATGCGGTGTATTCTTAATCTCTTTTTGCAGTTCTTCATTCAGCTCGCTGGTCTTAATTTCACGTTTCCGTTCGTTGTAAATGATTACAGCTTCTTCGAGTACTTTATGTATGCGTTGTTTTGTGAGCGCAGAGATGAAAATTATTTTAAGGAAGTTATACGTTTTAAGGTGATCATTGATTTTATCTCTAATAATCTCGGCAGTCTTTTCATCTTTCTCCACAAGGTCCCATTTATTGATTACAAGGAGAAGGCCTTTTTTATAGTAAAGAACTTCCTCAATGATATTTACATCCTGTTTATCCAGTTTGAAAACCGCGAGTTTAATATCGGAGGCATCGGAAAGAGCTTCCATTATTTCTGTTGCATCAATAACGAGTATCGCTACGTCACACCTCTGAATAGATTTAAACGTGCGCATGGTGGAGTAAAACTCAAGAGATTCGTTCCTTTTTATTTTACTCTTTTTTCTGAGTCCTGCAGTATCGATGAGAACTACATCTTCCCCGTGGTATTTTAAAATTGAATCGATCGAGTCTCTCGTTGTGCCGGGAATATCTGTGACAATGTTCCGATCTTCTTTCAGGAGGGCATTTACCAGTGAAGATTTGCCGGCGTTGGGTTTCCCGACCACAGCGAACTTCATCCGGTCGTCCTCCTCCTCCGGCTCGGTCGAGGGAATGTCTTCTGTAAGTATGTCGAGAAGTTCGGCGACATTTCTGCCGGTATTTGCAGCAATAGGTATTGGTTCTCCCAATCCAAGAGAAAAGAATTCGGGAGCGTTAAGATCGCGTTTATCGTTATCGGCTTTATTAGCGGCGAGTATGATCGGTTTATCCCCGTCATATTTTCTGAGCATATTGGCAATTTCTCTGTCTATGGGATGGAGCCCGTTCGCTGCATCCACAACGAACAATATTTTATCGGCTTCATCGAGCGCAATACCTATCTGTTCACGGATGGCTTTCTCGAATTTCTCGTCCGTGTCGGGTACAAACCCTCCGGTGTCAATCAGGAAGAATTTTTTTCCCAGCCATTCAGCTTCGCCGGAATTCCTATCTCGCGTGACTCCGCTGGTCGGGTGTACAATTGCAATTCTTTTCCCGATTATTTTATTGAAAAGAGTTGATTTGCCGACATTAGGGCGCCCTACAATTGCTATTACATTTTTCATGTGAGGGAAATTACTCCGATTACATTAAAATAGAAATGTATAAGGAAAACTTTTTGAGGGGTTTTAGAGGCGGAATTGGACGCCGACCTCCATTACCTGGTCAGCGGGAATATTAAAGTACTTAGTAGCGGATTCCGCATTAGAATATAGGGCAACGAATAATCTCTTTCTCCAGTTCTTATAAGTGGATTTACCTTCAAGGAGAAGAGTTTCTCTTCCAAGGAAGAAGGATGTCTTTTCAATGTCAATATTCATTCCGCGGGATCTTAAATGTTCGACAATGCGCGGTACATCCGCCGAATCCTTAAATCCGTGAGTAACGACTACTCTGTGGAATCCTTCTGCCAGTTCCTCTATCTGGAATGAATCTTCAAATTTGACATGCGGTACTACGTCTGATTTGAGTGTGAGAATAACTATCTGCTTATGAAGGATCTTATTGTGCTTAAGGTTGATTAAAAGCGCAGGAGGAATACCACGGGGGTTGCTCCACATATATATACCTGTGCCGGGAATCGCAACCTGCCTAATGCTGAGCACGTCTGGGATAATCTCCTGTATAGGAAGAGTGTCACCTTTGATCTTTTCACCGACATATTTCCGCATATGGAACCATGTTTCCATAATAATGAAAATTACAAATCCTATCAGCAATGGCACCCATCCACCGTCGAAGAATTTTAGGATATTTGCGCCAAAGAATGAAATGTCTATTACAAAGAAGAATATTGTCAATGGTATAGCAATGAACAAGCTCCATTTCCAAATGTTCCGCATAGCTGAGAACGCAAGTAATGTGGTGATAGCCATTGTAGAAGTGACGGCAATACCATATGCGGCAGCGAGGTTACCGGATGTTTTAAATGCCAGAATTAATAAAGCCGTACAGACAAACAGCATCCAATTGATCTTTGGAATGTATATCTGCCCGCGCTCTTCCTCAGATGTATGTAAAACTCTCATTCTGGGAAGGTAGCCGAGCTGTAAAGCCTGGAATGTAAGCGAAAATGCTCCCGATATAACCGCCTGAGATGCGATAACAGTTGCGCATGTAGCCAGTATAACCATTGGTATTAAAGCCCATTCAGGGGCAAGATAGTAGAACGGATTCTCTATGAATTCAGGGTGGCTGATCAAAAGCGCGCCTTGTCCGAAGTAATTGAGCAGGAGACTGGGCAGAGCTACAGTAAACCATGCCAGTCTTATAGGAAACCTTCCGAAATGTCCCATGTCTGCATAGAGAGCTTCACCACCGGTTACTACCAGGAATATTACGCCCAAAATCACAAATCCTTCAAAGCCGTTTTCAGCAAAAAACTGAACAGCGTAAACCGGGTTAACTGCTTGCAGAATTTCCGGTACCTGAGCTATTTCGACAGATCCGAGTATAGCCAAAACAATGAACCAAACTAAGGTAACCGGTCCGAATATTCTTCCTACACCCCCTGTTCCTCTTTTTTGAAGTGAAAATAAGGCAAAAAGTATAAGCAGTGTTAGTGGTATTATGTAAGGGTCAAACTGATGTGTAACAATTCCAAGTCCCTCCACGGCACTAAGCACGGAAATAGCCGGAGTGATCACACCGTCACCATAAAGCAATGCTGCTCCGAATAACCCGAGCGCCATAATAAGACCGGCAGCTTTTGATTTTGACCTAACCAGCTCCATAAGAGCAAGTATGCCTCCCTCGCCGTCATTATCTGCACGGAGGATTATGATAAGGTATTTAAATGAGATTATAATTATCAGCGCCCAGAATATTAACGACAATATGCCGTAAACATTCGGGACTGAGAGCTCTATAGAAAGGTCGCCATTAAAACATTCTCTGAATGCATAGAGAGGACTGGTTCCAATGTCGCCGTATACAACTCCAATAGCAGATAGTGTTAGAAGAAGAAGATAAGATGTTGTTTTCTTCTTATGAGGAGAATGATGATCTATTTTTGAACTGTCTGAGTGTTCAGCCATTTTAAATAAGCTTACCGGAAAACACACCGTCTGCTAATTATACAAAAATACAATATACTTAATTTAAAACAGCATAAAAATTATTCCTTTGTAAAAGCTGGATTCTAAAATTCTATTAATATATTATTTCTTTAAAGAATTAACTATTTTACGCAAAATAGTAGAATGCTGGTATACTTTCTATTTGTAATTGGTTTTGTAATAATGATCAAGGGAGCTGACGTTTTAGTGGATGGTTCAGCTTCACTAGCAAAGAAATTTAATATTTCGAATCTTGTTATCGGATTGACGGTTGTAGCATTTGGCACATCCGCGCCTGAACTGGTTGTGAACGTTATCGCGAGCTTTAGCGGAAATACGGATATTGCAATAGGAAATATACTCGGCAGTAACATTGCAAACATTCTTCTCATACTTGGCGTCTCATCTATTATTTATCCTCTCACCGTTCATAAAAACACCGTTAGGAAAGAAATCCCGTACAGCCTGGTGGTAGCAGTTGTATTAGGCTTTCTGGTAGGTGATATTTTTATCGATAATGCGCCTCATGCGATGCTAACCAGGGTCGATGGGATAATACTAATCTTGTTCTTTGGGGGATTCCTCTACTATACGTATAGGCTCTCCAAAGAGGAAAACGAGAGTCCTATCGATACAGAGATAAAAGAAATGGGGATTGGAAAGAGTATTATTTTTGTCCTTCTGGGTTTGGTGGGTTTGGTATTGGGAGGTAATTGGATCGTAGAAGGAGCAGTAGTAATTGCGACTAGTCTGGGTATGAGCCAATCTTTTATCGGATTAACAATTGTTGCGATTGGGACATCGCTCCCTGAGCTCGCAACATCGGCGGTCGCGGCATATAAACGAAATACAGACATCGCGATCGGTAATGTTGTTGGATCGAATATTTTTAACATAACTTGGATACTGGGTGTAAGCTCGATCATCAATCCTCTTGTTTTCAGCGCGCACAATATTGTCGATCTGGGCATTGTGGTGATCGTTACCGCTATTTTAATACTATCAATATTTGTGGGAAAGAGGTATTCTATCCGAAGGGGAGAGGGTATAATTTTCCTTATTCTTTATGCCGCGTATATAGTATTCCTCATATATCAAGGTTAATTTAGTATTGATAATACTGGATTTATCACCCCATAACTTAACCTGAAGTATTTCCGTAATATATTTATACTACTTTTCCTCCGAATTTCTGTCACAGTCAATGATTTTTTGTGTCTAATAAAAGAAAAGAATCATTATGCAAAACCCTCTATCAGACAGCTACTTCCCGGAAACGCCGGACGAGGATCTTATCAAACAGGCGATCGAAGGCGATAAAAAATCTCTCGAACAGCTGATTATACGTCACCAGGACTGGATCTACAATATTGCGCTCAGGATGCTGCATAGCCCAGAGGACGCAAAAGATGTATTACAGGAGACCCTTATCAAAATAGTGACAAAATTGTCACAATTCAGGTACGAGAGTAGCTTCCGAACCTGGGCGTACAGGATTGTGGTAAATCATATACTTAATACCAAGAGAAGCTATGGTGAGACAACCCACACTGACAATTTTGATCAATACTCATATTTAATTAATACAGCTCCGGATGCTAATATGCCGGAATATCTTACTCCTTATGAAAGGCGCGCTACGGTAGAGGAAGTAATGATCAGTTGTATGTTTGGTATGTTATTGTGTTTAGACCGGGAGCAGAGGATGATTTTCGTTTTAGGTTCCGTGCTGAGTGCTTCGGACACTATAGGCGCTGAGATAATGGAGATAAGTAAAGATAATTTCCGCCAGCGGCTTTCCAGAGCAAGAAAAGATCTTTATAATTTTATGACCAATCAGTGCGGGCTTGTAGATAAGAAAAATCCCTGCCGGTGTTCGAAGAAAACGAAAGTGTTAATCGATTCCGGGTACGTAGATCCGAAAAACACAAAATTCTTTAAAGAGAAGTATTATTCAATAAGTTTAATGGCAGAAGAGAAAAGGACCGAGCTACAGGAATTTATGGATGATAAGTGTGAAAAGCTTTTTAGGGATCATCCGTTTTATCATTCCACGGAAGCTGCCATAGTGATAAAGGACTTATTCGACAGAGATGAATTCAAAAAAATATTTAATTTCAACTAATATGAAAAAGTTTACTCTCATTTTTCCTTTGTTTTTGATGCTTACGTCGGTATCGTTCGGGAACATAATCAATGTACCGAACGACTACTCGACGATACAAGCGGCAATCAACGCTTCCGTGGACGGTGATACTATCCTAGTTGAACCCGGTACATACATGGAAAACATTAACTACCGTGACAAGAACATTGTCATTACCAGCCGGTATTATATAAGTCGTGATCCGAGCTATATCTCCAGCACAATCATAAACGGGAGCAGTCCGGTAAGTGCCGATACAGCGAGCTGTGTAATAATAAGTGGCGGACAGGACAGCTCGGCAATATTGCAGGGCTTTACACTGACCGGCGGGGGCGGTACAAAATGGTTAGACATACATGGTGCAGGTACATATAGAGAAGGGGGCGGCATCTTAATAGAGCTTTCCTCTCCGACTATTCAGCATAATATCATAAGAGATAACCTTGTTACAAATACGGTTGGTGTAGTGAGCACGGGCGGGGGGGGAATCAGGATCGGCGACGGTAACCCGAAAATATTAAATAACATTATAATTGGAAACACAGGAAAATACGGTGCCGGTGTTGTGCTAAATTATACCGGAGTATTGATAAAAAATAACGTGATCGCGAATAATTTTGGCTCAAATGCTTACGGAGCAGGATCGGGTATATGGAATACGGGTGGTTCTCTTAACTCAAAGGTAATCGAGAATAATACTATAGTTAATAACTCTGCGACTGCAGGCACAGCCGGGATCCAGTCATATACCTCAATACTAATAATGAGGAATAATATTATCTGGGGGAATACAGCTCCCGGACCGAACCAAATAAGCGGATCAGTAAGTGTAAGATACTGTGATGTACAGGGTGGTTTCACGGGTGAAGGAAACATTAACGTTGCGCCGACATTCGATAGTACTAATTACTATCTTGCAACAGGTTCAGCGGGAATAGATGAGGGAGATACGAGTATTATATATAATGATCTGGAAGATTCATTAAACCCGGGCAACGCGCTTTTCCCATCAAGAGGAACTTTGAGGAATGATATGGGTGCTTATGGCGGAAGCGGAGCCACAATACTTGGTGTAAGCACGGTTTCAATACAGAATATTTCACAGAGTATTCCGGAGAAATTTTATCTTGCGCAGAATTTCCCGAATCCATTTAACCCATCTACCAAGATAAAATTTGATATACCGAAATCGGCAGGGGTAAAGCTAATAGTATATGACATTACCGGGAGGGAGGTAGCATCGCTGGTGGACGAAAGACTTGAAGCGGGGTCGTATCAGTACACTTTTAACGCGGTGAGCCTCCCAAGCGGAACTTACTTTTATACTATCGATGTGGATGGTGTGAAGGAAACAAAGAAGATGGTTTTGCTGAAGTAGGTCAAAAAATTGCGCCCTGTTCTTCTTTTGTTATTAACCCAGGCTCGGGAATACTAAGCCTGCATTTTTTATTTAATTCTTTTATTGTGTAAGCCAGGAGTTCAGGCGAATCTCTCTCCTCGTGCTGGTGCATGAAAAAATATACCTGCTTTATATTCTTTTTCATCCACCGGTTTATTATTTCCACCCAGTCATCAACCCTCTTGTAATCCGTAGGGTGAAGACTATTTCCCACAAAGCGAATAAATGCAACCGGTGTGGTAAGCTTCATATGAAGTACATCACGTCTGTCGGAAGTATCAGTTATCACGGTGCCAACCTTTAGCTGTTTTAACATGGCAAAGGTTTCCTCAGATACATCGCTATTTTTGAACCAGTCGGGGTGCCTAAGTTCAAGATGGATATCAACATCTTTGTGATATTTTTCCAGGTAATCTCTAAGCTGAGGAAAGCTTTTAGGGGCGAAATTTGGAGGTAATTGAAGAAATGACGGTCCGAGAGTGTTTTTAAATTCGGAGATCATATCAATGTAAGCTTCAGTCATGGAGTCCGCATCCTTTAATCTTTTTATGTGACTTATGAACTGCGGAAACTTAGGACAGTATTTGAATCCTTTTGGTGCTGTATCTCGCCACTTCGCTACGGTTTCCTTTGGAAATATCCTGTAATGAGTAGCGTTCATTTCGATAGACTGGAAATGTTTTACATACTCGGCGAGGAAATCTTTTTCCTTAGTACCTTTCGGATATATCTTCCCGATCCAATCCTTACGTCCCCACTTGGCGCATCCCGTGATTATCTCACTGCCTTTTTTTGTTTTCTTCAGGCTTCCGAGGACTTTCTCGGTAATAGGCGGATCATCTGGGATAGTGAAATCAATTTTATCAATATTCTCAGCCTGCCCAAATTTCATTTATTCTCTATCTACCTTTGATATTAATGAATCTAGTCCTTCCATTAGCATAAACTGCCTGTCCTGGATGGAGAGTATGGCAATATTTGAATCGAACATTGCGGCAGAATCCAATTTTGAAAGGGAATCGGTTACATGAATGTCTTGCTCAATTACACTCAAGAAACGCTCTCTGAATTTTTCAGCATCAGTCCATCCGTCCAGAGGCTTCGTTTCCATTATCACTTTTCTATTCCTTTGAATATTGTATTCATAACTGCTGATGTATTCAGGTTTTCGGAGTTTATAACCTTCATCAATGATCTGCGCGAGCTGGGATTTCATTTTATACAGGTATTCGAGCTTCAGCCTTTTGTCGCCGGAGCTGATGCTATTACATCCGCTGAGGATAACTATTATCAGGATAGTAAAGATAGTCCGGGTCAATATATCTCCTCGGCTTTTTTGTATGCGGTATAAAAATCCCATCCGCCATTAAGATGGTTCATCATTTTTACTAGTCCTTTTCTGCCTGAGATCTCAAACCAGCGTGTAACCTCCATTCCCGATCGCCAGTACGCAAGGTTGCTTCGCGAGGGGCTTGAGTAAAAGTCTTCATCAGACGATATCCTATCGAGAGGGAGCATTTCGGGAGTGCTTTTTGTCATATTATTCCATTCAGTAAGATAGTCCGTATATGACTGAGGATATTCTTTGCATAATATCATAGCCAGTCCTTCATGAAACCATAACGGGATCTTTTTATCGTTTTCATAACCTACTCGTGAGTAAAGTTCGGCGTGACACATTTCGTGGCTCACATCGTCGGAGTTCATGCCAAACGGACTGATAACTATATACTCGCCTGCGAAGTTCATTCGTGTCATTGCCTGTGTCCTATACATACCAAAATTATAGTAATCATCCCAATCGGTACAGAAAATAAAAACAGGTCTTGATTGCACACTGCCCCACAGTTCAGTATTCCGAGACTCTGCTGTTGCAACGAGTTCACGGCAGAGTTCTATCTGAGCGTCACTCGAGCCCGGGCTTATATAGACATTGTCGCCGATCCTATGCATGTACATTGCTTCAGCCAGCATGCAGTAAAATGAGGCTCGGTTAAATGTCATATAGCCGGATGCAACGATCGCGAACAGAAGGGTTACCATTATTATTAATCTTTTAATCAACTTGTTTTAAACGCCGAAGAAGAAACCACTGGCTACTTCAGTCAGCTCTCCATCTTTTGAATTATATAAAATATATCCTGCGCCCTCATAATATCCGGATTCAATGAAGTATTCGAGTACCCCGTCACCATTAAGATCTATTATGCCAAGGAGTTTTGAGTATCCAAAATCTCCCGGAGTAAACCGTGAAACGGTGTTCACCATTTTCCCGCTTTTATCCATTGTAAAAATAGTGCCTGTGAAAGAATCGAAACTGATCCTTTTGCTAAAGCCAACTACATACTCTCCGTTACCTTTATCGAGAATAGTAAAATCTTCATCACTTAATGTTACGGGTGTTTGCTCCTCTGTGTTTCCGGATTCATCGATCATTTTTACGTCTTTTACCAAGGGCTCTATTATCTTTTTAGCCATAGAAAGAACAGATGCATCGGTAATATTATTTGAATTAATGGGTGAAGACATCTTACTACGTGATACTATAACAGGTTCATCAGTCTTCATCACCATTGCATTTGGAACAACAGCAACACCATAGAATAAATTACCGCTTCCAATCTCGTCGTCCATATTGACAAAATAACTGGAAATGGTTCCCTCAAGGACATCATTGCTTGTTGCAATATACACCTTGTCATCCATCTTCAAATCCGTTATCCTGTCAAATTCAGATTTATATCCTTCTATTAAAACCTCTAAAGAGTCTTTACCCTGAGAATATTTTTTAGCAATACTATTAATATATTCTACATATTTATAATATCCTTCCGGATCATCAGTTTTAAATTCTTTGTCCTTATTCCATGTCCTATTATCCTCGACTAAAATCCCTTTAGTGTCAGTTCTACCAATATAAACTCCACTTATTGGGGATTGCTGTTCCTTTTTTTCATCTTTTATGTTGCCTGTACTGTTTTCGGTAACTTTGTTATTAGTACAAGTAAACGCAGTAAAATTAAGAAAAAGAATGCTTAAGACCAGAAGTTTTACTTTCATGTGATAATTTGGTATTTAGACTAAAATAATTTAAATAAAGCTGAATTTCTACAAATAATTCAAAAAATATCTTTTTAAATTCGTTGCATTATGCTAATTTTTTAAAAATGAAAAATCATTATGAAGAGATTACTTACCATTCTATTCCTTTCACTATTTATAAATCCCATTCTCGCTCAGGAAACAGCACATGACATGCTGTGGAAGCTCTTCGACGATTACCAGGAGTATAATATGCGGACATATCCAACCTGGGCAACTTATGAAGGTGATCATAGGTTCGATGACAGGCTTACAGATAATTCCCTTGCTGCGATAACGGCTCGCTATGATTCCACACGAATGTTCTTAGCCTGGCTAGAAGAAATTCCCTATGATGATTTATTGGACGAGGATAAGCTTAATTATGATCTCTTTAAGGATGGTTTCGATCAGAGTCTGGATGCACAGAAATTCCATTTTGAGTATATGCCGATCGGACAGCAGAGCGGACTGCATATCGGGTTTCCGCAAATTGTTAATGTCCAACCATTGAATACGCCGGAAGAATATGACAAATATTTATCACGTTTGCGTGCATTTCCAGTACAAATAGATAATGTGATAGAGGCAATGCGGATGGGTATGCAGACAGGGATGATGCCGCCTAAATTTATTATGGAACAAACGTTGGGGCAGATGGAAAATGTATATAAGATCGACAGCTCTGAGCAGTCACCGTTTTATGTTTCACCTATGGGTATAGAAGCACCGCTGAACGTCAAGGAGTCTCTCGATAAGGAGTTAAAGGAGGTTATTGCGAATGATATTAATACGGCTTATATGAAACTACATGATTTTGTGAGGGATGAATATCTCCCGTTATGCAGGACGGATGCAGGAATATGGTCCCTGCCAAACGGTAAAGAGATATACGAATATGACATAAAGAATTATACCACAACGGATATGACGGCTGATGAGATATTTAATACCGGGATGAGCGAAGTAAACCGGATAAAGGGCGAGATGGAAAAAGTTAAGGATGAGATAGGGTACAGTGGGACACTGGACGAATTTAACGAGTTTCTAAAAACAGATCCGCAATTTTATTATACGGACAAGGACAGCCTAATGCAGGGTTTTAAGAATATATTGAGCGAGATGGACTCAAAGCTCCCGAGTTTGTTTGGGACGTTGCCGCAGGCACCACTAGATGTTAAAGAAATAGAGGAGTTTCGTGCTAAGAACGCCCCAGCGGCTTATTATTACTCAGCACCAGAAGACCGTTCACGTCCGGGATATTTTTATGTTAATACATACGATCTTTCATCACGTCCAAAATATACAATGACGGCACTTGCGCTTCATGAGGGAGTGCCAGGGCATCATTTACAGATCACGATATCTCAGGAACGTGAAAACCTCCCGAAATTTAGAAAGGGGGGCGGTGAAACGGTTTTTGTTGAGGGATGGGGGCTGTACGCGGAGCACCTGGGATACGAGTCGGGAATGTATGAAGATCTTTACCAAAAATACGGCGCACTGACATTTGAAATGTGGAGAGCGTGCAGACTGGTTGTTGATGCAGGAATGCATTCAAAGAAGTGGACACGCGAAGAGGCACTGGATTTTCTAAAAACGAATACACCGGGATCTGACCTGGATATGGCATCGGAGATAGACAGGTATATCTCATGGCCCGGACAGGCTCTGGCATATAAAATAGGTGAATTGAAGTTCAAAGAATTAAGGAAGAAAGCTGAGGACAGACTCGGGGATAAATTCGATGTAAGGGAATTTCATGATATTGTCCTCAAGAACGGTGCATTACCGATAAAGATCCTCGAAAAGATGGTCGAAGAGTGGCTCAAAAGTAAGGGCGCATAAGAGTTAATTCTTGTTAATTATCTCAAAGCTTAGTAAGTATACTAAAGTATAAAGAGTGTGCTAACTAAGCTTTTATTTTTACTGTTACTTGCATAAGTGATAAATATTATTTATTTTAAAACTACCTCACTATCTGTCAGCTAAATCATATTACCAAACCTCAAATCAAAGGAGTAGGAAATGAAACGTACATTAATTGTAATTGCTATTTTTACTATATCCCTTTTAGGATATGCTTTACTGAATAATGCTGAGACTAATGCATCGACTACGGAAAAAGAAGGTGGATGTTGTCAGAATGTTTGTATGACACACAACGGAAACCCAGTGACGGGATGTGACGTATTTCTCTATCAGAATGGAAATCTTGTCGATAGAGGCACAACAGATGGAAGCGGTATCGTAGTTTTTTGCGGTCTTACATCAGGGTTAGTATATACTGTTACACCTCAATGTTCATGTAATATATCGGGAGGAATCCCAAGCTTTACAGCCTGTACAGATGAATGCTATTCAATTGTTTGTGAATAGAATTGATTTTGGATAGGATCAGTAAAATGATAACATTTCGATTTTAAGGCGGAAAGTATAATTTCCGCCTTTTTTTGTCTCCTTTTTCAACCCTATTTCATTGTATTTAAAATGCATTAAGGTTAAATTTTGTTTTTCACCCCAATTTTATGGGGCATAACCTATCCCACAAATTTAGTAATGAGTGATAATACAGGATCTTATTCTTTAATAAAGATATCCGAAATAGATAACGGATCAGCCTTGAAAGTAGGTCTCATCGAGCTTAACCGTCCCGAGGTTTTAAATGCTCTTAATGTAGAATTGATGAAAGAAGTCGTCTCTGCGCTGGAGGCTTTAGATAAAGACGCCAATATCGGATGTATGGTTCTCACCGGTAATCAGAAGTCCTTTGCTGCCGGAGCTGATATAAAAGAGATGGCAGATGCTTCAGCGATCGAAATGCTTTTAAGAGATCAATTCGCGCGCTGGGATAGGATCAGAAAGGTAAAGAAACCGATTATAGCCGCAGTGAGCGGATTTGCGCTTGGAGGAGGTTGTGAGCTTGCAATGACATGTGATATGATAGTTGCGGCGGAGTGTGCGAAATTCGGGCAACCGGAAATAAACCTTGCTGTAATACCTGGTGCCGGAGGTACCCAACGTCTCACGAAAGCAATAGGTAAAGCACGCGCGATGGAGATGATATTGACAGGAAAGATGATGTCTGCTTCAGAAATGATGGAGGCAGGTCTTTTGACAAAGGTAGTCCCGGATGAAGTATATCTGGATGAGGCAATGGAGCTGGCAAAAAATATTGCATCGAAGCCGGCTATTGCAGTTCAGCTTGCAAAAGAGTGTATATTAAAAGCATTCGATACTACAATAGAAACAGGATTAGAATTCGAGAGAAAGAATTTCTATCTTCTGTTTGCAACCGAAGACAAGTTCGAGGGAATGAACGCATTTGTTGAAAAGCGAAAACCCGAATGGAAGGGCAAATAACTATTCCGGTAAAAAATTAACTTAACCAATATTTGAGAATATTAATTTTAGTTGTACTTGGGCTTGTATTTGCTTTACAGGCGTATGGACAGAACGGTGATAACGGGAAAAAGACAGTTCTTACAGACGATCCTTTAAATGCTGAACAAATAATAGAGAGAAATAAGCAGTCGCTTGTTTCGATATGGTTTCATACTGACGATTATTTTTCATATTACACATACTCGTATGGAGTCGATACCACTATTCTGAATGGAAGTGGTTTTATTGTTAGTGAAGATGGTATAGTAGCGACAAATTATCATGTAGTTGAATCGATAGACAGTATAATAGTAAAGACCAGTGATGGGACCTTTTATGATGCTGACCTCCTTTTGGTCGATGAATCAAACGATTTTGCGATCCTTAAGATAAGGAATCCCGAGAATAGAGCATTCCAACCAGTCAAGTTGGGTGATTCAGATAACCTGGTTGTCGGTCAGAATATTTTTGCGATAGGGAGTCCGCTCGGTTTCGAATACACGATATCAGAGGGCATTATTGCTGCAATAAGGGATGAGGAGAAAGTTAGCTTTACCGATCCCAATACATACATGCCCGTCGAAAAAGTCTTTGATAAAGTCATACAGATAACAGCGGCAATATCTCCCGGGAATAGTGGCGGCGCTCTTTTCAATGCTAAAGGTGAAGTTATAGGAGTTACAACATATTCATATGGCTTTTACGGTAATTTGAATTTCGCGAGTGCGATAAATTCTTTTAAGAAGCTGTGGACATCCGTAGATTTTTCTCAGCTCGAGAATGATGAGGAGGCAAAGATAAAGATGGAGGATAACCAGTTCAAAACGAGCTATAAGCTTGCCTCGAACTATAAATCTAAGCTTTATTATAATTGGTTTTACACAAAGCTCGTCGATACAATGACAGTGTATGATACTATGGCGGTCAGGCAGGATTCATTAAACCAGATCAACCTTGTCAAGGCGCAGACATATTATGATAAATGTATAGATCTCAGACCGGATTCGTTTTATGTATATCAGGGATTAATGGATCTTTATGTATTTACAGATCATTTTACTGAAGCTGAGGAACTGTATAAGACTATTAGAGAAAGATTCAATTCCGATAGTTTGTTGAATACGCTTTCATCATCGCTTGCTGATGCGTATTCATCTTCCAAGGACTATGATAAGGCGTTGACCTTTTACAAAAAGATGCTCGACCAGGATACAAACGATGCTTTTATTTATTACCAGATAGCGGATCTCTATGAAAAGAAAAACGATAACAAATCTGCCATTACGAATCTCAATATGGCGATCAAGTATGATTCCAGTTATACGCAGGCTTATGTGAAACTCGGTGAGATCTATTACAAGCGGAAGGATTATTCCAGGGCAAAGAAAATACTGGAAGAATCTACCGAAAAATATATTCTTGCTTACGGAAGTTCTCCATATAATCTTGATCTCCACTATTATTTGGGAATGATAGCGGTACGGGAGGGAAGAAAGTTCGATGCGATATTGGCATACATAGAGATGAAGAATGTTTACACATACGAGAAGGATGACAACGAAAAGAAGCAAAAGCTGTATAAAGCAATCAAAGAGTTAGACGAATAAATCTAAGGTCTTATTATAATGATAAAGAATTATGATGTAGTAATTGTTGGTGCAGGAGGTGCGGGATTGAGGGCGGCTGTCGAGATCCCGAAAGAATATTCCTGCGCAGTAATTTCAAAAGTATTTCCTCCCCGCTCACATACGGGAACTGCTCAGGGAGGTGTATGTGCGGCGCTTGCTAATATGGAAGATGATTCATGGGAAAATCATGCATTTGACACCGTCAAGGGAAGCGATTACCTTGGTGACCAGGATAGTATTGAGGTTATGTGTAAGGACGCAATAAGAGCAATCATAGAGCTCGAGCATATGGGGATGCCTTTCTCGCGTAATGAGGCAGGGAAAATTGCCCAGAGGAATTTTGGCGGTCATACACGTCCTGTTGATCCAAATGACCCAACGGGGAAGAGAGTGGCTGTTAAAAGAGCATGCTACTCTGCCGATAGAACAGGACACGTAATGCTTCAGACATTGTATGAAAACTGTATCAGGAACCAGGTTAGCTTTTTTTCGGAATACTTTGTAACTGATCTGTTAATAGAGGACAACGTTTGTAAGGGTGTTGTCGCAATGGATATTGCTACGAGTGAGATAACTATATTTCATGCAAAGGCAGTGCTCTTTGCAACAGGTGGAAGTGGAAGGATGTTTAGAATAACTTCCAATGCTCACATGGGCACAGGTGACGGTATGGCACTGGTATATAAGAGGGGATTGCCTCTTGAGGATATGGAGTTCTATCAATTTCATCCTACAGGTCTATGGAGACTGGGTATTCTTGTCAGTGAAGCTGCGAGAGGTGAGGGTGGCATCTTAAAGAACAAAGAAGGTGAGAGGTTTATGGAGCGTTATGCTCCTACTGTTAAAGACCTTGCTCCAAGGGATATGGTGTCAAGGGCTATTATATCCGAGATACGTGACGGCAAAGGTATTATGGGAAGCGACGGCACGGAATATATTTACCTGGATGTATCTCATCTGGGTAAGGAAGTTATAGATGATAAGCTCCCTGAGATAACAGGTTTTGCAAGGACATATCTTGGTGTAGAACCTACTGCGGAGCCAATTCCAATTCAGCCAACAGCGCATTACGAGATGGGCGGAATTCCAACAAACGTCGATTGCCAGGTACTCATGAGCGAAATGGGTAATGTTGTTCCGGGATTTTATGCTGCCGGTGAATGCGCATGTGTATCTGTTCACGGAGCCAACAGGCTGGGTACTAACTCACTTCTTGATCTTGTTGTATTCGGAAGGAGAGGGGGAAAAGCGATAGCTAATTTCCTAAAGGATGCACAGTTTTCGGAGATAAGTGAATCTGCGGCAGATTATTCGAGAAATCTTATTGAAGAAATGTTGAATAAAAACGGAAGCGAAAACGTTGCAGATATCAGGACTGAAATGCAAAATATTATGATGAAGGATTGTGGTGTATATAGGTCCAAAGAGAGCCTGACCGCAGCAGCAGAAAAGATTGCAGAGTTAAAAGAACGCTATAAGAATATTTCCGTGCAGGACAAAGGAAAGGTTTTCAATACTGACCTTGTTGAGTCCATCGAGTTAGGAAATCTGCTCGACACTGCCGAAGCTACGGTTTATAGTGCATTAAACCGTACAGAAAGCAGGGGCGCTCATTCTAGAGAAGATTATCCAGATAGAAATGACACCGAATGGATGAAGCATACATTCATTTATAAAGCTCCAGACGGTGTCAGGATAGAATATAAACCTGTTACAGTAACAAGGTATCAGCCTATGGAGAGGAAATATTAATGCTAAGGAAAGTACTCATAATTCTTACGTTCATGGGGTTAAGTGCTAATTTATTAGCACAAGGTGGTGATACGACTAAGATCGAATATAGAGGTTATGAATTTGTTTCGGTGTACTCGTCAGTAGAAGGATTTGGTGTAACAGTTCTCGATATATACAAAGACGGCAGGTCAATATTCAAATTGGATGAAGATCTGCTTATTGAATCTGTTTCATTTGAAGATCTGAAAGGAAACGGAGATTCTAGTGCTTTGATCCTTTCATACACGGGTGGCGCACACTGCTGTTTCATATTGTATGTTGGTGATGTAGATAATGGTAATTTTATAATTTCAGATACTATATTTCTAGGAGATAGCATGTTTGATCCGAGGGATATAAATGGCGATGGTAAAACGGAGCTCGTTGCTAACTATGTCGGATTTGCGTATGAGTTCACTTCGTTTGCAGGAAGTCCCTTTCCGATCCTAATCTACGGTTATAAGAATGGGAAGGTACAAATGGTCAATGAAGATTTTAGATCAGAGGTTATTAAAGATATTGACGAGTTTGAAAAGTTAGTGAAAGAATATCCTGATTATCAATGCCCGGAAGCCGCCGATGAATATTGGGGCTCTGAAGCAGGAGAAGTACAGGGATATCTGGCAGGGATAGTGTTTGATTACGCATCGATAAATGAAGCAGATAAGGGATATGAAATGGTGGATAAATATTATAAGTGTTCTAACAAAGAAGATTTTAAGGCGAAATTAAGAAATACATACAACCTGAAATAAAATTATACAGGCATAAAATGGATTTAACGGTTAAAATTCAAAGGTATAACCCTGAAACAGACGAAAAGCCCTACATGCAGGATTTTCATTTAACTAATGTTAATGGAAATATGAGACTGTTGGATGTTTTGCATGAGATAAAGTGGCATCAGGATGGAACACTTACATTCCGCCGTTCATGCGCTCATGGTATATGTGGAAGTGACGGGATGAAAGTGAACGGAAAGAATAGGCTTGCTTGCTCAGTTCTGCTCAAAGACCTGAACATGACGAAACCCATAACGATCGAACCTTTGCCATCGATGCCAATAATAAAGGATCTGGTAACAGATATGTCGGATTTTTTTGCAAAATACCAGGTTGTTAAACCTTATCTAATAAATAATACACCGCCACCGCCGGACAGCGAGAGGCTTCAGTCAAACGAAGATGCGGAGAAGCTTTTTGAATCGGCGAAGTGTATACTTTGTGCTTGCTGTACTACAAGCTGTCCATCTACATGGACAAATGAGAATTATATCGGACCGGCTGCAATTCTAAAAGCATATAGGTTCATAGCGGATACACGTGATCACGCCGGCGACGAGAGGCTGGATATACTCGACACACCGGATGGTATCTGGAGGTGTCATACAATATTTAATTGCATCGAAGCTTGTCCCAAAGACATTAATATTACCTGGCATATCTCCCAGTTAAAGAAGAAAATATCTTCCCAAGGATTATAAAATAATTCCCAGCGGTTTGCCTGGATATAAGCTATGCTTGAAAAATTTGTCGGATCCAAGATCAAAACCGAAAGAGCGAGGATAGATAAGTATGATGACATTAGCAAAGGCGACATCAGAAAATCAAAACTTTCCGCTCCGGTAAAGAGATATATCCTTGCCAGATTCGAGGGAAAGCTCACAGGCGAAGAATTTGACCAGCTTCTTACAAAAGCAGTAAAACTAAATATAAACTACACGATCCGTCCCGGGTGGACGCTCCTTAATTTCCTTTTCAGCAAATACGATTCCCAACAGGCTGAAGTTATCAAAGAAAAATCCGACGTATTTACATACTATAGGTTTTATATAGACTTCATAGTAAATTATATCGATGAACATGGCTTGGTCGTTATTACAAAAGATAAAGTTGCCAGGTTTATTAAAGAAGCAAACCGTGCTTTGCATGAAAAGCTTGTTAATAATGTAACAGGTGTAAAGGTTAAGAATTTTTTTATTCAGCTTTACCGGCTTGCCGAAAAGAATCAAGAGGATGTAAGCCTTACTTCAACTGTTCCTTTTCTTTTCATCAAGACATTTTTAGAGGACAAGGAATACTCCGATGTTTTGCAAAAGTTTAATTCAGTCGAAGATCTAACAAATGAAACTGAGATAGAGCTTAAAGATTGTATTAAGATAGTTTCAGATAAATTTACACCACCGGTTGAGGAAAAACCGGCTATTAAAGAAAAGTTAGTGAGTGCCGATATATTTCCTGACGATGAAGAGGAGAACCATGAAAAAGATGAAATAACAATAAAGAATATTACTGAAGACGCAGATAAGGTGAGCGGTATGGAAGAAAGTAATAATGATATCGAAAAGGATGATGTGATAGTTGTTAACTTCGATAATGAAGATGTTCATGATAATGAAATTATATCTTCGGAAGAGAAATACGAAAAAAAGAAAGAAGAAGTTGAGGAAAAAGAGCCTTCTAAACTGCCAACTACTGTAATTTCGGAGACCAATCTTGATGTCGAAAAAAGATCTATTAGCCGGCTTTTCAAACACAGTGAACTGGTTAATATCTGTCAGATTATCTATAACGGGGACAAACACAAGATGCATGAGTCCTTCCGTGAACTAAAGGAATTCAGTGAATGGAAAGATGCTTCCACATACTTAAAAGATCTTTTTTACGATCATAATGTAGATATATATAATAAATGTGTACTTTTGTTCGTTGATGTACTGAACGATTATTATAATCAGATTGAAGGATAGTGTTTATAGATTATGCAAAAATATTTATTAAATCCGGTGACGGCGGTAATGGTTGCGTAAGTTTCAGGCGCGAGAAGTTTGTTCCAAAAGGCGGACCAAATGGCGGTGACGGCGGAAACGGCGGAAACGTGATATTCAGATCGAGCGCAAATCTCTCTACACTTCTGGACTACAGATATAATAAACATTTCAGGGCTAAACACGGCGAACATGGGCAGGGCGGAGATAAAACTGGGAGAAACGGCAAAGATATATTAATCAAAGTTCCGATGGGTACAATTGTTAGAAATGCTGAGACGGGTGATATAATGACGGAGCTGCTGGAGGATAACCAGGAATCTATTGTGCTGGAAGGCGGAAGAGGCGGTAGAGGCAACGTTCATTTTAAAAGTTCGACCAATCAGGCTCCGAGAAATGCCGAGAAAGGGAAACCGGGGCAGGAAGCTGAAGTTATTCTGGAGCTGAAGCTAATCGCGGACGTTGGGCTTGTTGGGTTTCCAAACGCCGGGAAATCAACCCTTATATCAAAGATCTCCGCTGCCAAGCCAAAGATTGCCGACTATCCCTTTACGACCATCGTTCCGAATCTTGGGATTGTTAAACACGGAGATTATGACACGTATGTTGTTGCAGACATTCCGGGTATAATAGAGGGAGCATCAGAAGGGAAGGGACTTGGAATCCAATTTTTAAGGCACATTGAAAGAACGAAGATCCTGCTCTTTCTGCTCGATGCTACTAAACTGGAAAACGAGTACATAGACAGCGATCCTTTGACCGATTATAATTTGCTCTTAAATGAACTTCGAAATTATTCCGGGGAGCTTATGGAAAAACCGCGCGTGATATGTTTTACCAAAATAGATTCGGTATTCGACGAAACTAAGGAAAGGATCGAGGAAATAAAAACGGATGAGGATAAAATAATGATCTCGTCGATTACGGGTGAACATCTTAATGAGCTGAAAGACCATCTATGGGAAAAACTTCAAAAGATAAAGGAAGATGAATAAAAAACCGCTGATACTTGTATCGAATGATGATGGTATAGAATCTGATGGAATAAAAGCATTGATGAATGCAATGCGCAAGATCGGTGAAGTGATAGTCGTTGCGCCTAACTCCCAACAGAGCGCAGTTGGACATGCTGTAACAGTTGCAAATCCTATCCGCGTTTATAAAAACCTGCTCGATAAAGATTTTTACGGATATGCGATCGACGGTACGCCAGCCGATTCGGTAAAATTCGCTGTTCGCACATTGCTCAAAGGCAGAAAGATTGACCTCCTTGTCTCAGGAATAAATCACGGCTCTAATACTGCCATAAACATTATTTACTCCGGAACGGTATCCGCGGCGACTGAGGGGACTATCCTCGGTATTCCTTCGATTGCCTTTTCATTGACGAGTTATACAAGCAAGACATTTGAGCCGGCGGCTAATTTTGCTAAGACACTTGCAAGGGCTGTACTAAAGAATGGGCTTCCCAAAGGGACGCTTCTGAATGTAAACATACCTCCGCTTCCCGAGAGCAAAATTAAAGGAGTTGTTGTCACAAAGCAGGGAAAATCATATTGGGATGACAGGTATGAGAGAAGACTCGATCCAAATAAAAGAGAATATTACTGGCTGACCGGTAGAATGGCAAAGCTTGATAAAACAATTGAATTTGATCAAAAAGCCGTTGATAGCGGATATATTTCCGTATCCCCCATAAAATATGATCTTACGGATTATGGGACTTATGAAAAGATGCAGGACTGGAAGCTGAAACTTTAATCTATCAGTAATTCAGGTCTGTACTCGAAGTGCATCGTATCGAAGTGATACCACTTACCTCCCCAAATAAATCCGTACTTCTCGAATATCTTCACTATCTCCATCGGGATCTGATTTTTATAAGTCATTCCCTTCTCCCATTGCCAGTAGTTTGAGTATTGGGTATTTATATCAACTGCTATTGCAAAGCTGTGCATACTGAGGCGGTTTGTTCCCTTTATCACTCTCCAGTTAAATGACCCGGCGTTATCCTTGACATATTTTAACAAATCATTCGATAGGTTATCAAGCTCTTGCGAAACTTTAAACAACTGCTCATCTGCTCCATTTACTGTAGTGAAAACAATCGATGTATTTTCACTGCTGGGAAGCCACTGTACATTGGTTAAGGTGGACTGAACTTCACCGGCGGAGTTTCCGTACATCTTCCTGAAAAACTCTTCATTGCGTATTCTGCCCGGTTCGAAGTTCTTTGGCGGAGGATTTTCCCAGTCATCACCTTTGCCGTAATGCTGCGACATCTGGTCTTCAAGGTCGGCATCGTCGAGTAATTCCTGGTATGACTTTTGCCTTCCGTCATCATAAATCATTACAGTGCCGTCTTTCCAATATAGATTGTTTTCATCGGCGGAATCCAGAAAGTCAGGGTATGCCTGCACTAACTTTCTTAAGCCGTCCGGGATGTCTTTGCGGATTTCATTATTATTGCCTGAGGTTTCGTGCGATGTGTTATTGCATGAAAAAAGCGATATAATTAGAGATATAAAAATTGGGAGCATTATATAAGATTTCCTTTCCGTGTTAGTGTTTTAAAAATTAATTTCCTCTTAGACGAGCAATCAATATCTTCATCGCTTCGACATCGGGTTTATTGCGCGCTTCGTAAACTGCTTGCTGTCTTTCGTTAGAAAGAGTGATCCACTTCATTCCAAGGTCCTTATCACCCTGAAGCCATCCGATATAAGTAGTCGCATCCTGCCTGACCTGCTCATCATCTATAGTCGGGAGCACTCCCTCCATATATGGCAAAGCGAATGCCGCCCATGCATCAAGTACTACCAGCTGTCTTATATTAGGGATCTTCTCCCATTTTTCGAAAGAACCATCTTTGAATTCTAATCTTTCCATAAAGACTTCCATGTCATCAGCAAGTTGATTCCAGCCCATATTTGTGCTGTCTGATTTTCCGTTTGTTTGCGACATTGATCTATTAGTCGTGAATAATAAAGTAAGAAATAAAACCGATAAAAGAATTAGATTTTTCATTTTCGGCAAATTTTCTTTATAAAAAAATAAGGGAGTATAACTCCCTTATTTATAGACATGTTGTTAAATCTCTTATTCTGAGATCTGGCTCTTAACCCATTTGGTTGTAACCGATTTGGGTCTGATCAGCGGCGACATCATTGCCCTTGCGATGATAAGCTGGGCTGTTAATCCGAGCGCTCTGGAAACACTGAAGAGTACGGTATAATATTCGAACTCTTTAAGTCCATAATGATACAGAAGCGATCCACTTGCGGCATCAACGTTTGGCCATGGGTCTTTAGCTTTACCCTGCTCGATAAGAAGTTTAGGCACAACGTCAAATACCTGCAAGACGATCTTAAAGACTTCATCATCCGGAATTTCTTTCTTTCCAAAATTTGTAAATGCAGTAAACCTTGGATCGGTAACTCTCAGAACGGCATGACCGTAACCCGGGATTACTCGCCTATTGTCGAGGAGATTCTGACAGTAATCTTTTATCTCTTGATCTGACGGGGTATGGCCAATGTCCTCTTTCATTTTTAGGATAAATTTTAGGTTTTCCTGGTTAGCGAGACCGTGAAGAGGTCCTGCAAGTCCGTTTAAACCTCCGCTAACTGAATAGTAAGCATCCGAAAGTGCTGAGCCGATTGTCTGACACGAAAAAGCACTGACATTACCGCTCTCATGGTCACAGTGCAGTACCATGTAAAGTCGCATGAGTTTTTTGAATGAACCATCCTCAAAAGTGATACCTGTCATATGGGCAAAGTTTCCAGCCCAATCGAGTGACGGGTCTGCCGGGATCCTGTCACCTTTATTGAAACGCTTTCTGTAAATATAGGCGGCGACAACAGGTAACCTTGCAATAAGGTCCAGGCAATCCTCAAACATAGGGTCCCACAACTGATCTTTACCGAGACCGCTGTCATAGGCTTTGTGGAATTTAGAGCTGTTTTCCATTGCAAGTACAGCAGTGTTAAGCATTACCATCGGGTGTGTATCAGCCGGCAGTGCATTAATAACATCAAAAATATAAGACGGAACCTCGGCCCTTTTCCTTAGTTCGTCCTGAAGATCTTTTAGACCTGCTTCGTCCGGTAGTTCACCGGTGATTAGAAGATAATAAATCTCTTCCGGGAGTTTATCAACAAGATCAAGAATAGGAATACCTCTGATAATAAGTCCCGTATCCAGTCCAACCTCTGACGTATCGCAGATCAAGCTTTTAACACCTCGCATACCCCCGTATAGCTTGTCAATTGTAACCCCGCTTATTGCCTTATTGCCGTGGTTTTTTACAATTGACTTTGCCTCCTCTCTAAGGGCGGGAATCTGTGAAGCAAATTTGTCTTTTAAAATCATATTAATAAATGTTTAAAAATTAGTGAAACTTATAAAGATAGCGTATTTAAAAATTTTTGAAAAGTTATCTTTCTTTCTCTACCATGAGTATTTTGACATTTTAACAATAATTTAATCTCTAGAATTACCCTGGGATCCGTTTTTGTAAATTTCCTGAAAACCCCCTCAGATAAAGCATTTAGAGCGACTTATTTCATTGAAAATCCGAAGATTAATAGGTATTTTTAGCTAATTAAACAAATTTTCCACCGGAGAATATCCACATTTAACGGGATATTCAGGGTGAATATTTAATCCAAAATACAGATGAAATTCAACATTACAGGTGAAGAGTTTGTAAATTCACTTTCAAAGCTGAGTTCAGTATTGCCTTCGAGGTCGACACTTCCAATTCTTGACAATATTTTATTTGAGCTTGAGGGGAACACACTAAAGCTTATGGCATCTGATCTCGAGATCTCCGTACGAACTACTCTTGAAGTAGATGGTGAGTCTGATGGATCGGTTGCCGTCGATGGTAAACGCCTGCTTAATGTTGCAAGAACGCTTCCAAGTGAAAACCTTAAGATAGAATCCAACGACAAAAACAAACTCACGATAAAAACCAAGAAGGGAAAATATACATTACCAGGTGAATCTGCGGAAGAATTTCCAATGCCAGAGGAAAGAGATGATTTCAATAAGATCGAACTCGACGGGTCCGTGTTGAGAAGATTCATAGGTAAAGTGATCCATGCAGTTAATACCGATGAGATAAGAAGGAACATGGCGGGAATATTGTTTGATATTAAATCGAATGAATTAAGACTTGTTGCGACTGACGGCTTTAGACTGGGAAAGATCATCAAATCGGATTTTAAACACCAGGGTATTCCACAAAGCAATCTCATTGTGCCAACAAAGACGTGCCAGCTATATTTAAGATTAAACAGCAATAATGATACAACACTTGAGTTTGATAACAATGTATTGAAGATATCCTTTGAAGGGATTGAGATTTTTTCAAAACTGATCGATGATACTTTCCCCAATTATGAAACCGTGATACCAAAAGAAAATGACAAGAAGTTGAAAGTTCAAAAGAGTGATCTGCAAAGCTCGCTCAAAAGAGCTGAGATCGTGGCTGACGTTATAACAAAGAGAGTAAAACTGGAGATCTCTGATAAATCGATGACCGTAAAAGCTGATAACCCTGAGATAGGATCTGAAGGAGAAGAAATCATTGACATTGAATTTATTGAGAATGATTCAGGTGAGGAGGATTATTCAAAAAATCCGTTTGTAATTGCATTTAATGCAGGATATCTGCTGGATTGCGTATCACAGATCGATACTGACGAGGTGTTATTCTCATTTAGCTCACCTTCTAAAGCCACCATAGCCCATCCTTCGGAGCAGGAGGAAAATGAAAATTTTATGGAGCTGGTAATGCCGGTTCGAATCGGCTAAAGTACAGCCTTGCAGAGGATGGAGAGTGATCTTAAAGAAATTCAAACTTGTAAACTTCAGGAATTATCCCGAACTGGAGCTTAGCTTTAATGCAAAGTTTAATTATATCTATGGCGATAACGGGCATGGGAAGACGAACATACTTGAGGCGATTTCGTTGCTGACTTTCGGGAAGAGTTTTATTGGTTCAGGCGAAATAGATTGTGTTATGTTCGGGGAGAAAGAGTTCTTTGTTACCGGAGAGTTTGTGAATGAAATGGATAATACTGACCTTGTGGTGCTTAACTATAATAGCGAAACAAGAAAGAAAGTATATCATTTAAACAGAGATCCGGTTCGTTCATTCTCTTCAGATCTTTTTGGAAGGATACCGGTAGTGTTTCTTTCGCCTCACAGCCTCAATATTACTTATGGCAATCCGGGTGAAAGAAGGAAGTTCTTCGACATAATAATCTCTCAAACCGGCACAATATACCTGGATAATCTGAAGAAACTTGTTAAGCTGGTGAAGCTTAAGAATGCTCTTTTGAAAGCAGGAAGCAGGTATGCACCTTCGGAAAAAGATGATCTGCTGAATTCATATAATGAGAAACTGGCTGATGTAGGATCTGAGATAATATTCAGGAGGCTGATCTTTTTAAAAGAGTTTAAGTCGTTCTTCGAAAAGAATTTCAGATATCTTACCGCTGAGGATAATTATTGCAGTATTATTTATTATTCGGATGTTATAGGTGAAGTAAAGCATGATGAGATAGATGAATATACTCCCGGCGAAATTAAGGAAAAGATCGAAGCCGTTCTCATAGAGAGAAGGAAGGAAGAAATCGACAGAGGATTGACTCTTGTGGGTCCTCAGAGAGATGACTTCTTGTTCAAGCTGGAGAAAGATAAGAGTGAAAATACGGGTGAAGTATTTGACCTTAAAAATCACGCTTCGCAAGGAGAGCATAAGACTTTCGTTGTGGCGCTTATTTTAGCAGAGTTTGATTTTCTAAAAGAGAAAAGAGATACTGCACCGTTACTTTTATTAGATGATATACTTTCAGAGCTTGATTCGGGCAGGGTGTTTAAGATCATATTACATCTGAAAGAATTCGGGCAGATATTCCTTACAACGACGGGTGAGGATTATCTTAAAAAGATAGAAGAGATGTACGGGGAAGACGAAATAGAAGTTTTTAAAGTTGTACGCGGTAATGTAACAGAGTAATAGAATGCATAAAAAGATCGATACAAAAACAAGAATGAACAAGACGATTAGCCTTAAAGAGGAGCTGGATGAGTTCATGAGATACTTTGGTGTCGATGGCAGGATGCAGGAGTTAAAGATATACGATGCCTGGGAGGAATGTGTAGGAAGCTCAATCGCAAAGCATTCCGAGCCGGTGGAGATAAGAAATTCAAAGCTATTCGTGAAGGCTGAAAATAGTGTCTGGAGATACGAGCTTTCACTTAAGAAAACGGAAATAATAGACAACCTAAATAAAGTTTTAAAAAAATCAACAATTAAGGAAATAGTATTTAGATAATTTTATGGCAAAAGCAAAAGAGAATAAAGTAGCAAAACAGGAAAGTAAGGGTAACGACTATAAAGAGAGTGATATTAAAGTTCTCAAAGGGCTGGAACACGTCAGGAAAAGACCGGCTATGTATATTGGAGACGTTTCTTCACGCGGACTTCATCACCTTGTAAACGAAGTTGTTGATAATGCGATAGACGAAGCGTTAGCTGGTGTCTGCGACAGGATCGTGGTTACTATTCACAAGGACGGTTCTGTTTCGGTAGAGGATAACGGGCGGGGTATCCCAACCGGTATTCACCCAACTGAGAAGATATCCACACTTGAACTTGTTATGACACAGCTAAATGCGGGTGGTAAGTTCGATAGGAATACTTATAAGGTGTCCGGCGGACTTCACGGCGTTGGTGTCTCAGTCGTGAATGCGCTCAGTGAGTGGCTGGAAGCCGAAGTATATAGGAATGGAGAGATATTTAAGCAGAAGTATATAAGAGGCGTTCCTACGTCCAAAGTTAAGGCAGTAGGAAAGGTAAAGCAAAAAACCGGCTCCATTATAACGTTTAAGCCCGATGCAGAGATATTCAGAACGACTGAGTTTAAATTTTCAACGCTAGAAGCCAGGATGCGAGAACTTGCTTACCTTAATAAAGGCATAACGATAATATTTAAAGATGAAAGAGACGGCAAGGAAGAGAAGTTTAATTTCAAAGGCGGTCTCATTGATTTTGTAAAATATCTCGATGAAGGTGAAAAATCCATTAGTGGTAAACCTATATATGTAGAAGGCGAGAGGGAGAGCATACAGGTGGAAATAGCATTCCAATATAATCTTTCCTTCAATGATAATATGATCTCTTTTGTGAATAACATTAATACACATGAAGGAGGCACACATCTCGAAGGATTCAAAGCCGCTCTGACACGAACACTTAATAATTACGGAACTAAAAATAACATTATAAAAAAGGATCTCCAGCTGACAGGTGATGATTTCAGAGAAGGAATAACTGCGATAATAAGTGTGAAAGTCCCTGAGCCGCAATTTGAAGGACAAACGAAAACGAAACTTGGTAACAGCGAGGTAAAGGGTATTGTACAATCCATTACAGGTGAACAGCTAGGCAATTACCTCGAAGAGAATCCATCCGTTGCCAAAAAGATACTCGAGAAATGTATTTCAGCGGCTGAGGCAAGAATGGCGGCAAGGAAAGCTCGTGATTTGGCCAGGAGAAAGAACGCCCTCGATATTGGTGGGCTTCCCGGTAAGCTTGCCGATTGCTCAATAACTAATCCTGATGAATGTGAAATTTACCTTGTTGAGGGTGACTCCGCAGGTGGTACTGCTAAGCAAGGAAGAGATAGGCGCTTTCAGGCTATTCTCCCATTAAGAGGTAAGATACTAAACGTAGAGAAGGCGAGGATAAATAAGATCCTTGCTAACGAAGAAATAAAATCCATTATAACAGCGATCGGAGCTGGATTGGGAAGCTCAGAGGAGTTCGATGAATCGAAAGTCCGTTACGGAAAGATAATCCTTATGTGTGATGCTGACGTCGACGGCTCCCATATAAGAACACTCTTGCTTACTTTCTTTTACAGGCACATGAAAGATATTATTGAATCGGGTAAGCTTTACATTGCACAACCCCCACTATACAAGATAAAAAAGGGAAGTACAGAGCAGTATGCGTATGATGAGGCTGAGAGAGATACAATTTTGAAATCGTTGAAAGTTGATAAGAAAACTATTGCCAACGGTGCAGATGAACATGAAGAGGAAGATCTTCCCGAGGAAGGAGCGGAAGTAATCAAAACCACTAAAGGTGCTAAAGTAACCATCTCCCGCTTTAAAGGTTTAGGCGAAATGAATCCAGAACAGCTTTGGTCTACAACTATGAATCCGGAAACAAGAACGATCGTTAAGGTTACGAATGAAAATGCGGCGGCGGCTGATAAGATATTCAGAACATTGATGGGTGAGGAAGTAGAGCCCAGAAGAAAATTCATCGAGGAGAATGCCCGCTACGCAAACATTGACGCATAAAATAAAATTCTTACGCTCGGGGTCAATTTTTATTGTCTCGTTTATGCTGGTTTTTATTTTCTCCAGTAGTTTATTTGGACAAAATAAAAACCCCGACTCCTTTAGTCAGTTAAATAAGAAAAACAGTTACATATCTTTTTCTTTTGGTATGGGTGCTAACTACAGCAGTAATCCGTCCATTATTACTTTCATTGAGGGTGACATACCTTCATACAATATCATCCCTTCTGACGAACGCCTTTCGACACTAGATGGAGGATTAGAATTTTTTTCCGGGATAGAATACCAGCTTGCAAAGAATTTTTCCATAAAAGGTGAGTACTCATTCTTTACTAAATCATTTTCGGTTACAAGGTTTCCTAATTATGAATATTCATACATAAACCACCAGCCTTATATTTTGTTTAATTATATTATACCGGATAAGAACAGCTTTATAAAGATCGGAGCAGGTCCCGGATATATAATCACTAATTTTTCTGCCAAAAGATTTGGAGCGGAAACCAAATATCACTCCAGTGGATTTGGTATTATGGGTGAGGGTGTGGCTAATCTGCAGATCAGCAGTAATGTTGGTGGCTACGTGAGCGTGTACACTTTTAAGACATTTACCGGAGACCTTAAAGATGATAACGGAATACCTCTGTTGAATAATAATGGTGAAGCAGTTAATTCAAGTAGTTTTGGAGTTGGTTTACGCCTCGGAATGGAAATCTTCATCTTCTAATTTACTCATAGATGGACGAAATAATTAAAGCTGTTGTTTATGGAGCAATACAAGGGTTAACAGAGTTCATTCCTATCAGTAGTACAGCACACCTAAGAGTTATTCCGGCTTTACTGGGCTGGAAAGATGCAGGAGCCGCGTTCAGTGCGGTAATTCAGATGGGTACGCTTATTGCCACTCTCATTTATTTTCGAACTGACATTATCAATCTTACTAAAGGATTCTTTTCCGCTCTAAAGAATAAAGACTTCATCTCAAATCCCGAGTCCCGGATATTTATTCTTATCATTATAGGCACGATCCCCATTGGGATTTGTGGGTTACTTTTCAAAAAGTTTATAGAAGGTGATGCTAGAGGTTTATACGTCATCAGTGCGTCATTAATATTACTTGCTATTGTGCTTTTTATTGCCGAGAAGGTTGGAACTCGTAAAAAGGAGTTTGAAGAGATCACAATAAAAGACGGAATTATCATTGGACTGGCACAGGCGCTTGCTCTGATACCGGGAAGCTCAAGAAGCGGTGTTACTATTACAGCCGGTTTATTCCGGGGATTAAAAAGAGACGTAACTGCCCGGTATTCATTTCTACTTAGTATTCCTGCTATTGGTTTGAGCGGTCTATACGAGCTTTATTCTGAGCGCACAACATTATTGAATGAGAATTTTACTGTGCTGATAATTGCTACGGTTGTTTCAGGAGTAGTAGGTTATCTCTCGATTGCATTCCTTATCCGCTACTTAAAGACACACTCTAATATGGTTTTTATTATATATAGAATTGTTTTAGGCCTCATCATTATCTTATTGTTAAGTCAGGGAATCCTGAGCAACTTAGAATAAAACATACATATAATCCACTGCCTTTTCTCTTTGTAAAATTATAATTGTATTGAATTTATAGAGTAAAATTTTTAAATATTAGGTAGAACTATTTTTGATAAATCTGGTTTAATGGTAGTGAGGAGAGAAAGGACGAAAATGAAAACACTATTAAAATTATTTATAGGTCTGTTTTTAGTGACTGGATTATCCACTGCGCACGGTCAAACCATTTATAGTTTTACTGACGGTTTGAATGCCGCAAAGTCACAGGGTAAAAAAATAGTTATCAATATCTATTCCGACTCCGACAAGTGGAGTCAGAAGATGGATAGCGAGGTATATTCTCAGGCTGACGTAAAAGATCTTCTTGGATCCTTTATATATATAAAGCTTAATGCCGCTGGTAGCGAATCGTATGATTATAAGGGAAAAAAATACAGCGCTGCCGAACTTGCTAAAGCACTTGGCTTGACCAGTTATCCGACGCATGCTTTTATGACTGCGTCAGGGGATGTTATAAAGTTTAAATATAATGGAGTTGAGTCGGTGAGTTTCCCGGGATACGTCGATGCAGGTGACTTTAAGAGTATACTTATATATTTCAGGGACGGAAAATATTCTGATACGGATCTCTCGACTGTACTTTAACGGGAGTTTTTCCCTTTTAATTTTTCCAGTACATAAGCCGGAACGAAGTCGGTTATATCCGCGTTAAATTTTGCAAGTTCGCGGATGAGTGAGGAATTTAGATAGGTATATTTTTCATTGGGCATTAAAAAGATGGTGTTTATGCCGGGAGCAAGTTTCCTGTTAGTTAAAGACATTTGAAATTCATATTCGAAATCTGATATAGCACGCAAGCCTCTAATAATAACAGAGGCTTGTTTTTTTTTCGCGAGATCTACCAACAGTCCGTCGAATGCATCGACCTCCACATTGTCAAATCCGGAAGTGACATTCTCTATCATATCCTTGCGTTCATCTTTTGTAAAAAGTGGAGCTTTACTTGTATTAACTGCAACAGTTACTATGACCTTGCTGAATAAAGCGGATGCTCTTTCGATGATATCAAGATGACCATTTGTAATTGGATCGAATGTACCGGGATATACTGCCGTGATGTTTTCCATGCTGTAATAAAACTATTTCTTAAATTCAAAAAAAGTCAATGATGTCTCACCAAAATCCTTTCGTAACATGACGGTTTGCCCTTCAAATCCGGTACTTGACGAATGTTCCAATATCAAGTATTGTGTTTTTCCGGAGGCTTCTTCAATGAGAAAGTCATAATCTTTAAAAGAATAAGGAGGGTCTGCAAAAGTTATATTAAAACTTTCTTCAGTTTTTTTTAGATATCTAAAAGCATCAGCTTTTCTGACTTTTACATTATCGTTTATTTCAAGCATATCAACATTTTCTTTTATAGTACTAATATCCTTATCCACAAAAACAGCTTCTAACGCTCCTCGCGATAAGCACTCTATGCCCAGACTGCCCGTTCCGCAGAAGAGGTCGAGCACTTTTGTCTGGTTGAGGTCAATTCTATTTGTGATTAGATTAAAGAGTGTTTCACGCACTCGGTCGGTTGTAGGTCTTACCTTTGATGTTTTTGGAGGGGATTTTAGCCTTCTGCCTTTATAAGCTCCGGATATAATCCTCATTATTCATGCTCCATTGCCTTTAGAACAAGACCGAATAACGGTGCGAATCTTGCTCCCGAACTGAAATGCAAGATATTGTCGATTGAAGCCCCCTGTCCAAATCTTTCCAGAGGATCCAGTATCTTTATTTCCTTGTTCTCGTACTTTTGCTCCAGGTATTCCTTTACAGATTCAAGGAGGCTTTCTCCATAAATATATATCTCTTTTGCTCTCTCAAAGCTCTCATTTATTTCAAGGCTCGCAAGTTGTTTGTCAAGCTCTCTTTTAAAATCAAACGATCCGGTGTATGAGTAATCAAAATATTTGATGTCGTCTCTGTCATTTATAGATATGTCTATCCGTCCCGGTTTTAAACCAAGCAGGATATATTGTTCGTCGGATTCGATCAAGCCTGAAACAGCAGAGTGATCGCAGTCGAATATATTTATCTTCAGTCCGCACTCATCGAATATTCGTCTAAAAAAATTAATAATATTGCGATCTATTCCCAGGACAAGCACGGTGTAAGTGTTATCAGAGTCATCTTCGTTTAATTTATTTAAACGGTAAAAGTTTATATTAAAATTCTCATAGTCATCCGGGTAATAGATCGAAGTATCCCATAATATATTGGACGATGTAACTTGTTCGTCTTCGGCAACTTCGAGCGGCATAACATTTGAAAACATTTGCATTGTATTTAAAACAAGGTTTACGCTTGTAAAAGATATATCGTCTATCTTTTTGAGATTATCGCATATGATGGAAGCGAGTTCGGAGATAAGGTGTTCGTCCCCATGATGATCGGGGATCTCATTGTCGAAATCAAAATCTGTTTCAAGCTCGGAAATATGAGTAAGCTTTTTGTCGTCATTTATCGCGGCAAACCTTATACTATTTCCGGAAAATCCTATTGCTAATGAGATCAAGTTTATTTTACTTTTATTTTCTTTTTGATTTTTCCAAACTTCTTCTTTCCTATCCCGCTGACCTTCATCAGGTCTTCAAGCTTTGAGAATTCGCCATGTTTGTTTCTGTAAGATATTATTCCCGATGCTATTGACTCTCCGATTCCGTCCAGTGTCATAAGCTCTTCCAGCGAAGCCGTATTAATATTTATTGGGGTTTCCTGATTGGGGACCTCTGTTTCGTTTGATACAGAGGATTGTAGGCTAAATTCCAGATCAGACCGTGTGAAGTCGAAGTTCTCATCGCTGGATGGATTGAAAATACTATCATAGTATTTAATGCAGAATCCGGCTGTTATTACCGAGACAGCCAGGATCAATATCCTTGCCTCGTTTTTTGTAAAGCCTAATTCCTGGAAGGAAAATTTCATCTTCAAATCTTATATACAAAAATAATTAAAATTTTGCATTAATAATCCAACAATCTATGTCGAATTCAATAGCTCCTTTGTTTTGCTTAGCAGCCAATTTCTTATGCCCAGTGAGTTATCCATCGATTGGATCTGCTTCTCCAATGACATTATTGAGGGGAAGTTTTTCTTTTGATTATTCACAATTTTGATATTTGACAACGTGGTCAGATGCTTTAAAAAATCATAATGCGCTTTCTTTTGATTCTCTCCAATCATTTCCTCGTTTTTAAGATAGTGACGGAATGCATCTATTGCACTTAAGGTTTGCTCATGCAGACCCTGCTCATAATATATCCGTAGCATATAGCTTTTCACCATCACCTTGAAAAGAAAAAATTTAAAATTTGTCATTGAGAAAAGATGAAGAGCCTTATCATATTCCTTTTTCCTGTATGCCAGAAAACCCTTGCAGTATGTTATGGTATTATCCTTTTCCTTTTGGGGTGAGATACCTTTGCTGTAGTTTGCCATAAAATCATCCACCCATTTGAATTCACCAACCATGCATGCTGACGTGTATGTTGAGATAAAATTCGGAAAGAGGATATAGTCAGATGCAAAAAATTTTTCATCCACTACTCCTTTCAGGGCTTCAAATCTGTCCTTATAGTATGTCTCATCTCCCTCCCTTAATTTCCCGACTGAATAGGAATTCATTACCAGGTAAACATAATAAAGGTCCTCTTTTGAAATATTGTCCCGGAATTTCTTCTTTAGCTGTAATAGCTTCCTGTAATCTTCTTCTTTCCTTGAAAGTTCTACAAGTATGATCTGTTTGTAGATCATACATGATGGACTGTCTTCGAAATCTTTGTCCTTTATGTATTCCATAACAAGGTCAAACATCTCCAAATCGTATTTGATATTTCCATGATTACGGTTATGAAGCATTTTAGAGTAGTGCTGAAGCAATCCGGTTATACTAAATTGGAGAAAACTATTGAACTCGGTCTGAATACTATCGAACTCATACTTCTTTGATTTGTCAAACTTATAATGCGATGTGTTTATCTTATTAAGTTTATGCCTTAGATAAAAATAATATTCGTCCTTTATTTTAGAAGAAGATAATTTTTTTTCTATTTCGCTGTCAATTTGTCTATAAGGAACATTCAGTTTCCTATCATGGAGTTCAGATAGCAAATCTATTCCTCCTTCTAGCTCGTTTTTCTCGTAGGCTATTGTTTTTAGGTAAGAGTTGTAAAGCTTGAATAGTTCGGAAAAAAGGTTTCTTAACTTAAAATAATCGAAATCAAGATCCGGAAAAACTTTCCTGAACATCTTTTCCTGGGTAAACGAAATGCTGTCGAATGATGGATAATATTTGCACAGTAAATCTATCAGCGCTTGTACGTTTTTATTTTTGTTAAAGAATGGAGAATGAACAAATTCACGAAACCTTCTTAGTTCTTTCACATTCAGTGTCTTCAAAGCCTTAATAACCCGGGAATTTTTCATTTGAAATTTCCTAAAAAATTGGCGTTAAACTCTAACTAAATAAGCTAAAAATTAGGTTTTTTGCAATATATATCTGTTTGCTTGAATATAAAAATTCCTAAATTTCAGTGAAAGATTCTTTGGTAAAGTAGGGCCCCGATTATAGTTTTACTTAACATTTAAATAAATTTTCGAGGGTAAAACAATGAAAATAATTTTAGTAATTATTCTTCAGCTATTGGTTGTGAGTGCCTATTGCCAGGTGGATGAGCAATGGGCGCAGAGATTTACCTCTGACAGCGTGAGAAACGATGGCGTAAACGATATGTATGTTGATGCCGGCGGTAATGTATATGTAACAGGTTATCAAAAGCAAACCGGGATCAATAACAGCATTATGGAAGCTGTGACGGTAAAGTACAATTCACAGGGAGTGATGCAGTGGATACAAAACTTCCATGCTCCGCTCAATAACGGTGCATTTGGAAGAGCGATTTACGTTGATGCCGGCGGTAATGTTTATGTTACGGGTGAAAATGCAATTGTTTCGGGAGGCGGGAACGAAATGCTCGTTATTAAATACAGTCCGGGCGGTACACAGCTTTGGGCTAAGACATATCATTACACTGGAAATATGGCTTACACTGGTGGTTTCGATCTCGTGACGGATGCATCTGGCAATGTTTTTGTATGCGGTGAATATTATACAGGCGCAACGTTTCTGAATAATCTTCTTATTGTGAAATTCGATGGTTCAACAGGGCAGGTGATAGGTCAGACTTTCTTTAATGCCGGGAGTGAGGGAGCAAGGAAGATTGCACTTGACGGAAACGGTAAAGTTATTGTTGCCGGGTATGCAGATGTACAGGATACGGTCCGGTATATTGTGTTAAAGTATGAGCCGGAATTGAGTCTGAATTTACCGGTGTGGTTTACCTATTATACACCGCCGATGAATTCATCCAACACATCAATGAATGACATGGTCATAGACAATAACAGCAACATCATCCTTGCCGGAAATGATCATCTGGATTTTGGAACCGTAAAATTTGATAATGACGGCAACATATTATGGGTAAGGACTTATAACTCTCCGATGGGCTGGGATGTATGCAGGTCGGTCGTATGTGATAACCTTGGTAATGTTTATGTAACCGGTGAAAGCGGTACAACGGGTTTTCCTACATCCTATGATATTACTACAATAAAATATGATCCAAACGGAAATCAAGTATGGCTGAGATCATATGATGGTTTCAGCAATAACACAGATGGATATAGAGGATATGATATTGCTATTGACGATGCATCAAATATATATGTGACGGGCGCGGAATACGGCGCAGGAAACATAGCTACCGTTAAATATAGTTCAAACGGATCCTTTCAATGGGGAAAGACTTATAATGGTACCGGTAATGGCCCTGACAACCCTGTCGCGGTGGGTGTCGATCAAAATGGGAATGCTTATGCCTGCGGAACAAGCCTTGGTGATACTACCGGGTACGATATTGCCATAATAAAATACGCACCTTCCTCTAATTTTGGTGTACAGTTTAAAAAGAACTCGCTCGGTAAACCTATCAATGACCTTGCCAGCACAAGGGACACGATCTCGATAGAATATAGCTCCTTGCTTAATTACAATGTGGTCGACGTTAATCTAAACATTGATTCGGTTTTGCACCCCAATACGGATGATCTCGAGTTTTATCTTATACATAATGGCTTAACCGACACTACGATCTATAGAGTGGGAGGCTCTGGAGATAATTTTATCGGAACTGTTCTCAACGATTCTGCCTCAAATTCCATATCGACGGGAAGCGCTCCGTTTTCGGGACAGTATAAACCATCCAGCCCGCTTTCCCGATTTAATAATGTGAGTATAAACGGTGACTGGATATTGCTGGTATATGACAGAGCATCGGGAAATACAGGCACTCTTAACGCGTGGTCGCTGGATTTCGTTGTTGATGTGACTAGCGGAATTCAAGCAATAGGTTCGGACATTCCGGATGATTTTAAACTGTACCAAAACTATCCGAACCCGTTTAACCCATCTACAAAATTGAAATTTGAGATGCCAATATCGTCCTTTGTTAAACTGGCAGTATATGACATTACCGGAAGGCAGATCGCTCAGCTGGTGAACAAGAATCTTGAATCGGGTCAATATGAATATTCTTTCGACGGCTCCAGGCTGGCAAGTGGAGTTTATTTCTATAAAATTACGACAGATGCTTTTTCGGAAACAAGGAGAATGGTCCTGGTAAAATAATACGAGGGTAAATATAAATTGTTGTTCGCAGTTCATATCGCCCGGTTGCATTTACCCTCGGACCGGGCGAAATTTTAAACTCCTGAATTTTCAAAGATTAAGTTGTTTGAAACTTGGGAAGCATGTTACCCGTAGTATTTTGTACAATAACCTACTTATAGTTTTGAAATCTAGTACACCCTCTGAAATATTGATTTCATTCTTCCGAATAAACTTCAACTGTTTATACGAGGGTCTTACCTGGAGTTGCTAATCTCACTTTTTCGATTATTTATTCTATTTATATCATTGAGGGCGCTCATCTTTTAAATTTTAAAAGGAGTGAGGAACAATGAAAAGTTATATAGTCTCTACATTTTTAGTATTCTTTTTGTTTAGTGTCTGCAGGATTGTATTTGCACAAGGCGTTGTCGTAGAAACAATTCAGCTCGACGGTAATTACTCGATGGATTGCCTTACACTTGGCAATGACGGTATATTATACGGAACGGAAGGGTTTGATGGTAACAGGATTTACATGATACAATTAGATGGCACTACGAACACTTTTGTTACTGGGTTAGCTGGACCAATTGATATTGATTTCGATAATGCAGGTAATCTTTACGTAAGCACATTCAACAATCTCGGTCTTTACAAGGTTACGCCTCAAGGTGTGGCAACAAGATTTGCGACTGTTAGCGATGGTCCATCTGGGGTGGTTTTAAATCGTTCTATTGGAAATATCTATGTTTCTCATTATGGCGCCGGATTTCCCGGAAATGGAAATTCAATCTATGTTGTAGATTCGACCGGGCAGTCAAACATTTTTGTTCAGGGAAACGGTCTGGTAGCGCCAGTTAGCTTAGCCATTGATGAGAACGGAAATATTTATGCACCGAATATTGCCAATGCAAAGCTCTTTAAGATTACTCCTGGAGGGGTTATGACTCTCTTGTGCCAATTGCCAGCGCCGGGAAATTTACATCCCTTTCATGTGGGGCATCTCGAGTATTCACATGGATATCTCTATGTAACTGGCAATTCAGGCAGTCCCTATGTTTTTAGGGTTGATTTGGATGGGAATTATGAGATCTTTGCCGGTTCTGGGGTAGTAGGACATATGGATGGATCGGCACTTACCGCGCAGTTTTCAGGTCCAAATGGGATAACCGCTTCAGTAACTGGTGATACGCTTTTCATTTCGGAATTGACGAGCCCAAACACTCTTAGAATTATTCGCGGAGTTACGTCCGGAATAAATATGATAAATTCAGAAATCCCGGAAAAGTTTGCTCTTTTCCAAAATTATCCGAACCCCTTTAACCCATCGACTAAATTGAAATTTGAGATCCCACGGGCTTCCTTTGTTAAACTAGCAGTATATGACATAGCCGGTAAGCAAACAGCTCAGCTCGTGAACCAGGACCTGGGTCCAGGTCAGTATGAATATACATTTGATGGGTCGGAATTTGAAAGCGGAGTTTATTTTTATAGGCTTACTACAGAAACTTTTTCGGAAACGAAAAGAATGGTCCTGGTAAAATAATAAAGACCATAACTTCGCCTGGTTCTATGTCCTTACTGGGCGAATTATTTTATTATTAACTTATTGCGGTTTATTCCGTAATTTTATCGGGTGGAAAAGCTCAAACAAAATACCCTTGCACAGCTATTCATTATTTATACTCGCTACCTGATCGGCTCAGCGTTTGTTTTTGCCAGCATTGTTAAAATAATGGGCGAGCGGTTCACTTCCGGGAGTGGAGCCGACGAACCTATAGATTCTGCTTGGCATTTGTTTGAGACACTTTATGCCTCCGGTATGCTGTGGAGGTTTATGGGACTTGGTCAGCTGGTTGCGGGATTTCTTCTGATGACACAGCGTTACGCTAAGTTGGGTGCAGTAGCTTTCTTTCCTATTATTTCCTTCGTTTTTATGTTCACTGTAAATTATCACTTTACAGGAACGCCCATTATTACCGGGCTTATGCTTCTGGCAAATATTATGCTGATAATATGGGATTGGGATGTGCTCAGGGTACTTATAAACAAACCTCCTATCATAAACACAACCAGACGACTTGAAAATGATCCTGTGTGGGAGATCACAGGGCTTACACTTTTTTTGTTCATCGTCATCTACAGGCTTACCATAAATGGCTACAATTTTCTTTTCTGGGCAGCTGCTTGCGCGGGTATTTGTTTAGCCGGGCTTATATTTGGACTTATGAGAAAGAAAAGATACAATAAACCCCTTGCTATATAACATTACTCCTTATTTATTTCTAATCTCCTCTATTATTACTAATTTCAATTATGGCAAAGCGAAAAGAAAATTATGAGCGCTCTTATTCCACGTTTCTGAGTGGAATAAAAAAAGGCGACATCCCCCCAAACCTATTACTGTTTATAAAGGACAAAATACTTCTGGATGAAGTCGTAAACAACATTGCTGGAAAATTTATTGGTCCGGACTATAGCCCAAAAGACCACCTCTTTTCATTTTTTACCGATGATACGGATACTTCCGTGGTACTGAATGAATGTAGTAATACGGGTATGTTTACCGAAAGGAAGATTGTACTTCTTAAGGTGGTAAGAAAACCTGGCTACCGCGGATTTAACGAGGATGAAGCCAAGGCTCTTACCGCTTATTTTAGGATGAAAAACAGCGATGTGGTATTTATTATTGTTGATACAGGGGACGAAGTAAAAAGCTCGATGTATGATAAGATAAAGGACCCGAGCCTTGAGATAGTCACTATCGGTGACCTCGGGGAATCAGAGTATTTTAAATGGGTCGCCGGGAAATTTGCCGGATTTAAGATCACAGACGAAGCTATAATGCACCTTATCCAGATGCTGAATTTATCTATGGACGAGATAAACCAGGAAATAGAAAAGCTTAAAACTTTTGCCTCTGATACGGGAGAGATTACACTGAATGATATTAATCTCTGCATTGGGGTTTCGAGAGATTTCAGTGAAAGCGATTTTATCCATGCTGTATTCTCCCGGGATGCCAACTCAGCTCTAAAAATATATAATAATCTTATACTTAAGAAAGATGCTGAAATATTCCTCCTAATACTGTTAAATTCAGCATTTGTTACCCTTACCAAGATGTTCGATCCCCGGATCGGGAATTATCACGGCTGGGATCTTAAACAAAAGCTCAAATTATGGTATGATTTTGATAAAATGCTTCCGGTCTATAAAAAATATAGAGGTGAAATTAATGAACTTAAATTAAAAGAAGCATTTGGCTATATTGATGAATCTGAAAAAGCTCTAAAATCATTAGGAACCGACAGGCGAGCAGTGTTTACTCAGCTCATTAGCAATCTGGTCAATTTATAGCTTTTACGGAACTAATTCGTTAATAAATCGTTAAAAAATTACTGAAAAGGTGCCCCCGGCTGATCTAGATTATAAAGCTTTAACAGACGAGGAATTGATATTCGAATTTCAGAAGGAAGATGTGGAAGCCTTCAATGAAATTGTATTCCGGTATAAAGATAAATTGGTTAATTTTCTATTCAGGTATACCGGTAATAGGGATGAAGCCGAAGATCTGGCACAGGACACTTTTTTAAAGTTGTATCGTTCTAAGCATTTGTATAAAGAGATCGCGAAATTTTCGACATGGTTTTATACAATTGCTATTAACATTGCAAAAACAAATCTGCGGAAAAAGAGCAGACAAAAAGCTATCTCTATAAGTGACTTTGATCCTGAGAATGAAAAGGATTTTGATCTTCCGGCAGATGTAATATCGCCTGAAGACAGTGCTAATGCCAGCATTGAAAATTATTATATTCAAAAGGCTATAAACTCTCTTGGGGAAAAATTCAAAGAGGTTATTGTACTCAGGGATATACAGGATATGGAATATGAAGAGATAGCGCAAATAACTGGACTGCCGCTTGGTACAGTTAAATCCAGAATAAACCGTGGCAGGGAAAGATTAAAAGAGTTATTAAGCGATATTTATAAACCCGGCGAATAAACAGAGAATAAATCAAAGACAAGTTTATCGAAACAATTTAATTTACGGATTAAGGAAGTGACAGAGAAAGAGAAACATTTAGACATAAGAGAGAAGCTGCGTAATCTGCCTTCTATGAAGGTTAGTGATGACTTTGTAATGAAGCTCCAGAGGAGGATAAACCTCGCCGAAGCTCAACCAAGTACTCAGATTCACAAACAGCATCAGGAAAAGCTCGAGAGCGGTTTTTTTGCTAAGCTCTTTGGCGCAGGAAAGAACGCATGGTTGGTTCCCGCTATGGGCGTTACAGCCGTGGTGTTCCTTGTATTTATATGGGTGTATGTTGTAAACCAGAATGGTGTGAACACATCAAGCGGAGATAAAACACAGACGACGATATCTCAAAATGAAGAACAAAAACAAAATGAGAGTATTACCTCTTCCGATGAAACCACTCCCGGAGAAACTCTGAAGACCCAATTGCCGGGTAAGGAGATAACAAGTACGTTTGGAGAAACTCATACCGGACGGGATTTGAATAGAGGTGACAGAGAAGGCGGGACAGATGTTAAGGATGAAACTGTAGGCACAGTAAAGGCGACTGAGGTATTTAAACCTACTAAGATAACTACTGAGGAAACCGAAGAGTCTCCATCTCCCTCTATAGAAACTAAGAGCCTATTAAAAGAAGAAGAAAGAAAAGTAGACAAGGACGGTGTACTTGGAATGGAAAAGAAGTCAGCTACATTGCCAAGTAAAAAGAAAAAAACCGATTCTCTTAGCAATGATGATAAAGAATCTGAAGTACTTGAGCAGGGCAAAAGAGTAACAAGGAACGTAATTGACCAATCTGAGTTGGAAGATTTGAATAAGAAAGTACAGGATAAGTCAGGTGTCAAATAAACGCAGTTTTAACTTCTATATCGGAAAAGAGGCTGTCCAAAAGGCAGCCTCTTTTTGTTTTTAACGCATATTTAGACTTACAATTAATATACAAACCCCTTATTTTAGAATATCAAATTTTAACCTTGTATAGAGGATGTACAAAGCGAAAGTAACTATATCACTTAGAAAATCAATACTTGACCCACAGGGCAAAGCCGTAGAACATTCGTTGAAATCCCTTGGCTTTGACTCTATATTGGACACTCGGATGGGTAAAAGTATCGAACTGAAAATAGACGCTAAAAGTGAAGATGAGGCAAAGAAAATAACCGAGGAAGCATGCAAAAAACTTCTTGCAAACCCGGTTATGGAAGATTACGAATTTGAAATTTCACAGAATGGAGCTGAATAATGAATGCTAAAGTTGGAATAGTCGTCTTCCCCGGTTCTAACTGTGATCATGATGCCTATTATGTGTTCAATGATATTCTAAAGACTGATACAAAGTTTCTCTGGCATAAAGACAGCGGTGTCGGGGACAGGAATATAATCATACTGCCCGGTGGTTTTTCTTATGGCGATTATTTGAGGGGCGGTTCGATTGCAAGGTTCTCTAATATAATGAAGGACGTTATCCGGTTTGCTAATAACGGCGGTGTTGTCGTTGGTATCTGTAACGGTTTTCAAATATTGTGTGAAGCAGGTCTTCTTCCCGGAGTTTTAATTAAAAACGCAAATCTTCAGTTTATTTGTACGACGGTATCCTTGCATGTGGAGAATACTAATAGCATCTTCACCAAGTATTACAATGCAGGAGAAGATATTAAGGTGCCCATCGCGCACGGAGAAGGAAACTTCCTTTGCAGTAAAGAAACACTCGACGAGATGAAGAACAATGATCAGATTCTATTTACATATAACGATAACCCGAACGGTTCATACATGGATATCGCGGGAATCCAGAATAAAAGTAAGAATGTAATGGGAATGATGCCTCACCCTGAGAGGGCATCCGATGAAATACTCGGGAATACCGACGGCAGACGCATTTTGCAGAGTATAGCCGAATCGGTTTTGTAATAAAAAAATCTTTAAGGAGAAACATTATGTTTGGTTTAGGAACGCCGGAAATAGTACTGATAGCTATTGTTATCTTGGTATTATTTGGAGCAAAGAAAATACCTGAACTCATGCAGGGGCTTGGAAAAGGTGTTAAGGAATTCAAAAAAGCTACGAGTGAAATAGAAAAGGACATAAAAAGCTCTACCGAGGATAAAAATCCTACTGAGCAGAATCCCACTACTCCAAAATAAACTAGATTTAAAATTCCGAAATAATGCCATCCTGTTTTCACGGGATGGCTGGATTTTATATGACAATTCCCTCAAACCTAAAAGACATACAAACTGATCTTAAGTCAGGTTTACTTACCTGTTCTGCCCTTGTGGATCATTACCTGGCGAGGATAGGTGAACAAAAAGACCTTAATGTTTTTATAACTGTTTTTGATAATGAAGCCAGAGAGCGTGCAAAAGCAATTGACGAAAAGATCAAATCCGGTAATGCCGGTAAGCTTGCGGGGCTTGTCATTTCCATAAAAGATGTGATCTCAATAAAAGATAAACGCCACACCTGTGGCTCCAGGATACTCGAAAATTTTATTGCCCTGTATGACGCGACTGTCATAAAAAGGCTGGAAGCGGAAGATGCTATTATAATAGGTAAGGTAAACTGCGACGAGTTCGCTATGGGTTCATCCAATGAAAATTCCTATTTCGGTCCGGTTTTGAATCCGGTCGATAAAACCCGCGTTCCGGGAGGTTCCTCCGGAGGAAGCGCAGTGTCTGTCGCAGCCGGTATGTGTCTTGTATCATTGGGTTCGGAGACAGGTGGTTCAATTCGGCAGCCTGCATCGTTCTGCGGAGTAACAGGATTAAAAGCCACTTATGGTAGGATATCGAGGTTCGGACTTACGGCTTTTGCATCATCGTTTGATTCCATTGGCATATTTTCCAATAATAATTATGATACTGCCGCTGTGCTGGAAGTAATAGCCGGCGAAGATGACAGGGATTCAACATCGTCAAAAGAAAAAGTTGAGACCTACACTAATACGATAGAGAATAAAATAAAGCCGGGTGATATTAAGATAGGCATTGCAAAAGAATACTTCGGTGAAGGTCTCAATCCTGAAATAAAACAGAGTATCGAAAAGAAAATAGATGATCTCAAAAAAGCCGGCTTTGAGGTAAAAGAGGTGTCACTCCCGCATTCAAAGTATGTGATACAAACTTACTATATACTTACTTCTGCTGAAGCTTCAAGCAATCTCGCACGCTATGATGGGGTACGCTACGGCTACCGCTCGGAGGATTCATCTAATCTGGAAGATATGTACGTCAATACCCGAACGGAAGGATTCGGTGAAGAAGTTAAAAGGCGAATTATGCTTGGGACATATGTCCTGTCGGCTGGATACTATGACGCATATTATAAAAAAGCGCAGAAAGTCAGAAGATTAATTACACAAGATTTTGAAAAGGCCTTCGGGGAAGTGGACTACATAATTTCTCCGACTACCCCAACTACAGCATTTAAAATGGGTGACAAGGTTGACGATCCGCTCGCAATGTATTTGAATGACATATATACTGCTTCGGTCAATCTCGCCGCAATTCCCGCAATCTCAATACCCGTAGGTAATGACAGTAAGGGTCTTCCATTCGGTCTGCAGGTGATGGGAAGGAAATTCGACGAAGCTGGATTACTCAGAATGTATGACGTTATAGCATCTTAGATTTATGAATATTTAATAATTGCTTACTTTATTTCTTCTCTCAAAAACCTTATTTTTCACTTAATTTACTAATAAAACGACTATCCATGGCTTTACCATCCAAGGCACCGCATTTTTTTGACAATGTAAATAATTATTTCAATAATGCCGCTAAGCTAACTCATCATCCCGAAGGATTGCTCAGGCAAATAAATCTATGCAACAGTGTGTATGGGTTTCAATTTCCCCTTAAGAAATCGGATGGGAAATATGAGGTTATTCAGGCGTGGAGAGTTGAACATTCACATCATAAGCTTCCTGTTAAAGGTGGTATAAGATACAGTTTGTTGGTGAATGAAGATGAGGTAAAAGCACTCGCCGCGCTCATGACATACAAATGCGCTCTGGTTGATGTACCTTTTGGTGGAGCCAAAGGGGGAATTAAAATAGACCCGTCGAGATATACTGAAGAGCAACTGGAAAAGATAACGCGCCGTTACACAGTCGAATTGATACATAAGAATTTCATCGGACCTGGTATAGACGTACCCGCCCCCGATTACGGTACAGGTTCACGCGAAATGGCATGGATAGCTGATACGTATATGACATTTAGTCACGGACAGCTTGACACTATGGCATGCGTTACAGGTAAACCGCTTTCACAGCATGGAATAAGAGGTAGAACTGAAGCAACCGGAAGAGGCGTTTACTTTGGTGTCAGAGAAGCCGTTGCCGATGTAGATACTATGAAAAAACTTGGACTTACTCCGGGGATTGCCGATAAGAGGGTAGTAGTGCAGGGATTGGGTAATGTAGGCTATTACTCTGCTAAGTATTTACAGCAGGACGGTGCCGTTATAATAGCAATAGCTGAATATGAAGGCGGTATCTTCGATCCGAATGGATTGGATGTTGAGGAGGTTGCCAAACATCGCAGAGAAACCGGTTCCATTTTGAATTTTAAGAATGCGCAAAATATAGAGCCGACAGCCGCAACACTTGAAATAGAATGCGACATACTTGTGCCAGCCGCGCTCGAAAACCAGATACATTTTCACAACGCAGGAAATATAAATGCCAAAATAATTGCCGAAGCTGCTAACGGTCCCGTAACCCCGGAAGCCGAGCATCTTCTTCTTGGCAAAGGAGTATTTATTATTCCAGACCTGTATCTCAATGCCGGCGGTGTGACGGTTTCTTATTTTGAATGGCTGAAAAATATTTCTCATGTGGCTTTCGGTAGAATAGGTAAGCGTTATGCCGAATATGCAAACGCGCGTATGGCTCACCTTATTGAAGATGCATCACACATACAGTTTACTCAGAGCCAGCTCTCCGACGTTGTAAAAGGCGCTGGTGAGGCTGACCTTGTCGATTCCGGACTTGAAGAGGTGATGGTCACTGCTTATCATCAGATATTGGATGTAAAAAGAAAATATAACGTCAGTGACTTAAGAACTGCGGCGTTCATTAATGCGATTAACAAAATAGCTATTTCATATATGGACCTGGGAATATTCCCGTAACCTACTTAAATCCGGTTATTGCAATTACAGCGGGTCGTGGAATATCATCCCCGTAATTTGGCCAGCGGCTTGTTGGATTTTCTTTCGTTTCTGATCCTCCGCCTGGATGCTGGACGGAAATGAACATTGTAGATTCATCCGGGGTGAAATTTCCTCCGCACATCTCTGCATCTTTAGGAGCTGCGGCAAATCTGAATGCTTCCCCTTTGTTTTCACCCTGTGTCGGTATCATAAATAGCGAGTTATTCTTAAATGGCTCATAAACCCCCTTGTTCATACTGCTTTCTGATATGTCGCAGAGTACCCAGAGATTTCCTTTACTATCGAATGTAAGATTGTCCGGGCATGAAAACCCGCTTTCTACGCTTCCCGTTGCGAATACTTCCCATGTAAACGACCCGCTTCCGTGGTCATCATTATCCTCTACTATTCTTACTATACTTCCGTTGTAATCTTTCTTTTTGGAATTATTTGTGAATGATACGTATAGCGAATTATCAACTGGACTGATTTCTATATCTTCCGCACGGTTGCACTCTGTACCGCCAACTAGTTTTGCAGCCTTTTCACAATTTACCAGCACATCAGCCTGTGACTTGAATTCACTTTTAAGCTCAGACCTCTTTTCATAATCCAGTAATTGCCATTTGTTATTCTCAAAATCTGCCACATATAGATCGCCGTCATCGAGTATGTCCATATTTGCTTCGCGATTATCCGGATCGTATTTTTTTGCGGAGATGAACTTGTAAACACATTCGTTAATGATGTCATCTCCCATATATGCTGCGGCTCTTCCATCTTTTGTAATTCCTACAGCAACATTTTCATGGTGGAAACGACCCAGCGAAGTGCGCTTCTTTGCGGGCTTACTTTTATCGAATGGATCTACTTCTACCACCCATCCATAATGCTCGGGTATCATGTCTTCCCCATATCCGGTCCATCTGTAGGAACCGTCCGGCATGCAATCCTGGTAATTTTCTTCACCGCTTAATACGGTGCCCCACGGGGTTACTCCTCCGCTACAGTTCGCAAGTGTTCCCATGGCTTCGAACGAGTTTCCCATTTCGGGAGTGCCGGCTCCTTTGCCGGAGAGTATAACGGGCATTGTAGCATCTATTCGCCTATTGTAAACCGAATCATTTACGAATTCCCATCCGCTATCGGTTCGTTTGACGCGGAATATCGAAATACCGACGCTCATCTTCTCTGCAAGGATTTGGTCCTTCGTCTTTGCCTTTTTGGCTTTGTAATCACTGTCAGGGTAATCACTAACAAAAACGGGATGAGTATATTCATTATTAACAAAGAGGATCCCATCTGTGGAGCTATTACCTCCCTGGAGCTTATCAATTGGTAAAAAAACAACAAAATCGTTGTTAAATCCGAACATCTCCGTATCGGAGATATTATCACCCCATTGACGCACGACGCTGTATTTAAAACCTTCCGGTAAGACTAAGGCATCTATGTCGGAGGGCGGTATAGGATTGAAGAAAACGCCTGACCCTTTATCGAGTATAGCCGGAGCTTTTGGTATACTTTTAGTATCAGTAAAATTGGAATTAAAAAAAGCTGTGGGTAGTATAGCGCCGGCAGTTAGAAATGCCATTCCTTTTAACGCATCTCTGCGTGATATACGCTTATGTATTAGTTCTTCGAGAGTGTTTTTCATAAATTAAAAATACCAACTAATTGTTAAAATAATATAAACATCTCGAAAGGAATTTTAATTGCAAGATCATTAAAGGTCATTTCAAACAAAGCCTAATTCATTGATTTTCGCTAAAAATAGAGTTAGTTTAGTTAATTGTATTAAAATTATATTAGGAGAACTACGCATACTTTATGCAAAGGAAAAACAATAATTTAACAAGCGAAGAGAAAAAGAAAAATACATCTTCAGACGATAAAAAGACTCCCTCCAATGGACGTCAAGGAAAGAGACGCCAGCCTACATTCAGACGCCGTAGGAGCGGTCATTATAATGTAAATAAGAAGAGAGATGTTCAGAAACCGGATGAAAAAACTTCAGACACAAATGAGGAAAGTCGTGTAAATTACGGTAAACTTGTTCCCTCCAACCAGATGGTTTCCGTTGTAATTCCACTCTACAACGAAGAAGAATCCCTAATGGAGCTTTCGTTAAAGCTATATCATGTGCTGGACAGGCTTCAGTGCAATTATGAGGTCATATTCGTAGATGATGGCAGTACGGATGATTCGTTCAAGAAAATTAAAGAGATAAATTCCAAGAATGCGCGTTTTCATTGTATAAGGTTCAGGAGGAATTACGGCAAGTCTGCCGCTTTGGCTGCCGGGTTTAAGGAGGCAAAAGGCGACATCGTTATTACAATGGATGCTGATCTTCAGGATGACCCGGATGAAATTCCCGAGCTGATACAAAAACTGAATGAAGGCTATGACCTTGTGACCGGTTGGAAAAAAGTCCGCTACGACCCATTCATTAAGAAGCACACTTCAAAGCTTTTTAATTTTGTGACGTCTAAAGTATCGGGAGTTAAACTCCATGACTTCAATTGTGGTCTGAAAGCATACAAAAAGGATGTTGTGAAATCCGTGAAGATATACGGTGAAATGCATAGGTACGTACCGGCACTGGCTCACCTTTCGGGATTTAAAGTTACTGAAAAGCCTGTGAAACATCATGCCAGAAAGTATGGGGTAACAAAATTTGGTCCCAGCCGTTTCTTAAACGGATTCCTTGACCTGATGACCGTTGCATTTACAATGAAGTTCATGAGCAGACCGCTTCATCTTTTCGGAATACTGGGATTTTTGAGCTTTATCTGCGGATTCATTATAATGGCGTACCTTACATTTATGAAGTACGTCGAGGGAATGTCGATCAGCGACCGCCCATTATTTTTGGTGGGTATTTTATTTACAATTGTAGGTGTACAATTTTTATCTCTCGGTTTAATAGCGGAAATGATCACTAAGACTGCCTCACGAGAGGAAGATTATCTCATCGAATCTAAACTATAGCTAATTCTTAATTACTCTTCTATTTAATACTCAAGTGAATACTCAAATATCTATGGAATTAACGAAGATCAGTGATAAGGCAAAGATAGGTGAAAACCTAAGCATTGGGGAATTTAGTATTATAAACGACGACGTCGAGATCGGCAATAATTGTGAAATTGGAAATCACGTAGTGATAGAGAATGGCGCAAGAATTGCCGATAATGTAAAGATAGGGCATGGTACTATCATTGGGGGAGTACCCCAGGACCTGAAGTTCGAAGGCGAGATGACTACTGTCGAGATTGGTGAAGGTACTACTATCAGAGAATACACAACGATAAACCGCGGGACGAAACACAGCGGTACAACAAAAGTCGGGAAGAACTGCTTCATTATGAGCTATGTGCATGTAGCTCACGATTGTGTGATAGGCGATAACGTCATTATCGCAAATGCGGTGAATATGGCGGGACACGTAGAGATAGACGATCAGGTTTTTGTAGGCGGTCTTGTAGCACTTCATCAATTTATAAAACTAGGCAAACACATAATGATCGGCGCGGCATGTAAAGCGGTGAAGGATATTCCTCCATACATACTTGCCGGTAGTGAGCCGCTAAAATATGAAGGTGTTAATATCGTCGGATTGAGACGGAAGGGATTTACCAACGAGCAGATAGGTAATATAAGGGATGCATACGATACGATATACAGGTCGGGGCTTAATGTATCGGATGCCGTAAAGAAAATAAAATTGGAAATGCAGATGACTGATGAAGTAAACGAGATATTGAAATTCATCGAAAATAGCAACCGCGGTATCCTTCGCGGATAAACAATTCAATAATGTCAGCCACCAGTAAAGATAATAAACACATTACCACTAAAGTCCTGAAACAGATGAAGGAGCGCGGTGAAAAGATTGCTATGCTTACAGCATACGATTACCTTACTGCGAAATTTCTCGATGAGAGCGGAATAGAAATAATCCTTGTGGGTGATTCACTTGGTAATGTAATCCAGGGTTATGAGACAACTATCCCGGTTACCCTGGAGGAGATGATATACCATACTAAGATCGTAAAGAAGGGAGTGAAAAATGCAATTGTAGTTGGAGATATGACTTTTATGAGCTACCAGGTGGGTACGGAAGACGCAATTAGAAACTGTGGGAAGATGCTAAAGTTGACTGAATGTGATGCTATTAAAATGGAGGGTGGAAGGCATATTACAGAAACGGTGAGGAGGGTTGTCGAGATTGGTATTCCTGTAATGGGACATTTAGGATTGACGCCGCAATCAATACATGAATTCGGTTCTTATAAAACCCGGGGACAGTCGGAAGAAGAAGCAGAGCAGATTTATGAAGACGCATTAGCACTGGAAAAAGCCGGATGCTTTTCAATAGTTCTTGAAAAGATTCCTATGGATCTTGGCAAAAAAATATCGGAAGCCATTTCTATCCCAACTATAGGTATCGGTGCGGGACCTTATTGTGACGGACAGGTGCTGGTGCTTCACGACATGCTGGGTATGAATGAAGAATTCAAACCGAGATTTGTCAGACGTTATATGGATTTTGCGAAAGACTTGCGGGGAGCGCTTAAATCCTACATTAAAGACATAAAAAGCGGGGATTTTCCTTCTAAAGAGGAAAGCTACGAGTAAACACAGTAATTTCAGTTTTTAAACCACTCGGCGCAATTAATAAATTATGATAATTCCATTGTTTACGTGTTATATTTGTGTTAATTTTAGCCTTTGCTTTTTATGAGTGTAAAATACGCCGAGCTAAACGATATATTTGATTCGAGTAGTAAAATAGTACTTACTACTCATGTAATTCCGGACGGCGATGCTATTGGGAGTGAGATGGCTCTGAAGAGGTTCCTTGAAAAAAAGTATAGAAATCCCCAAGTAATCAACCACTCACAGACTCCCGGTAATTTAAAATTCCTCGATAAAGATGATTCGATAAGGGTCTTTGAAAACGATAGGGATGAAAACGAGGAATTAATAACCGATGCCGACCTGATTGTAATACTTGATACAAATGAATATTCCCGCACTCGCTCGATGGAGCAAAGTTTAATTAACTCGGACGCAAAAAAGATCTGTATTGACCATCATCAGGATATTAAGCCTGAAAATTTTAATTTTGCGATCTCGGACCCCGAATCTCCCTCAACCTGTCAGATACTATATGACTATCTGATCACCGAGCACCCGGATACTATAGATAAAAATATCTCCGAAGCTCTCTATACGGGTATAATAACAGATACTGGTTCTTTCAGATATCCTCGGACGACTGAAGAGACATTCTTGAGTTGCGCAGAACTCGTGAGACGGGGAGCGGATCCTGTCGGAATATATGAGAGAGTTTATAACGAGAACAGTATAAATAAGATCCGGCTCATGGCAAAGTATCTAGAAAGCTTTGAGTTTCATTTCGATAATAAAGTTGGACTTGGAATGATAACCGATAAAGACTTTCTTGAAACAGAGGCAGACCAAACGGACATCGAGGGGTTTTCGAGTATAATGATGAGCATAAAAGGGATTGTAATGAGTATTATGCTGGTTGAGTTGCCGCACAGCATAAAGATATCACTCAGATCAAAAGGTGAAGTAATAAAAGTCAATGAGATTGCAAAAGAGTTTGGCGGTGGAGGTCATATAAATGCCGCGGGCGCATCATATTTCAAAGGCGATCTGTCAGAGCTAAAAACAAAAGTTTTATCTGTCACCAGAGGATATTTAAATAAAATTATATAAATCTAAATTTTTTTTGAAATGAAAGTTACTTATAGTAAGGGGCTGCCGAAAGCAGATGCATACATGTTTCTGTGTTTCGAAGATGGGAAAAAAATTAGTGAAAGGCTGAAAGGAATTGAAAAACTTCTTTCAGTGAAGTTTCAAAAAGAAAGCATCGAAGACTTTGAAGGCAAGGAGACTGAGAATGATCTTCTATATGCCGGTGGAAAGAGGATTATAATTTCGGGAGTTGGTCCAAAAGGTAAATGTGATCTGGAAAAGCTCAGGAAAGCCTGTTCCAGGGGTATAAAAATTGCTGGCGCGCTTAAAGTAGATTCAGTAGCTATCCAGATTTTTGATGAAGATTTTAGCGGGTGCAGTTATGAGGATATTGCAATCGCTCAAACAGAAAGTTGTATTATGAGATTATATAGATTTGATAGATACTACACATATAAGGATTATGAAAAAATAGAATTAAAGCAGTTAATATTTTTTTCCGACAGCAAAAGTAAACACCACAAAGAATTTGCTGAAGGTGTAAGAATAGGTAATATCCTCGGTGAATCCACAAACCTTGCCAGGGACCTTGGTAACGAACCGTCGAATATTGCCAGTCCAAAGTATATCGCCAATTTTATAAAAAAGCAGGGCGCGAAACTAAAATATTCCGTCAAGGTGTTCGGTAAAAAAGAACTTGAGAAAATGAAGGCAGGGTGCATTCTTGGGGTTGCCCAGGGAAGCAGTTTCGAACCTCAATTCGTGGTAATGGAATATAAAGGTGGAAAAGCAACTGATAAACCGTATGCAATCATAGGTAAAGGAGTAACATTCGACTCAGGGGGTATATCACTAAAACCACCTTCCGGGATGGACCAGATGAAGATGGATATGTGCGGAGCGGCTGCTGTCGTAGGCACGTTTGATGCCGCAGCAAGGCTCAAGTTAAAAGTAAATCTCGTCGGACTGATTCCGCTTGTCGAAAATATGCCGGATGGTAATTCTTTCAGACCGGGAGATATATTAACTGCGCTTAACGGATCTACTGTTGAGATACAAAATACTGATGCTGAGGGAAGATTGATACTGGCAGATGCTCTATCATATGCAGCAAAATACAAGCCCAAATATGCGATTGATCTTGCAACATTGACAGGTGCCGCTGTGATTGCACTAGGACACTACGCCACCATAGCTATTTCTAACGACAATGAATTGACGAAGAAATTAATTAAGTCAGGTGAAAAAACTTATGAAAGAGTGTGGGAACTCCCGTCTTGGGATGAATATGACAAGCTGATCGATTCGGACATTGCCGACGTAACTAATGTAGGAAAAGGTAGACAGGCAGGCTCAATAGTTGCAGGTATGTTCCTGAAACGGTTTGTAAAAGATTATAAATGGACCCATCTGGATATAGCGGGTACTGCCATGAATGCAAAACCGACTGAATATATTCCTTCACACGCGACAGGTGTGGGTGTGAGATTATTGATAGACCTGATCAGAAACGACAATTGATTTCGGTTTTTTAGTATATAAGGTTTATCTATTTAATTATAGATAAACCTTTTTTATTTTATAGTAATGAAAAGAATAAATTCGAAAATACTCGCGACAATAATAGTCGGTCTGTGTCTATTTATAGGAGTGTTTCTTTTTTCCGGCAATAGTCAGGGAACTGCCGGGACTCTATCATTTCACAAAGATGGATTCACGCTCGGTAATGAGGTTTTATTGTCAGAAAAGGTAGATCTCATAAAAGGAAAGAACATTGGTATTATTACTAATACTAGTGGTGTAGTTTCTGATGGGAGACTTTTTGTTGACCTGCTCTTAGCTGATGAAAGTTTGAACCCGGTTAAAATCTATAGCCCTGAGCATGGATTTGAAATAGATGATCGCGATGTGAGTCATGTAAATAAAAGAACAGGGCTTGATGTAGTTTCACTCTATGGAAACAAGAAAAAGCCCTCCTCCGGTGATCTCTCCGGGATAGACGTACTGGTATATGATATACAGGATGTTGGGGCAAGGTTTTACACGTTCATTAATACTATGTACTATTGTATGGAAGCCGCCTCGCAAAATGGAGTCAAGTTTATAGTCTGTGATAGACCTCTCATTCCCGATGCGAACTATGTAGATGGATTTATGCTCGACGATAATGTTCAGTCATTTGTGGGCTTACTTGATATTCCGATAGCATACGGAATGACGTGCGGCGAGCTGGCGCAATATATCAATGCGGAATACCTCGGCGGATCATGTGACCTTGAAGTCGTACAGATGAAAAACTATTCGCGCTCGATGGAATATGATGACCTCGGGATCACGTGGGTGAAGCCTTCACCCAGTATGTACTTCCCTTCCACTGCCGGTACGTATCAGGGTACATGTCTTCTGGAAGGAACGGACTTCGCGGAAGGAAGAGGAACCGACCGTCCTTTTGAATATGTTGGCGCACCATACTGTGACGGAAATGTATTAAAAGAAGCAATGGATAAATATAATTTCGAAGGCGTGTCATTTGAAGCTATAGAATTCACACCATCATCTATTACCAGCCCGTCCAACCCGCCAAAATATGTGGACAAAAATTGCGGTGGAGTATTTATTAATGTTACCGATCAGACAAAGTTCGAACCGGTTAAAGTTGGCATCGCGCTCCTCATAGAACTCAATAATAATTTCCCCGGCTTTAGCTGGAGAAAAGATAACTATATAGATAAACTCGCCGGAACAAAACAACTTAGACAGATGATCTCGAACGGGTCCTCCTACTCTGACATAATATCCTCATATCAGCCATCTCTTGACCAATTCAAGAAGAAGAGAAAAAAATATCTCATCTATAATTAGTATTAATATTCTAAAAGTGTAAAAAAGCCTCCAAAAGAGGCTTTTTTTGTATGTATAATCAACTATTTAGGAAAATCGCAAATTTTCCTCATTTAGGGTATTGACATTTGCAATAATTCTGTATAATTTTATCGTACCTTTTAGTACGACATTTTGAAACGCAAATTATAAAGGATATACGACATGAAAAACCTAAAACTTTTTTTGATGATAATTTTCCCGGTTCTGTTAATAAGCGGGACTTTATCAGCCGCTAACTGGACCCCCCTGGGAAGCGGAATGAATGGAGATGTAAACGCAGTTGTTGAATATAGCGGAAAGATTATTGCCGCAGGCGAATTCACAACTTCCGGCGGAGTATCAGCTAACTATATAGCCCAATGGAACGGCTCAAGCTGGTCGCCAATGGGAAATGGATTTAATGATACGGTTTATGCACTCGCTGTATATAATAACGAATTATATGCTGGCGGTGAATTTACATTCTCCGGAAGTACCTTTGTTAACTACATTGCAAAGTGGAATGGAACAGGATGGGTTAGGGTTGCCAACGGAGTGAACGATGAAGTGAAGACACTGGGTATATATAGTGCGTCATTGGTAGCGGGCGGTTCATTTACGAGTGCAGGCGGAAATAGCGCGAATTATATTGCTAAGTATAACGGCACAAGCTGGTCAGCGCTTGGTAGCGGAATGAACGACCAGGTTTTTACGGTCACGGTTTATAACGGAGCATTAATAGCAGGTGGTAGATTCAGTTCGGCAGGCGGTAATAGCGCAAACAGTATTGCAAAATGGAACGGTTCATCATGGAGTGCTTTAGGTAGTGGTATTAATGACAGGGTATTTGCTCTTATGACTTATAATAACATGCTGATAGCAGGAGGAGAATTTACTCAAGCAGGTGGTACATCAGTTGGATACATTGCCGGATGGAACGGATCTTCATGGGTTAATTACGGTGGTGGCGTCGAAGATAGAGTTTACGCATTCACTATATATAATAATGAACTCGTAGCAGCAGGGCACTTCAAGTTTGCCGGATCAAGTAATTCGGTACCTGCCAATAGAGTAGCACGCTGGAATGGAACTCAATGGTCAGCATTCGGACAGGGATTAGACAATAAAGTTGAAGCATTAACGGTTGTTGGGAACGCTTTGATTGCTGGGGGTGAGTTTTTCCATTCAGGAGGAACAATTATTAACAGAATAGCTGCATGGAATTATACTTCAACGTCAATTTCTCAGATAGGTAATTCAATATCGGAAAAATACCAGCTTTCTCAGAATTTTCCAAACCCGTTCAACCCATCGACATCAATAGAATTCAATCTTCCTTCTACAGGCCTTGTATCTCTAAAGGTATTTGACCTTGCCGGAAAGGAAGTTGCTGATCTTGTAAACGGACAATTGTCAGCCGGACAATATAAGTACAATTTTGATGCGTCTAAGCTATCTTCAGGCGTATATTTTTACAAACTGCAATCAGGTGAGTTTGTACAGACTAAAAAAATGACCTTAATTAAATAAATAAAAAATAATTTTATAACAAGGAGCAATAAAAATGAACTTTAATCTTAAAAAATACACGGACGGAACATATTCAAGGATGATGGTATACCTGATAGGAGTATTAAGCGTTCTCCTTATAATGGGATTTCTACTCTCAGGATGTAATCTTGAAAACGTAGCTGGAGGCCAGAACGAGAATGAAAATGAAAACGACAACGTTTCTGTAGCAATGAAAGTGTCACAATCAGATAATCCGTCAAATACTCTTTCCTTAAGCGAGGCAAAGTTTCTTATAACTGAAGTTTACTTTAGAAGACCCGATAACACAGAAGGTGAAGTCAGGATAGCCCCGGTTGTTGTATATCTGGATCTTACAGGAAGAGTTACCGTTGCAACATCCGGAAGCATTCCTGCGGGTACTTATAACAGGCTAAGATTTAAAGTACATAAAGTAGAAGATTTTGAAACTGTTCCGGATCCGGATTTCAAGGAAGGAACAAGCGGCAGCAAAAGATATTCGGTTATTGCAAAGGGTTCATTCAACGGTTCTTCTTTCGTGTACAAGTCCAGGAAATCGATCAACATGGAAATGACCTTTTCAAATCCTGTAACTATCTCAGCAGGTCAAAAGGTCAACATGACGATCTCACTAAACCCGTATAGCTGGTTCTTTGCTAACGGTGATTATATAAATCCATCGAGCAGTAGTAATGAAAATACGATCGATGACAATATTAAGAGTGCTTTTAGACATATATTTATAGATAACGACTTAAACGGACAACCCTAGTACCTTCCCCCATAACCAAAGAGCGTCTCTCTCATGAGTGAGGCGCTCTTACTTAAAAGAAAAAAGATGACTATAGCAGAGAATAAAATAGAAGTTGCGATCAAAAGTGGTAAAATTAATAACGTTTATTACCCGCACTTTATTGCATATTATAATGGGGGATATGCAAAATTTGCATTGGATATGAAGATGACGGAGGGAAAACTTCCTCCTAAAGAAACCCATGAAATAATGGATTGGGCAAGGAAGAATTATGATCTGCTCGAAGAAAAGTGGTTATATATGATGAGTCATACAAAGGTTAATCAAACAAACTTATAATAATGAAGGAATTAATATCGGAGCTGGAAGGACTGGGGTTCACGAACTACGAGGCAAAGGTATTTGTTTCCTTGATGAAGGGCTTTAATATGTCAGCGCCGGAAGTTGCTGAAGATTCTAAAGTCCCTAAAAGTTCAGCATACGATATTTTAAAGATATTTGCAGAGAGAGGCTACTGTAATGAGATTCAGACGCCCTCCAAAATAAGATACGAAATAGTCGCCCCGGATATAGTAAAAGGAAAGATCAGCAATGAGCTAACTTATGAATACGATAAGAAGAAAGCCCTTCTTGATTCTTCCTTCGATAAGCTGACTCCGTTATTTAAATCTACGGCAGGCGAGGAGGTAACGGATGTTGAGCTCATTAGAGGATTTAATAAATACAGGTTTGTGAAGTTTATTGACTTATTAAAAGAAGCAAAAAAAGAGATGCTATTGATGAATAGAATTACCACCGGAAGAATTTCAAAAGAACTAGAAACCGAAGGCAAGAAATTCTACAAAAGAGGTGGTGTTGTCAAATCAATTTATGAGGAAAGTACAGACTTTAAAATAATGAAGGACGGTAAAACTGTTAGCGCAACTGAAAAAGATTTGATAGAATTATGCAATGAATTTAAATCACATGGTGAAGAGATAAGGCTATCTAAAAGAGTACCGCAAAACATGGTTATTATTGACAGGGAGGTTGTATTCATAAGTCTTAATGATGAGACCAAACAAAAAAATAAAACGACTGATTTAATAATACGGAATAAGGATTATGCTGAAAGTATGGTCTCCTTATTTCTTTCAACCTGGGAAAACTCAGAAACATTTGAAGATTTTAAGAAAAAATTTCAATAGGTACCAAGTATGAAGAAATTACTCTTTTTGTTATTAATGTGGGGAATCGGGATTACCAATATTTTTGCAGATGGAAACCCTTTAATAAAAGGCTGGTCAAACCTCGGCAGCGGTGTTAACGGAACTGAAGTTAATGCCATAGTTCAATACAATGGTGATATTATAATCGGAGGAGAGTTTACCACAGCCGGTGGCGTAAATGTAGGATATATTGCCAAATGGGACGGGATGCAATGGTCTTCACTGGCTCAGGGCGTTAATGGACCTGTAGATGCTTTGGCTGTTTTTAACGGCAATCTTTATGTTGGAGGAACATTCACAACAGCCGGGGGTAGTCCCGCTAACAACATTGCAAAATGGGACGGAGCAACATGGACCGCAATGGGCCCCGGGCTGGACGGTGACGTTAGAGCTATGATCGTTTATAGTAATGAACTTGTTGTTGGAGGAGGCTTTGGTAATGCCGGTGATAATATTGCTAAATGGAACGGCACTTCATGGTCTGGAATGGGAACCGGGATGAGCGACGATGTTCATGGTCTTACGATCTGGCAGGGGGATCTTGTGGCAGTTGGTAGATTTGTCATGGCAGGAGGTGTTTCGGCAAGCAGAGTAGCCCGTTGGAATGGAAGTTCATGGTCTGCAGTCAGCAATCAGGTGATAAATGACAGGGTTTTTGCAGTGGGTGTTCTGAATGATACATTGTATATCGGAGGAAAATTTGATGAAATTGGAACAGATCCAACCCTAAAATCGATAGCAAAACTCTCCGGCACGACCTGGCAAAGAGTCGGAAAAGGTGTTGAAGATAATAAAGAAGTTAATGCTTTAACTGTTTATAAAAATGAACTCGTTGTAGGAGGTCAATTTGAACATGTTTATCAGAATGATTCTGCTACCCTGACAGTATATAGTATCGCACGCTGGGATGGTTCCAAGTGGGACAGGTTTGAAACCGGCATGGATGAGAGGGTAAGCTCACTTTTTACATATGCTACATCGACGGATACCTCTCTATATGCGGGCGGTGAGTTTAATTTTGCCGGCGGAAGGCCAGCTAATCATATTGCTGTCTGGAATGATACTATTATGACTTATACCGTAGAAGGTACAGTGAGATATACCTCCAATAACCAGCCCGTAAACGGAGGCTATGTTAAAGCGGTAAGACTTGAGCTAGCCACTCGCGAATATCTAACTCTTGATTCTGTTCAAATAAATCCAACTGACGGAACATATAAATTAAACACCGTAAGAGGAGATACCGTTGATATTATAGCGTTTCCAGAAGATGTTGAGGGACAGGATTTTATTCCTACTTATCATAATGGTACGATGTTCTGGGAAGGATCGGCATCTATCTTACTGCACACTGACACAGCTGGAATAGATATAGACGTGATGGATGCCCAGCCATCGGATAATCCAACCGGTACAGGCACGATCAATGGCAGAGTTGAACTTAATTATCTTCCGACAGGATTTCTATCCGGACAGGGTGAAGAGTTCACCGGAGGTTCGAATGTGTACGCGGAGCTAAACGGCATATTTAAAAATTTCGACATAAGTGACAACTTTACTAACTTCACCATATCATCGCTCCCGGCTGGCACCTATAACATTATCGTTAACCGGCTCGGATATGAATCGGACACAATGGTTGTAACTTTATCTAATGGAGGAACGGTCAATAATGTGAACTTCCTGATCAATCCAATGGATAACAATGTCAGCGTGCAGAATATAAGCAACAATATACCGGACAATATTACGCTATATCAGAATTATCCTAACCCGTTCAATCCGACGACGAAGATCAGGTTCGATATAAAAATGAAATCATCCGTGACGATGTATTTATATAATTCCCTCGGGCAGGTGGTCAGAAAAATGATTAATAATGAGACTTATACCCCCGGAAGCTATGAGCTTAGCCTGGACGCTAGTGGATTGGCATCAGGAGTATATTTTTACAAACTTGTAACAGCGGAAACTTCATTGACCAAAAAGATGGTTGTATTAAAGTAACCGAAGCTAGTTAGAGGATAAAGCTAAAGGCAACACGCTAAAGCTAAGTTAAGAAAAAACATTTATTTTTTCTTTTTTTCTCCTAAACAAAAGCCCTGAGAAATCAGGGCTTTTTATTATACAAAATATAGCTTGACAATAATGATGATTCCATTTAATTTGTTGTAGCTTTAACTACGACAGCTTAGAAAATACTTTGTCGAGGAGGACAAAATGACACAGCTAACATCAAAAAACATTGCACGGACGGGGAAAACGTATTTAGCAGTGATGCTGGTTCTTACCATACTTATGTTTGTGGTAATGATAATCAGTTAACCGGCATAATATTTTTTTAAAACCCGCATATGCAGTTGCTTTATGTTGCAATTGCATATGCTCGGTAAGCAGAACTTCCACAAATAAAAGGGTAACATGGTAGTATTAAGGAATAATAGGGAACACGGTTACAGGATTCTTATGGATTTTGGAAAAATAGCCGATACTTATTATCCGCATTTTATAGTAGAGCGGGATGATATAGACCATGACCATTCACAAGTTAAATTTTCAATAGACATGCGCATAATCGAAGGGGAGGTGCCGGTTGAGATCACACAGGAGATAATTACCTGGGCGCATACTCATTACAAGGAACTCGAGGAAAGCTGGCTTTGCCTCATCGATGAAGAGATATCCTCTAAATTCAAAAGAAGAAAAAATAACCTAACGGCGGCTTAGAACTCTTTTATGAAGGACCTTATTAAACAGCTAGAGGCTATCGGTTTTACAAATTACGAGTCAAAGGTATTTATGGTCCTTATGCAGGGTCATAATATGACTGCCGCTGAGATAGCAAAAGAAGCCAAGATACCACGCACATCAGTTTACGACATCCTAAAGTCATTTGCCCAGAAAGGCATCTGCAACGAAATTGAAACTCCCAGCAAGCTCCGCTACGAAATGATCGACCCCGACATCGTAGAGGATAAGCTAAAGAATGGATTTAAAAAATCTTTTGAAAACCAGCTTAATGAGCTCGATAGTTCTTTTAAAACACTTAAGAGCTTTTATAAATCAAAAGCACAAAAGGACTCGAGTGAGAAGATCGAACTACTAAAAGGATTCAATAAACACCGACACCTGAAGTTTCTAGAATTGATGAAAAAAACTAAAAGGCAATTACTTATAGCAAATAAGATACCTGATAGAATTTCCACAGATGTTGATAAAGTTGTTGATAAATTCCTGGAAAAAGGGGGAAAGATTAAGACTCTTTATCAGCTTGGAGGGAGTGTAAAGATAAAGTTTGATGATGGTTGGAGGGAAATTAATAAGGAAAAGTTGATCGAATTATTAAAGACTTTTGAAACAGACAAAGTCGAAATTAAATTAACACATTCATTACCTCAAAGTTTTTTTGTTTTTGATGAAAACTATGTTTTTTTAAACATAGTTGATGAATCTTTAGAGCAATACAACATGAGTGATCTTATAATTGATAATGAAAAATATGCTACTGCAATGAAAGATCTGTTTGATTATTATTGGGATAGATCCATGACGATCGGAGAATATGAAAAAAGCTAAAAAAAAATGAAAAAGAAAATATTTAAAATATTACTTTTAACGATTTTACTTTTCCCCCTAAGCACAAGGACAAGTCCTGCCCAGGGTATATATGACTGGTCTTCGATTGAAAACGGCACTAACGGCGTTGTGAATGCCATTACCGTTTATAATAATAAGATTGTTATCGGAGGCAGTTTTACCCAGGCAGGAGGCGTCCCTGCTAATAACATTGCTCAATGGGACGGCGCTAACTGGCAGCCGGTTGGAACCGGATTCACCGATGAAGTCTATGCGCTGGCCGTCTTCAACGGCGATCTGATAGCAGCCGGCAAATACCTGTTTGTTAACTCTATCGATACTGCGCGCATTTTCAGTTATAACGGCTCGTCCTGGCAGCCTCTCGGAAAGGGATTTGTTAACAGGACAAATGAGTTTGTAAAGTCGCTCCTCGTTCATGATGGTAAATTATATGCTGCCGGTTCTTTTAAGCTTAACTTTACTTCCGGCGGAGCAAGCAATGTTGCCGTATTGGAATCCAATACATGGGATAATCTAGGTGACGGGCTCGATCTCGAAGTCATGTGCATGACCTCCGATGGAAGCGATATTATTGCGGGAGGCAAATTTTCTTCCTCAGATACCGCGCAGGTAAACCATGTTGCACGGTGGAATAATGGCAAGTGGCAGAGAATTGGGAATGGTCTTAACGGTAATGTCTATTCGCTCACAAAGTTTAATAGTGAGATAGTAGCAGGTGGTGAATTCCAGGGACATGTCTCCAGGTGGAATTCTACTTCATGGCAGACTCTTGGAAACGGAGTCAGTGATACGGTTAAATCTTTTGGAAGCTACCAGAGTGACCTTATTGTTGGCGGCAGTTTTAGGTATGCAGGGCTTTCGGCAGACAGTTTATATGTTAATGGTATAGCATTGTGGAACGGCTCATCATGGGCAGGATTGAGAACAGGGATGAACAGCGATGTTCGCTCGCTTCTCACGGATAATAATAAATTATATGCCGTCGGCGGCTTTATATCGGCAGGAGGAGATTCTGTAAATCATGTTGCCTATTGGGATACTATCCAGACGATAGTTATTTCCGGTAATGTACATTATGTTGGGGGTCCTAATGTTATTAGTGGCGTAGCAAAATCCCTAAGATATGATACCTATACTAGAGGAGTCATTTACTATGATTCATCCCAGGTGCAGCCTGATGGCAGTTACCAGGTAAGAGTTCCAAAGGATAGACCAACTCATATTATTATTATTGCTGAAGATGAGGATGCCCCTACATACAGTTATATACCGACATATTACCCCGCTACTATCTACTGGGAAAACGCAACTGTAATAAATCAATCGACCAATGGCACCGGGTTCGATGTCGAAGTAGAGCGGATAACGAACACCACTAATCCGGGCTCAATATCGGGGCAGGTATTCCTGGATTATACGCCGCCCGGTTACCCGACAGGCAATAATCTCGATATACACGAGGGCGCTATAGTATATGCCCGCGTGGGAGACAGCTGGAAATCATTCGGTATCTCGGATAGATTTAGCCAGTATTCACTTGGCAACCTTCCTGCAGGAACATACCAGCTTATTGTCAATAGGTTAGGATACACAACACAAGTTAAAAATAATGTTGTACTCTCGAGCGGACAACAATTGCTGGACGTTAATTTCACGCTTACAATATCCGACGGAGGATCGGTAAACATCTCCGGCAACACAACTATAATCCCCGAAGGTTATAGCTTGCTTCAAAATTATCCGAACCCCTTTAACCCCGTCTCGAAAATAAAATTTGAACTTCCCGAAAAGGGCATAGTAAATTTAAAAGTTTATAATACCGCCGGACAACTGGTTTCGGAATTGCTGAACGGGCAGGTATTAAATGCAGGCATATATTCCGCCGAGTTTGATGGCGGCAACCTCGCAAGCGGAGTGTACTTTTACAGGCTTGAGGTGACAAGCGAAAACGGCGCAAAAGAGTTTTCCGGATCAAAGAAGATGATCCTTATTAAGTGATTGTTCTTTCATTTCTTTATTTACCCTACTTATTTATTACCCTTACTCGATCCGGACTCAGACTCTGAGTCCGGATTTTTTTACTATTTCATTATTTTTTTTTGATTTTATTGTTAAATTACAATTTGGGGGTGATTAGTCTTTATTAAACTCAAATGGGCAAAACCATGAAAAAATTTTACAATCTATTTTCCATTGTTTTACTCCTGAGCGTGTTGGTATCAGTTAACACATTTGCGGGAGACAGACTTGTTCTGATTGAGAGATATACAAGTTCGACATGCGGTCCGTGTGCGTCTGCAAACCCGACTCTCGATGCGCTTTTAAATACTACAGACCCGTCTAAGCTTACAGGTATTTCATATCATATGAACTGGCCCGCGCCGGGTAACGATCCTATGTTTCTTTTTAATCCCGGTGACAATACAGGAAGAAGGAATTACTATGGCGTGAATGCTATTCCTCACTGGAGAACAGACGGTTCGATGGAAGTAAGTACTGGAAACGTTGCTAGTTCATATGCAAGTAGAACTGGCGTTATCAGTCCGATCACTATCATTACTACTTATAATATTGTTGGCGATAGTATGAAAGTCACAGCAAAGATATTTTGCGAAGACCTCCTTGCCGATCCTAATGTAACTGTTCATATGGCTCTGCTTGAAAAACCAATACAATATCCGGGTCCTCCCGGAACTAACGGTGAGTCTCATTTCCTTGATGTTATGAGAAAAATGTATCCTAATTCCAGTGGAACAAAAGTAACTTTATTCCCTGGTACAACATATGTGCTTGAAGGATCATTTTATATTGACCCCTCTTATGTTCAGGGCAATCTAAGACCGCTGATATTTGTACAGGCTAACGACAAAGAGATTCTTAATGCCGGTGTTCCGACATATGATTATACATTACTCTCAGACCTGGCATACAAAGTTGTTGACCAGGGGCAGAATGCTTCCGGCGATTTCCAGATCAGTGTTCCCGTGGTTGCTGCAGGTTATAATGAAACAGTTACCCTGAGTGCTGAAGTTCAACCTAGCAACCCTGGCGTAACCGTTTCATTCCCAAGTGGAAACACGATTGGCTCATTCCCGGGTCAGGTTACTGTAAGAGTAAATTCTACTTCGGCAGTTCCTACAGGTATATATAAAGTTATTGTCACAGGTACAAATGCAAGCAATGATGAACATAAAATAGTTGTTTCATACTTGGTTGGTAAGAGCTATGTAAGCGTTGGTACAAATAGGCCATTAGTTGCATTCTCGGTTGATAATACAAATTACAGTTCACTCAGGTTATTTGACTGGGACATATCATCAAACCATGATCTTAGTGTTACAACTCCACAGACGTTTGGAAATACAAGATATGTATTTGAAGACTGGAGCAACGGTGTAAATACACCTACACAAACAGTAACTGTAAATTCAAGCACTAATGGTTACACTGCTAACTTTAACACACAGTTTAAATTTACCGGCTTTACGAGTCCGGGTGGACTACCGGTAACCATTACACATGCAGGTGAATTTATCGATTCAGGATCTGTCGTGGATGTTTCAATTACGCCTACACAGGTCATGTACAACGGTCAGATGTATTATTTCAAGAACTGGATAGGTGGTGGTAGCGGTTCATATACCGGTACTAATTCAAGCTTCCAGATCTCATCTATGGATAATTTCATTAGTGAAGTTGCTATATTCGATACTGTAACTGCAGTTAGCCAGTTAGGAAGTGAAATTCCTGACAGCTATGAACTGTATCAAAACTATCCGAATCCGTTCAACCCCGAAACAAAGATTAAATTTGATATTCCGCAAGCAGGTAACGTAAAACTGGCGGTTTACAATATTCTTGGTGAACAGGTTGCAATATTATACAACGGGTTCCTGAATTACGGAAGGTTCGAATCAGCTTGGAACGCTTCACAATTTGCCAGCGGAGTTTATTTCTATAAGCTGGAAACTGAGAATTTTGTTTCTATCAAGAAACTGGTACTTCTGAAGTAATACTTAGTACGTAAGGCTTTAAACCGGGGGCGATATTAACATTTTATAGGGTTAATATCGCCTCTTTATTTTCATTTTCTATGTCGGAATATGGATACAAATAAGGAAAGTACTTCTGAAAATACTTCTATTGAAAAGCTTGAAAATAGCTTGATGGGTATGCTCGATGGAAAGGAAAAAGTTGACGCCCTTTTATCACTTTGTGATTCTGTAAAAGAGAAGGAGCCTAAAAAACTCAACTTTTATGCCGGGCAGGCTCTCGATATCTCACAAAAGATAAACTATAAGCTTGGCATAGCCAAAAGCCATAAGTTTATAGGACAGAGTCATTCACATAATGCGGATTTCAAAACCGCTATAGATCATCTCGATAGCGCGCTCTTGCTTAGCCGCTCCCTCGGTGATAAAAAACTCGAAGCAAATGCTCTCCTGCATCTTGGTATCGTTTACAAAAATTTCGACTATTCTAAATCTATCGAATCATATTTCGAAAGCCTTGAAATAAGCAGGTCTTTGAATGACCATAAAACCGAATCTCACCTGCTGAATAATATCGGAGTTGTGTTTAAGATTCTTGGTAACTTCAAGGTTGCCCTCGAATATTACCTGGACAGCCTCAAAATAAAAGAGTCCCTTGGAAATGAGGAAACCATTCACAACACTCTCTCCAATATCGGTAATATCTATGTTATAATGGAAAACTATGAAAAAGGACTTGAGTATGCATCCAAATCGCTTGAACTCCTGAGAAAATTCGGTAAGCGTACTAACGAACCTGTGATACTTGGCAATATCGCGCTTTGTAATAAGAAGCTTGGAAATACTGATGTTGCATTGAAATATTACAATGAGGCTTTGGATATTGCGAAAAAAATGGGCAACAGGCAAAGTGAAGCCGATAATTTCGATGGGCTCGGTGAGATGTACTTAGCAAAAGGGGATTATGATAAAGCCATAGAGTGTTTTGGCAACGGTCTGCAAATAGCCGAGGATATAAAGGATAGAGTGCTTATTTCCAATATCTGTCATAATATTGGCAAACTTATGCTTCGTACCCAAAAATATGACCAATGTATCTCTATTCTTGAAAAAGGCCTTGAACACTCAAAGCTGATAGAAGATAAAAGCTCTATTGCCAGCTTCTATCCAACCTTCTCTGCCTATTATGAGGCAGTGGGAAATTACATGAAGGCGATCGAGTATTTAAAACTATACAATGAACTCAACAAAGAGCTTCTTAAAAGCCAGACTGAAATGGTTACAAGGAGCCTTATGATACAGCATGAAGCAGAGCGCCACCAAAAAGAGGCGGAGATGAACAGGGTAAAGAATGAGGAACTAACCAGGATCGTTAAAAAACTCGATGAGATAAACGAGGATAAAAATAATTTTATTGGTATCGTTTCACATGACCTGCGTGATCCGGTTTCGAGTATCTACAGCATATCGGATCTGATACTTGCGGACTACAGCAGTCTTTCGGAAGAGGATAAGAGAGACTTTGTAACCGATATCAAAACATCCGCCGGACGCGTGATCAAGCTCCTGCAGACACTGCTCGATATAAATGCGATCGAGACAGGTAGATTAAAAATGGATTTTGAGAACAATAACCTGACAGAGATTACAAAAAAAGCCCTCGAGTTTTATACGGAAAAAGCTAAAGCAAAAAATATTGACCTGCACTTTACCGAAGAAAAGCCCGTGCTGTTTTATGGTGATAGGAGGTCTGTTGAACAGATACTCTCTAACCTTATTTCAAACTCGATAAAATATACCGAACCGGGAAAGAACGTTTACATAAGCATATCGGAAAGTGAAAACGTCGCGCGCTTTGAGATCGATGACGAGGGTCCCGGCATGACTGAAGATGATAAAAAGAGTCTTTTTGGCAGATTTGCAAAACTTAGTGCAAGACCGACTGCCGGCGAGGAATCCTTTGGGTTAGGTCTGTCTATTGTGAAAAAGCTGGTCGATATAAATAAAGGAAAAGTTTGGTGTGAGAGTGAGCTCGGAAAAGGAGCGAAATTCTTTGTCGAACTGCCGAAGGCAAGAATATAATTACTTCTTTAACGTAAAATTAAATTTGGTACCTTTACCCACTTCGCTTTCTACGTTTATTTTGCTGTCGTGAACTTCCAGTATATGTTTTACTATCGATAATCCGAGTCCTGTGCCTCCTCTGTCCCGTGACCTGTTCTTATCTACTCTGTAAAATCTCTCGAATATCCTCGGCAGATCTTTCTCCGGAATCCCAATACCGTCATCTTCTATCGTGACGTTTACATCTTTCCCTCCGTCAGTTGTGCTTATCACTATATGGCCGTTCTCCGGTGTATATTTTATGGAGTTTTCTACAAGGTTTATAAAAACCTGCTTTATGGAATCCGAATCGCCGAAAACCTGTACTCCATTCCTGAGTTCGTTCACGTAGTTTATTGCAATATGCCTGTTCTCCGCGATTCCTTTCAGCTCTCCGATTACTCCCTGTATATGCTCGGAAAGCGAAAAATATCTTTTGCTTAGTTTTACTCCCGATTCATACTTTGATATGGTCATCAGGTCACTTACCAGATCCTTAAGCCGTTCCGACTGCTTCTTTGCGCGCTGGAGAAAATCTATGTTCACCGACTTATCATGTATCGCCCCGTCTATGAGTGTTTCCAGCGAAAGCTGTATCGCAAAGATTGGTGTTCTTAGCTCATGCGCCACGTTTCCGAAAAATTCATTCCTGTTCACCTTAAATATCTTAGCTGTATCTAGCTCAGTTATCAGCCTGTTATTCACTGAAAACATAGAATTGTAAACTTCCTGTATTTCTTTTGCGGTGTACTTTCTGCCAATGATCTCCTCCAGTTTATCCGAGATCCTTTTAAGCTCTGCGATTTTTACCGAAAAATCCTCATCATGGAATTCCTCTATCCTGGGGTGTGAGATTTCGTCCGCAATAACAGCGGTGTCGCGCAATGGCTTTACTACCTCCAGCCGGATAAAAGCGATTGAAACTATGTATGAAATTAAAAGAAGCCCGCAGGTTATTACGGTTACGATTGGATCGGGATAAAGAAAATACAGGATTATTCCGGTTACTATCAGGAATGGGAAAAAGAACAGGGAATATTTGAAGGTTAAACTTAACCTCTTCACTTTGATCGGAAATTAAAAATTATACTCGCTCGTTACTCGTCCTTAAACCTGTATCCGAGCCCTTTTATGGTTTCGATGTAATCGGAATACTCACCCAGTTTTTCTCTCACCTTCGCGACGTGCACGTCTATCGTCCTGTCGATCACAAATACATTCTCGCCCCATATCTGATTCAGCAGTATCTCTCGTGAAAAAACTCTGCCTTTATGCGAAAGTAAAAATTGTAACAGCTGGAATTCCTTCTTCGGCAGAAATACTTCCTTACCGTTTATCTTTACCTTGTGAGTTATGCTGTCCACTTCCAGCCCTTTGAATTTAAGCACCTCATCCTTCTTAAACACGGCGCCGTTTTCTGAGGATGACCTCCTTATAACGGACTTAATTCTTGCGATCACTTTCCTCGGTGAAACAGGCTTTTGTATGTAATCGTCTGCGCCAAGCTCCAGCCCTATTATCTCATCGATCTCATTACCTTTAGCGGTTAAAAATATTACCGGTATAGATGAAGTTTCTTTCTCTGCTTTTAGCTTTTTACAAACGTCGAAGCCGTTTACTTCCGGCATCATTATATCCAGCAATATCACATCGGGTTTTTTCTCAGCCGCTTTTTCCAGTGCATCTCTTCCGTCGTAAGCTGTTATTACATCAAATTCGTTTTCCTTATCCAGGTTGTACTTAATAAGATCGACAATGTCTTTTTCATCGTCAACTACCAGAACATTAATTTTCATCTCTCTTTTTTTACTCATAATTTATCCAAACATTGTTACCAAATTGTTAAGAAATTGTTATCCTATCGTTCCAATAAGCATTAATATACACAAAATAGACGTGAAATAATGGAGAATTCAAAAACGGAGAGAGTTGATAAGACAGTTATTTAATGCCAAGACACCCGAATCACATATAGCAATTACTTGCCGCTGCTTTCTTCCGAACCTGACGGGGTTGGGTAACACCATATTGTTCGGGGCTTGACATAAACTTATCTCAATATAATCAGGATGATTTAAACATTAAATACAATCCGAATATCCCAAGCACAATATTTGCCAGCCACATCCCGATAAATGGGGTGATAACGCCCCTATCGGCGAGTTTTTCACCCCCGATGAGAGATGCCCAGTATATCAAAAAGAATAAAAGCGATAGCCCCGCCGCTATCCCAAAACTTCCTTTCTTTACCTTGTAACCCAGAGGCGCGCCGATCATCGCGAATATTATACACGCGAAGGGTATAGAGAACTTTTTATATATCTCTACCGAATATGAATCAGCCTGTTGTTGTAATGACATCTGCGCTTTCTTTACCGATTCGTATGCCTGCATTCTGTTAAGGAGCCTGTCATGTATGGTCTTGAGGCTGTCGTAAGCGCTGAGTCTGTTTGTTGTTAACCCCGGAGCTTTACCAATGCTTTGTTGATCGCTTTCTAATTTTGCTGCTACCGAGTCCGGCACGGGAGGCGGTCTCTCAAAAGTTGTATCTTTAAAATCCAGCGTTACGAAATTCCTTACGTCCTGATCGAGCGTTGTAAAGTAATTATCCATTGCGAGCTGTTTGCTGTCTATGAAGTTCTTCACAATGCTCGACATGGAATCGGCTGACAACTCCCTGTCGCCCCTCGTCAGCAAATTCTCATCCGTTGATTGAAATCCGAAATTCTCTGCGCTGAGAACTATCCTGTGCTTGTCAAATTCTATCTTCCTGTATTTTTGTGAAGGGTTGTCCGCGTTCAGCTGGTGTATTTCTCCCTTCTCGAGGTTCATTATAATGTTCTTAAAATCGCTCGAAAATCCTATGTCCCCCTTCTCCGCAATAAAGAGGTTCTTTATCGGCGGTGTGGAGTAGTCGTAAATGTAAATTCCCTCCAGCTTATTGCTGTTAGGAAATGTCTTCTGCACAAGTATCTTCGCTCCCCCAATGTCTTCACTGAACTTTCCTCCCTCCAATATGAGCGTCGGCTTCGTCCGCGATATATCCCCGAATAGTACTCTCGCTTGGTGGTTTGCCTCCGGTAGTATATCATTATTAAACCATATCATCACGTAACATAATACCCCGGACACCAGTAATACGGGGAGCATCAGTTTTGGAAGGCTCACACCGCTTGCCTTCATTATCGTTATTTCGTTATTGGATGAAAGAGCGCCAAACGCCATCAACGTGGCGACCAGCACAGCCATTGGAACGGCTAACGTGAGTATCCATGCAAGATTCAGTGAAATGAGCTTTGTTATTACCCAGATGCTTAAACCTTTGCCTACAAGCCTGTCTATGGATTTTATGAGAAATTGGAATAGAAAAAGAAACATCAGCACCGACAGCGCCAGTATAAACGGTCCTACATGAGCTTTAAGTATGTATCTATAGATGATCAGGGTTATATAGTTTTGTTTCGTGCCTCACAATATATTAACAATTCTTTAAATTTAATAATTCTGAGTTCCCCTCTCCTTACTAAGGAGAGGGGCTAGGGGTGAGGTTAAATTACGCCTAGTTCACGTCCTACTTTTGCAAATGCTTCTATCGCCTTGTCTATCTGCTCCTTTGTATGTCCTGCCGATAATTGCACCCTTATTCTTGCCTGGTCTTTTGGTACTACCGGGTAAAAGAATCCTATCACATATATACCCTCATCCAATAATCTTGCTGCCATTTCCTGCGACAGCTTCGCGTCATAAAGCATTATGGGAACTATCGGGTGAACTCCCGGCTTTATGTCAAATCCCGCCTCTGTGATCTTTTCCCTAAAATACGTCGTGTTCTCTTCCAGCTTATCCCTCAGCTCGGTCGTCTCACTAAGCATATCGAACACCGCTATCGAGGCGCCTACTATCACCGGGGAAAGTGAGTTGGAAAACAAATACGGTCTGCTTCTCTGTCTCAGCATTTCTATTATTTCTTTTTTACCTGTCGTAAATCCTCCCATCGCACCGCCTAATGCCTTTCCGAGTGTTCCCGTAACAATATCTACTCTGCCCATTACACCGCAATGCTCTATTGCGCCGCGTCCGGTCTTCCCGAGAAATCCCGTGCAGTGAGACTCATCCGACAGTACAAGCGCCCCATACTTATCCGCGAGGTCGCATATTCCTTCCAGGTTAGCTATATGCCCGTCCATTGAAAAAGCGCCGTCCGTACATATAAGAATATTCTTTGCTCCTTTTTCCTGTGCTTCCTTCAGACATCGTTCGAGGTCTTCCATGTTATTATTCTTATATCTGAATCTCATCGACTTACAAAGCCTTACCCCATCTATAATGCTCGCGTGATTCAGCTCATCCGATATTATCGCGTCCTGGTCACTAAGTAATGGCTCGAACACCCCGCCATTTGCGTCGAAACATGCCGCGTACAGTATCGTGTCCTCCATTCCCAAAAACTCTGCTATCTTTGCTTCAAGCTCTTTATGTATCGTTTGCGTACCGCATATAAATCTTACTGAGGACATACCATATCCCCACTGATCGAGTGTCTTATGCGCCGCTTCTATTACCTTTGGATGCGATGAAAGTCCGAGGTAATTGTTTGCGCAAAAGTTCAACACGGACTTTCCGTTTACGGTTATCTCTGCTCCCTGCGGCGTCTCTATTATTCTTTCTTTTTTAAATAATCCTGCTTCTTCGATGGATTTTAGCTCATTCTCTAGCTGTGGTTGGAATTGTTTATACATTACAATTGATTTATTTCATGGAATTACTGGAAAATAGGGATTTTCCCGGTCGATTTTAAGGAATAAAAAAGGGCAGCAATTCGCCGCCCCATAAGTATACTAATTCTAAAAACCTTGGGTTATTTCTTTTCTATTTTAAAATTCTTTGTATTAAAATAACAATTGTCGCCGGATGATCTCATATAATATTTAAAAAATACACTTATTGATGGTGATGCTGTTGTATATTCTATGTGTTTATAGGAATTTTGACTCCCGGTTACATTCAGATCAAAAAAGTATACTGGTGTTATAAGATTTTCTTCGTAATAAGCATAGATTCTGTAATTTGTAGTATTATGTGCAATGTAATCAAATGATATCCTCACTGAATCGGAGTTTGTTAAATCCATGTTTCCAAGGTCCAGATAATCAATGATCATCGTAGCGCATGTTATGCTGTCCTGTATACCGCTTTTATAATAAACCTGGCGGTATCCATCTGTACTTTGTGTTGTATTTGTCAAGGGATCATTTGAACAGGAATACAAAAGAAGTCCTGCTGTAAGTAAAAGTACAAAATTTGTTATATTTCTCATGGCTTTTACTTTTTTGAGTTTGTTGTGTTTTATCTGGTAGTGCATTAATATTTTAATGTTTAATACCGATAATGGCAAGGAATAAAAAAGGGCAGCAATCGCCGCCCTGGAGTGTGTCATTCCCGCGAAAAGCGGGAATCCATAACTTTATGAACTATTTTATCAGCATCATCTTTCTGACTTCTGTAAATCCTTCCGTCTCGAGCCTGTAATAATAAACACCGCTTGATTGTCCTGCTCCGTTCCATGCAAGATTATACTGTCCGGCACCAAGCTCCTCGTTTACCAGCACTGCCACTTCTTTACCCAGTGTGTTGTAAACCGATAGCTTTACCTTTGACGATTTAGGTATGTCAAACATTATGCTCGTCGATGGATTGAATGGATTTGGATAGTTCTGATGCAGAGTGAATTTATCCGGAGTTGTGTTATTGCTTATCGGATCGATCGATGTAGGATTGTCTCCCGCTTTAGTAACGTTTAATACTTCTCTGTTTGTAGCGCCGTCATTCTGTACGAATGCTATCGTATAAACGTTCGCGTCGACCCAAGCTGACTCCCTCAGGTATTTTATAGTGAAGTTATAATTGCCCACTGTCGTCGGAATTGTTGTTCCGCCTACGTCCGGGTATGCCTTCCTGAATACATACTTGAATAAGCTTACTCCGTTGTTTCCGGGAGGTGTTCCGTAATCTATTACACCCTCGACAGCGTAAGCCCTTAGCTTGTAGTCGCCTGCCGCCAGGTTTTCCAAAACGCTTACCGTTATGTCAGCCTGTATTGTATCGCCGGCGATTCGGGTATCCGTTACGAATATCTGTACCTTCGGTGCAACCGCGATCCTGTCATAATATGCATTGTCGAGGTTAGCCATCGAGAACGGCCATACGTCGTGGTGTGTCTTTCCATCTACGTCCAGCCATGGTGTCGCATTCATTCCGTAGTATGTTGAATAGCGTGCTGAATTTTGTGTTGGATTTGCGCTGTACATCGGGTCGAATCCCGGAAAACTTGCGTGATACTTCAACGCAACTATACTGTCTCCCTTTGATGTGATGTAGCTCTGAAGTGCCGGGTCATTCGCTGCGCACGGTCCGCATGATGCGTTTGTCAGCGCTTCAAAAAATACTCTCCTTACAGGAATTCCGTCCTGTGAATATACATTTATTCCCCCCCATGTCAATATTAATACTAGTAGATGAGTTTTTTCATGGTTTTAATTTAATTTGCCCTCAGTTTCAATTTAATAAAAATTCCTCTTTATGTCTATTTATTATACCATAAATAAAAACCGGAATTCTTACAAACATTCCGGTTTTCTTGCGTTTGGGGAAACAAATAAATATAAATTAACCTATTAGCGGCTTGTTAAGTTTTTCCTCTATCTTCTTTAACCGTTCATCCATTGCTACCAGCTTCTCATACATCGACTTGCAAAGTTCTGCGTCGTCGGGTGTCTGTTTTTCCTGTTTTTCTTTTACTTCTTCTTGTTCCATGATCTATACTTTTTCGTTTATGAATGAGCCGGTTCCATGTTCATGTTTGCCATGTTCACACCTAGTCCTTCTGCAATTCCTTTCCCCATTTCTTCGTTAGCTCTGAAGAAATGACATAGCTGTCTCATTATGATTTCGTCTTTCTTCGGTCCCTTTATTCCGCTCATATGTCCGACAATGTTTGAGATAAGGTGAGCTCTTTGCTCGTCATCCATCGCTTTGGTAAATAACAGCCCGGCTTGCGTATAATGATCGTCTTCACCCGGTGAATTCCTGTCGTACCAGTCTGCGTAATCGCCGTCCAGCTTCATTCCCGGCTCTTTGTAGCTTTCATCCACGTAGATGTCATCGAAACTGTTTGGGAAGTAGTTCGGGTTGTCATTGCCGTTACCGTCCACTCTCATATGTCCGTCCCTCTGATAATTTGCCACCATGTATGGACATTTGTTAACCGGGATCTGTTCATAGTTCACTCCTAATCTGTACCTGTGAGCGTCCGGGTAAGACAATAGCCTTCCCTGTAACATCTTGTCCGGGGAATAGCTGATACCGTCTACCACGTGTGCCGGTGCAAATGCTGCCTGCTCTACCTCTGCAAAGTAATTCTTCGGTAACGCGTTCAGCTCCATCACCCCAACTTCTATCAGCGGGTATTCATCGTGATACCATACCTTGGTTAGATCGAACGGGTTGAATTCGAAATTCTTTGCCTGCTCTTCGGTCATTACCTGTATATACATCTTCCACTTTGGAAAATCACCATTCTCGATTGCTTCTACCAGGTCTTCCTGTGCATGGTCGGGATTTTTACCTGCCATCTCAGATGCCTCGCTGTCGGTGAAGTTCTTTATTCCCTGCTCTGTCTTGAAGTGGAATTTCACCCACACCCTCTCATCCTTGTCATTTATCATCGACAGGGTGTGACTGCTAAATCCATCCATGTGCCTGTAGCTAAAAGGAGTACCTCTGTCGCTCATAAGTATCAATACCTGGTGCAGGCTCTCCGGGTTTAATGACCAGAAATCCCACATCATCGTCGGGCTCTTTAAATTCGTCTTTGGATCGCGCTTCTGGGTGTGAATGAAATCTCCGAACTTCTTTGGATCTTTTATGAAGAAAATCGGTGTGTTGTTGCCTACCAGGTCCCAGTTTCCGTCCTCTGTATAAAACTTTATCGCGAAACCGCGTGGGTCTCTTGCCGAATCCGCGCTTCCTTTTTCACCACCAACAGTCGAGAAGCGTATCGCGAGCTTCGTTTCCTTCCCGATCTTGTTAAAGATCTTCGCCCTGGTATATTTTGAAATGTCGTTTGTTACAGTAAAAGTGCCGTATGCCCCCGTTCCCTTCGCGTGAACCACTCTCTCAGGGATTCTCTCCCTGTTAAAATGTGCCATCTTCTCATGAAGTATGAAATCCTGCAGTAATATCGGTCCCCTTGGACCCGCCGTCATCGAGTTCTCGTTTTCTGTATATGGCTTTCCCGATGCCGTCGTTAGTTTTCTTTTTTTCTCTGACATAGTCTTAATTTGATTTGTTTCCTTTATACTAAAATACAGGCATTCATATTATAATTCAAATTGATTATATTTATAAAACGATAGATATTATCTATAATTATGACCATTCAGCAACTATCTTACATTATCGCGGTAGATACATACAAAAACTTTAAGCTTGCCGCCGAAAAATGCTTCGTTACACAGCCTACACTCAGCATGCAGATACTCAGCCTGGAAAAGGAGTTCGGCGTTAAAATATTCGACCGCACTAAAAAGCCCGTGATCGTTACTGATATCGGCAGGCAGATCGTCGACCAGGCGCGCATTATCCTCGCGGAGACGGGCAGATTGGAAGAGATCATCAGCGAAGGAAAGAACATCCTGGAAGGAGAGATTAAGCTCGGCATCATACCTACTCTAGCTCCGTATCTGCTCCCGCTTTTCTTGCAGAAGTTCGTAAAGAAATATCCCGCGGTAAAGATCGTCGTTAACGAGTTTACCACCGACGTCATAATAGAAAAGCTCAAAAAAAATCTCATCGACGCTGCGGTGCTCGCTACCCCGCTCAATGATTCATCACTGCAGGAGTACCCGCTCTTTTATGAACAGTTCGTCGTGTACACCTCTAAATCTGAGACCGCTTACAAAAAACAATACCTCCTTGCCGAAGACCTGAACCTCGATCACCTGTGGCTCCTCGAAGAGGGACACTGTCTTCGCTCTCAAATACTTAACCTATGCGAGCTCCGTAAACAATCCGGCGGAATTAAGAACATAGAGTACCAGGCGGGAAGTATCGAGACGCTTATGAAAATGGTTGAGCTCAACGAAGGAATAACCATACTTCCCGAACTCGCGCTCAATGACCTTACCAAAAAACAGCTCCAGCGTGTCCGTCATTTCCGAGCGCCGGCGCCCGTCCGTGAGATCAGTATGGTCACTCACCGCAGCTTCGCCAAAACACGTCTGCTAAAAGCCCTGTCCGGCGAGATAGTCTCCGCTATCCCCGAGCATATGAGGAAAAGAAAAAAACAGAACATAATCAGCCTCACTTACTAATTTTCCCTTCTTTTTCCATAGAACATCACGATTATTTCCATTAAATTGTCTAAATCCGTTAGATTTATGCCCAAAAGAACCGATATTAAATCCATTCTCATTATAGGAAGCGGACCCATTGTTATAGGTCAGGCTTGCGAATTCGATTATTCCGGTACTCAGGCAGTAAAAGCCCTTAAAGAAGAAGGCTACCGCGTAGTGCTCATCAATTCAAATCCCGCGACCATAATGACCGATCCTGAACTTGCCGACGCGACATACATCGAACCCATTACACCTTACTTCATAGAAAAGATAATCCAGAAAGAAAAACCCGATGCCATACTGCCCACAATGGGCGGACAGACTGCGCTCAATGCCGCGATGGACCTGCACGAAAAAGGCATTCTGGATAAATACGGTGTCGAACTCATCGGCGCGAAGATACCCGCCATCCGAAAAGCCGAATCACGCGAAGAGTTTAATAACGCCATGATAAAGATCGGGCTCGAGGTCGCCAAAGGAAAGTTCGTTCATTCATTCGAGGAGGCGGAAAAGTTTGTCGAAGAGATCGGTTTCCCCGTTATCATTCGCCCGTCGTTCACTCTGGGCGGTACAGGCGGCGGTACAGCTTACAATATAGAAGAGTTTGAGAATTTCGTAAACCGCGGGCTTAATGCATCACCTGTAACACAGGTTCTTATCGAGGAATCACTCATCGGTTGGAAAGAGTTCGAGCTAGAGGTAATGCGCGATAAGAATGATGACTTCGTTGTTATCTGCGCTATCGAAAACTTCGACCCTATGGGCGTGCATACGGGAGATTCCATTACCGTCGCTCCTGCGCAGACGCTCAGCGATAAGCAATATCAAAAGCTCCGCGACGCCGCTAAAAAAATTATTTCCGAGATCGGCGTGGAGACGGGCGGCTCAAATATACAATTTGCAGTTCACCCGGAGACGGGACGCATCATTATCATCGAGATGAATCCCCGTGTTTCTCGAAGCTCCGCTCTCGCGTCTAAGGCAACCGGGTTTCCTATTGCGCGCATCGCCGCTAAACTTGCAGTCGGCTACACGCTCGATGAAATTCCCAATGACATCACAAAGACCACGCCGTCCTGCTTCGAACCCGTGATAGATTACGTCGTCGTAAAAATTCCCCGGTGGGATTTCGATAAGTTCCAATCGACAAGCCCCGATAGCGACGTGCTTGGCGTGCAGATGAAATCTGTAGGCGAGGCTATGTCTTTCGGACGTAACTTTAAAGAAGCATTCCAAAAAGCTATCCGCTCGCTCGAAACGGGAAGGGGAGGCCTCGGCGCTGATGGAAAAGATGTTTACCCTTCCGAATACCTGCTCGAAGTAAAAGGAGACGAAAAAAAGGATCTCATCGAAAAAGTTCTCGGTAAATTAAAGATTCCCCGCAACGATAATATCTTCTATCTGCGGTATGCCTTCCTCCTCGGAGTAGATATAGAGCAGATCTACGAAGCCACAAAGATCGACCGCTGGTTCCTTTATCAGATTCGTGAGATCACCGACCTGGAAAAAGAACTCTATAGCTATTCGCTTTAGCCCATTCCGATTCACCGGAACATTAGCATATAAATACCGTATTTAGAGATAATTAGTGGATTTTAAACCGATTTCTGTATATATTCTATTATATATAATTTATATATTTAAAGTCCGAATATTCTCACCTTTATGGATGGAACAGGTTTTAGGGGAGATTTGTTTGGATTTATAGATTATGTTAATATGACAATTTAACTTACGCGAAAATGTATAAACGCAGAGGCTTCGGCGGCAGACTCCTACCGCAGGTGATCAAGTACCTTCTTGTTACTAACATTACCATTTTTATTCTCGATAATTTCTTCTTTACAAACCTCTCCGTTGGGAATGTAAATCTCGGTGAAGCGTTCATGAAGAATTTTGCTCTATGGCCGATAAGCTCCGGCTTATTCAGACCATGGCAGTTAGTAACGTATATGTTCATGCATGCCGGTTTTATGCACATCTTTATCAATATGTTCGTGCTGTGGATGTTCGGATTTGAACTTGAGACTGTATGGGGTTCTAAAAAGTTTTTCTGGTACTATATGATGTGTGGAGTGGGAGCAGGTCTTGCTAATCTTTTGATCGCCCCGCTTTTTACGACTGTTGCCCCGACTGTCGGTGCTTCCGGTGCGATATACGGTGTGCTCGCCGCGTTCGCATTCCTCTTTCCCAATAGACCGATCTATCTTTATTTCTTTATCCCGATAAAGGCAAAGTATCTTATAATTTTGTATATGGTGATGGATCTTGTATCGGTGATAGGACAGGCGGATACGGGTATTGCTCACATTGCTCACCTTGGCGGCGCGGTAGTTGGTATTATTTATCTTTTAATTACAAGAAAGACGTCCAGGGGAAATTTCTTTACTGATGTTAATAGAGGGTCCGGAAGGTTTTCTTCGCAGTTTTCCTCGTCCGGCAAAAAAAAGGAGAGTACGTTCGGAAATTGGCAGAATGGGGGTACGACTTCCAGGAAAGTGCATATTAAAGAAGATGATTATGGTGAAGTAGAAGAGCACGATTATAAAAAAGAGATCGACGACAATGAAAAAACTGCGCAGGAGAAAATTGATGCTATACTCGATAAGCTAAGCGAAGGTGGATACCAGAGCCTTACCGAGGAGGAGAAGAAGGTTTTATTTCAGGAAAGTAAAAAGCTCAGATAGGTTTTAATGGAACTGGAAACAATATCGAATTCCAAAAAATACTGCAACGACCTTACATCTTATTCCCGCTTTAAAACACGTGAAGTACGTATAGGAAACGTGCCTCTCGGCGGAAATAACCCGATACGTCTGCAGTCGATGACCACCACCGATACGATGGATACTATTGCCACCGTCGAGCAGTCCATACGAATGATCGAGGCGGGAAGTGAGTATGTCCGCATTACCGCTCCCAGCAAAAACGAAGCCGAAAACCTTCTCAATATTAAAAACGAACTCCGCAAACGCGGTTACGATACACCGCTCATCGCTGATATACATTTTACGCCTAACGCCGCGGAGATAGCCGCGCGCATCGTGGAAAAGGTCCGAGTCAATCCAGGCAATTACGCCGATAAGAAGAAGTTTCAGGTATATAATTATACTGACGATCATTACAAACAGGAGCTCGACCGCATCCGGGAAAAGTTCACACCGCTCGTAAAGATATGTAAAGAGTACGGCACAGCCATGCGTATCGGGACAAACCACGGTTCGCTCTCCGACAGGATAATGAGCCGTTACGGTGATACCCCGCTTGGCATGGTGGAGTCCGCGATGGAGTTTGTTCGTATTTGTGAGGATAATGATTATCATGAGATAGTTCTCTCGATGAAAGCTAGTAACCCGATTGTTATGGTGCAGGCATACCGCCTTCTGCTCAATAAAATGCTCGATGAAGGTATGAATTATCCCGTCCACATTGGCGTTACCGAGGCAGGTGACGGCGAGGACGGAAGGGTTAAATCCGCGCTCGGTATAGGTACTTTGCTGGAAGACGGCATTGGGGATACGGTTCGCGTTTCGCTTACCGAGGAGCCGGAGTTTGAGATTCCCGTCTGCCGTGAACTCGTCGACAGGTATGAAAAACGCGCCGGCCATAAGTACATCCCGCCGGTCGTTAATTACGATCTCGACCCGTTTAATTATACAAGAAGGAAGTCCAATGCAATTGATAATATCGGCGGTACGCACGTACCGGTTGTGGTACTTACCCCGCCGGATAAAGATTTGAAAAGCCCGGAAAATTTTTCCGCTATTGGATACGATTACGATCCGGCTCTCGACAAATGGAACATCGGGGATATGGCGCCCGATTATATTTACCTGGGAGATCGTGATATAAAGTTTGAACTGCCCGGCTCCTTAAAAAGGATATACAACTTTGATAAATGGAATTCACTCGAAAACAAAACTGATTCGTTCCCGCTCTTTACATCGGGGCAATTCCTCGATATCGGAGCCCGTTCCGAAAAAATAAATTTCGTCTCCATAAATGCGGATGATGTTTACAACACCACACTGATCGAAGCATTGAGATCCACCGGTAATGTTGTTCTTATTTTGAGCTCCGACAATGAGCATGCAATGCCCGAAATGAGAAGAGCATTTATCGAACTTAATGAAAAAGTTATAGATGCCCCGGTAATTATAAAACGTTCTTATGAAACAGGCGATGATGAGTTTGTGCTTTACGCATCCACCGACGCGGGAGGTTTGTTTGTCGACGGGCTCGGTGATGGTATCTGGCTTGAGTCATCCGCCGCTTCTCCGGGAATAGTAAACAGGATAGCATTCGGTATCTTGCAGGCGTCGCGCACCCGCATCTCAAAGACAGAATATATCTCATGTCCCTCATGCGGGAGAACTTTATTCGATCTGCAGGAGACAACCGCTATGATCCGCGGCAGGACCAGCCATCTAAAGGGAGTGAAGATAGCTATCATGGGATGTATTGTGAACGGACCAGGTGAAATGGCAGATGCTGATTATGGGTATGTCGGCAGCGGTCCGGGAAAAATAACATTGTACAAGGGGAAAGAGGTCGTAAAAAGAGGCGTTAATTCCGAAAACGCACTCGACGAACTCATTGGTCTTATAAAAGATAACGGCGATTGGATAGATCCGGCCGCCTAAAGAGATTTTTATTAATTAAAGTAAATATATAAAATTCAGGTTATGGTAAGGAAATTATTCACTGTATTGTTATTCATTGTTCTTGCTTCGGGGGTTTCATTTGCAGGGAGCAATCCCTACGCTTTAATCTTTGAATCGGTCACGATACCTTCTGCGCCGAATATACAATCATTTGTATTCGCGCAGTCGAATGGTAAGTGGCTCATTATAGGCGGAAGGACTAACGGGCTGCATGGATTTACGCCCCAGACGGCTTTTCCGCCGCAATATCAAAATAAATACGCTTATGTAATAGATCCCGGTTCGGGACAGGTGTGGTCGAGAGAGCTTGCGCTGGATCTGAGCTTTTCTCAAGCTGACCCGCTTCGCTCGACGAATCAGCAGTATGTGCAGGTTGGAAATAATCTTTATGTCACCGGGGGTTATGGACTCGACAGTAATAGCGGACAGCTTGTTACGTTTGGAAAACTTTCTGTTATAGATGTCGACGGTATGATCAATGCGGTTGTTAGCGGCACCACTATGTCACCCTATGTAAAACAGCTCAATGACAGCCGTGTCCGTGTGACCGGCGGCGAGATGGCTTACATGAACGGATTTGTATACCTTGTTGGCGGTCATAATTTCAACGGCGTTTACTTCAATACAGGACAGGGAAATAATAACCAGGTTTACACGAATGCTTACAAAAAATTCCACGTTAATGTAGCCGGAAGTACCGTGAGCATTGCCGATTATGTGGAAACCGTCGATACGGTCAATTTTCATAGAAGGGATTACAATCTTGTTCCTGCTATCAAACCCGATGGCTCCGAGTATCTAATAGTTTACGGCGGTGTATTCAAATATGGTATTAACCGTCCGTTCCAAACGCCGATCGAACTCGATAATTCCGGGGCTACTGTCGATTCATTCGAGGAACAGCTAAATCAGTACACGACTGCTAATATGAATCTTTTTGACAGTACAACGAACGACATGTACACAATGATCTTCGGAGGAATGGGCTTATACTATTATGATACGGCTGGAAGCTCGATAGAGATGGACACACTGGTACCGTTTACGAAAGATATTACACTTATGACCAGGAACGTTGCCGGAAATTATTCCGAAACGCGATACCCGGTACGTATGCCCGGATTTCTCGGCTCGAATGCAAAGTTCATCCCGAATCCGAACCTTCCTACGTATGATAACGGCGTGATCAAGTTCAGATCGCTAAATTCACTTACCCTGGCAGGATACATATTCGGAGGAATAAAAGCTACCGATCCAAATCCCGGAACAGGCTCTATGGGAAGTACTTCAGCCAGTGATGTGATCTTAAAAGTTTATATTAGACCGTCATGGGTTGACATACATAATATATCCGGCGAGGTCCCATCGGGTTACAAACTTTCACAGAACTATCCGAACCCGTTTAACCCGTCGACCAATATCGCATTCGATATAACGAAACCGGATTTCGTCAAGCTTGCGGTTTACAATTCACTCGGACAAAAAGTTGCCGAGCTCGTGAACAAAGAACTTTCCGCGGGAAGCTACGAAGTCACGTGGAATGCAGGCGACATCGCCGGCGGTGTTTACTTTTACCGTCTGGAAACAGGATCGTTCAGCGAAACAAAGAAAATGGTAGTAGTGAAATAAGTTTCTTTGAGTTTATAGATTAAGGGCAGCTTCGGCTGCCTTTTTTATTTTCACTCGGTAATTCATTGCATATCTTGCTGGAATTGTTGATTTTTATAATAGTATCACAAGATGAGGACCTATTTCATCGAGTATATCCTGGAGGACTTACACACAAAGTATTTCATAGTCGGAAAAAGTTTTTTTAATTAACCCTGAGGAAATATGGTCCCCATGAACTCTGCTTTTAAATTTATTCTTTTCATTTCCCTTACTTTTTTATTCGTAAAAGATGCCTTTCCCGGTACTGATCCCTTTACCATCGAACTGGAACAGGTACCTGTGATGAATGTGCCGACGCTCCAGTCATTCTGTTATGCAAAATCGAACGGGAAGTGGCTCCTGCTTGCTGGCAGGACTAACGGTCTTCACAGTTTTACCACGTCACCGTCTTTTCCGTCATGGTTCCAGAATAGAACGATGTATGTGTATGACGTTGCAACGGGTCAGGTCTGGTCCAGGAGCGTTTACCAGGATCTATCGCTCGACCTGGCGGACCGGCTCAGCTCTACAAACGCAAATTACGAGCAGGTTGGGAATAAGCTCTATATCGCGGGCGGTTACGGGCTCGACAGCACGGCTGATTCGATCACGACATTCGGATGTATGACGGTGATAGATATTCAGGAGACCATCGACGCTGTTATCAATAACCAGTCTATTGCATCTCACATAAGAACGGTAGAGGATTCACGGCTTATAAATACCGGCGGTGAGCTGCAATACAAGGATGGTTATCTTTATCTATATGCCGGGCAGAGGTTTTACGGCGACTATCTAAGCCCGTACAGTGTTCAGTATTACAATTACACTTACTCCAAATTCCAGGTCACCGATAACGGGTCGGCTATAGGAATAACCAACTTTACTTTATACACCGATACGGCAAATCTCCGGCGGCGCGATCTTAATTTTCTGGACGCGATCTACCCGGACGGTTCGCCCTACTTCGCGAATTACGGCGCGGTGTTTACCGAATCCACACTGCCGTGGCTGGACCCCGTTTACGTGAATGATACCGGGTACGCCGTGGATAATAGTTTTTCGCAACTATTCCAGCAGTACGACTGCGGTACGCTGACGATGTTCGACAGCACTAACGGAAGTCTGTACACGGTATTTTTCGGCGGACTTAGCTATTACTATTATGACACCGTTATAAGCCAGGTCGTGCAGGACTCGGCTGTTCCTTTCGTGCATGATATTACTTACATTACCAGGTTGTCGGACGGTACATCTAACCAGAACATACTTCCCGTAAGAATGCCGGACCTGCTTGGCACGGAAGCACGCGTGATAACCGACTCGACGGTTCCGAACTACAGCAACTGGGTAATAAAATTTGCATCGCTCACGGGCAGGACACTCGTCGGCTATTTCTATGGGGGTATCCTCGCCGATACCGCTAACTTTGGTAACAGCACCACAAACGGAAATATATACGCGGTGTATGTAACCCCAACATCGATAGGAATAAATAACATATCGTCGGAAATACCGGACGGGTACGAGCTTTCGCAGAACTATCCGAACCCGTTCAATCCTTCGACCAAAATACGGTTTGCTGTGCCGAGGTCGAGCTATGTAAGGCTCAATGTATATAACGCTCTCGGGCAAAAGGTCAGCGAACTGCTGAAGAAACCGCTCTCGCCGGGCACGTACGAGGTGGACTGGCAGGCGCAGAATTTCTCCGCGGGAGTCTATTTTTACACGATCGAGGCGGACGGCTTCACGCAGACTAGAAAGATGGTGCTGGTGAAGTAGAGTTCATCGAGTCACATCGGGTTTAAAGGGCAGCTTCGGCTGCCTTTTTTATTGGCAATATTTTGTAGTGGCAGCGGGTTTGTGTTTTGTTTTTCTCGTTTTTAGTTTATGAGATTCTTCGCTTTGCTCAGAATGACAAATATAAACAGGCTAGCCTGATTTTAGGCAATGCACTATAGATTTTCCGGTGAACCAAGCAAGCACGTCATGAAGCGCGGTCCGAATTAAAAATCGGACCTTTCATGCAACACGCCATTACACGCCATCATACGGGAATTCAGGCGCAACGGTCCTACGCCACCTGTGTACATACGACGTGGAGGTGCAGGTGTGATCCCATTGGTACTGCCGAGTGACATAACGGTTAAGTTTCCGTGCCTTCCCTGACCATGCGGACGAAAAAAGACAGGTCTGCTCCCGTTTATACCCGTTATCCCTTCATACAATGCTTCCATCAGTAAGGGGTCGTGATCCATAATCTTTATAACCATGGGCTTAGGGGTATCTCTCCACAAATTAGCAATGGCTGGCTATGGCGTCACAGCAGGGGATAACGCATTACCGCGGGCGTGTGAATCTTCCGCTTCTGCGCGGTTCCGGGTTCAAGTCAATGAACTAGTTATTATAATAACTGATGTAAGATAGGATGTAGTCAAGTTAGTTAAAATGGAGAAAAGGTTAGATACGTATCTATACTTTTTATTTTCTTTTAGAATGTATGTACTTTTGACCGCGCAAAAGTACCAAAACGCGCCGGCTTAATGAAAATTGTCTAAAATTCCCCGTGTTCTTCGCTCGAAGAAAAAAACTCGCTCGAAAAGACCTCGCTCAGACAGTTTTTCTTCGTTCCGGCTTCGCCGGAATCGCTTGAAGCGGGAAATTTTTAAACGCCGATTTTCATAATGCCGGTATAGATTAAATGAAGAAAGGGTTAGATACGTATCTATACTTTTTATTAAAAAATTAAAACTATTATTCATTTAATCATTATACTGAAATATATATATTTGATGAAAAAACTTATGTTAATTGGAATGTCAAATATAAGATCCAAAATAGTCAATGGAGTAATAGACTATATTGATAATATTAGAGAAAAGGGAATGCCTGAAATAAAAATCACACTGCACCATGAAGGAGACAGATCAGCAATTGAGAGAGAAAACGGAGTAATTGAAATTATTGAAATAGGAGAGTTTGCCGATACAATTACGGTTGATAAGAAGGAAATAATTAATGAAAATGTTGGATTATTCCAAGAAAAGGTTTTTGATATAGGCTATAGATTAGGTTCAGAGCAAGCAAATTTTGCTAGAAATATAATAAATAAGGCTGTTGAAAAAGTTGGCAATATTGTAGAATACAAAAATGTTCTTGGCCCAGAGCATATATTTGAAATGCTTGAAAAAGTTCAAATAGATTTTGACGAGAAGGATAATCCTATTAAACCCGGTTTTTGGGCTGACCCTAATACAGGACAAAAAATTTTAGAAATCTTAAAAACTATTGAGGATACACCCGAATTGTTAAAAAAACATGATGAAATCATTGAAAAAAAGAGAATAGAATATCATGATAGAGAGAGTCATAGAAAATTGGTTGGATAATGCCATTGAAAGATCTTACGAAATTCCATTTTGCTATACCCTTATAGATGAAGGTTATAAAGTTTTGCATATGACGAGGCACAGTTCAATGGAAATGGGTAAAGATATTATTGCGGTAAATCAAAATGGAATACCTTACGCATACCAATTAAAAAATGTTACTGGAAGAAGACTCACAATTAGTCAGTATAGGAGGGATTTGCAGAATCAATTAATACCCTTAGCTTACACCGCAATAGACCATCCGGGCTTAAATACAAGACAGCCACATATACCTGTTGTTGTAATTAATGGTGATCTTGATGAAGATGTTCAAAGAGAAATTAATAACTTCAATGTAGTTTTAGAAAGAGAAGGGAAAAATAAAGTCGAAGTTATAAATAGGGGGGCTTTACTTGATAAATTCTTAAAACTTCGCGAGAATTTATGGCCAAATAACTTAACTAACATTAAGAATTATTTGGAAATCTACATAAGTAATGGAAGCGATTTACTCAATAAAGAGAAATTTTGCAAACTTATATACTCGTCGTTACCTTTTGAACAATCAAGATTAACAATAGCAAATCTCAAAAGATCCTTATCGTCAACTGCTTTAATTTGCTCGTCGGCTATATTGAACTATTCAAATCAGAAAAACTACTTCGCTGAATTTGAAGCTTGGATAATATATTGGAGTCATGCATTATCATTATGTGAGAAATATTCAATTAATTTAAGGCATATTAGTGGGGAATTAAATTTAATTAAGATATCCATATTTAATACACTTTCCAATTTATGTAATGACTTAATTGAAAATCCCGACGGAGTGGATAGATATTCTCATAGTTTGGAAGAAGTTTTTATTTACCGAATGAGATTGACACTATTGTTAGGTTTAATGAGTATTTATGGTTTATGGAGAAGATTAGATGGAACCTCAACAGACATGGAAATTATTTTAAAAGAAACGAGTCATCATGATGAATTTGTTAAAGAATTTTGTCTAACGAATTCTAATAAATTAAGATTATGGGGTGAATACAATGTTCCTCAGTTATTTGCGTTTTATTTGTTCTATAGAAAGCTAGATGCAACACCAAGACCTGATTTTTTAGTTTTGTATAGATTGATTAGAAGCATTCTTAAATTTAACAAAATCAGATCAAAGAAAGATAATCTTCCTAATCCGTATTATGATTATTCAGTTTTACCTAAATTATTCGGATTTGAAGATGAAAAGATTAAAGAAGATTTTTCGGGCAGTTCTTATACTCTTGAAGGCATCTTTCATATTTTCGTTAGGTTAAATTGGAAACAGCATACCAAACCATTTTGGGATGATTACAGTAAAATGGTTTTGAAATATTTTAAGTATAATAAAAAATGGCATTTTTATTTATGGCGATGTAAAGAAGGAACCGAAGTTTCAAAATTAATCAAGCCAACTTACTTATGGAGCGATTTAAAAAATGAAGCTTTTGAATCAAACGGTGATGAAATCCCGGACTTAATCAAGAAGTTTCCAATACTATACCTGTGTTTATTAATTGTAATGCCACATAGAATGAACTCAAGTGGAGTTCGGTGGATTCATTCAGAGCTACTGAGGATTTAAATCCCATTTAAAAACCCCTCGAATTTATTTATATTGTGAGTCCAAAATAAATTATAAAAAGAGGACAAATTATGGCAACGAAACAGGATTATCTAAAGGAGACCATCGAACATATAGACATAAAAAAACATAATGTTGTGCCTATAGTGGACGACATGAAGAACATGGCTTTTTCGGCAAGAGACCTGGCTACGGCGGCTGAGTATTATGATATGATGCTGAGCGACGAGAGATGCTCCGTGATATTGTGCCTGGCGGGATCGCTGATCTCCGCGGGGCTGAAGAACGTCATCGTGGACATGGTGAGGAATAATATGGTGGATGCTATCGTATCGACCGGCGCGAATATAGTGGACCAGGATTTTTTCGAAGGGCTGGGATATAAGCATTACAAGGGGTCACAGTTCGCAGACGATAACGAACTGCGCGAGCTGATGATAGACAGGATATACGATACATACATCGACGAGGAAGACCTGCGCGAGTGCGATATGACCATCGCGAACATCTGCGACACTCTGGAGAGGAGACCCTACTCTTCCCGCGAGTTCATCTGGGAAATGGGTAAGTATCTTTCCGAACACGGTAAGAACAAGGATTCGATAGTGCTGGCGTGTTACGAAAACAACGTGCCGATCTTCTGCCCGGCGTTTTCGGACTGCTCGGCGGGATTCGGCTTCGTGCATCACCAGTATAATAATCCGGACTCACATGTGTCACTCGATTCGGCGAAGGACTTCCTGGAACTGACGAAGATAAAGCTGGAAGCGTTCGAGACTGGGCTATACATGATAGGCGGAGGCGTACCGAAGAACTTTGCACAGGACATAGTAGTCGCGGCGGAGATACTGGATAAGGACGTGCCGATGCATAAGTACGCGGTTCAGATCACAGTGGCTGACGACAGGGACGGCGCGCTTTCTGGATCTACGCTCAAGGAAGCGAGTTCATGGGGCAAGGTAGATATGACCTATGAGCAGATGGTATATTCTGAAGCCACGCTGGCGATGCCGTTGATATCAGGTTACGCTTACCACAAGGGTAACTGGAAGAATAGGAAGAAGAGGGAATTTCAGAAGATGTTCCTGAAGGAAGTGACGACGGCGTAGTTATTAATTTGAATATGGATTCCCGCTTTCGCGGGAAAGACAATTGAGGCGGGTTTACCCGCCTTTTTTATTCGCTATTTTATTATCACCGCAGCTTGCCGCCATAAATAGCAGTAACCAAGATATTCGTATTCGATATTTTTTTGCTTTACATATTCTCGGAAAGCTTTAAACTCGCCATTTTCCCATCCCGGATAATTAAAATATTCGTCGAAAACTATTATTGTTCCATTCTTGATCTTGTCTCCGAGAGATTCAAATACTGTCCTGGTAGAGGAATATAGATCACAATCGATATGTACGAAAGCACAATCATCATTTTGCCGGCTAAAAAAATCATTAAGAGTGTTTTCATATAAGCCGATAATCAGCTTTACATTGTTTCTCACTCTGGGAGGTCCATCGATCTTAAATGTTCCTTTCGGCATATCAAATTTCCAGTTTTCCGGGAGACCTTCGAATGAGTCAAAGCCGTAAACTGTTCTGCCATTAATCCTATCCGCGATAAAATTTATAGTCTCACCCTTATATACCCCAAATTCACAATAAAGTCCATCGTTTAGTGTGCTGGAAAGAGCATATTCTAATAGATCTTTTCCATTCTTAAATGGTTTTGCAAGAGGAAGCTTTTCTTCAATGTATGCAGCCGTTTTTTCGCAAGCAATCCGCTGTCTTGTCCTCAAAAGATTTAAGGCATCGGAATCCATTCCCGGGTTTGACAGAAAGGATAATAGCTTTTTTAGGTGAATTTTAGTAGAAGATCCCATTTCTGTTTTTTTGGATGTGGTAAATTGTATCAAAAAATATGTATAGAAATCCAATCAATTTCTATATCAATTCCCGGTATTCTTTGATACAGAGAAATTGAAAAAATGGGAAATAGAGTTAAGATCCTTATTTAAATTCTTTGAGTAATTCTTCTGCGGGACGGACATTATCGTAGAAGGAGAGGATCTTCATCATGACCTCCTCGACCAGTGCGTCCGGGCATGATGCCCCGCTGGTGAGTATAATCTTAACGGGTGTTTTGTCCGGGAGAAAGTTCTCCGTAGTGAGCTCTTCGTGCGTGTGGAAATTAAAATGGCTGATAAGATTATCGCTAAGTATCTTATCGGCGGAAGAGATATAGTAAGTCGGAAGCTTCTCTTCGCAAAGCTCGACTATGTGAGACGTATTGGAACTGTTATAACCGCCTACCACTATCGCAAGGTCCGCATTCTGTTCGAGCAAGCCGTATGTGGCGCGCTGGTTATCGTGCGTTGCGTAGCAAAGCGTGTCGCGTGTATCGGCGAAATGATCCTTAATATTTTCTTCACCGTATTTTTGAACCATAATGTCGCGGAGGTAATTTGCTATCTCCTGTGTTTCGGTGGCAAGCATGGTGGTCTGGTTAACGACGCCTATATGGTCGAGCGATGATACCGGGTCGAAATTAGCGGAACAGCGGTCTTTAAAAATGGCATTAAATTCATCGAGCGATATCTTGCCAAGCATGTAATCGCCGAGTACCTTTGTTTCATTAATGTCGCGGACGATTATTGTCGGGGCGTTCTCCTTGCTGTGCGAGAAAGTTGCGCGCGTTTCTTCGTGCTTGTATTTGCCGTGAACGACAATTGTGTAGCCGGATTCACCGAGCCCGGAAGCGCGGTTCCATACCTTTTCCACAAATGGGCACGTGGTGTCGTATTTAACGGTATCCACGCCGATGTCCGAAAGGATCTTCTCGGTTTCCAGTGTCGTGCCGAAAGCAGGAATAATGACAACGTCGGCGGGTTTAAGTTCGTCCCAGGGGATTATCTGCTCGCCGGTGGTTTTCATTATGAACTTCACGCCGCGTTTATTAAGATCGGCGTTTACGTGCTGGTTATGTATCATTTCGCTGAGGAGAAATATCCGTTTGCCGGGATTTTCCTCGACGGCTTTGTAGGAAATTTCGATGGCATTTTCGACACCATAGCAAAATCCGAAGTGCCGGGCGATGTAAAATTTTACCGGACCGAAGTCGAGTTCCGTCGGGGAGTAATCTTTTTTACGCGGATCGGTGACCTTTCGCGAATTTTTTATCTGCGTAATCAGCGGGCTTCTGTAGAAAATCGGTATGTCGAATGATTTCATTTAATCGTTTCTATTTAATTAACTTTTCCGGGACAAAGCTATTTGCCGCGGCGGTCAATAAAAGATAATTTACTATAAATATAACCAAACCGAGAATTATAAGCACGAGAGTCCCAAGCGTGAATAATCCCGTCGCCTGTCCTATCGTGAGCGCTATCACGGGAAGGATTATGAGCGCAATTTTTTGCTGTGCCTCCTGAAAATTTTTCGACTTTGCTGACGAAATTATCATTATTAGAATTGCGAATATTGATATCGCGGGGCTTACCCAAAGTATCAGCACTGCCCATTTGAGATTCGGGAAGAACCATTCCGCGAAGTAAAAACCCTGTCCTATCATTGTAACTATTGAAAACAAAATGAACGAGAATAAAGTTACCGCGTATGCAGGAATGAACGAGCCGTATATCTTTGCAAGGAAGAGGTCGCGCACTTTTATCGGAGAATAAAGCAGTGTCTCGATAGTTTTATTCTCTCGCTCACCGACGAAACTGCTTCCCGCCAGTACACTTGCCGAGAGAATAGGAATGAGCAGGAAGAACGTCGGCATCATGTAATTAAAAACGAACAGGAGCAGGAGCTGGGAGTCATTATATTGCCCCGTATCTATGCCGAGCTTCGACGCAAGACCTCCGAGGTCGTTTGTGCTGTCGGGGAATTGCGCTATAATAAAGAAGACTGTAGGAAATATCACAGCAAATATAACAGGAAGAATGAGCATCGGCAGCCATATCATCTTATTGCCGAGGACTACCTTAAGGTCTTTGCGGAGGATTATTTTATACAGTCCCTTCAATTGTTGTCCCCCTTCTGGTAAGCGAAATATAGGTCTTCCAGGTCCCAGCCGGTCTGTTTTGCTTCATATATCTTTCCGCCGTTTTGCAGAATGGAGGAGATGATGTCGTTTGCTTCCGTGTCGGTTTTTATTTTTATGCGTGAAGATCTGCCGTCGGAAAATTCAGAGCGGTATATCGGAGGAATGTTTTCGCCTCGTATATCGAGTATCACCGACTGGTCTTTTTTGCTGAGCAGTTCATCGAACGTGCCGAAACCGAGTATCTTTCCTTTATCGATAAATCCATATGATGTGCATATCTCTTCGGCATATTTTAGCTGGTGCGTGCATAGGAAGACGGTTACCTTTTCCTCGGATGCAATTTCTTTTATGTGCAGGTTAACCTTCTTCGCGGCTTCGGGATCAAGCCCGGATGTAGGTTCATCCAGGAACAGGATCTTCGGATTATGGATGGAAGCTCTCGCGAGTGAGAGGCGTTTCTTCATCCCGGTGCTGTACTCTTTCAGTTTCCGGTCTTTGGAGTCGAAGATCTCGAAAAGTTTCATAGCGTGGTTTGCCCGGTCGAGCGCTTCGTTCTTTGACATGCCGTACAGCTGTCCGAAGAAGACGAGATTTTCCGTGCCTGTGAGGTCTTCGTAGCAGTGCGCGGTATCGGTCATAACTCCGCATTCGCGGTGTATGTCGGGTTTTTCCGGGTCTACCTCTTCGCCGAGTATGAACATCTTTCCCTTATCGGGAGAGAGGACACCGTTCAGCAGGCGGACTGTAGTTGTCTTACCGGCGCCGTTAGGTCCGAGAAAACCGACGACCTCGCCCTGCGGTACCTCGAAATTAATGTCATCGAGGACGAGGGTTTTGCCATCGAAAGATTTGGAAACGTTTTGTGATTGGATCGCAATCAAGCTAAAGCTATTTATGAGTCGAATGCCGCTAAACCGGTGACGTCTTCACCGAGTATAAGCGTATGCATCTCGTGAGTACCTTCGTATGTTTTTACCGACTCTATATTATTGAGGTGACGCATGATCGGGTATTCGTCGAGTATCCCGTTCGCGCCGAGCATCTCACGAGCCATGCTGGCGATATTCTTTGCTATCTCGCAATTATTCCTCTTAGCCATGGATACATGCTGGGGACGCATCTTGCCATCGTCTTTCAGCTTGGCTAAGTGCCAAACAAGGAGCTGTCCTTTTGTTATTTCCGTCAGCATGTAAGCGAGTTTTTCCTGTGTGATCTGGTAACCTGCGAGCGGTTTTGAAAATTGTTTACGTGAGAGCGTATATTTTAATGCAGTGTGATAGCATTCCATTGCCATGCCGAGCGTACCCCACGCTATACCAAAGCGTGCCTGCGTAAGGCATGAGAGCGGAGATTTAAGTCCGCTGCTTTCGGGAAGAATGTTCTCTTCAGGGATGAGGCAGTCTTCAAAAACGAGTTCGGACGTTATCGATGCGCGGAGAGAAAGTTTTCCTTTCATTTCGGGAGCGGTGAAGCCCTTAGTTCCTTTATCTACGAGGAAGCCGCGGACTTTTCCATCGAGCTTAGCCCATACCACGGCAACGTCAGCAATGGTACCGTTAGTGATCCACATCTTCGCGCCGTTTAGCAGGTATCCGCCGTCAACTTTTTCCGCTTTGGTGATCATACCGCCGGGGTTGCTACCGTAATCCGGTTCGGTAAGACCGAAGCATCCGATCATTTCAGCGCGCGCGAGTTTAGGAAGATATTTCTTTCTCTGTTCTTCGCTTCCGAAAGAATAGATAGGATACATAACGAGCGATGACTGCACCGATGCAAAGCTTCGCACACCGCTGTCGCCGCGCTCGAGCTCCTGCATTATTAATCCGTAAGCGACGTTATTAACGCCCATGCCGCCGTACTCTTCCGGGAGAGTAGGTCCGAAAACACCGAGCTCAGCCATCTTTGGAATGAGCTGGGCAGGGAACTGCATCTCCTGGTTATATTCTTCAATTATAGGAAGCACCTCTTCATTGACGAAGTCACGAATGGTGTCCCTTATTGCTTTTTCTTCGTCTGTTAAGTGATCGTCGAGCAGATAATAATCCACTCCGTTGTAAACTGAAACGTCCTGCATTCTTTATATTTAATTTTGTTTAGCTAATCTTTTAAAATTTTCCTTGTTGGTACGGAGCTTTATCTCGATGCTGTCGGGATGATACTTCACGTCGTGCACTTCAGCCGATTCATAGATCTCGCTCAGACGTTTGTAGTCGCCCGGTTCTATGTTTATTGTACGGAGCTTGTTATCGGAAGTGAGGATCGACTTTATCATTTCGATAACCGCCATCACGTTGATGCCTTTCTCCGCTGAGATAAATACCGAGCGGGGATAGTTCTCTTTTATGTGAGCGAAAAGTTCGGGATCGTGGAAACTATCCACTTTATTGTAAACTCTTATGACAGGCTTTTTATCGGCGCCGATCTGTTTTAATGTATCTTCTACGGTCTCTATCTGCTCTTCGTAATGCGGATTGGAAACGTCAATAACGTGGAGCAGTATGTCGGACTCCACCACTTCGGACAGCGTAGATTTAAAAGATTCTATCAGCCCGTGCGGGAGATTTTTGATGAACCCTACCGTGTCGGAGATGAGTACCTTCTTTGGGAATTTCGTTTCACCATGTGTTTTTACATCGCTGAGCCGGAGCGTCTTGGTCGAGGTGTCGAGCGTCGCGAATAGTTTATTCTCGACGTAGACTTCGGAATTCGTCAGCGTATTCAGTAAAGTGGATTTACCCACGTTAGTATAACCGACGAGCGAGATGCGGAAATAATTTTTCCTCTCGGCGGATTGTGTTTTAGCCTGCGTATCTATCTTGCGTAGCTTTTCTTTTAATGAAGCTATGCGCGTGCGGATCATTCGACGGTCAGTCTCTATCTGAGTTTCACCGGGACCTTTCGTACCAATACCACCGTATTGTTTTGACAGGTGAGTCCATTGCCGTGTCAGTCTCGGAAGTAAATATTCCAGCTGCGCGAGTTCGACCTGGAGCTTCGCCTGCGAGGTGCGGGCATTTTGCGCGAAGATGTCGAGGATAAGATTAGACTTATCGATGATCTTGCACTTTATTTTCTGCTCGAGGTTACGGAGCTGTGAATAGCCGAGTTCGTTTTCAAAAATGACGAGCTTGACCTCGTGAGAATCGACGTAGTCCGCGATCTCCTGCACCTTACCTTTACCGATTAGGAACGCAGAATCGAATCCTTCTCTTTGCTGGTAAAATGTTTTTATCACGTCAGCGCCGGCGGTCTCCGCGAGAAATTTCAGTTCATCGAGGGAATCCTCCGGATGATAGTGTTTTGGGTCACCTTTTACCGAAAAGCAGACCAGTACGGTCCTCTCTCTTTCTTGTGCCGTATTTATAAGTTCTTTCTGCAAATACTATATAATTCCTTAATTTTTTAAAATATTGAAAAACGTTTTGATATTAAAGACAATTAGGTTTACGTCATAGTAAGGCAGGGGTTTGGCTCAAGGTAAGTTTCCCCACAAAAAATTTATTCCAGGATGAAACTTATTAATTGTATTGACCGTATCACTTAAATAAATTAAGTTATATATTAAGAAAATTAATATTGAAATTAAAAATACTAAAGAATATTAAGTAAATCATTAAAAACACAATAAATGTCATATAAACTATTAAATAAATGCCCTGTTTGCAGTTCACAGCTAAAGGTAGTGAAATTGTCGTGTGATACGTGCGGGACTGTGGTGGAGAGCGATTTTTCATTCTCAAAATTCGAGTCGCTGAATGATGAGCAGTTAAAGTTCGCAGAGATATTTTTGAAGAACAGGGGAAGTATAAAGGACGTGGAGAAGGAGATGGGGATCTCATATCCTACGGTCAGGTCAAAACTGGACGACGTGGTAAGAGCTCTGGGTTACACTGTGGAGAGTGAGCCGGTAAGCAAGGACGTGGATGATATATTAGACAAGCTCGAGAAGGGCGAGATAGATGCCGATGAGGCTCTAAACAAGATCAAAAAGAAATAACGTCATGACAATAATAATTTACAAAAATCTAAAAAACTTAGTTCAAGGAGATAACTAACAATGGATGAAAGCATCAAGCGTATTTTGAAAATGGTGGAGGAAGGCAAGCTGTCCTCCGAAAAAGCCGCCGAGATGATAGACGTTTTAAAGAGCGGTGAGTCAACGGAAGAAACAACTCCGAAGGCGGGTAAGAAGCTGGTGATCAGGGTAAAGAAAAAAGACGGTGAAGACGTCAACATAAACTTCCCGTTGAAATTCATCAAGGCAAGCGTGAAGGCATTTGGCAAGCTGCCGGTGGATATTAAAGGGCATGTAAACGATCATAAGGTAGATATGGAAGCTTTTGCCGCGGCGATAGAGAGTGAGGCAGAGGGGACAATAATGGACCTTCAGACGGGCAAGGGCGAGGATGTGAGGATAACAATCGAATAAAAAAAAAGCCCTCCGGAAGGAGGGCTTTTTAATGTTTCAAATTTATTTTTTTCTGTAACTTATTCATTAGAATATCTATTTTCTTTAATTCATGCTCCCATATCCTAATGACATTCCATCCAATTTTACGGTAGTATCTGTTTACTTCCTTATCCCTTTGAATATTTCTTTCGATTTTTTTTGTCCAATATTGCTTATTTGAATTTGGCATTCTACAATGTTTTTTGCACCCATGCCAAAAACATGAATCGATGAAAATTACTACTTTTCTCCCTTTCATAGAAATATCAGGTTTTCCATACAACCCTTTATCATTTTTTCTATATCTATATCCTAAACCAAATAATCGCTTTCTAATTTCTTTCTCTATTTTAGAATCTTGGGACTTTACGGCTTTCATGGTAGCACTTCTTTTAGGAGAGACTTTTTGGGATTTTTCTTTCTTCATTCTTCAAAATATAATGAAAACCGTAAAAAATTAAGTGAAATCAATTGAAGAATTAAATAATATCCCTTATATTATTAAGGTATAAAAAAAATTATAAATAAATTTAAGAAATGAAGACCTTTGTCGATTTATTTTGTGGTATCGGCGGCTTTAGAGTTGCATTAGAGAGTAAGGGTCTTAAATGTGTTTTTTCATCAGACATAGATGAAAAGGCTCAAGATGCGTATGAACAAAATTTTTCAGAGAAACCCGAGGGGGATATAACCTCAATACATGAAAGAGAAATTCCGACTCATGATATTCTATGCGCTGGCTTTCCTTGTCAATCATTTAGCATTTCAGGCGATAGAAAAGGTTTAGATGATAATAGGGGTAGATTGTTTTACGAGATAGTTAGAATTGCACAATACCACAATCCACAAATTCTAATACTTGAAAATGTAAAAAATATTTTAACAGTAGATAACGGTAATGTAATTAAAATAATTAGGAAAAAACTTGATCAAATTGGATATAAATTACATGTAAACATTTTAAATTCTTCTCATTTTGGTGTTCCACAGAGGAGAGAGAGAGTATATTTTGTTGGGCTGAGAAGAGATATTTTAGCAACTTACAATGCTCCAAAGGAATTAAACGAAAAAATATATTTAGAAAATTTATTAGAACCGGATGTTGACGAAAAAATGTATATTAAAAGAAAGGACATTCATATTAATAAGAAAGATCATGATTATAGTTTAAAACCTATACGAATCGGCATAGTAAACAAAGGTGGTCAGGGCGAAAGAATATATAGTGCTAAAGGGCATTCAGTAACTTTATCAGCTTATGGTGGAGGAGTTGGTGCTAGAACTGGTTTATATTATGTAAGAGACAGGGTTAGAAAACTAACTCAAAATGAATGTAAAAAGTTAATGGGTTTTTCAGAAAGCCATTATGTTACCGAAGGGACTCAAGGTTATCAACAATTAGGAAACGCAGTTATCCCTACAATGATTCAAAAAGTTTATGAATCAATATCCTTTTCATGAACCGTAATGCCTTTATAGGCAGAAATGCTGAGCAATTATTTAAAAATAGTATTGGCGATCAATCCTCTATTCTTGGTAAAATCATTTCACATTTCAAAATTAAAGGTGTTTTTGAAGGAGCGTTAAGTACTGGTATCCACGGAGAGAAGTCAGACATCAAAATGGGATTTTCGGATGGTAGAAATGTTGATGCAAACATAAAAGCATTTAAGGCTTCTGGACCTGCCTTTAATCAAATCACTAGAACCACAATTTCAAAATTTTGTGAAATATTTAATTTACTAGAATTAAAAAGCACATTAACAGATTTATTTTTAGAAAAGTCCAGAAATTCAAGAACCAAAACCTTTCCAGATAATATTCAGTCCCATCTTATTTCCATATTTCAACCGATCTCAAGACAAATTTTATCTTGGTCATTTTCCTATAAGAAAAGTAGAGAAATTTTAGTTTTATTTGAGCAAGAGACAGGATCCTTTTTAATTTATCCTATGAAGGAAGTTCTTCAGAAGATAAATAAAGAAATTAGTTTTACAACTAGAGGAAATATTCAGATTGGCAATTGTGTAATTATTCAACGAAAAGGGGGAAATGGAGTACATTCATTACATATTCCTAAAGACGATATTAAACACCCAGGAAATAACATACAGATTAAATTAAAGATGAAAATATTTATTTCTGAAATGGAAAGAATTTTGTTAGCCAAATATAGATTATAAGCCACTCAAAGCTAGAGTGGCTTATAATCTATTTAACTATTTTACTAACAGCCCCGCTATAGCGGGATTTCTTGTCAATCGCTACGCTATTTAACAAGCAACATCTTTTTTGTTTCCGAGAAACCATTCGTTTCAAGCTTATAAAAATATACACCCGAAGGATAACCCGCGCCATTCCAGCTAAGCTGGTGAGAGCCGGCTGATACTCCTCTCTGTGTCAGGGAGTATACCTTCTGTCCGAGAGAATTATATACAGTGAAAAGGATATCGGACGTTTGCGGTAAAGCAAACCCGATCACAGTTTCGGGATTGAACGGGTTCGGATAATTTTGTGAAAGACTGAACTCGTCCGGATTTGAGTTATTACCTATAACTCCGGTTGGAACGCCGAAAGTCCCGTTTTGATTGATATTCTGGGCATAGATACCTCCCCCATCGAGCCTGTTGTCATACCAGGAGACTATGGACATGCCATTGCCGGTAACCACACCGACGAGACTGCCTTTACCGCTGGATGAGCTTGCGGGCGTTATAATTCCACCCCAATGCATTGCTCCGCTGGGACCGGTTTTAAACGCGGTTATATTGTTAGTACTGCTTCCAAGATTCATATTATAGTAAACAAAGATATTTGTATCGAGTGACGTGCTAAGTCCTGTTACTACTTCAGTGCCTCCAATTGGAAGAAATACTTTTCCGTTATCGGTCCACTGGCGAACGCCGGATGCGTTGAATTTCTGCCCATAAATACCCTGCATACTCTGAAGAGAGTTTGTTTCTTTCCAGAATAGGAAAGTTTCATTTGTTGAGCTTGAATATGCAACATTCGGCGAGAACTTGTTCATAGCGCCCTCGGTAGAACCTTCGGATCCGTTTACAGGAAACTGCGGAACGCCGGCTGAATTAAAATGCTGTACGAAAGAACTTTGCAGATTGGTACTATTGCGATCGTCCTGCCAGCAATAGAGCGCGCCGTTATTTCCGTCAGAGTAAATATTCGGAACGTAGAAACCGTTCACATTTCCGAGGTGATATACTGTGTCCTGTGTACCATTCCATACTGGAGAACCCGATGAGTTAAATTTCTGAGTGAACAGCCTGTAATTGCCGGGGCTGATAAAAGAGCCTGTATATTTAGACCACATCATTATCACACTTCCTGCGTCGGAGGGAACGAGCGCGGGATAAGTGAAAGTTTCACCAGCTCCGCCGGCGAGTTTAATAGGACCGGAGCCCCATTGCTTTACACCGCCTCGGTTCAGCATTTGCATGGCGATCTTTTGCGGATTAGTAGCCCATATCCACGCGATGACATAATTTCCATCAGAGGTCTGCACGACTTTTGGGTTTGGCTGGAAAGTTCCGGCTGAGTCAGTAAGAGTAACCCCGTTTGCGCCCCAAAGGAAAGTGCCGGAGGGGCTGATCTTGTATGCGAACGGATTTACCTCTCCACTACGAATATCCGTAAAGACGATAATAGCGTTATTGCTGTCATCGGCTATCATATCATAATTAACCAGGGAGCTATTTTGAGAATTTGAACTAATAAGCAAGCCGTCGGCAGCAAACTGCGGAACGCCGGCTGAATTGAGTTTTTGGAGATAGACGTCATAGTTGCTTGCGCGGTGGTCGAACCACACGATGTAACATCCGCCATCTGAAGTTTTTGCGATCTTTGGCAATGTCTGCTGACCGGAAGGGTCAGAGACTTTCGTATTCACATTGGGATCGGAAGACCACTGTGAGTACAGCGGTGAAAAGCCAAAAAGCATAAGCACCGCAAGAGTGAGTAGTTTTTTCATGGTTGAGTTAAAAAATATAAATTATAGAAATACCAATAATAATATAACTATAGTGAAACACTAAAAAACCCTAAAATAGTTCGTAAACATAGGGGTGGAGAGGAAATTTGGCTATCTGAATTTGATCTTGCGCATGGCGAAGAAGCACATTTTGAGGAGGAGCCAGCCGTCGCGGAAGCGGCTAATATTGGTGTCGCCGTATTGGCGCTCACCGTAGCGGATAGGTATTTCCACCATCTTGAGGTTGAGCTTTGCCGAGCCGAAAAGCAGGTCAAAATCTCCGAACGGGTCGAAGTCGCCGAAGTATTTTCGGTTTTCAATAAGTTTTTGGTAATCGGAGCGGAACATTACTTTAGTACCGCAGAGTGTATCAGTTATGCGCTGGTCGAGGAGGAAGCTGAACATTTTGCTGAAGAAGATGTTACCAAGCTTATTGAGCGGGCGCATAGCTTTGTCTTTCATTTGATAAACCAGCCGTGTGCCGTTTATGAACTCGCCCTTTTCTTTGCGGAGGGCATCGTAGAATTTCGTGAGGTCTTCCGGAGCGACAGTCATATCAGCGTCGAGTATCATAAGTATATCTCCGTTAGCATTTTCAAAACCCTTCCTTACTGCGTTGCCTTTTCCTTTGCCGTCCTGTTTGAGAAGTTTTATGTCTTTATCGGGATTTGCTTTTATGATTTCCTCAATCCTGCCGTAAGTATTGTCAGTCGAATTTCCCTCCACAAAAATTATTTCCGTATGTGAGCCGAGAGGGGGAATGCGTTCGACTATCTCGGCAATGTGTCCTTCTTCGTTTCTGCAAGGTACCTGCACGGTGACAGAATATTCTTTCGCAGTATCTTCATCTGGTTTATAATTTGCTATAACGTACCCGATGAGACAAAGGCGTTTAATGAGAGGGAGCCTTGCCAGAAAGCTATTGAAGAAAGAAGAAATGAGCGGGATATTTTTTGGGAATAGCAAAAGGGATCCGCGTTTGTACACTTCATAATCAGTAAGGTATAGCAGGTTTTGGATCTCGTCAATATAAAGCCAATTTTGCTCACCCTCTTTCATTTTTAAATGAAGCCACGAGCCAAGCTTCAGTATAGGGTTCCAGAAGTAGTTATAATATGTAACGATGGTCTTTGTGCGGTCGTGTGACAGGCTGTTGAGCCTTTTGAATACAGATTGTATATCGTCGAGTGAGCCGATGAGATCGGAGCAAATAATGTAATCGAATTTCGTTCCTTTGCCGATGAGTTCGTTCATCGCGGAATCTTCTTCGGCGTCTATACAATGGAATTCCAACCCGGGATATTTTTTCTTAGCTTCTTCAATGAGATAAGGATTAATGTCTATTCCGACACCTGGTGAAGGATTTACGGCATTAAGCGTATCGCCCGCAGCACAGCCAATCTCCAAAACGGATGAGCCTTCAGGGATGGTGAACTTAAGAAGCTTTTCAATGGAGTTATAGTAGTAACGATTGCGTTTGCGCCAGTAGAGGCGGTCATCGGCAAACTGTTTTCCCTTTACGTCTATATTTTTATTTTGGTCGTTCACCTAGTGCTATCCGCCTTTAAATAACAGATAAAATTCAGAAGCCCATACACCGAGAAGGAACAGGTTAAATCCGACGGCAATAACCTTTCGAGGGAGTGTCAGTTCCGGGAATATACGTGTGCCCATAGAAAGGAATTTAACCGTGCCGAGGATGAAGAACGGGACGAGGACGTAATGATAGCGCGCGAGCGCCACAAAAATGAAAATTGTTATCATCCATGCCAGTATAATTCCGTACAGGAAGAAATTGTTCTTTTTCATTGCAAGCAGGCCCCATGAGCCCATGAGCATAATGACAAAGAAGGGTATATTTATCAGCGCGATGAGAAAAGGATTGGCGGATCGGTAAAGCTGGGTAGATGTCTGCCCGTCGCCGGGATCATCCATAAAATATAATATTATCATCCTCTCACTGGAGAAGAGATAGCCAAGCTTTTTAGCGCCTGTGATAAGCCATTTATGGGGATTGTGCACCATGTAGTCGATGCCCCGTTTATAAAATTCTTTGTCGCGCTTGACCTCGTCTTTTTCGTCAAAGAGCGGGTCGGATTCTTCGATCTTATAGTACCATGAGCCGGTTGCGTCGGGATTGCTGCCCGACCAGAAGGTGAATCCTCCCTGTGTTGCAAGCGTCATAGTTCCCATGACGACCTGATTGCGGATGAGCCAGGGCGCGATAATTATGAAGACACCTACGGCAAATACCGAGGTGTATTTCAGCATCCGGAGTGTGCTACCGTTGAAGAACTCTTTTCTTTTGATGAAGAAGTAGAGCGGTATAATCAGGAGCGAGATCGCGAATGACGTGCGCACCATTATTGCAGCGCCCCATACCAGTCCCAGCACAAAAGTATTCTTTGGCATATTGCCACAGATACAAAGATAGAGCAGTGTCATCTGCAGAAGACAGAAGAGCGGTTCGGTCAGTATCGTCTGGCTAAAAAGAATGTTCGAAGGAAAGAAAGAAAAAATAGCTAATGAAATGAGAGCGTACTTTTTATCGAACATGCGCATACTAATAAGAAAGAAGAGCAAACCCGATATGATCTCGAACAGCGACTGTAAAATTTTAACGAAGATCTGGCCGGTACCAAAAATGGAATAAATTCCTGCAAGAAAGATAGGATAACCCGGTATCAGGAGAGCCGTTGGGTCTCCGTCGTATGAGTATTCGCCTTTCTGGACGATGTTTTTGGCGAGGGTATCATATACCATGCTGTCGGAACGGAGCTCGACCTTAACGGTAATTGCCAGCACCAGCTTAATTACAAAAGCGAGAGCAAGAATAAATATAAGGATATTCTTTTCCTTTTTTGAAAGGGTGCTGAGTACTTTCATAATTATTTTTTTTGTGAGACGACGACTATACCGGTTCCTTCTTTATTGTCGGTATGCACGTCCAACCACATTAGTATAAGTACAAACCACAGTGTAAAAAGATAATAAAAAGGCAGGATAAGTATAAGAATTTTAGACTTACCCGCCATGAGTATTGGGTATTTGATCCCCCAGCGCCATGAGACAGTACCGAACTTACCATATGAGTATAGGAATTCAGTAACATCCATTCCGGCTGAGTTAAGTTTTTCGGTAATGTCTTCACGTGAATAGCCGAGGCGCGCATGTTCCTCGATGAAGCTCTCGTCGTCTTCGGAATCCGCGTCACTGCCCCCGAGGTTAGAAGGAGTATTAACCAGGAGTTTGCCGCCGGTTTTGAGAGCGCGGGCGAAATTTTTGAACACGGTGCGGTCGTCCTCTATATGCTCCATAACGTCAACGCAAAGAATAAAGTCGAACTCGTTTTCGTAGGTGATCTTTGTGAGATCGGCGATCTCGAATTTAACTTTGTTCATACCGCATTTTTCGAAAAAGTATCGGCAGTCCTCTATCTGTTCCTCTTTAACATCGACAGCCAGTATTTCCGCATCAGGAAAGCGTTTAGCCAGGAAATATGTATATTGCCCGAAACCCATCCCGGCATCCAGGATGCGGAGTTTTGCGCCTTTAGGATAGAGTTTGCGGATCTCTTTCCTTACGTGCCATGAACGAAGGAACATAAGGTCCAGAAGAAAGTAGAAAATCTTTCTAAGGAAAGTGTTCCTCGAAACGATGTCGCCAAAAACTTTTTTTACCGGGTCGTACTGCAATATGATCTAATTTAGTTTTTTGAAATGGATGTTAAATCTTCGATGTCTTTAATAAAATTATCCCAATCATACTTTTTCTTTTCTTCAGCGGCTCCGGAAGAAAATTTCTCTTCGAGGCTTTCATTGTAAAACTTATTTACTGCATCGGTAATAGCGTAGGGGTCTTCGGGTTTAATTACAAACCCGGTTTTCCCGTTAATGACGGATTCCGATAACCCTCCAACGTCCGTTGCAATGACGGGTTTATCATAGTAATATGCAATGTGTGTTATGCCACTCTGTGTAGCGGACGAATAGGGAAGGAGTACAACATCGCACGCGGAGAAGAAATAACGAACCCGCTCATTGGGGACAAAGTCGGAAATCACTATGACATTATCATCGAGACCGAGCTCAGATATTTTTTTACGGTATTGCTCTTCATCGTCGTAAAATTCCCCAACGACAAGCAGTTTCACATTTTTATTGTGCTTTAAAATGCCGGGCATTGCCTCGAGCAGGTAATTCAGTCCTTTGTATTTCCGCACGTATCCAAAGAAGAGTAGAACTTTATCTTTTTCGAGGTCGACATTATAGTTCTCTTTGATGAATTCTTTCGCTTCGCTTTTCGGGAGTTTATCTCCGAAGATATTATATATCGGGTGGAAAGATACTTTGTACGGCTTTCCTTTTGAAAATTTGAGCAGGTCATCCTCGACGCTTTTGGATTGGACGAGGAAGTAGTCAACCTGACTGAAAGCCAGCCGGGTGAGGAATTTATCACCTATCCTTTTTTCATGGGGGATCACATTATCGCAGATGAAAAGCACTTTTGCTCCGGAACGCTTTTTCGCGAAATACGAGATAAATGCAAAGCAAGGGGCGAAAAACGGAATCCAATAGCGGAATATTATCAAGCCGGGCATTTCCCTGCCAATGCGCCTGCCAACCGAGATCCAGTTGAACGGATTAACGGAGTCTATCGAAATTATGTTTTTATCAGCGGGGATCTTTACGAGTTCGTCGCCCTTTTCCTCCTGCGTCTTGCCAGGGAAAAAGAGCTTTGGGTATTGGCGTTTAAAGGAAAAAATTTTTACGTCGTATTTTTTGTTGAGATAGGAGTAGAGTATAGCATTAAGCTGGGCAAATGCCCCACGCATCGGGTATGCTGTTCCTACTATTATGATCTTCATTATTGCTTTTACAAATGCCTAATATAAAGTTATTTACGTTTAATTGTAATTCAAATTAGGCAATAACAAAGCCGGGTGTCGAGCGATAAGCCCAGAGAAAATGAATAAAAACAATGTTTTAGAAGAAAAAATACTTCCATTGTTATTGATTTTAATGATTAAATAAATAATATTTGCTTCGAGGATATGATTAAAATAATTTTCTAAATTTTCTCTATAAACCCACAATAAGTATAGGAACACTTCTACTCACATTTATCTCAAACTTTAACAGAGGAAACCAATGATGCTCAAAAAGTTTTTTTTCGTGACGGCATTAATATGTTTATTTGTCAATACAGGCAACTCGCAGGCGCGCAGGTGGGAGACTTTTACATCGATGAAGGAGATAAGAGATATAGAAGTGATCCCGGGTACGAACGAAGTTTATTGCGCAACGAGCGGAGGGCTGTTTGAGGTAGATATGCAGTCAGGTACGGTAAAAAGGAAATTTACTAATGTCGATGGGTTATTGAGCGTCGATCTTCTCTCTGTTAAGCTGGATAATCATAATAAGCTCTGGATAGGAGCATCGGACGGATCGATATCGATCTATGATTATCAAACAGGCGGATGGAATTATATTTATGACATAAAGAATTCTACAGAGGCGAACAAGACGATAAACGACTTCATGTTATACACAAGTTATATGTATGTAGCAACGGGTTACGGAATTCAAAAGATATCTACAGACAATTATAATTTTGTCGATGCGCCTTATTCCCAGCTGGGGCAATTTCCCGCGAACAATACGAAAGTAAACAAGCTGATCCTTTTGGGTGATATGTTTTATGCTGCAACAAGCGCAGGTGTCGCATACGCTAATATAAATTCAAATCTTAACAACCCGCTATCGTGGACCAATTACAATAATGCTCCTCTTGCAGTCGACGTCGTCGCGGCAACGGCATTTGATAACAATGTGTTTTTCGGATCGCCAACGGGGCTTTTGTATTATGACGGGTCTTTTTGGAGAGTATATCCAAGTTCTGAGATAGAGAACGCAAATATAAAGTCTATGACATCATCCGGGAGCAGACTTTATATTGCAACCAATGATAAGGTATACTACGCGGATGCAGGTAACCTGGCTAATCCGGTGCTTTTTCAGAGCAATGGTGGGTATACGGACATAACCCTGGATGTAAACTCAAATCCGGTTCTGGGTACAAGCAATGAAGGGGTGGGAGTTTTATTGAATTCTAATTATGCATTCTTTTTTCCAAACGGACCGAACGTAAATAGTTTTTTTGACATAAATTTTGACGATGTTGGAAGGCTTTGGGCTTGCAGCGGCGGTATTCCAAATTCGGGTGTATTTTCCTATGACGGAAGTACCTGGACAGGATATACTGTGAGTAACACTCCATCACTGGGGTCATCCGACGATTTCAGGAAAATAGTTACACATGAGGGTTTAGTATGGATGTTGTCCTTTGGAGGAGGAGCGACGTTACTGGAGAATTCCGTGTTCACGAATTTTAATCCATCAAATACTGCAATGCCTCCGAGCGGTCCGAATACAAATTTTTGTGTTCCTACTAGTGGAGCATATGACCTAAATGGTAATTTGTGGACAGGATACTGGGCTGTAAATACCGGTCTTTACCCTGTCTATGCATATGCAGGAGGACAGTGGATCGGGATACCGATACCGGCACCAACAAATTCAGGTATTGATGAAATGGGTGTTGATCAATATAATACAAAATGGTTTGTGGCAAGTCTTAATGCAAACAGACTTTATTTTTATAATGAGAACGGGACATTAACCAACTTTAGTGATGATACATACGGATTTTACTCTGCTAGTGAATTTTCCAGTGATGTAAGCAAACTAACGGATATGATAATCGATAAGAACGGTGAAGTGTGGGTTAGTACAAATAACGGTGTATTTATAATAAGCAATCCGGTTTCGGTTTTGCAGGGGACCAAACCGCAACCAAGAAAGATGGGTATAATATCCGGAAATTTGATCGTACCATTTACCGAGAGTTGTAACTCACTGGCATTCGATGAGTTAAATAACAAGTGGATAGGAACAGCGTTAAATGGAGCATTTTATCTTTCAGAGGACGGTACGACTCTATTCGATCAATTTAATATTTCCAATAGCCCCATACTAAGCAACTCTATTGAGACGATCGGTGTAAATCCTTCTGACGGAAGGGCGTATTTTGGAACGATGGTTGGTCTATCTTCAGTTAATACGGATGCAGTTCAGCCAGTGGAAGATTTTACAGATATAATTTGTTCACCGAATCCTTATCTGCTTCCTTCGACTGTTGACCTGAGAATCGACGGGCTGGTAGAGGGTTCGAGCATAAAGATAATAACACTTACAGGTGATATTGTTGCAGAATTCGAATCACCCGGCGGAAAAATAGCAACATGGACAAACAGCAGGAGCGCAAATATAGCTTCCGGAATATATATGGTAATAGCATACAATAAGGATGGAAGCAAAGTTGGTGCAGGGAAGTTTGCCGTAATAAAAAAATAGATCATGTTTGTAATACCCGTAATAGATATCAAGGAAGGAAAGTGCGCGAGGGTTTTTGAGGGTCACAATTCACTTTCACAGTACTATTGTGAAAGTCCTATCAAAGTAGCCCGCCTATTCAGGAAGGAAAATTTTAAAGCGATACATATAACCGATCTCGACGGAGCAGTGAACGGAGAGATGAGGAACTATGGCACTATTAAGGAAATAGTGGATACGGTCGATATACCCGTACAGCTCGGAGGCGGGATCAGGAACTTTGACAATGCTAAGAGGATAATCGAAGAACTTGGTGTGTACAGGATAGTTCTTGGTACGGCGGCAATCGTTAATCCGGATATTGTAGAACGGATCTTAAATGACTACTCTCCGTCAAAGCTTGTTGTTGGGATCGACGAGAAAATGAACAACGTAGTCAAGAACGGATGGATAGAATATGCTAATATTACGCCATTGGAATTTGCAATTAGAATGGATTCTATGGGAGTGCAAAGGATAGTTTACCAGGATGTGACGCGGGTGGGTAATTTTTCGGGTCCTCACATAGAGAGATTGAAGGAGATCGGCGAAAACACAAAGCTAAAGATAACCTCGGCAGGCGGTATAGGAAATTACAAACACTTAAAGATGTTAGAGGAGCTTAAGGATTACGGTGTCGATTCGGCTATGGTATCAAAGGCTCTATACGAAAATAAGTTTCCATGTCAAAATATATGGCGTGATATCGAAAGGGAGGACATCTCGCTCGAACTCCCTAAAGTTTAATCTTATATAATTCTTCTCACCTCGACAACTCTAAAAGCTTCCGAATATTCATACTCCGGCGTATATTTCGCCAGGTTTTCCTTAAAATACTTTGAGAAAGCATCCATATCCGGAAATTGCGACTTATGGCAGGCAAGTATGCTTAGCTTAAAGTCGATATCTTTTGTTATGTCAACGAAGTGATCCGGATTTGATGCGCCGTAAAGGTAGAGCTTAGAAACCTGGTGCGGTTTAGCCATTTTGCCGTAGATGTATTCGTTTTTGGCGGCAAAGCATGAATCGAAAACGGCAAGCGCGGCTACACGGTGATCGCGGTGAAATAAGTTAAGATTATCAAAGGTAGAGTTACCGGGGTCAAATGAAAACACAAGTTCAGGCTTTAAATGGCGAATAAGCAAGATAAGCTTTTTGCGAAGGTTTTCGGTGTATCTCAAGAAGCCATCTTTATAGTTCCAAAAAAGGACTTTCTTTACGCCGAGCATTTTAGCTGCATCCAGCTGTTCTTTTCTGCGGGTTTTTATTCTTTTTTCTTTTGTATATCCGGGTATTTTAAAGCCATTCTCTCCATTAGTTATGACCAGGTATGTAACTTCATAGCCTTCAGCCATAAGATTTTTCAGAGTGATGGTACATGTAAACTCAAGGTCATCCGGATGCGCTCCGATCGCCAGCACCTTTTTTGGATTCTCTTGTTTTGTTATTTTTATTTTTGCCAAGGGTTTATCTATTTATAATTCTGTAAATTTTGTCGTCGCCTTTATCGGGATTTCCTCTGCCATCCTGATTGCTTGTTCCAAAGTATATATAGCCGTCAGGTCCCTGTACGACATCTCTAATCCTACCAAAATTAACTCCGTCTATTTTCTCAAAGCTTTGTATTTTCTTAGGATCGTTTGGATCGATCACAACACGCATTATTCCTTTGCCCCTAAGACATCCGAATAGAAAATTATTTTTGAAGGGTAAAGCATCCCCCGAATAAAACATAGCAGAGGAGGGGGCTTCAGCTGGTGTAAAGACAAGAAGGGGAGATACCATTCCTTCTTTAGTGTTTTCGTGCGACACTATAGGCCAGCCGTAGTTACCGCCTTTTACTATTATATTAACTTCATCACCGCCGCCAGGACCATCAAAACCGGATGGACCATGTTCAGTTTCATATAGAATGTCGGTACCGGGGTACCATGCAATTCCCTGTGGATTACGATGTCCATAGCTCCATACTGGTGTACCGGGAAACGGATTATCATTGGGGATAGAGCCGTCGTCGTTTACTCTAAGTATCTTTCCATATAGATTATCGAGTTCCTGTGCTAAGTGTCTCTCACCGGCATCTCCCGTAGTGATATAGAGTTTTCCGTCGGGTCCGAACTTTATTCTGCATCCGGCATGGTATTGTTTGGCAGGGAGACCGTCTATTATTATCTTTTCATCGGAAATGCGGTTTCCTTCATCTTTGTAGCGTACCACTTTAACGGTCATACCGTCAGCGCCATCATAGGCATAGCTAAGGTAGATATATTTATTGTTTGCGTAATCGGGATGCAGTGTGAGCCCCATGAGTCCTTCTTCACCGGTAGATACCACATCCGGGAATGTCCTTAGCGGGTCGGGATCAAGCTCACCGTTTTCTATCACTCTTAGTCTGCCCGGACGCTCCGTTACGAGTATCCTTTCGGGAGAAGTAAAGACAATACTCCACGGAACTTCAAGTCCCTCCACAAAAGGTTCTATCCGGTAATCTCCCGGAGAATGACTAATGTTTTCGGTACGAGTAGAGGAGGTACGGTTGTCCTCCTGTTTATTGGAACACGAAATGAGATTTACAGTTACGAGCAGATATATAAATATTGACGCGATCACTTTCATTTTTCCTTTTTACTAAATAACGTAAATGTGGCTTCAAAAGTTTAAGCCTTATGTATAACTTTTCCTTTTTTTATAACATATTCAATCATATTGACTCCGAAGTGATATACCAGTTCTTTATAGTCTTTCATATCGAATACAAGTACATCAGCCTGCTTGCCAACTTCGATACTGCCCACAGTATCCTGCTTGTACACAGCGCAGGCGCCGTTATATGTGACGGCATTAATTATTTCTTCCACACTCAACTTTAGCTTGGACGAGGCAAGCGACATTATAAACTGCAGATTTTCCGTCATACAGCTACCCGGATTAAAATCGGTAGCGAGCGCGACAGGTACTTTGTTTTCTATCATTTCCCGGGCAGGCGGATACGATATATCGAGGAAATATGACACACCCGGGAGCATCGTTGCCATCATGTAGTTTTGCTTTCCGGAGTTATATTCAGAAAGAGCTTTTATATCCTCTGTATTTGTTACCTCAAGATGATCTACGGATATTGCAGACTGCTTGATAGCGGCTGGTATTCCGCCGATAGAGTTAAACTGGTCAGTATGGAGTTTTGGTACAAGACCGAACCTTTTTCCGGAATCCAGTATTTCCTCTGTTTCTTTTCTATTGAAGTAACCCTTCTCACAGAAAACATCTATAAATACAGCGAGCTGACGCCGGGCTATTTCCGGGATCATTTTGTAAAGAACCAGCTGAAGATACTCTTCTTTACCAACCTCCGGGGGAACGGCATGCGCTCCGAGAAAGGTCGGTATAATATCGAGCGAATATTTATTTTTCTTTGCAAGCTCATTAATGACGTTTAACAACTTTAGTTCGTTAGAAAAATCGAGCCCGTATCCGGATTTGGCTTCAAGAGTGGTGGTACCGTACCTTACAAAATTGTAAAGCCGTTTTTCGGCAAGCTCCAAGAGTGTGGCTTTAGATGCACGCCGTACGGCTCTAACAGTGCTTAGAATTCCTCCGCCCTTAGCGGCTATCTGCTGATATGTAGCGCCTTTTATCCGCTCTTCATATTCATTTTCTCTTTCTCCGGCGAATACCATATGGGTATGTGAATCCACAAATCCCGGCATAACGGTTTTATTCTTGCAATCTATTTCATCGTAATTCTTAATGTCACTCTGGCGAAGATATGCAGACAGTTCTTTAGAACCGCCAATAAATTCTATGCGCTTATTGTTTAGAAATAAGTTTGTGTTCTTTTCCGGTGACACATCGGAAAGCGATTTTCCCTTTTTAGGAAAGGGGGTTTTTGCCCGGCACGTAACCAGCCGGGTGACGTCTTTTAGAAGAAGAGGCATAATATGTATCGGGTTTTATGCAGTCAGCTCGGGCTGAAGCAGTATTTCTTTATGGGCAGCTACCTCGTCCAATCTCCAGCAGGCGGCAGTGTGACCGTCTCCGACCTTTTCGAGCGGAGGCTGTTCATGCCAGCATTTTTCGATCGCGAACTTGCACCTGGTACAGAAGTGACACCCCTCCGGGTATGTAGTTGGCGCAGGTACATTGCCCTCAATTGTTGTTAGTTTTTCTTTCCTGTTTTTTGCTTTAGGAATAGAATTTAGGAGCCCGATAGTGTAAGGATGTTTAGGATCTTTGAATATTGCCTTTACTGGTCCGTATTCAACAACCTTTGATGCGTACATAACACAAACTTTATTTGAGACTTCGGCAATCACACCGAGATCGTGAGTGATCATAATAACGCCCATGCCAAGTTCTTTTTGAAGCTTATTGATGAGCTCGAGTATCTGCGCCTGTACGGTAACGTCCAGCGCAGTTGTAGGTTCGTCAGCAATAAGTATTTCCGGGTTACATGCGAGAGCGATAGCGATCATGACACGTTGTCTCATTCCTCCCGATAGCTGGTGCGGGTATTCACGGTAACGCTGTTCCGGCGCCGGTATCCCGACAAGCTTTAGCATTTCTATGGCTTTTTCCTTTGCCTGTTTTTTATCAAGCTTTTGGTGAAGTATGAGCACCTCCTCTATCTGGTCACCGCATGTAAATACAGGATTTAGCGAAGTCATGGGTTCCTGGAATATCATCCCGATGTCATTTCCCCTGATCTTTCTCATTTCCTTTTCGGGGAGTGTAACGAGGTTCTTTCCTTTGAAAAGTATCTCACCGCCGGCAATTTTTCCCGGAGGTTCTGGTATAAGGCGCATTATAGAGAGCGCGGAAACGCTCTTTCCGCAGCCGGATTCGCCAACAATACCCAGGGTTTCGCCCATATCTAAATCATAGCTTACATCATCCACTGCCTTTGCTATGCCGTCATCGGTATAAAAGAATGTCTGGAGGTTTTTTACTTCGAGGAGTTTAGCCATTATTATTCATGTATTTTAGCTCAAAAGTTAAACTAATTATGTCTATGATTCAAGTAAGTTTTAAACATATTTTATTAAAAATCGTAGTTATTTATAAATTGAGAAATATAACTATATTTTTAATTCGTTTTAAATAGCTTATTATTTAAAAGAGACAAATCTAACGAAAATCCTGAAAAAAGATGAAAATTGGAATTACTTGCTATCCTACCTATGGCGGAAGCGGTGTTGTGGCTACGGAATTGGGAAAAGCGCTTGCTTTGAGGGGACATGAAGTCCACTTTATATCGTATGCAATACCTACCCGCCTCACGGCTTTTGTGGATAATATTTTTTATCATGAGGTGGAGATGTACAGCTATCCGCTTTTTGAATTTCCTCTATATAGCCTGGCGCTCACCAGTAAAATGGTCGAAGTAGCTAAAATAAATGAGTTGGATCTAATACATGCCCACTATGCAATACCGCATGCGACGAGCGCGTTCCTCGCGAGAGAGATACTCAAAGCCGAAAAGATGAGCGAAAAGGAATTAAAAGTAATAACTACTCTCCACGGTACGGACATTACGCTGATCGGGTTGGAGCCGAGTTTTCTGCCGACGATGAAATTCAGCATAGAGCAGTCAGATGGTGTAACAGCGGTTTCTAATTTTTTGAGAGATAAGACTAAATCCAATTACCAGATCGAGAAGGATATCGAAGTGATCCCTAACTTTATAGATACAGAGAAATACAGGAGGCTGAATAACGAGCACACGAAATGCTTTAAGGAGAAATTTGCGCCGGATGGAGAAAAGATATTAATACATATATCAAATTTTCGCGCGCTGAAGAGAGTACAGGATGTTATAAAGATATTCGCAGCGGTGAATGAAGAAGTACCGTCGAAACTTTTACTTGTTGGTGATGGTCCGGATAGGAGTGAGTGCGAGAGGCTAGCGACGGATCTGGGCGTATTCGAAAGGGTGAAATTTATGGGAAAGCAGGATATATTAGTAGAGCTACTTTCTATATCGGACTTATTTATTATGCCTTCGCAATCGGAGAGCTTTGGTCTCTCGGCACTGGAGGCGATGAGTTGCAGCGTACCGGTAGTATCGACCAGTATAGGAGGTTTACCTGAACTTAATGTTCACGGTGAGACGGGGTATATAGCAGAGATCGGTGACGTGGAAAGGATGTCAAAGTATGCGATCGAGCTTCTCACTAATACTAAGAAGTATGATTATTTTAGCAAGAAAGCTCGTGAGAGGGCATTGAAGTTTAAAGAGGATAATATAGTACCTCTGTATGAAGAATTTTACGAAAAAGTATTAACCGAAAATAAAAAAGAGCAGGTTATTTAGCCTGCTCTTTTTGTATGCAATAAAATCTATTCTTTTATTTTACTAACAGCATTTTCTTTGTTTGAGTAAATCCTTCCGCTCTGAGAGTATAGAAATAAACCCCGCTCGAGAGCCTGCTCGCATCAAAATTAGCCGTATATAATCCGGGATACAGATGAGTATTAACAAGCTGAGCTACCTCTCTGCCTGTTATGTCATATATCTTTAGCGAAACGAAGCCTTTTACCGGGATAGAGAATTCTATATTTGTAGCCGGGTTAAACGGATTAGGATAGTTTTGTGAAAGTTTATATGATTCCGGAGTAACGTTATTATTGACAGTAACGGCTGTAATTGTACTTGCAGCGAGTACTGATTTATAAAGATTAAGTCTACCTTTGGATAGTATGTTGCTCAAAGATGCAAGAGAATCAACATTTTCCATCATCATCATTTTCATCAATGCGGCAACAGAATCGGGATCAGTTTTTGATAACGCAATAAGTGACGGATCTGCGGCGGCGTACATCAGCCCTACTGCTCCGCAAACGTGAGGAGTAGCCATCGAAGTACCGGTGCTTGTCCCGTAATTGCTTGCTGATGTAGTGGAAAGTATTGTAGTACCCGGTGCGCCAATATCCATATTAATAGGTCCGTAACCCGCACCGCTATTTCTCTGGTCTGTTCTGGTCGTATTGGTAACGGCTATCATGTAATAACTGGGGCATGTAGTCGGTACATCGCCCTGGACATCGATGTCGATGCCTAGGTTTGGACCGGCTCCGGCACTAAGGATACCCTCTGCGCCAAGCGAATCATAATATGCACACCAGAGAGGAAAATTAGCAGGCTGGCCAAAGTCGACACCGAAGGATGAATTTGTTGAAACAACATATGCACCCTTTTGACCATTGGTTTGATTGTATAGTTGTCTTTGTCTTTGTACATATCTATATGCTTTCAGTACGACAGATTCAGTTCCGGAAGAACCCTGTACTGCCATTACTTTTACATTCCAGTTTACACCGGTGACCCCAAGGGTATTATTACCTTTTGCACCAACTGTACCGCTAACGTGAGTTCCGTGTGTACCACTTGCAGTAACGTTACCGTTGTCATTGTATGCATTCCATCCGTTAATATCATCCACGTATCCGTTAGAGTCGTCATCGATGCTATTACCCGGGATCTCACCCCAGTTTTTCCAGAAGCTAACGTCTGCATGATTTAAATAGAAACCGCCGTCTATGACAGCACAAACGATAGTGTCTCCATCGGCAGTCACACCGCCTGTTGTTATATCCCACGCTTCGGGAGCATCTATATCAGCATCTACAGTTCCGCCGGACTGACCGGTATTGTGCATATCCCACATTTCGTTGAATCTCGTATCATCCGGGAATGTCTGACGCTCTTTTACATAATGATTGAACTGCGCAATCTCCACGTCAGGACTTTCAACCATTGATATAAGAGCATCGACCGATTCCGATCTAGTTTTGTCAAACTGCACTAACCATAAGTTATATTCTTCAATAACCGGCTCTTTTACCGTTAAGCCGATATTGTCGTGTTTGCTTATAAATTCGTTTACATCAACGTTCTTTTTAAGCATCACTAACATTTCCCCTTCAACATAATTTTTATCTCTATAGAAGTGAAGGTAGTTGCTCTCGCTGTTAGTTGGTCCGGATAGCGCTATCACTAAAACAACCACAACAATTACAAACATACCCGTTAGAGACAGATATTTCCCCTTGTAAGAATTTTTCATGATAAATATTAATAGTTTATAAAATCAGTAATAATTAAGATAAAATCGTATTGTAAAAGATACAATGTTTAATTTTAAGGGCAGGTATTACTTTAATAAAATCATCTTTTTAACACTGGTAAGGTTTTCCGTCTGGAGTGTGTAGAAGTAGATTCCGCTGGAGAGTGAACTGCCATCGAAGATTACTTTGTATGTTCCTGTATTTTTGAAGGAGTTTTCTAATACTGCTATCTCACGCCCGGTTATATCATATATCTTTATGCTTACCGTTCCCGGTTTTGGAATGTGATATTCGATTGTTGTCTCAGGGTTAAATGGGTTAGGGTAGTTTTGGGCAAGATAAAACTGTTTATTTTCCTGCTCATATCCCGTAATACCTGTCGAGAGGTCTTCAATGCAAAGATGCCACGCTTCGAGTACACCTGTGTCACCGCCGAAGCCGTCTCTTATGAATAGTACCCAGTCACCATTGATATCAGTATTGAGGAACTTTGAAAGTGAATCCATACCAAACTTTGTCCCAGGCCTGAACTTTGGCGGAGACGTACACGGCGCCATAAGTGCGGTGATCGAGTCCATCCTGATCGTTCCATCATCAGCGATCTGAGTACCGATAAAATTGTCTCCACTGGATCCGAAAGAACTTCCAAAGGCATTCCCGGGGTTTAGCATTAATGTGTCTGCCAGTCCCTCATGATAAAGAATCATAGTAAGGTCGCCAACCCAGGAGTGATAAACCGTATCGAGTACAATATTTAAATTTCCCGGTGTTCCCCTGTAATTATCTATTCTCAGGGTATCATACACTCCTCCAGGATTATTATCCGGAATGGATTTAGAAAGATTATTCCGATAATATGCGAGTGTGCAGTTATTTGCACTATCGTTCGTAAGGTCGTAGCAAACCACTCCAGCGCTTTGAAAATTAAGCAGAAGCTTATAGGTATTTCCGAATTTGAAAATATTTGCTCCCCCGGCAACACTGGTAGGATAGAGATCGATACTATAAGAGGCAGTTAGTACTCCTGAAACAATGTTTATTCTATTCAGCGTATTGTTTCCCGTACCTCCTGCCTGGTTCCACACCCAGAGCAATGCAGTGTCAGGTGTTGTGAGGCTGTCCCAGGCAAACCCGTATTTTCCGGATAATGTGGAAGGGATAATTCCTTTTATATTACCCAGGGTGTCATGACATATAATATCGCCGGTAAAGTTGCTGTTCCAGAAACCTTTTCGATTCGGATCCCAGGCTATGGCACGGAATTGCCCTCCCGCGATAGTATATTCTGCTTTTACATTCAAGTTTGAATCCATTTTATATAAAACATCGGCTGCTTTCCCTCCCCACAGAAATTCATTTCCGGATCCGTCTGTTCCTATAGTCATATCCCTTATTGCTCCGACATAGGGTGGAGAACTTATTGAATCAAGCGTACTCATAAGAGGTTCATTTTGTGGACCACTTCCTTGAAGGGTAAAGCACACATTAGCTTGATTCCAGGTATTGAGGTAATATTTGCCTTTAAAATATGCGGCTCCAACGGTACCAAAATTCAGACCGGGAATTTCAGCAAAATAAAAATTCCAGCTTATAGGGTATGGAAATATATCGGTGGAAGTTGTGATATCATCGGGGTGCGGGGCGATATCATATTTATAGGGATCATTATCCGGGTAAAAGTTATAGAAAAAGAAAATAACTATGCCCAGTAATATAAAAAAAATAGATTGAGTAAATAATTTTCGCATAATAGCAATGATAATTGCTTCATTGATGAAACAATGAAAATTATCGTTTTATTTACTTCAATCCTTAAATAATTTAAACTGGAAATTTGTAAAAAGAAATACCTTTTTACTTTAAGAGGACCATTTTTTTTACGTCAGAGAAGTATTTTGACTGGATACGATAGTAGTAGACGCCGGAAGGCAGGGAAGAAGCATCAAAATGTACGGTATATCTGCCTTTTGTTTGGAATGAGTTTACCAAAACACCTACTTCCTGTCCGAGGATATTAAAGACAGATATTTTCACATTTACAGCGTCGAGAACATCATATACAATAGATGTACCCGGGTTAAATGGATTTGGGTAGTTTTGTTTAAGAGAATAAGCTGTGGGAATAAAGTTATCCGATCCCAAAGGACGTTCGACGCTTTTTAGTGTTTTATATAGATTGAGGCGCCCATCCGAAACGATAAGTCCGTTCAATGAACCAAGCTGATCGGTTCCGCCAAGAATGAATTTTTTGAAAAGCAGTGCGAGTGAATCAGGATACTGATTACCATAATCTATGTATGTCTGATGAGCCGCGGCATACAGTAATCCTACTACACCTGTTACATGCGGTGCTGCGAGGGATGTTCCGACAGCATTACTGTATTGGTTTATATTATATGTAGAGAGTATCGATACACCCGGGGCACCGATATCGATGGTTGTTGGACCATAAGCGGAGCCTCCGTATAGTTCATCTGTACGGGTGGTACTGGTAACCGTGATAAGATAATCACTTGAGCAGGCAGTTGGTACATCACCTGTGACGTCAACATTCGAGTGATTATTCATTGTTGCGGCTACGCTGATGATGCCCTCTCTTCCCATGAGGTTATACAGCTCACACCAGATAGGATGGTTCTCAGGCTGCTCAAAGTCCAGCCCAAAAGAGGAATTGGTTGCGACAACGTAGCATCCCTTTAGGCCGCCGGTTTGATTGTAAAGTTTTCTTTGATTTAAGACATAGGCATATGCTTTGAGGACAGATGCTTCATCGATATCCGGAAATGTACCTATTTCAATCGGCATTATGCTCACACGCCAATTAACGCCGGCAATGCCGTTATAGTTATTACCCTTAGCCCCGATCACACCGCAAACCCTGGTTCCATGATCCTGCGGAATTATTACACTGTTATTTTGTGCGGCGTTCCATCCGTCATAGTCATCAACATATCCATTCCCGTCATCATCGACATTATTACCCGGAATCTCATGATCATTTTTCCAAAATGTGAGGTCACTATGCTGGAGAAAGAATCCGTCATCTATGACGGCAATTACGATCTCCTTTCCGTCCTTTGTAAATCCTCCGGTTGTTATATCCCATGCTTTGAGGGCTTTTATGTCGGCATTAGGTGTGCCACCGAGTTGTCCGGTATTACTTAAACCCCATTGCTCATCGAAGCGGGGATCGTCGGGAGAATTTTCGCGGAGGGATACTTTGTAATTAAACTGTGCCGTTAAGATGTTATTGTTATTGTCCATCAAGTTGCCAAGTATATCCTGTGGTGAATCTCCCTCGGGTGCGTGGTAATTAATCAACCACATGTTAAGTTCTCTTGAGATAGCTTCCTTTACGGTAAACGTAACCTCCGGATTATTTGACGTGATAGAGTTTACATCAGAATTTTTGCTTAGCAGGACAATGATCTCATTACTGACCATCTCGTTGGCGGTTGGTGAGGTGATGCTGTGCCCCGTACTTGTGCCTGAATCTGACAATAATAGTACAAGCGCAAATAGCGTCAATGAATAGAATGCCCAGCTTAGTATTTTTAATAATGTCTTTTTCATTATTCTGCTAAGAAAATGGAAGCGGAGGAACTCTCTATCCTAAAAAATAATAATATTTTTTTTAAATTACCAAATTATTTGAGGGTGTGATAGAACTGATTAAACAAGGAGTTAGCTCAAATTGAAAATTGAACTAGTACTGTTTTTCGGGTTTGTCCTCTCGAAAATCAAATCCGTTAAGAATGAGATTTTCACCGGGAATTTTTATTTCAGGAATATACTGACCCTCAGGATCTGATTCGAGGACAATTTTTACGACCTGCTCGTCGTCATCAAAGTCAATTTTCATGTTTTTTCCTTCGGCGCGATTTACTCCGTTTGCTTTTTTTTCTTCGAACAGGTAGTAAATACTCTGAGCACTCCCGGTCACGTCCACGTTATGGATCTTTTCATCCTGAAAGTGCATTGTGATGTCGGTGCCTTTTACCTGGTTATAGCGATCGGGGAAACCTTCTTCGGCATTTTGGGATATAACGAATGACGACCGGGTGCCGGGAAGCTCTTCGAGTTTTCTGATGTAAATGGTCTGTAACTTTTTCCCTGGAAGGTCTGCGTAGATCGAGTCGCCTGTCATCTGGGAATCATTTTGCCAAACGATAGGAAGAATAGATAGTGAGACAGTTTCAGAATCCGCGTAGTAGGTGCTGAGTCCGGATTTAGACAGGAAGTCGCCGCGGATCGTTTCTACGCTATCAGTAGCAACATAATATTCAGGGTCATTGCGGAATGCCTCCATGCTTTTGCTGTAAATGAAGAGCGTGTCTTTATCTTCCTCCGCGTAAATGAGCCGCGCATGCCCGGTTACTTTCGTATGGTTTTCCTTTTCGTAATTTTCCAGGTAGTCTCCAAAAACTATAGTGTTATTATTCTCGCTGACAATCTTAACATTTCCCGTTGCATAAGATTTCTTTTCATGGGAGAAATTTGTAAGGGTATCCGCAGTAATGATTGTCGAATCACTTACGAGCTTTGCATTTTGGTAAGCCTGTGTTTTTCCCTGCCGTTTGAAAAAGTCAACCTTTTCCGCTGTTACTATGGCCGAGTCAGTTGTAACAGTTACATTGCCGTCAGCATAAGAATCCTCGGTATTCCTAAAATAAGTAAGTTTATCGGACGTGATGTCATATTCGGGATTTACAACGTGTACATTGCCGTTAAATATTGCTTTCGCTTCATTGAAATAATATACGCCGGAGCTTGCGGTAAGTGTGGCATTCTGGTCTTTGAGTGTAATGCCTCCATTGCCGGTGGCACGTTTTTCATTTCCGTAATACATACCGTGTGAGGTAAGCAACGTGAGGGTATCCTGTATGATGCGGACATTGCCTCTGAGGTCAACCATGTTATCGTCAATATACTGCGTGGCTGAGTTGCAGTAAACGGTAATATTGCCCTGTTGAAGGATAACGTTACCGGTTGCTTCCCGTACGTTCTTGCCGTCCTTTACACTGCCCTGAAGCTGGTCTGCATTTTTGAGCTCGACTTTTTCCTGCGAAAAGGCCGATACAGCGATCAAAAGGAGAAAGACGATATTTAGGTGCAAAAGCTTCATTTATCAAAAGTCCCTGTTACCTTATAGATCCTGTAGTTTTGCAGATTCTGATCGGATTCGAAGCCGATACCCTGAATATCTTCGGTTGGAGTCTTTATACTTACGAATTTATCCGAGTACACTCTTTGCTCTTTGTTGTTCCAAAACAGCTTTTCCGTTTTAAGGATGCTCCCTTCTTTATTGATGACTACCACGCTGTCGAGTATCTCGATGTCTTTCGTAGAGTCCAGCACCAGTCCATGTTTCCCGGTTAGCGTAGATACGATCTGTCCATTTTTATAGAAATCGACTTTTGCTCCACTGTCGATCTTTATGTACCCCTTACCTTCATAGTGTCCCATATATCCGGCATCAAGTATGGCGACGACATTGCCTGAATCGGAGAAGGATACGGTAGAGTTCCAGCTTTCCTGGTCGGGAATATCGAGCGGGTTAATATCAGTCTTAGGTGGTTCGAGCTTCTCATCACAGGAGGTTAAGAAAATGACAAGCAGGAAGAGTAGAAGGATTTTTTCGGGTTTGATATTCATCGAGATCACAATCCGGTCTCAATTAATTTGTGCATGTGAACGATGCCTGCCAGTTTGCCGTCACTATCAGAGACAAGAAGTTGTGTGATTTTGTTATCTTCCATAAATTCCAGCGCTCTTTTGGCGAGCATATTAGATTTCACTTTCTTCGGGTTCTTAGTCATAACATCCTTAGCTTTGGTATTTTCAAGGTTCATATTTTTCTCAAGATAACGTCGAATATCTCCGTCAGTAATAAATCCCTTAATGCTTTTTCCATTCACAACGGCGGTACAGCCGAGGCGTTTGGATGACATTTCGTAGATAACTTCTTTGAGCATAGCGTTTTCTTTGACGCGGGGTATATCTTCACCCTTTACCATTATATCCTCAACTTTGAGAAGAAGTTTCGCACCGAGGTTACCTCCCGGGTGCAGTGTCGCAAAATCATTTTCAGAAAAACCCTTCTTTTGCAGGAGAGATATTGCAATTGCATCGCCTATCACAAGTGTAACCGTCGTCGAGGAAGTAGGAGCGAGATTATGCGGGCAGGCTTCCTTATTTACCGAGGCATCTATTGTGTAATCAGAGAGGCGCGCTAATTCGGACCTCATATTACCTACAATCGAAACGATCTTTATCTTCTGGGATTTGAATATCGGCAGGAGTGTCTTTATGTCGTTTGTACTGCCGCTCTTTGAAATTATCAAAACGACATCATCTTCACGAATTGCTCCAAGGTCACCGTGAATGGTATCGGCTGTGTGCAGGAATATGGAGTATGTTCCGGTGGAATTGAAAGTAGCTACAATCTTTTGGGCTATAATCCCGGATTTTCCAATACCCATGACGACTACTTTGCCTTTGCACTTGTAAAGAAGGTCGATCGCAGAAGCAAAGTTATCCCTAAATCCAGGTTTTGCAAATCTTTTCTGCAGATCGTCGATCGCCTGCTTTTCGATCGAGATCACTTTTTTTGCATCTCTGATTATTGTGTCTTTACTCTTTGAACCTGCCACTTATTATTGGTAAATTGTTTATTCCGCTTCGGCGGAATTACTTATATAATACTCAGAATAATGTTTTTTTAAAATTACTTTAATTTAGTGCAATTTATATGAAAAAAGGCGACGAAATAGAGATAATTATAGAAGATATGAACGATGACGGTCGCGGAGTGGGTCGTACCGGGGAAGGAATGGTAATATTTGCGGATAAAGTCGTGCCGGGAGACAAAGCCCTGGTGCGGATACGAAAGAAGAGAAATAAATATGCCGAGGCAAGCTTCCTCGAACTGCTGGAGCCCTCAAAATACCGCATAGACCCGCGCTGTGAGTACTTCGGCACGTGCGGAGGGTGTAAGATACAAAACCTTGAGTATGACAGACAGCTTGCATTTAAAAAGGGTGTGGTAGAGAATGCGTTCAAAAGGATAGGCGGATTCGATGGATTGGAATTCCCGGAAGTGATGGGGAGCGATGACATTTTCTTTTACAGGAACAAGATGGAATTTTCATTTTCAGATGATAAGTGGGTGGTTAATCCGGATGATGCCGGTGAAGAGAAAGAGAGATTTGCGCTTGGGCTTCACGTCCCGCGCTTTCATTCAAAAATAATCGATATCCACGAATGTTTTTTGCAATCGGAAGTTTCAAACAGGATACTGAATTTCACGAGGGATTTTTTTAAAGAGAGAGCCATGTCGGTTTACTCTACACAAACGCATGAAGGGTTTCTCAGGTTTTTAATAATACGTGAAGGCAAGAATACGAACGAACTCATGGTGAACCTTGTGACATATGAGCATGATGAGGGACTGATGAATGAGTATGCAGAAAAGCTGAGGGAGACTGCACCGGAAGTAACAACGCTTGTGAACGGGCTGTCGAATAAACGCGCGCAGGTTGCATTCGCGGAGGATGAAAAAGTTATCTTCGGTTCCGGAATAATCCACGAGAAGCTGATTCGGCAGGACGGGAAAGAATTTTCTTTTAAGATATCCCCCAACTCTTTTTTTCAGACAAACACTATGCAGGCGCAAAAACTGTATGATGTCGCCCTGGAGTTCGGGGAGTTTACAAAGGAGGATAAGGTGCTGGACCTTTATTGCGGTGCCGGTTCGATAGGGATCTTTATTTCGGATAAGGTTGACAGTGTGCTGGGTGTCGAACTGATAGAAGATGCCATCTCCAATGCGAATGAAAATATGACATTGAACAGTATCACAAACGCAGAGTTCATTGTTTCGGATATAAAGGATTTTCTTCTGAGCAATGATGTAAAGGCATATAATAAGATAATACTGGACCCACCAAGGTCCGGGCTTCATCCCAAAATCTGCGAGATACTATCCGAAACGAATCTCGATAGAATAGTATATGTTAGCTGTAATCCATCCACACAAGCCCGCGACCTGAAACTCATCTGCGGAATGGGGAAATACGGAATTGAGAAGATCCAGCCCGTGGATATGTTCCCTCATACATACCACGTGGAAAATGTGATAAGCCTGGTGAGAATCGGCTAAATCTATACATTTTAATTCCTATCTATTATAGATATATTACCTATCCAAACCACATTTGAGATATTTTTAAACATTTTTTTGTTATCAAAGTATAAACTACTATCAAACTATAAAATTTGCATGACGGATTAATACGCTTTTTGATTAAACATTATAAAAACAGGAGTTGTCATGCAAAATCCATCGAACGGTACCACAATTATGGCTAATACAAAAATATTATGGGTAGATGATGAAATAGACCTGCTTAAGTCGAATATTATGTTCCTTAAGCAAAAGGGCTATGACGTCAATGAAGCTACAAACGGCGAGGACGCGATACAGCTGATCCGGGACAACGATTTCGATCTGGTCTTTATGGATGAGATGATGCCCGGTATGGGCGGACTGGAAACACTGGTTGAAGTCAAGGATATGAAACCTTCTCTCCCGGTGGTTATGGTTACGAAGAACGAGACTGAGAGCCTCATGGAAGATGCTATCGGCAATAAAATATCCGATTATCTTATTAAGCCTGTTAATCCTAACCAGCTTCTTCTTGTATGTAAGAAGGTACTCGAATCGAAAAGGATAAAGGGTGACCAGATATCGCGCGATTATATACAGGAGTTCAACAAGATATCATCGGCATTGTTTGACAATCCGAACTGGAAGGAATGGATAGACCTCTATACAAAAATGAGTAACTGGGAGATCGACGTCAGCGAGCACAGAGAGCTTGGTCTTATGCAGACACTTTCGGATCAAAAGAGGGAATGCAATGTTGAGTTTTCAAAGTTTATCGAGAAGAACTATGTCGATTGGGTAAATGCCGAGAAGGATGACGATGTACCGACACTTTCGCACCAGATAATGGACAAGTATGTGTTTCCCGAATTGGATAAACACAAATCGGTCTTTTTGTTTGTTGTAGATTGTATGAGGCTCGATCAGTGGCTGGTGATGGAACCTTTCCTGAATCCGTATTTCAAGATGTCGAAAGAGTATTATTATTCGATGCTACCGACGGCAACGCCTTACAGCAGGAATGCGATCTTTGCGGGGCTGTTCCCATCGGATATAGAAAAACATTACCCGGAGTTGTGGCAGGGAAAAGATGATGACGAGAACAGCAAGAACGTTCACGAGAAGGAGCTTCTCTCCCTGTTATTGCAGAGGAGGAGAATTAAGTTAAGAAACGACCTTCGTTATACCAAGATAATGGACTCGGATTTCAGCAGAGGAATAGAGAATAAGATAATATCATTTACCGAGAGCCATCTTAATGCGGTTGTTATAAACTTCCTTGACATGATTGTTCACTCTAGAAGCGACTACGCAATATTGAAAGAGATAGCGCCGGACGAATCTGCATTCAGGTCGCTGACAGCATCATGGTTCGAGCATTCGTCATTCTTCGGAATGCTGAGGAAGCTTGCAGGAAAGCCCGATGTAAAGATCATCATAACAACAGATCACGGGAGCATCCGTTGCCTGCACGGCGTGAAGGCGCTTGGCGACAGGGATTCATCCCCGAACCTACGTTATAAATATGGCAGGAACGTAAACGCTGACAGCAAGCACTGCATGCACATTGCAAACCCGGGAAGATATAAACTTCCGCTACGAAACGGAATGGTGAATTACATTATTGCTAAGGAAGATTACTATTTTGTTTACCCTACCGATTACCATAAATATTTGAACATGTATAACGATACATTCCAGCACGGAGGAATTTCTCTGGAAGAGGTGATACTTCCCGTAATAACGCTCGAATCGAAGTCGTGACAAAGATATTATCTGGAAGTGCGGAGGAGACAACAGCTCTCGGGAAGGAATTTGCGACACAATTAAAAGCAGGTGAGATAATCGGTTTGAAAGGTGAGCTTGGAAGCGGAAAGACTCAGTTCGTAAAAGGAATATGCAGTTATTATGGGATCGAAGATGATGTTAACAGTCCTACGTTCATAATTGCGAATCAATACGAAGGGTCTGACCCGGTGACAGGCGGGAAACAATTAATTAATCATCTCGATCTTTACAGGCTTAATAAGGCAGTTGAGATAGATTCGCTGGGAATGGATAATTATTTCGATGGTAAAAGTATTACCTTAATAGAGTGGAGTGAGCTGATGGAAGATTATCTTGGCAGGGAATTACGGACAGTGAGATTCGAACACGGAGAGGATGAAGAGAAAAGGTTTATCACACTTCCCGAATAAAAGAGAGAAATGAATATCCTATTACTCGATTGTTCTTCAAAAACTGCGGGCTATGGTTTTGCCCGTGACGGTGAACTAATCCTGGAAAGGACAATACCCGGAACCAGGAATGCAGATTCACTAATGTTTGAAATACGGAAAGACCTCGAAGCAAAATGTATCCCATTTAAAGATATCGATGTCGTGAGCCTTTCTAACGGACCGGGTTCATTCACGGGATTAAGAATAGGTTCAGCTATTGCTAAAGGCATATGTTTTTCAACAGGTGCTAAACTGGTCGAGATAGTAACACTTGATATTATCGCCGGCATGCATAAATCACCTAACGAATACGCTGCTGTTATTTATTCCGGAATGAGGACGGGGGAGTTTTATTACGCGGTTTATACAAACGAAGGTAAATTAATGAGAATTGGTGATTATGCTTCAGATACACTTGATGTAATACTAAAACGAACGAAAGATATAGTCATAAATGAAAAGATTGATTTTAGTGAAAATTTTGAGGATGTTAGTAAAGAAATGAATGTTTTTGATGTTGGAAGTGACATGATACGGGAGCAGTTAGAATTAACTATGGAGAAAATAGAAAGGAGTGAATTTTCCGATATCAGTACATCGGAGCCTTTCTATATGCAGGAATTTAAGCCTCTTGTAAAGGAGAAAAATTAATGGCGTGGTTTAAAAGATCTAAGGAGAATATATCCACCGATTCCCCTAAAAAGGATGTACCGGGCGGTCAGTGGGTCAAATGCCCCGAATGTAACGAACTCATGCACAAAAAGCAGTGGGAAGCGAATTATTACGTCTGCCTAAAATGCGACCACCATTTCCGAATAGGCAGTGAAGAGTATTTTGGTTTTCTGCTCGATGATAAATCCTACAGAGAGATGGACAAGAAAATGATTTCGACTGACCCACTTGGCTTTACGGATACTAAGAAGTATAAGGACAGGATCAAATCATCTATTGAATCAACCAACCTTTACGATGCAGTAAGGACCGGAACAGGAAAGATCAACGGAAGAGACGTTGTAATAGGGTGTATGGATTTCAAGTTCATCGGTGGAAGTATGGGAAGCGTGGTAGGAGAAAAACTCAGCAGGGCGGTTGATAAAGCTATCAAAACAAGAAATCCTTTAATTATAGTTTCTGCAAGCAGTGGTGCTCGAATGATGGAGGGCGCGCTGTCATTAATGCAGATGGCAAAGATAAGTTCACGGCTCGCAAAGCTGGCTGAGGAAAAGATACCTTATATTTCGGTAATGGTTGATCCGACGACGGGTGGTGTTACTGCTTCGTATGCTATGCTTGGCGATGTTAATATTGCCGAGCCGGGAGCGCTGATAGGATTTGCCGGACCTCGCGTTATTAAACAGGCAACGGGTAAAGATCTTCCGAAGGGTTTTCAGAGGTCAGAATTTTTATTGACGCACGGGTTTGTTGATCTGATAGTAGAGAGAAAAGATCTTAAGCAAAAACTCGATCAGATATTAAACCTTATATTAAATTGATTTGAAGGTTATTAACGACGTAAAATCCATGCAGGAGATCTCGGAGTTTCAGAGATGCAAAGGCAGGTCGATCGGTTTTGTTCCTACTATGGGATATCTGCATAAGGGTCACGTTTCATTGATAGAGCGCGCAAGGCATGAGAATGATGTCGTTGTAGTGAGCATATATGTAAACCCAACACAGTTTTTGAAAGGGGAGGACCTCGATAAATATCCGCGTGACTTCGAGCGCGATTATGTGATGTGTGAAAAATCCGGAGCGGATTATGTGTTCTTTCCGGGCAATGAAGAAATGTATACAAAGAAACATCACACGAGCGTTGTTGTTACAACGATATCCGAGAAGCTTGAAGGGAAGTTCCGCCCCGGGCATTTTATTGGAGTAGCTACTGTTGTATTAAAGCTCTTTAACATCACAAAACCACATAAAGCATATTTTGGACAGAAAGATGCCCAACAGGTGCTGGTAATAAAGAGAATGGCCGAAGATATGAATACCGGCGTAAATATAGTTGTTTGCGACACTATCAGGGAAGAGAGCGGTCTTGCAATGAGCTCAAGAAATTCTTATCTTGATTCCAGACAAAAAGCGGAAGCGGCAGAAATAAGTGATGCTTTGCGAGAGGCAAAAAACCTCATTCTCGGCGGAAAAGCAAGAAATTCGAAGGAAATTGTTGAGTATATTACACGATATTTGAGTACACAGGCTCCGCTTAGTTCGATTCAATACATTGCGGTTACGGATAATGATGAACTGGACGATATTGAGAGTTTTAGTGGTTATAAAGGAGAGATACTTATCTCGTTGGCAGTAAAATTTGGCAATACCAGATTGATAGATAATATACTATTTACTAAAAATTAATTTAGAGGATATAACAAATGAATAGGTTTATGTGTAAGTCTAAAGTACACAGAGCCACAATTACACAGGCAGAATTGCACTATGAGGGAAGCCTTACGCTTGATTCAGCTCTCATGGAAGAAGCAAATCTCCTGCCTTACGAAAAGATACAGGTAGTAAATATCAATAACGGAAATAGATTTGAAACTTATGTAATAGAAGGCGAGAGGAATTCCGGTGTGATCTGTCTTAATGGGGCGGCGGCAAGGCTCGGCATGGTTGGTGACAGGGTAATACTTATAGCATACGGAGTATTTTCAGATGAAGAACTTGAAAATTACAAGCCTAAGGTTGTGTTTGTGGATGAACATAACAGGATCGTTAAGAAAGAACCTGAGGTCATCGAGGTATAGAATCAATAATACAGTTTTAATTTTTAATTACTATTAGTAAATTATCCCGTACTCAACCGGGATTTTTTATATATGTTTGCTTCCAGACAACTGGCTACAGTAATTCTCGCTGCGGGAAAGGGTACCCGCATGAAGAATCCAAATAAATCCAAAGTCATGTTTGAACTCGACGGCAAACCTATGATTCAATACGTCATAGAGCTTGCTCTTGAGATCAATTCCGATCTTGTTATAGCCGTAGTAGGTTATAACAAGCAGTCCGTTATCGATTTTATCGAGGAGGAATTTCCGGATAGCATGGGTAAGATCACATTTGCGCACCAGGATGAACAACTTGGGACAGGCCATGCCGTTATGCAGGCAAGGGACATCCTTAAGGATTTTAAAGGCGACGTGCTTATTCTTTCCGGGGATGTGCCCCTTTTGAAACCGGAGACAATATCAGAATTTCTTGAATTTCACTATGAGAATAGCAACAAGGCGAGCATGATATCGGCATATTTCGACGACCCCCACGGTTACGGCAGAGTAGTAAGAGATATTAATATGGATGTAACAGGTGTTGTGGAAGAAAAAGATGCCTCAGAAATTCAGAAACAGATAAAAGAGATAAATTCAGGTATATATCTCATTGACTCAAGTGAACTGCTGAATGCTCTGGATAGTTTGAGTACCGATAATGCACAGGGTGAGTATTACCTTACCGACATCTTCAAATATCTGAATGAGAAGTCTAAAAAAGTCGGGGCGTATCCTGTAGAAAATAATATAGAAATTACCGGTATTAACACCATCGAGCAGTTAAAAGAACTAGAAAAACATCTCAATTAAAAGTGCCTCCAATAATAGCATCGGTATCGGGAGTTAGGGGAATAGTTGGCGACAGTCTCACTCCCGAAAACATAGTTAAATACACATCTGCTTTTGCAGAGTATTGCCGAAAGACCGGTAAATCAAATAAGATCATTGTAGGAAGAGACGGGAGACTGCATGGTGACGTGGTTCAGTCTGTAGTTGTGTCCGTCCTCCGTATGAGTGGTTTCGATGCAGTTGATATCGGTATAGCCCCAACTCCAACTGTACAGATCGCTACAGAAGATTCAAAAGCCGCCGGAGGTATCTCTATCACAGCTTCTCATAATCCCCAGATATGGAACGGATTAAAATTTCTCAACCCGGACGGTACTTTTCTTGATGTGAAACAGGTGGGTAAATTTCTCGCCATTGCGGAGAGAGGGAATTTCAAATATGCCGACATAGATAATGTAGGGTCGCTGAAACACGAAAAGGGATGGACTGACAGGCATATTGCAAAAGTTCTTAAGCTAAAGCTTTTGAACTCGAAAAAGATTGCGAAGCGGAAATTAAAGATTGTTGTTGATGCGGTCAACGCATCGGGTTCAGAGATAGTGCCGAAGTTACTGCGCAAGCTAGGATGTAGTGTAATTCCATTGTATTGCGACGGAAGCGGGATATTTCCTCATATGCCGGAGCCACTTCCAAATAATTTGAAGGCACTCTGCAAGGCTGTTAAGTCTAATAAGGCAGACCTTGGTATTTCGGTTGATCCGGATGCCGATAGGCTCGTACTCATAACTGATAAAGGCAAGCCGTATGGCGAAGAGAATACCATTGCGACGGTCGTAAATTATGTTTTAAAGAATTCACCGAAATCAAAGCAAAGTGTTACAGTAAATCTTTCTACTACAAGGGCGGTGGAAGACGTTGCCATGCGGTACGGTGCTAAGGTGTATCGAAGTCCGGTCGGCGAGATAAACGTTGTAAAGAAAATGCAGAGCAACGGTTCCGTGGCGGGCGGAGAGGGAAGCGGAGGAGTGATCCTCCCGGCGCTACACTATGGCAGGGATGCAATGGTCGGGATTGCGCTGGTATTATCTGAATTTGCAGACCACAAAGGAAAGGTTAGCGATTATAAAAAGAAGGAACTCCCGCAGTACCATATTACAAAGGACAAGATGGAAAATGTCAAAGACCCCGATGGAATACTCAAAAAAGTTGTGGAAAAATACAAGAAAGAGGACTGTAGAATAACATTAACCGACGGTGTGAAGCTTGATTTTCCCGGTTACTGGATACATTTAAGGAAATCTAATACTGAACCAATAATAAGAATAATCACTGAAGCTCCAACGGAGAAAGAGGCGGAAGGTATTCAATCGCGTTTCCTTTTAATGTTAAAGAAAATATAAAAGCCCCCTGGTAGAGGAGGCTTTCATATTAATTACCCTCAATTACTAACCAAAGACTATTTAAGCAAGATCATTTTCTTTGTTTCGGTGTAACGTAAGGTTTCTATTTTATAGAAATAAACACCACTGTGTAACCCGGCTGCGTCGAATTTATATTCATAATATCCCGGATATAACTTTTCATTAACAAGCACGGCTACCTCTCTACCCAGTGCATCAAATACGGAAAGCTTTGTATCCTCATAATCCAGAACCTGGAATCGTATTGTTGTTGATGGATTGAATGGGTTGGGAAAGTTTTGACTCAAATCGGGTCTAGTTGGTATTTCAGTTGAAATCGTTGATATGCCAATTGTAGTGTCTCGCATATATTTATAAACGCGCTGTCCTACAGCATATCCAAGTGTATCACTGAAAAATCTGAAACGATTCACATTATACCCCCAGGGATCCTGTTGCCAGGAAAAACCCCCGTTTGTAGATTTGTAAGTGTACATCCACCATCCTCCTATCCAGCCTGTATTTCCGTTTACAAATCCCATTCCTTCTTCATCGAGGGGAGCATTATTGAATTTTAATTCTTGCCAGTTCTCACCTCCGTTTGTGGATTTTAGAAAATAAGAAAATCCTCCAACACCGCTGGATTTTTCCAGGGAGACATAACCGGTATCACTCGAGGGGAATGAGATCTTCCATCCCCATTGTCCTGTGTTGGCAGTTGTTATTCTTGTAACCCAGTTTTCTCCTCCATCGGAAGTGAATAGAACAACTCCTCTTCCAGCGGAATATGTTCCTAACCCTCCTACAATAAAGCCGGAATCAGGAGTAATGAAGTAGCAGTCAATTAACCTTGTTGCGTATGCAGACATATCTTTCACTGTCCAGTTCTCACCTCCGTTAGTCGTTTTATAAAATTTTGCCGGGGCGTACCACCTCCCGCATGCAAAGACGTGATTTTCATCGAGAACCTTCATTCCGCAAACACCAAACGAATCTGCTACGCTTCCAATAAGCTGTGGAAACCAGCTTTCCCCACCATCAGTGGTTTTATAGATCCCTATCGTATCCCGGAAAACAAGGTAAGTTCCAATCCAGCCTGTCTGGGCATTTGCAAAACCGATACATCTTGGGTATCCTATATTGGTATCTGATAAGTTGACCCATGAATTACCTGCATCAGTAGTTTTATAAATGTTGGGTAGTTGTATATTATTAGAATCTATCGACCTTGCGATCCATCCCGTATTTGGATCAATAAAGAAAATATCTTCGGATCGGGCAATATTATATGGTGAATTCAAAAGTGGAAACCATTTGTATTGGGTTTGTGAATTCAAATGGCAGGCAGAAAATAAAATTACAATTGTGAATAGAATTTTGGTTAACTTTTTCATTGTGGTAGATTAATTTTATACAAAAAAATAGCAGGGATATAAATTATCTGTTTCATTCCATTTGGAATTTAAATTTATAGCCCTGCCTTTATATAAAGCTAATCCCTTTGTTAATTAATATTAGAAAATAAATTTTTAATTGTCAATCACAAACAAACCGGAATCCACTTTATGCCTAAAAAAAATCTATTATTAATGTTATTTTATTGTAAATCAAATACACAGTATGTCAGAAAAATACAAATCCTTTATCAAAAGCGATCCGGGTTTTAAAAACATCATATATGACAAAACAGGATACAAAGCTACCATTACTATAAACAGAGAGGAAAAACTCAATTGCGTGAACCTGGAAACCATACAGGAAATGATAACCGCGTTCAAGGATTCTGCCTGGGATGATGATATTGCGGTGGTTGTCTTAACCGGTGCTGGTAAACGTGCATTTTCAACCGGCGCGGATCTGCAGGAGCAGGAGGAGTATTTTCTGGGTAACCCGACCGACTATTATAAATGGATGGCGGAGTTTATCGCGCTTCACGAGCTTATGCGCAATCTCGGCAAACCTACTATTGCCCGGCTTAACGGGCTCGTTGTCGGTGGAGGTAATGAGCTAAATATCAGCTGTGACCTTGCTATCGCGGCGGAACATGCCGAGCTGGGGCAGGTTGGCGCTGCACGGGGAAGCGTTGCGGCAGCGGGAGCTACACAGTTCCTTCCTTTGATCGTGGGCGACAGGCGTGCGAGGGAAATTCTCTTTCTGTGTGAACGTGTCTCAGCTCAGAAGGCTTTGGAATGGGGCTGGATAAATCAGGTAGTTCCTTATGAAAAGCTGGATGAAGCCGTCGACATTATGGCTGAAAAGCTTTTCAACAAACTTCCCGAATGTCTCAGATATACCAAACAGCAATTAAACTTCTGGCGGGATCTTTCATGGCATACAACCATAGGGCATGCGCGCGACTGGCTCTCACTGCATAATGTTTCAGAAGAAGTAAGAGAGGGTATAAAGGCATTTAACAACAAAGAAGAGATAGATTATAAAAAGATAAGGGAGTCTAAAAAGAAGAGAAGTTAGTTTATTATTTCGACTTCATAACCCGTTGCTTCCTCGAAGAGAGCTTTTTTCCTATCAGCTCCCCAAAGCTCAAGATCGGGGCTTATACCGTCATCAACATTAATTGAGATAGTGAGTTTGTTTTTATTTAACGAGATCTTCGGGTCAGTAATAAGCGCCCTGTGGCTTCTGTCCAGCCCGTCAGCTATCCTCAATATACCCGCTAATAATCGGACGATCCTTTTGTCGTTTTCCTTCAGTTTATTGTAGGTATAGTGAGATGGTTTTGGATGTGACTTTCTGTGATAGCGCGCAATGTTCGAGATTATCTCTATTTCCCGGTCATTAAAACCAAGCATCTCAGCATTCCGGATCAGGTAATACGAATGCTTGTGGTGTTTTGAGTGTGATATATGGTATCCTATGTCATGCAGTATAGATGCCGCTTCTAGGTATTCTTTCTCTTTCTCAGTGAGCTTAAGTTTATCTTTTACGGTATCGAATATCAATCCGGCAAGTTTAGCTACTTGAATTGAGTGAGCTTTATCATAATTAGAATTTTCTGCAAGGTGAAATACGCTTTTAGCTTTTACATTATCCAGATGACCCCGATGATCACCGCTAAGTTCCTCTTGTATTGTATCAAGGAGAATACCTTCCCTGAGGGCAAAACTTGAGAGCGTGATCTTTTTTACATTGAGTTCCTCAAAAACCTGCTCCAGTATCAGTGCGCCCGCGACAATAATATCGGCTCGACTTTCGTCCATTCCAGGTATTTCTTTTATCTTCTCTGTAGTCCCGCATTTTAGTATGATCTTAAGCAAATTAAAAAAGGAATCCCGGTCATAGGTGAAATTATTAAGATTAAATTCTTTATCAGCATCAGGATTTTCTTCTTTAAGTATCATTAGTCCTACACTGGTCATGGTACCCGATGTGCCTACAGCCATATCAAACTTGTGCCCGGCAAACTCTCTTTGTATAGGATTTATCTCTCCTTTTATAAACTCTCGTGCTTCCTCTACTACACTCTCCTTGATCTTGTCACCTTTGAAGAACTTATTCGTGAGCCTAACCGCTCCGAGCTTCTGACTCAACCCGGCAACTATGTTTCCTTTATGACAAAGGAAGAATTCCGTGCTTCCGCCGCCGATATCTATTAGGAGGATCTTTTTATCATATACGTTTAATGCCTGCATCACTCCTAAATAGATCAGACGTCCCTCTTCGTAACCGGATATCACTTCTATTTCGATACCGGTTTCCTCATAGGCGCGGAGAATAAACTCTTCGCGGTTTTTTGCCTCCCGGGTTGCGCTTGTGGCTACCGCCCTTATTTTCGCGTTAAATGAATCCGCCACCTGTTTGAACCTTTTTAGTGCCGTCAATGCGCGTTCCATTGCTTCAGGCGTAATGTGCTTCATATCCTTATGTGTAGTGCCTAGGCGTACTACTTCCTTATCACGTGTGAGTACGTTAAAGCGATCCATACCCGCTACTTCTGCCACGACGAGGTGGAACGAGTTTGTGCCGAGATCCATAGCAGCCAGTCTATCGCCTACTTTCATTTTGCTTCCATTTTGTTTCTAACTGAGTTCATTATATCAACTGAGGCATTATAAACTTCATCGACGGTTATATCATTAATGTTATCGCTCTTGGATTGTATTGGAATGTTATATTTTCCTTTTGGCGCCCATTCGTATGCATGTGTGGGACCGAAAAGCGAAACTATCTTTGCATCGACTCCCTCTGCTACGTGCATTACACCCGTATCGTTTGTAATGTACAAGTCTGTCAATTTGATTACCGCTCCTACTTTCCTTACAGGCGTATCTTTTAATACCTCGCTTTCTATTCCCAATTTTTCAAGCTTGTTCTTCATTTCGGATGTTACGGACTCGTCTATTTTGCCGCTCGTTATTAATATATAATTGTTGAACGCTTTATACAATCTTTCCGCAACGCTTACGAAATTATCCACACTCCATCGGTTTGGAACTTTGCCTGCCCCCGGATGAAACGAGATAACAGGGCGATTTTTATCGGGGAAGTTTTTATTTACATATTCCTCGGCAAATCTAAGTTCATCATCACAGAGCGCTATCTTTATCCTTCTGTCCTCCGGATCCAGATCACATCCTATCTGCCTTCCAATATCCAGGTTTCTTTCTATTTGATGAAGTTTCTTCTCGGTCCAGTTAAAATCCGATTTTATATTGAGCATATATTCCGAATCATTCTTTTTCCCGTCGATGCTCTTTACGCCGACTTTTACCTTTGCTCTTGATAAAGCATTTATAATATGTGAGGTGCGGGAGAGCGATACTGTCGATGGTACAATCCCAATTTGATACTTCCTTTGCCTGAGTTTCTTTAAGAATTTTCTTATAGATCCGGGACCGGATTTATCATAAGTAATAACCTCATCTATGTATGGATTTATATCGCTGAAAAGGATCTCGTAATTTATTGGAGATGCTACAAGGGTTATGTGTGCCTCGGGAAATTTTTTTCTCAGGGAAGCGAACAGAGGTACAGAGCAGAGCATGTCGCCGAGCTGATTGTGCTGACGTACGATAAGGATGTTACGAACGTTTTTATAATCTATATCGCCGGCAGTGAGTGGGCGGGCTTTTAATATTAATCTTAGAGTACCGAGTAACACCGGGAGCTTATTTTATTTCTTCAAATTCTGCGTTTACGGCTTTTTCCCTATCGTACCCATGGTATCGGTTTACATCATCGTTTCGTTGTTGTGGCTTATATCCGAATAGGTTCGGTTTATATTTTCTATAGGATTTGAAGAATACTCTCAAAAAAAACAGTACTGCATAAAAAGCAACCAGTATTAAAATAAACCTTAACATCGTATATCCTTTCTATTTTGCTATTCGTTTTTGAACCGGGTCATAATATTCCATCGAGGAATGCGCCGGTTTTAATATTTCCGCTATAAGATTTTCGAAATCGTCGTTGTTGTTCACAAAGTCGATCTCGGTCGAGTTCACTATCATTACTTTTGAAGCTTTATATCTAAAAAAGAAATAATTATATGCCTCATTCAGCTTTTCCAAATACTCCTGTGCCATAGGACGCTCTTCCTCGCGATCCCTGTGCCTGATGTTCGCGAAAAGCCTTTCCGGAGTCGATTGTAGATAAATTATCAGATCTGGCGGAGTTATGTTCTTTTGAATCTGGTTAGCCAGCAATTCATATATTTTCAAATCTTCATCATTAAGATTCAAGTACGCAAATATCCTGTCCTTTTCAAAAATATAATCCGAAACAGTATATTCATGGAAAAGCGTCTCCTGTGAAACTTCCTGCAGTTGCTTATACCTCTTCAATAGGAAGTACATCTGAGTATAAAAAGCGAATTTCTTTGGATCATCGTAGAAATCTTTGAGGAAGGGATTGTCTTCGAATTCTTCGAGAATAAGCTGGGCATTAAGCCGCTCGGAAAGCTTTTTGGCAAGCGAAGTCTTTCCGGCTCCAATAACTCCCTCTACAGCAATATACTTTACTTCTTTATTCTCCAAGCTTTTCCTGAACATTTTCGGTTAATTTGGAAACTTCAAGATTATCAGATGTTTCGCTCAATAATTCTGCAATGTTTTTTTTTAATACCGGATGAACAAACTCCGCATCTAACTCTGCAAGCGGGACCAGTACAAATCTTCTATCCTCGATACGGTTATGGGGGATCTTTAAAGTATCTGTGTCGATTATTTCATCGCCATAAAAGAGGAGGTCAATGTCTATCTCCCTCTGTTCCCATTTACCCCGGTTTTCTCTGCCAAGGTCCTGTTCGATGTTTTTAATTTCCTTGTAAAGTTTCTCAGCTGTCAGGGAAGTTTTTATTTCCACGGCTGAATTCAAAAAAAATCCCTGGTCTTGTACACCCCAGGGTTCTGTTTCATATACCGATGCCTTCTTTGTCAATTCAACTCCCTCTATCGCGCCGATCCTTTCAATGGCAAGCTCGATGAATTTTAGCCTGTCCCCTACATTGGAGCCAAGCCCTAAGAAGACTCTCATATAAATTAATTTCTTTCGTATGTTTTTTCTATCTCGACCGAATCAATGATGCCGAGAGGGGCATCTGGTTTTCTTATGCTGACCTTTACCTTCATGACCTTGGGAAATTTTTCCAGGATTAGCTCACCGATTTCCCTGTTAGCCGTTTCTATGAGGTTGGATGTCCTGCTTTCGAAATTTTTCTTTACTTCGTTATATACTGAAAGGTAATCGACCGTCTCATTTAGATCATCCGAAATGCCGTCAATGTCGCATTCCATCTCTATATCGATTTCAAACTGGTTGCCATACTTCCTTTCATATTCCAGCACACCGTGAAAAGCAAAGAACTTGGCATTATTTATTCTTATGGTCGTCAATTACCTTCTCTTACGTGAACTACTCTTCTTCTTTACGACTTTCTTCTTCGGCGCAGACTTTTTCTTAGCTATCTTCTTCTTCGGCGCAGACTTTTTCTTAGCTATCTTCTTCTTCGGCGCAGACTTTTTAACCGCTTTCTTTGTCTTCTTCGTAGCTGTTTTCTTAGCAACCTTTTTTGCTGATTTCTTTTTCGCTGATGACTTTGAAGCTGTTTTCTTTCCCTTGCTCAGCACCTTTAGTACCGTAGAACCTATATCGGCAGGGGAGTCTACGACAGTTATACCCGAATTTTTCATTACCCGGATCTTTTCCGATGCAGTTCCTTTTCCGCCGGATATGATAGCGCCCGCATGACCCATCCTTCTTCCGGGAGGAGCCGTACGTCCTGCGATAAATCCAACCACGGGTTTTTTGGAATTCTTCTTTATCCACATTGCAGCCTCTTCTTCCGCACTACCCCCGATCTCACCTATCATCATTATCGCGTCGGTATTTGGGTCGTCATTGAATAATTTCACTGCATCGATGAATCTGGTCCCGATCACCGGATCCCCACCGATCCCGATACATGTGGATTGACCGAGACCTGCTTTTGTGAGCTGATCCACAGCTTCATATGTAAGCGTCCCGCTTCGGGAAATAACACCTACTCTGCCTTTTTTATGTATAAAGCCCGGCATTATTCCTATCTTGCATTCACCGGGAGTTATTATTCCCGGGCAGTTTGGACCGATAAATCTTACTTCATGTCCGTTCTTTTTGGCATTCTCGACATGGTTATAAACTTTTATCATGTCCTCGGTTGGGATGCCCTCGGTAATACAGACTATCAGTCTTATCCCAGCATCTACAGCCTCTATCAGCGCATCTGCGGCAAAGGGTGCCGGTACAAAAATAACCGAGACATCTGCTCCTGTTGCTTCTACAGCATCCTTTACTGTATTAAATATCGGTACTTTGTTTTGAAATCTTTCACCGCCTTTTCCGGGCGTTACACCTGCTACTACATTAGTGCCGTAATCTATCATCTGTCCCGCATGGAATGAACCTTCGGAGCCCGTGATGCCCTGCACCAGTACTTTAGTTTTTTTGTTTACAAGAATACTCATGTATTGGAAATGTATTTTATATGGTTAGTTATTGTTTCTTTACCAGTGTGTTGCCTTTGATCTTCCACTTGCCTTTGCTGTCAGGTTCTAGTATATATGTAACCGACATCACTTCCTCTCCTCCGCTCTTATTAACGGTTTTCAAATTGACCATTACCTTTGCCGTTTTGTTATCATTTGATATTACCTTTGGATCTGACTCAATTATAAACTTATCGGTATCTTTATAATTCTTTTTAAAAACGTTTACGGAACGGTTGCTCCAAAGCTTGCTCGCTTCCGACATGTTTTTATCGAAGTCTCCACCCTCTGTGCCACGCTTTATATATTCCAGATAATCATCTATGGTAGCTTTTGGGTTGTCAAGCCGTGTGTTAAGTTCTTTTTCTTTTTGAACGTCCTCTTTCTTCTCTTCTTTTTTCTTCTCTTCCGTTTTTACAGAATCTTTTTTCTGCTCTTTTGATGATGTATCCGTTTTAACGCCGGTTGAATCGAGCATCTGTTCTCTTTTTCGCAATTCCTCCTCCTTTAATCTGAGAAACTCTTCTCTTTCCTGGAGTTCCTTTTCTTTATCAGCGGAATATTCTTGAGGCGGTTTGTAATCTCCGTCTTCTTCTTTTCCGCAGGACGTTAATGTAAGTGAAGCTCCTAAAAAAAGGATTATTGGAAGGTATTTCATAATTCCATTATTATTTTTGCCCGATGCAATACTTATCTTATAGTTTTCAAAATACTTTATTTGATTTTTATATTCAATTTATAAAATCCCCTGAATTATTGAAAATCAAGAGATTACAAGCTAAAAGTATGGGATTTTATAAGATTTAGTAACTTGATAAATGCAACGGGTTGTGTTAATTTTGAATTTGCAAAAAATTTTAAAGTTCTCATAAAACAATATGTCCTCAATATACAAAGAGCCCGCTCCTTACCGTAAAGACCAGCCGAATCCGTTTGAATCGATGCTTGTCAGGTTTGACAAAGCTGCTGCAATGTGCAATCTGGAAGAAGGGCTTTATAATTATTTGAAACACCCTGTCAAGCAGGTTATTGTTTCTATCCCCGTTACTATGGATAACGGTAAGATCGAGGTTTTTGAAGGGTACAGAGTTATTCATGATAATATACTCGGTCCTTCTAAAGGCGGTATAAGATACGCGCCTGATGTTGATATACATGAAGTGAAAGCTCTCTCGTCATGGATGACATGGAAGTGCGCAATTGCTAACCTTCCGTTTGGCGGCGCTAAAGGCGCAGTGAAATGTGATCCCAGCAAGCTCTCTATGGCAGAGCTCGAGAGGTTAACAAGAAGGTACACAGCGAACATGCTGGAAATATTCGGACCGGACACAGACATACCCGCTCCCGATATGAATACAAACGAGCAGGTCATGGCATGGATCATGGATACATACAGCATGCATATGAGAACTACCGTAACCGGAGTGGTCACGGGTAAGCCGACCATCATCGGTGGTTCGCTTGGCAGAAGAGAAGCAACAGGCAGAGGTGTAATGATAGCTACCCTAGCTGCACTCGAAAAGCTTGGATTAAAACCGCAGGAAACAACATGCGCTATTCAGGGATTTGGTAATGTAGGTTCGGTGAGCGCCGCGCTTCTAAGAGAAAAAGGAGTAAGGATTGTTGCGGTGAGCGATATATCAGGGGGATACTATGATAAAAATGGAATCGACGTAGACCTCGCTATCGAACATTGTGCGCAGCACAAGGTTCTTGAAGGAGGTAACTTTGGATCCAATATTACCAATGAAGAACTTCTAGAGCTCGATGTAGATATACTTATTCCTGCCGCAAGCGGTGACCAGATCACTGCGGAAAACGCAGATAAGATTAAAGCAAAGTTGATCGTCGAAGGTGCGAATGGTCCTACAGCCGCAGATGCCGACGAGATCCTCGAAAAGAAAGGTGTAATGGTTATCCCTGATATACTGGCAAATTCAGGCGGTGTGATCGTTTCCTATTTCGAGTGGGTTCAGGACAGACAGGCATATTTCTGGACAGAGAACGAGGTAAATACCAGATTAAACAGGATGATGACCGAGGCATTCAATAAAGTGTATGCAACGGCAGAAAAATATAATACTACATTGAGGCTTGCCTCATATGTCTATGCGATCCAGAAAGTTTCATCTGTATTGAAACTAAGAGGTATATATAGTTAGTATAATCTAGAGTCAGACGGGTTATGAAATGAAACTTATTTTATCATCAATAGCTTTTACTTTTTTAATACCGTTCTTTGTTTTTTCACAGAGTTCTCTTGTTAGAAATATCGAGGTATACGACAATATCGTTAATAAAACCTTTGATGAACTCGAAAACCGGATCGTACTTGCCGGCAGTGATAATCTTTACGAGGTCAATCTCGGTGATGCTCTCGACGGCGACGATTATATTCTTACTAAACTGAGGCAAAGATTTAATAGGTATAACATGGTATATGGGTCCGGCTACGATAGTGTATTCGCTGATGTAAGGATAGACAGCATCAAGTTAAATACCCGTTATAAGAATATCAGCACGTCAAAAGTTCTCGGTGACAAAACGGTAGACAGGGAGATATCTGTTTCATATTATGTGAGCCTCGTTAGAAAAGACGACGGCACAGTTCTTTATTCGGAAAAGATAACGGAATCCTCAAAAGATAATTTCAAGCTTGACGATCTCAATAGAGTAGAGTCAGGGAATTACGGATTTTTAAAGGGGTCTCTTCCCGAAGAGAGTTTTATGGGTAAATATCTACTCCCAATAGTACTACTGGGAGCCTCTGTGATAACAATTGTTTTATTCTTTGTAATAAGAAGCGAATAGAGTTTAATTTAAAATAACCGGCAATTTGATAAATAGAAATATTCACGCAACACGGATGCTTAGCATGATGCGTATATTTGTTTTGTTGATGTTCTCACTCACTTTATACTCATGTTCATCTGCTGATAAGACAGACATAAATACCGATGATCCCGAAAGAGCCTTTTATATTGCGAAAGGAAATTATGACAAGAAAGATTATCAGCAGGCAATCCAGGATTTCTCATACATCAAGGTAAAGTTTTCAGGTAGTAAAATAGTTGATAAAGCGCAATACTATCTTGCGATGAGCTACTATAAGCGCGGCGAATATATCCTTGCTGCATACGAGTTTGATTATTTCCTGAAAAATTATCCCACGAGTGAATTTAGCGAGCAGGCAAGATACGATGTAGCCATGTGCTACTATAGCCTTTCTCCCGTATATGACCTCGATCAGACCTATACCAGGTATGCGATCACAAGCTTTCAGCTGTTCCTTGAGCTATATCCGAACAGTACGCTTGCGCCGGATGCCGAGGCAAAGATAGACGCACTGAGAGATAAACTTGCCGAAAAGTTATTTATGAGTGCAGAGGTTTACAAGAAAATGGATGATTATAAAGCGGCAATTATTTATTACGACGAGATATTAAATGAGTACTTCGATTCCGATTTTGCTGATGATGCGTTATATGAAAAGATCGTTATTCTCTCGGATAGGAAAAAATACGAAGACGCAAGAAAAGAGATCATAAGATTTGAAGAGAAATTCAGCTCAAGTCCTTACATGGGCAGAGTTAGCACAATTAAAAGCAGGATTCCACTAACAGATGGAAACTAAGATAAAAACAGTCAAAGCTTCACAAGTTCAAAAGATAGAGCTTGTTTTGCCGAATGACACAAACATACTTGGCAATCTTCTCGGTGGTAGGCTAATGCACTGGATTGATATTGCCGCCGCACTTTCTGCATCCCGTCATTGTAATAGTGTTGCCGTTACAGCAGCGGTGGATAATCTTAACTTTCACCACCCGATAAAGCTCGGCGACATTGTTCTGCTTAAAGCATCTGTAAATAGGGCTTTCAGCACTTCCATGGAGGTTGGTGTCAAAGTAGAGATTGAGAATTTTATGACAGGCGAAATATTGCACTCTAACAGCGCTTATCTTACTTTCGTAAGCATCAACAGGGAAACAATGAAGCCTCAGCCCGTACCACCTATAGTACCTGAGTCCGAAGAAGAAAAGAGAAGATACGAACAGGCTCTTAGAAGAAGAGAACAAAGGCTTAGTGAAAAACACGGCATAGTTCATTAACCGCAAAGGGGATAATGAACCCATTATTACTCAAATGTGAAGATCTTGCCCATTCATTTTATGGGAAAACTCTCTTTAAAGGGGTCACCCTGGAGTTATCGCCGGGAAGTTCCCTTGCCATAACCGGAAAAAACGGTTCCGGAAAATCCACTCTGCTTAAAGTTATTGCAAATCTCATACATCCCGCGCGCGGAAAAGTAGCATTATATTCTGGAGAAAAAGAAATTCCGGCTGATGACCACTATTCATATATGGGCATGGCGGCGCCTTATCTAAACCTGTATGACGAACTAACAGGACAGGAAAATTTGGAGTTTTTTTCTTCCTTAAAAGGCGGTGAAGCCTTTAGGACCGAAACCCTTCTAAAAGAGGCCGGCATATATGACAGCAGAAATAAGTCGATGAAGAACTATTCTTCCGGCATGAAGCAGAGGCTAAAGCTTTGCTTTGCGCAGATAGGAAAACCGGCGATACTACTATTGGATGAACCAACGACCAATCTCGATAAGGAAGGGTCGGACGTTGTTGTGAATATAGCTTCACGACAAAAAGAAAAGGGCATCTTGATAATAGCTACAAACGATCCGGCAGAAGCTGCGCTTTGTGAAAAACAAATTAACGTCGAAGATTACAGATGAAAGGATTTAGCTCGGCAATATTGATCTTTAAAAAAGACCTTCGCTCTGAGCTTAGGATGCGCTATGTCATTAACGCGCTCATTATGTTCGTACTTGTAACAATATCAATAATACGATTTGCTGTTGGTGATGAAAAAGTTGAGAAGGATATATTGAATGGTCTGCTGTGGGTTGTTATCTTCTTTGCTTCATCGGGCGGTCTTTCGAGAACCTTTGTGAAGGAAGAGGATAAGGAAACCTCATTCGCACTTAAGCTATCTGCTAAACCCACTGACATATTCCTTGGAAAATTCTTGTATAATCTCGTGCTGAGTTTCGCATTAAACATTATGGTGATCCTTCTATTTATAGCGATCATGGATTTTGAGATACAGAATATCCTCTCATTTGTTGTCGTCCTTATTCTTGGGAATTTCGGACTGGTTGTCTCTTCTACTGTCATTGCTTCTATTATAGCAAAAGCTGATTCAAAGGGTACATTATATCCTGTATTATCATTTCCCATACTATTACCCTTACTGTTATCGGTTATAAATGCATCAAAATTAGCAAGTTACGGAGCTTCTCTGGGGGCGATTTCCGGTGAGCTTATGATCCTTATATCATATTCTATTGTGGTTTTGACTACGTCCGTCTTGCTTTTTAGTTTTATTTGGGAAGATTAATTAGAGAATCCGCTTTGTGTTTCATATAATTATGTAATTCGTAATTTTTGTATAAATCAACATTATGCGTTTTAAAATCTATCCGGTAGTTTTTATCCTCTTCGTTTTTCTATTTTTCTCATGTAATACACAGGATAAGCAGGAGATGCCATCGGGAGACAAGAATGCCCCGCATAGTTTTGATTCGGAAGGCGATCAGGACGCCGGTAGATTGATGAAGGAAGCAGATTTCGAATACGCTAAGTACAAAGAAACTCCCAATGATAACTCAAAGAGTTCTGCCGAAAAGAAATGTATGGAGACTGCAATGTACCTGATGTATGATGCCCAGCTTCCGCCCAAAGACAAGTATAAATCGGCATTAAAATATTTCAGAATAGTATTAAAGCTCGATCCGGGTAACGAGGAAGCTAAGATGAACAAAGATAAGATAGAAGAAATATACGAACAAATGGGGAAGCCTGTTCCCGAAACGGAGATATAGTATATGAATATTATATTCAGAATAGTCTTATTCGTACTGATGACGGGTGTCATTATTGCCGGATTCCTTGTCGAGATCCCCTACATGCCTGCCCTCAAAGACACCGCGCGTGTGTTGTATTTCCACGTACCGATGTCCTGGATAGGAGTAGTAGCATTTTTTATGTCGATGATATATTCCATCAAATACCTCCGTGGCAAGGATATCATTAATGACATCAAAGCCGCTTCGGCTGCGCAGATGGGATTTGTATTTTGTATTCTGGCAACCGTGACAGGCTCTGTCTGGGCTAAGTTCACATGGGGATCTTTCTGGAATTGGGATCCGAGGCAGACGTCGATTTTCATTCTGCTTTTGATATATGGCGCATACTTTGCTCTGAGGTCATCCATCGACTCCCCCGATAGAAAGGCAAGACTGTCGTCTGTATATGCCATCATTGCCTTTGTTACTGTACCGTTTTTTGTTTTCATTATGCCGAGGATAGTTGAATCCCTCCACCCGGATCCTATTGTGAATTCATCGGGAAAGATACACATGGATGGAAAAATGCTGACGATATTTCTTACCTCGCTGTTCACGTTCACGCTCCTGTTTTTCTGGATATATAATCTCAAAGTCCGGGTTGAGAAACTTAATTATGAAAAAAATAAAAAGGATATAATCTAATGTTCGATTCTCTATACGATTTTTTATCCATAAATGATGTTTATATAGTCCTTGTGATAGTGCTGATAATCTGGTTTGGTATATTTTATCAATTGAACAGGATCGATGCCAAAATTAAGAAACTCGAAAGGGAGAATTAACTGTTTATAGTTTTATGATAGGAAAGATACTCGTATATATAGCTTTTACACTCGCGGTAACCTCTGGGATAAGCTTCTTTTCAGTTCACAGGGGAAAAGATAAACTTATAAAGTACGCACGTATTTTCTTTATATCCTCAGTGATATTTATTCTGGCTATTTCAGCTTTCCAGATGTATAATATACTTACTCACCAATTCCAGTTTACTTATGTATGGGAGCAGAGCAATCGTGAGCTTGGGCTTGGACTCCTTATGTCCACATTTTATTCCGGGCAGGAAGGAAGCTTTATGCTGTGGACTCTTCTTACTTCAGTGGTGGGTCTCTTTCTCCTGAACTACGTCCGTAAAGGTGACAGGCTGGAGCCGCAGGTTATGAGTGTGTTTAGTCTCATTCTTGCTTTCCTTACTTTTATATTAATATTGAAGTCCCCGTTCAATTATGTCTGGGAATCATTCCCCGAAGTCCCCCTCGGGTACATTCCTCCCGACGGAAGGGGATTGAATCCTCTATTGCAGAATTTCTGGATGCAGATACATCCTCCGACGCTGTTCACAGGCTTTTCAGCTATGTCTGTACCATTCTGTTTTGCCATTGCGACCCTGATGCAGAATAAATACGATGATTGGATCAAGTTTTCAATGCCATGGCTCTTATTCGCGGGCGGAATACTTGGTCTTGGCATCATGATGGGCGGTTACTGGGCGTATGGCGTGCTCGGATGGGGCGGCTACTGGGCGTGGGACCCGGTAGAGAATTCTTCGCTCATTCCCTGGATAGTCATCGTTGCGGCAATTCATACTTTCCTTGCGCAGAAGAGGACCGGCGGATATAAAAAGACTAACCTTGTTTTATGTATCCTGGCATATCTGCTAGTGCTTTATTCGACCTTCCTTACACGAAGCGGTATCCTGGGCGATTCTTCCGTACACTCTTTCGTAGATCCGGGATGGATGGTCTATTGGTCCCTTCTTGCATTCATAGGAGTGTTTATCCTTATATCTATTATTGCTTTTGCATACAGGTTCAAAGAATTAAAAGCTTTGTCTAAAGGTGAGAGTCACCTTCTTACACGTGAATCAGCGCTCTTTGTTGGCTCCCTGACCTTATGTGCCGCGGCTATTGTGGTCTTTGCGGGAACAAGCTGGCCCATACTTAAATCCGGTACTATTGATCAGGATTTTTATAATAGGATGAACCTGCCAATTGCCATTCTGATTGCTTTTATTAACGGCATCAGTATACTTCTAAAATGGAAGACCACCGACGAAAAGAATTTCTTCCGTGAGTTGTTATTCCCGTTGTTACTAGCTGTTATAGTAACAGTCGGTCTTGTTATAATCGGCGTTCAGGATTTTCTATTTGGACTTTTCGCGCTCGCCGCCTTGTTCGCGTTCTTCGTCAACGGCGAATTCCTTGTGAACCGCATCATGAAAAAGAAAGGCGTAAGCGGAGCATTCACAGCCCATATTGGAATAGCGCTCTTATTCCTTGGAGTAATAGCATCTTCACGTTACAGCGAAGAGGTTAATATCACGCTCCCGCTAAATCAACCTGCAGATGCATTTGGCTACAGGCTTACTTATCTTGGCGCGACCGAGTTCGACGATCCTAATAATCAAACCGACACCAAATATCATTTCAACGTGATGGTGGAAAAGGACGGTAAACAGTTCCTGCTCCAGCCCATTATGTATTTCAGCAAGTTCTCCAATGGCGTAATGAAGAACCCCGACATTGCAAATCTTTTCACGCGGGATCTTTATCTGTCACCAATGGGTCTTGTGGAGCCGGAAGCATTCAAGCAGGAAGATCTTTATGAGTTTCATAAAGGTGAAACAAAAAAGATCGGTGGTATGGATGTCGAGTTTATCGATTTTGATTTCGGCGGTATTCAAATGGGCGGTGCTGAAGTTCAAAGCGGTAACTTTACCGTCGGTGGAAAAATAAAAGTATCCGATGGAAAGTTCACCGAAACGATAATGCCTGAAGTAAAATACGCTAACGGAACCCCCGAATACAAAACTGCATCGATGTCAGGCGTTGATCACATTCACTTTTACCTGGTAAAGATGAATGTAAATGATCCCGGCGCAGAAGACGGTGCGACAGCTACCATTGCTGTAGTAAATGATACCGAAAAAGAGAATAATTCTACTGAAACCGAATCACTTGTCTTAACTGCATCAATAAAACCTTTCATTAATATCCTCTGGTCGGGTACTGTTATTATGGTACTTGGCTTCCTTTTATCCATTATTAAGCGCCGAAAAGAGCTAAAATCCTAACTTTTCGACTTCTTTTTTTAGAGCAAATTTTTTTGTTTTTACGCTTGTTTATATCAATTATTTTAAGTAAGTTATTAGGTGTTCATACTAACTCTATTATATTAATGGTAGTTAGGAATTGAGAGAAAACACTGAACTTACTCAATCTCTCACTTCATCTTCACTTACTTTGGGAGTTTAAAAATGAAGTTTTCGTTCTTTTAATCTAGTAAAACCTCCCTTAAGTTATGCTTGGGTTTCCTCTTTTATTTGAGGAAACCTTTTTTATTTTATATTAATTATAAGGATAGATATTTTATGAAGATGAAGCACCGATTCCTGCTAATATCAGCCATTTTTTTGCTTTCCTGTCCATATATCTACTCACAGGCAAAGATCACCGGAATAGATTTCCATGGAAATAAATTCTTCAATAAAGGTGACCTCTTTAATTTTATGGTGCTAAAGGAGGACAAAGATTTTATACCATCACAGCTCGACCTTGATCTCATCTCAATCAGGGAAAGCTACAAACGTAACGGCTTCCTTTTTGCGAAAATAGACAGCTCCATCGTATATTATGATTCGGATTCGTCTTATGCGAATATCGATATTTACATCCACGAAGGTGAACGTGTCGAGATTGGGCGGATCGTGCTGGAGGGCAATAGCAGGTTTTCCGACGCGCGCCTTCTACGCTTGTTCGAAACCAAACCCGGCGATGTACTGGATGAGAATACACTTAACGTCGATATATCCGAGATGCTTTCGTTTTATGAATTGCAGGGACTTCCCTTTGCAAAAGCGACGATAACGGGAATTTCCATATATGACGACGACGCAAAAAAGAAACTCGAGATAGATATAGACATTGATGAAAACTCGCGCGTGCAAATAGACGAGATAAGGATAAAAGGAAACGACGTTACTAATGATGACGTCATCTTACGCGAGTTGAGGCTCGGTAAAGATAAGTATATTACAAATGAAGAGCTGGAGGAATTCCAGGACAGGCTCGAGAAGCTGAACATTTTCAAAGAAGTAAAACCCCCGAAGATATATACGATCAAGGGCAAGAATAAGTCCGGTCTGCTCATTGAAGTGGTCGAGGGTAATACAAGCACCTTCGACGGCATAATCGGTTACGTACCTCCTGCCGATAATGAGGAAGATGGGTATTTCACCGGGCTGGTGAACCTCTCATTCAGGAATCTCTTCGGTACCGGCAGAAAGATCGAAGCGCGCTGGCAGCAGGAGGTACGTGAGACGCAGGAGCTTCAGTTTGCTTATTACGAACCGTTCTTGTTTTCTTATCCTGTGAATGTTGGTCTTGGCTTTCTCCAGCGAATACAGGATACAACATACACTCGCAGAAAAGTTGATCTAAAAGGTGACTATCTATTGTCTGAGAAGTTCACCGTATCCGGGTTGTTCGGGTATGACAGGATTATTCCGGCTGATAACACTTCATCTCCTTTTATTATAGCTGATTCCCGTACTCTTATTTCGGGTATCGAGATAAAGTTTGATAACAGGAATGATGTTTATTTCCCATCGTCCGGTCAGCATTACACGACGAGCTATCTTTACGGTGACAAAAAGATATTCAATCTAGACGAGCTCGACTCGCTCGGCTATAAAGAAAACTACTCTATACAAAAATACACCATCGATCTGTATAATTACTTCTCATTCTTCAAAAGAACCGCATTGTTGTTCAGGGTTTTTGCAGGTGAAGTGAGAGGCGACAGGCTGGAGGATTCCGACCTATTCCGTATAGGCGGTCTGAGAACGGTACGGGGCTACAGGGAGGAGCAGTTTCTTGCTTCTCGTGTTGCATATTCAAATCTCGAATTCAGACTTGCGGTTTCGCGCAGGAATTATTTCTTCGGTTTTTATGATTTTGGGTACTTCGAGCGTCCGGCTGACCCTGCGAATAACTTCCCCGAACAAAACGAGTTCATCTTCGGCTACGGGCTCGGTGTTACGATTGAAACGGCTCTCGGACAGATCGGTGTCAGCTACGCGCTCGGTAAAGGCGATGGCTTACTTGACGGCAAGATTCACTTTGGTCTGGTGAATAACTTCTAATACAATATTATCCTCAAAGGCTCATTTATTTTGCTGCCGAATACTTCCTTGCCGATCTTGCACTGATTACACCTTCCTTTAATGCAATAAAAATTATGTAATTGTATTATTCCCTGCTCCTGTGATATGGACCGTATCCTGAAATCCAGCTGTCTCTCCATTACTTTCGTCACTTCATTACCTGAAGTTTTCTTGGTGAACAGGTAAGCATCAAGTACCTTATCCTCAAGTTCCTTTTTATTAAATACCTTACAGTAAAGAAAAAGGATAGGCAGTATCACATTTGTCAATATATCCGTTATCCTGTCTTTCCCGATGGATACATCTGATGCTCTCTTCTTTACTTTCCCGAAATTATAATGCTCCATCCAGTATGGATTCGGCTCGATAGAGGAGAATATTTCACCGATCTTTTTAGTAGGCTTATCGCTCTTTTCAAAGGATAAGACGACCTCTTTAAAGAAATCCTTGTAAGCTATCTCATATAATAACGCCGATGCATAAGCCAGCCGGAGAGTAGGGAAGTTAGCCGGTCTCAGCCTGAAGAAGTGCCATTCCGACTTATCCATGGATTCAATATTGAGCTTCTTTCTTACTTCCTCTCTGCTCTTTTTGAGTTTCGTGATGTACTCATCCTTGTATCTCAGCTCTTTCATGAATCCTGCCGTACCGAACATAAGCGCGTCCGTTTGCATTCGCGACAGTTTCAACCGTTTTATTTTACTTACATCTATCCTTTCCGAGAGCTTCCTGAACTGCTCCTTGTTCTTAGAATATCCCAGCGCTTCACAAATAAACTCGAACAGCATTTGCTCCCACTTTGCCTTCTCTGTCCGCAGGTTAACCATTCTTTCCAACCGGCTCTTTATTCTTCGTGTCTTATATCTTAATCTTTCTACGCTGAGCTCTTCCACCCAGCTTTTCTTTATATTATTATCGACGGTAGTTCCTTCCGGGTAGCACGGCAGAGTAAATCTCTCTGAAGGAGTATCGATTATCTCCTTCCAGATACTATGTATGGATGAAGTAAGAAATTCGGATAATATTATTGTAGGTATCTCGCGTGATTTTTTTGCTTTTGGGAGTTGACCTTTCTCTTTCTCATCCGCCCACATCACCACCTGCAGTATGACCTTATTATATTTGCCGTCACCTTTGTGTCTGTGCGCTTTCCAATCCGACATTGTCCTGTGGATCTCGATATCACCGGTATAAATTACATTGTGAATGTTTACCTTTGCGCCTTTGTAATCCGGTCCGGAATCGGTATTCCTTTTTCCATGGTCCATGATCTCGACCAATCTCCCGTCGGTAGTCCTTATATCCTTGTAATAACTGGGATTTTCCCATATCCTTGAGATGAAATTCTCATTAAGATTTAGTTTTTCCATTAATATTTATATGGGATTTTTATAAATTAATTCCTTTATCGGCTAATAACTAATTAAAAATACTAAAAATTATGCAAAAATTTAGAATCAATTTGGTGGTTGTTTTGCTGGCTGCCATAGTGTTTTATTCGTGCGGTGAAAAAAAGATGACCGAAGAAGAATATCTTAATAAAGCACAAACCGAACTGGAAAACAAACAATACCAGGAATCGATCGCCACTTTTAGAGAGCTGATAAAGAATTATCCCCAATCAAAAAACGCCATTTTCGCATATAATCAGATTGCCGGAATTTACATGGAAAACCTTACCGATTTCCAATCAGGTATTCAGGCTTACCGTGATCTATACGCTGCATTCCCTGACACAAAAGAAGGAAAGAATGCTTTATTCATGGTTGCGTTCACTTATGATGAGAAGTTGCAGGACAAGGACAATGCTGTGAAATCATATAAAGAATTTCTCGCCAAATTCCCGGAAGATACAGACCCCAATGAAAAGATGAGCGAATCCGCAAAGATGATGATCGAAGTGCTCGAATCTGGCAAATCCGTCGAAGAGCTTATCGAGCAGAAGATCATGGAGAATGAAAAGAATAATCCGCCGACGAAGGAACCTCAGAAAGAAGAAGGTAGTAATATAAAGCAGGTTCCCAAAGACGAGCAAAAAACGGAAACAAAAAAACCGCCAACAGGTAAAGAAGGCGAAACTAAGTCAAACGACGAAAAGGAACAGAAGAATAAATAACAAAGTTGTTCTCGATGCGTAGGATGTAAGACGGAACCGGATTAAATGATGTCAAATACAGATTATAGAAAATATTTAGACCCTTCGGTGATAGCCAGGCTATCGGGGCTCGACCTCAAAGCCAGGCTTGTCGTCGAAGGGTTTTTAACTGGTCTCCATAGATCACCTTATCACGGATTCAGTGTGGAGTTTGCCGAGCACAGGCAGTATATGCCCGGTGACGATCTGCGCCACCTCGACTGGAAAATTGTCGCCCGCTCCGAGCGTTATTACATCAAGCAATACGAAGAGGAAACCAACCTTAAGTCCTACGTACTCCTCGATATCAGCCGATCTATGGATTACTCGTCGGCAAACGCTATATCTTCCGGCGGGGTGATGGATAGGATTTTCAGAAAAGATCAGAAAGATAATCCCCAAAAAGGGAAGACAGGACTTACAAAACTTGAATACTCGTCTTACCTTGCCGCGTCGCTCTCATATATGATGCTTAAGCAGAACGATGCTATATCACTTACTACTTATGATACTGCTATCCGTTCATACATACCGCCTCGCTCTACAAACTCGAACTTAAGGCTTATATTAAAGGATATCGATTCCATTAAACCGGAAAACAAGACCGGAACAGCACGGTGCTTGAATGAAATAGCATCTAAGATCAACCGGCGCGGGCTCGTAATAGTTATCAGTGATCTATTCGATGATCCGACGGAAGTAATAAACGCGCTCAAGCATTTTCGTTATAAGATGAATGAAGTGATAGTCTTCCAGGTGCTGGATCCTGTGGAAATGAGCTTTCTTGATGGAAGCCCGGTGACCCTTGTTGACCTTGAGACCAGGGAAGAGCTTTTTTCACAACCCTTCGCTATACAAAAAGCCTACCGCGAAGCGATGAAAGATTTCGTGGAGAATTACAAAAAGGAATTCCGTAATAACCGTATAGACTATGTTCTTCTTTCTACGGACACTCCATACGACAAGGCTCTTTTAGGCTATCTCAATAAAAGAAGAAAGGTGATGTAATCTCTTACACCACCTTCCGTATTATAAATCCCTCAATACTTGATCCTAGTAAGCTCTTACTTTATCGTCCCATATAGGTGTTGTTAGCCTGTAATCTCCGAATCCTGTATTGTCAACAAATACAAATCGTCTGTTTATGTCATAATAGTCCCAGATCTCATAAGGCTTTGAATCTCCTTCAAACGGATGTCTTTCTATATTAGAAGGGTCACCGTAGATAATGTAAACCATTCCCATATCGGATTTCCATCCTTCGAAATAGTTCGAATATCTTTCATTCGCTATCTCTATGCGTTTATAATATTCCTGCATAAGTTCATTACGTGCTGTACCTGGTGACGGATCCTTTGATTTCCAGAATTGGATGAATTTCTTTTCCTTATCTTCTTTGGTCTTTGCTTTTTTTAGCTTGTCATATTCGTCCGAGGTTGCAATATATATTGTCTGTGAGATCGCAAGGTCGAGGTCCTTTACCGAGATAGGCAGTCCGCTCCATTTGAAATTAAAATCCTTCTTGGCGACCGTATTATCGTTGTTATCCTTTACTATAAGTTTATAATCTCCCGATAGCATGTTATCGGTCTTGAGTTCCTCTATTTTCTGATTCACACCCGGACTCAATACATAGTTGATGTCGCCTTTCATTATCTCATTATTATCCTTGTCATATACTTCATATCTGAAGCTCTTCTGCAAAGGAATATCCAGGTTATTATATACTTCGAAGAATAGATAGAATTTATTGAGGTCACCAACGTTCCTTGTTACCAGCGGAGTAATTGTCTTCTTGTTTTCAGCGTTATAACTGTAATTAGATACCATCATTATATCACTGAAATGAAGGTCACCCTCACTGAAATTCCCGACCGTAATTGGGGTGGTTTTTGTGTGTGACGTTCCGCTGTTCTTATCTACTACTTCGACCTGTAGGTCATAATCACCCGGTTGCAGATAAAAATTCTTGATAATAAACTCCGATGATCCGCTCGCATTCTTAAACTCCTTGTTGCTTTTGGATATCTTTGACGTGTTTGTTTCCTGCGAGACTATCTGATTATCCTGGTCGGTAATTATTATATCATATTCAAGGTTTGCTTCAAAACGTTTCTCGGATGATTTTTTTATGAACTGTACGTTTGACATCGGAACTTCGACGTAAACGTCCAGCCTTGCGGAAGAGTTTTCCTGGTTATAAAAGATCAACGGATCCAGATAGAAAAACTCCTTATCTTTTCCGTAATTTGTCAGCTCTTTATTCTCGAGTTGAGCAAATGCGCGGTTTGTGGCGAAAATGGCGAGTACCAGTATTACTGCTGTTATTAATCTCCTTCCATATCCCCCAGAGGTTTTTGCGGCTTTCATAAGCACCTCCTATTTGTTGAGAAAATATGGTTATTCCCGCAATATGCGGATTCTACATTTTTGAGGTTTCCCAAAAAAGTATCTATTGTAAAATTAGTTACTTTCTGCGAATAAGTCAAATTCTTCATAATCATAAATTTTTACTTTTCTTAGGGTTCCGATCTTCAGTCCAATATCAGCGTTTACGTAAACTTCCTGATCGATCTCCGGCGCATCCCTGTAAGTTCTGCCTATGTAATACCCGTTTTCTTTCCGGTCTATCATCACATCCACTACATTACCAATTGATTTTTCATTATTTTGCAGTGAAATCTCCCGCTGTGCGTCGAGTATCAGCTTTTGCCTCATCCTCTTCTCTTTTACGGGTATTCTATCGGGTAAGTTATAAGCGTGAGTAGATTCTTCGTGTGAGTAGGTAAATACGCCTAATCTGTCGAAACGAAATCCCTTTACAAAATCTAATAACTCATTAAAATCTTTTTCGGTTTCATCCGGATAGCCCGTTATTAAAGTTGTTCTTATGGCTACACCGGGTATTTTCTCTCTTAGCTTCTCGAGCAATTCTATCTGGCTTTTTTTGGTAATTCCTCTTCTCATTGATTTCAACACCGGGTCTGAAATATGCTGTATTGGTATGTCTATATATTTGCAAATGTTCGGGGTATTATTTATTACTTCCATAAGACCTTCCGGGAATCTCGACGGGTACGCATACATCAGCCTTATCCATTCTATGCCGTTCACTTTCGACAGCTCCTTCATCAGGTATGCCAGCCCTCTTTTCTTATCCATGTCAAATCCCCAATAAGTCGTGTCCTGCCCTATGATGATCAATTCCTTCACACCTTTCGATGCCAGCTTCTGCGCTTCCATAATTACCTGCTCAGCCGGTTTAGAAACATGCTTACCGCGCATTATCGGTATCGCGCAGAATGAACACGGGTTATTACATCCCTCGCTTATCTTTAGATATGCATAATGGTTTGGTGTTGAAACGTCTCTCTCGCCAATAAGATTACTTTTGTAATCGACACCAATTTCATTCAGCAGATCTACAAGCGTCTGTTTCTTATCGGTTGCTCCGAAATATTTATCCACTTCCGGTATCTCCTTTTCCAGGTCAGGCTTATACCTGTCCGAGAGACATCCTGCTACGTAAACATTCTTTACCTTTCCTTCATCCTTTTTCTTTACAGCGCGGAGTATAGTATTTATCGACTCTTCTTTTGCCTCCTGGATAAATCCGCAAGTATTTACGATCACTGTTTCACACTTATCCTCATCATCCACTATCTCAACATCATTATTTCTAAGCTGTGCGAGGATATGCTCCGAATCTACGAGATTCTTTGAGCATCCTAGAGTAATAAGCTTTACTTTGTCTTTTTTTACTTTCATAATTTATAATATGACAAAACCCTCCATTCCAAAGAACCGGAAGCGAGGGTTTATTGAATATACTCCGTAAGTACCTAAAATGATATGTAAATATATCGACAGCAGATTTTATTAATTATCAAGCAAATAGCTTTTTAATTGCTATTCTATGTCATTAAAATTAACTTTTTAATTAAAACTGTTTTTGTCTAATTACGTATTTATACCTCAGAGAACTCTTTAAGCTTGATGAATAGCAGGGAAAAGTCCATTCCTTCCAAATCCAAACTCGAAGATATTGCCCTCATAGATGACGCATTGGCGGGCGACCAGTCTGCGTTTGAAAAGCTGATGAATAAGTATTACCAGCATATCTTCAATCTCATCTATAAAATGATCTTCCGCAAAGAGGATGTAGAAGACCTTACGCAGGAAGCTTTCATCAAGGCATTCAATTCACTCGAAAACTTCGACCGCCAGTTCGCTTTTTCCACATGGTTATATAAGATTGCCACAAACAACTGCATCGACTACCTCCGTAAGAAAAAGCTCAGCACATTTTCTATAGATAAAGAGATCGCCTCGGAAGACAGCGATTTCAAATTCGAGATTCCCGATACCGAATACGTTCCTGATAATAAGATCATAGAGGAACAGCGTAAGAAAATAATAGACGAAGCGATTGAGAACCTTCCCGAAAAATACAAGAAGGTCATTGTACTGAGGCATAAAAAAGAAATGGAGTACGAGGAGATTGCCGAAAAACTCGAACTCCCGCTCGGCACAGTAAAGGCTCACATCTTCCGGGGCAGGGAACTCCTCAATAAATACCTCAAGAACAAGATTAAAAATTATTGATTATATTTAAGTATGAGTAATACCGCTACAGAAACCCCCTTAATGAAGCAGTACCGGCAGATCAAGCAGAAGTATCCCGATACTCTGCTCCTCTTCCGTATGGGCGATTTCTTTGAGACGTTCGAAGATGATGCCATAACTGCATCCAAGGTGCTCGGCATTACTCTTACTAAGCGCGCAAACGGTAAAGCTTCTGATGTCCCGCTTGCCGGCTTTCCGCACCATGCGCTGGATAATTATCTGCCCAAGCTAGTCAAAGCCGGTCTCCGTGTTGCCGTATGTGAGCAAATGGAGGACCCCAAGCTTGCTAAAGGTATCGTGAAGCGTGATGTCGTCGAAGTTGTTACACCCGGTGCGACTTTCTCCGAGAAACTTCTCGACCATAAATCTAACAATTTTCTCGCCTCTATTTATATTAATGGCGACGTGTGTGGGTTTGCATTCTGCGATGTATCTACAGGCGAGTTTGCCACTTCGGAAGTTCATATCAAACAGTTGAAAGAACAGGTCGAGATCATCGGTCCCTCCGAGATACTTGTCTCGAAAAAGGAAAAAGAAAAAGTTTTTCAGACGATAGGCTTCGACCCGGACGCATCATTCGATGAGAAGAAGAAATATGTTATTACTAAGATTGACGATTGGGTATTTAACAATGATTATGCTGTCGAGCTCCTGACGACACAGTTTAATACTAAGTCGTTAAAGGGCTTCGGTATAGATAACATGCGAGAAGGCATTATTGCCGCGGGATGTATCCTGAATTACCTTAATGAGACGCAAAAGACAAATCTCGAGCACCTAAAGAAGATCTATAATTATGACTATTCCGATTATATAATACTCGACCCGTCTACTAAGCGGAATCTGGAAATAACATCATCCATTTCCGAGGGCGGGAGGGAAGGAACACTTATCTCTATACTCGACTGTACCGAGACTGCAATGGGCGGACGCCTGCTTAAGAAATGGGTTTCCAGACCATTAAAGAAAAGAGAGCAGATCGAGCGAAGACTTGAAGCAGTGAGCGATCTATATAGTAATAAGCGCGAGAGGGAAGACCTTCTAAACGATCTAAAATCTGTTGCGGACCTGGAGCGACTACTCTCAAAAGTTTCCACCGGCAAAGCAGTACCGCGTGACATACTCCAGCTCAAAATTTCCCTGTTGCAGATAAATAACATTCGTGAGAAACTGGATAATTTCACCTCTAAATCCATTACGTCACTCAGACAGAATCTGATTGACATTCCCGAACTCACTAAAGAGATAGAGAAAGCGGTCAACCAGAACTTCATCGAAGGCAGAGATAATTACGGTGTGATAAACAAAGGTTACAATCCGAACCTGGATGAACTCAAGGACATTATGATCAACGGAAAAACCTGGATGGATAACTTCCAATCACGGGAAAGAAAGCGAACGGGAATAAATTCGCTGAAGGTTGCTTTCAACAAAGTCTTCGGTTATTACATTGATATCACACGCACTCATGCAGATAAAGTCCCGCAGGATTACATTCGTAAGCAGACCCTCGTCAATAGCGAGCGTTACATCACGCAGGAACTCAAGGAGTACGAAGACAAGATCCTCAACGCGGAAGAAAAGATCTCCGTCATTGAAAGCAAGATTTTTAACGACCTGCGATTGTTTATTTTGCAATTCACGGACGACATACAAAAGAACGCAATTCTCATTGCGACACTGGACACTCTGCTCAGTTTCGCGCAGGTATCGGAGATGTACCGTTACATTCGCCCTGAAGTAAATGATTCCGACGCTATAACCATTGCCGAAGGACGCCATCCCGTCATCGAACGCCTCCTGACGGCAGGAGAACAGTACATTGCTAATGACACAGCGATCGACACTGCTAATAACCAGATCCTGATCATTACCGGTCCTAATATGAGCGGTAAGTCAAGCTATCTCCGACAGGTGGGATTGATAGTTCTGCTTGCCCAGATAGGATGTTTTATTCCTGCTAAAAGCGCGAGTATCGGCATAGTGGATAAGATATTCACTCGCGTCGGGGCTTCGGATAATATTGCTAAAGGCGAAAGTACGTTCCTGGTCGAGATGCATGAAGCCGCGAATATACTCAATAACGCCACCTCAAAAAGTCTAATCCTTCTCGACGAGATAGGGCGCGGAACAAGCACATACGATGGTATCTCCATTGCGTGGGCTATGACGGAGTATCTTCACGAAAATCCTAATATTCGTGCCAAGACGCTTTTCGCAACACACTATCATGAACTCAATGCTCTCGCAAATCTCTATCCCCGAATAAAAAACTACCGAGTGGAAGTCCGCGAATACGGTGATAAGGTCATCTTCCTCCGAAAAATAAACGAAGGCACTGCCGATCACAGCTATGGTATTCAGGTCGCGCAGATGGCTGGTCTCCCGGATGCCGTCACAAAGCGCGCGAAGGAAATACTGAATTCCCTCGAAGACAAAGAATCCTCCCGCAAGAAAAAAGATCAATTGCAGGTCAGCTTGTTCGAAGTTGAGAAGAAGGAAGAAAAAGATGAGACAACAGACGAAGTAATTAAGATGCTGGACGAAGTTGATGTAAACAATATCACACCGGTAGAGGCTTTAAATATGCTGAAAAAAATTAAGGATAACTTATAAGCCCTTTATATTTCGTCAAAACCTTCGTTTCCATTATAGACATAATATGACCACTTATTGTGATAATCCTCAAAGGATTCTCCGAAAATTATCAATTGCTTTCTTAAACTTGAAAAGTCATTAAATACGTCTGCTAATTTAATTATTTTGGCGTAATGGGTAAGGTATGTTTCAATATCGGTTTCTTTTTTAGGATAGGTGATTAATACTTTTAGTGGACAATTTAAAAGAGAAAGCTTGGATATCTCATTATGAGAATAATTTATAACGTTTTCATGCTCAATCGCAACTGACGCGTAATTAACATACAAATAATCATCAGAAAAAAATTCGGTTATTAATTCTGTGTAAAAAATTGAATCGAATGACCAATAGTTAATAGTAGATTGTAAGTTTAATTTCTTAGCAACTTCATTCAGCAAACCTGGTTTTTCATAGGTCCCAAGCATTAGTCTTGAGTAGTCTGGAAATTTATTCCATAGCTCTGAAATAGTTCGTTCAGATTCTTCCACCACTATCTTAAAGTAATCCTTGAATTGTAACGGCGTAATAAGTCTCGATATCATAATTATTCTTTAAAAATTTAAAGCCGTCCTATTGGACGGCTCACTAATTCTAAAACTCTTCGACTCTATACTCTTTAAAAAACTCTATAAACCCTACTTTATATTATACTGCCATAATGCATCAGCCAGGTCCATTATTCCCTGTAACCTGGGCTGCAGTGAAGGGTCTATCTTTATTGCTTTCTTCCAGCTTGATATCGCCCTCTCGTAGTGCTTGTCATTATAATAAGCTATTCCCATGTTTACGTATGCCTCGGCATTGTCCGGCTGTTTCTTTACCACCACTTCAAAGTCCTCTATAGCTTCCTCATTATCTCCGTCACTCATCTTTACCACACCTCTTGAATAATATGCCTGCAGGTTATCCGGAAAAAGTTTTATTACTCTCGTAAAATCTTTTATGGACTTTTCGTATTCCTCCATTTTGAAATACGTCTCGCCCCTGTTATTATATGCCGGCGCGTAAGCCCTGTCTATGCTGATAGCCTTATTAAAATCCTTAAGCGCCTTCTCATAATTTTTCGCCGCGAAATATGCCAGCCCTCTATAGTTATATCCTTTGTGATCGTTCGGGAATATGTCGAGGAACTTTGAATAATACTCGATAGCTTCCTTATTCTCACCCTCTTCATACAGGTTCTTTCCCTGGTAAAAATAATTAAGTGCCTGCAGTTTCTTCTGGTCGGAATAATTTCCCAGGTCGGTTGACATCACGGTATTGATAGGGATTGCAAAGTTTAGATTATTCCCGCCTTTTAGTCCCAGAGCGGTTATGCCGATGAGTTCACCCTTCGAATTAAAGATAGCCCCGCCGCTGCTTCCCGGTGACAGGCTGGCGTCTATCTGTATCAAACTGCTTTTTATATCACCCAGCGATGTTCTGTATCCGCTCACGATACCCTTTGTGATCGTATTCTCGAGCCCCATTGGACTGCCTATTGCGTAAACCTCCTCGCCGATCTTTAAGTTGTCGCTGTTTCCAACCGGTATGTTTGCGCAATCCCATCCGTCGAGTTGTGCTATTACTACATCCTTTTCTACATCTACACCTATTATCGCGCTGTAATTTAGAGTGTCCTCGTCATGCACTACTATCATTTTCTCGGCTCCAGCAAATACGTGGAAGTTCGTTAACAGCATTCCTTTATCCTTGAGGATCACACCGCTGCCCTGACCCATTACTTCCCCGTTAAAATCGACCGGGTATATTACAACAATCGATTTATTATACATTTCGAAAATTTCTTCCGGCTTGAGCGATTGAGAGTGGACCGGCAGTGAAAAGAATAAAAATGCCAGCAAAAACGTGGTAATTAGTGCTCTCATGATTTCCCTTTATTAATTTGTGATAGTTGTTTTTTATAGATTAATATTGTAAGGTATGGGTTAATAATAATGTTTTTACACAATAATATCTACAAAATAAATCCTCCATATGGTCAAATTTTCATTCATTAAAAACCTCAAAAACATACAACAAATTACAATTTTTTTATTTGGGTTTATATTTTCCATTCTTTATTTTAATTTAAAATTAACTCCAAATAACTAAAATTATCGGAAAATGTCAGATCTACATGGTAAACTTGATCAGATCAAGTCAAAGGAAAACTTTCTCGAAAAAATAAAGAGATGGATCCCCGGCTACGACGGGTATGTTAATAGGGACAATTCACGCGAGCTCGATACCATACTCAGAAACCAGCTTGCAGCCAGGCTCGAAGACAATAAGACAAAAATTAAGAATACGGTTTTAAACCTGTCGAAAGATAAAAAACTTTTTGAGAGTCAGGACATTGATAAGCTCGACAAGAAAAACGAAAACGCTATTGCAAAGTTGAGGTCAGCTGCGCGCGGATATAGCGGAGCGTTCGACGTAGTTAAGATAAAAGAAGAAAAGCTTACACAGCTTTATGATTACGACGCTTCTTTGATCGGTGATGTCGAAGCTCTCAGCGGTCTTTTCTCAGAAATGGAAAATAACAGCGCTGCCGGCACGGACATAAAAGAAGCCGTCGGAAAGATATCTTCTACGCTTGATGACATGCTTAGAAAGTTCGACGCACGTGAAACATTACTGCGTGAATTTTAGTTAAATAAATAAAAAAAATTTTATTTTAATATAAACCACATAGAAATGGCACTTATAGATGTAATACAATTTTTCGATGAGACCGGGAGGACTATGGTGCATCGCGAACCGCAGGACGGTTCCGCGGCATTCCGTCTCGGCACACAGCTCATTGTGCAGGATTCACAGGCTGCCGTCTTTTATCGCGACGGTAAAGCGCTCGATGTATTCCAGGCGGGAAGACATACTCTGACAACGGAAAATATTCCTTTGCTGACTAAACTTATCAGCCTGCCTTTCGGCGGTACATCACCGTTCCAGGCACAGGTCTATTTTGTTGCTATGAAAAAGTTCATAGACCTGAAATGGGGTACGAAGTCACCTATCAATTTCCGTGACACAGAACTCAATTATGTCCAGCTCCGCGCATCCGGTAAATTTTCGATCAGGGTAGTTGACCCGAGACAATTCCTCATGGAGATAGTCTCTACGCAGGGTCTTTACATGACTAATGAGATCGAAGATTACCTTAGGGACGCGATCGTATCGAGATTGAATACAGTTCTTGGTCAAAACCTGAAGACGGTTTTCGACCTTGGACAAAATTATCCACAGATCGAGACAGGTGTAAAATCCGAAGTATCGGACTTCTTCAAATCCATGGGTATCGAACTTACCGACCTCATTATTGCCGGTATCGTACCTCCGGAAGAAGTACAGGAAAAGATCAACGAAAGAAGCTCAATGGGCGCTGTCGGAGATCTCGACGCTTACATGAAATTCAAAACTGCTCAATCTATCGAAAAGGCAGCCGAAAACGAAGGCGGCGGTCTCGCAGGTATGGGCGCAGGTCTTGGTGCCGGTATGGGAATGGCTAATATGATGACACAGGCATTCAATAACCAAAATCAGAACCAGGGACAAAATCAAAATCCGCAGAACCAGAATCAACAGCCGGTTCAGCAAAAGATGTCCATGGATGAGATCACTGCGGCTATCGAAAAGCTCGGGAAACTTAAGGAGCAGGGACTTCTTACTCAGGAAGAATTCGATACAAAGAAAGCAGATCTGTTAGCAAAAATGTAGTCGGTTGATTTCACCGCAAAGACGCAAAGGTTTATGAATGAGAATGAACTTGCAAAGATTGTAGTTGATAAAGCTTTAAAAGTTCACAAAGTACTTGGACCGGGTTTATTGGAATCTGCGTATGAAGAATGCCTTTACTATGAATTAGCCAAGGCAGGTCTTAAAGTCGAACGACAGAAACCAATGCCCTTGAAATATGAAGATGTATCTTTGGATTGTGGATATCGGTTAGATATTCTCGTTAATGATAAATTGATAATTGAAATTAAAGCTGTTGAGAAGTTCAATAATATTTATTTTGCTCAACTGTTGTCATATTTAAGGCTTTCAAATCTTAAGTTAGGACTTTTAATAAATTTTAATGTTACTTTGCTAAAAGATGGTATTAAAAGAATAGCTAATAACTTATAGCTTTTTTCTTTTCTTTGCGTCTTTGCGGTGAGTTAAATCTTTTATGGAAACTGTTACCTCTTCAACCATAATCTGTCCCCAGTGCGGGGGCGAAAATAAGATCCCAACCGATTCCCGATTCCTTGAATGCGAATTTTGCGGGTCTTCTATTTTCGTAGATAAAAGCAAAGTTGTAAATCACTACGTCGTCCTGTCAAACTTCGACCAAAACGAAGCTATCGGAAACGTAAAGCGTTGGATGGCTGGAAATTTTCACGTAAAAGACCTGGACAAGAATGCGCAGATAGCACAGGTCTATTTCTATTATTTCCCGCTGTGGTATTTCAAGACCAACCAGGGGGGAGTTGATAAGATCTATCTTCAGCCCGCGCACTCGACACCTATCTCGGAGATCAAGAACATACAAATACCCGCGGGCGACCTAAAAGTATACCATAAAAACGAGTTTGACGAGAAACAGTTCGTTTCTCCGGATGTGCTTTTTGAATCCGCGCAGAGCTGGCTACAGCAGTCCGGCGTAGACGCGTCTGAAGTTGCGGAGGCTAACCTTGTTCATATCCCATTTTACCAGGTTTACTATAATTATGACGGTAAGCAGTACAGCGCGATGGTCGAGGCTTCGTCGGGAAAAGTTTATGCGAACCTATGGCCCGCCAAGAAAGAAACACCTTTCAGGATGCTATTTGCAGGAAGCATTTTGCTTTTCGCTCTTGCAAGCCTGGTTAGTTTCGTCATTGGTTTGGCTGTCTCGACTGATGAATCCGGTCTGGCAATGGGCGAGGTGATAAAAATACCCGCTTACATACTTACGGCTATTCCGTTGATAATAATATCGTATTACATAGCAAAAAAAGTTTGACAATTATATGGACGATATAAACGAAATAAAAGAACAGGAAAATACCCAGAAGCAGGCGATCCAGTTCAAAAAGGAAAAGATCATACGTGGTATTACTTGCCCTGCCTGCGGTGGTGAACTCGATATCCGTGATGGTATCCGCACCTTCAATTGCAAATACTGCGGAACACTCCTTACATCCAAAGGTGACAGCGAATCGGTAAAATTTTACGTCCCTAAAAAGATCAGCCGTGAGGATGCTATTAACCGCATGAAGGCGTGGCTCGGCAAAGGGCTCGACAAAGCAAAAGGTCTCGCTGCTAAATCCACCGTTGAGGACGCGTTCCTGGTCTATATTCCTTACTGGAGGGTCAGAGCAGACGTCGTCGGATGGGTGTTCGGACAGGAAAAACGTACCCGCACCGTAAACGGTAGAACACAGACCTATTACGTCGATGTGGAAAAGAAGATACAAAAACCGTTCGATAATACTTTCGCCGCGTGTGATATATCGGAGCTCGGCGTAAATAAGGTCAATCTTGCGGGAGATGAAATTAAGCCAATAGATTACGAAACCCTCGAACTCGAGGGTATGATATTCAATATTATCTCGTCACGAAATGAAGTCTCGACCGGCGCATTCCAGCAGTTTCAGTCCAGCGCGAGAGGAGAAGCCAATCTATACAATGTAACATTTGAGCACTATGACCTGGTCCGCGAAGACATCAGTGTTGTTTATTACCCTCTATGGGTTACCCGTTACAGCTTTATGGGCAGGACATACCAGGTGGTGATAGACGGTGAGGACGGTACTATTGCATACGGAAAAGCTCCCGGAAATAATCTATATCGTGCCGTTGTTGGGATATTCGGTATGGGAGTGGGAACATATATGGCGACTCTCTTCGGGATATTTGGTGTTACCGGCATAGACGAGTCGGGATTTTTCGGATACATCGTGGCGCTTATCATTGGTATTGCAGTAATGATGTGGGGCTATAGAAAATTCCGCTACGGCGGTGAAATAGAAGAGGGAACGGGTATTGTTAAGACTCCAAAGAATAAACAGAAAATTACTTCCGTTCTGGATGATAAGGGAATTGACACAATGGCAATTGTAAAAGGAGCGGGCACAGCCGCAATAGCCGGTTCAGTGCTAAACGCTTTCCTGAATGCATCAAGACGATAATTTGTCATGCTGAACTTGTTTCAGCATCTAAAAACAAAAAATTAAATCTCTTGGAATATCAATTAAAAGCTCTAACCTGTGCAAAATGCGGAAGCGGTCTCGTGGTCGAGGTCAATGACAACATTACTTACTGCACCAGCTGTGGAAGTGGTTTCGAGATCAATGACGGTGACCTCCAGCCTATCGAAATAAATTTTGCGGCTACGGCGATCCGTGATAACGGTGAGATAGTTTACAAACCGTTCTGGTATATAAAAGCTCATATTGATATCCTCGAGCGCAAGGCATCGGGTAACTTCTTCAAGAACCTTTTCGGAGGAAGCGGTGAAAATGCATCCGGTGACATTATATTTTACATTCCGGCTTTCTACTGTCAGCTGGATGCTATGAAAAACATCGCGACACAGTTTACAATAAAGAATCCTGTTGCCTCACCACAAAAATACAACTCTAAACTGGTCGGATTTGCTTACGGTAAAGAAGACGCAAAGAAACTTGCCGAATTCATACTCATATCGCTCGAAGCCGAAAAGAGCGACACTATGAAGACCTTCAAATACAATATCACATTCAACGAAATGGAGATCCTCGGCGTGCCGTTTTATAAAACAGCCGACGGGCATTATAAAGATGCTGTCCTGGGAATAGCTGTATAAGTCCCTAACCACTTTTGCCCCACCTTTTTTAATTGCAATAGCTTTTGAAATATTAAGATTATGTAAATTTCATTATCTTTGTTTGATTTATATATAAAAAAGGATATTGGATAAGAAGTTTAAAAATACGCTTTTAATTACATTTATTTCCTCAATCGTCTTAATTATTGCCTTCAGCATATTTTCCATCTCGAGCATTAAGGATTTGATCCACGATCAGGAGCAAAAATCCCACACGAATGAAGTTTTGTTTAATCTCGAACAGGTGATATCACAAATAAAGGATGCCGAAACGGGACAGCGTGGATTATTACGGAGCGTACGAAAGAACCAGAAATAATATTGATGGCACTACATTCAAATTCATTTTTCCTTCCTGATAAATTATATTGTAGTTTGTGTGGTAGGTTGACCTTTTAGTTTTATTTGGGATTTTTTTGTGTCGCTCCGGTGTTAATATCGATTAGGTGTCAGGTGAAATAATGTTAGGTTAAATATTGAAAAACCAACCCTAATTTTAAAAACCTTTCAAATTTAGTCGCTTTTCAGTTTTTTATGAGAAACTTTTTACTATATTTGAAATAGTCAGCTATTTACTGTAGCCGACATCACACCAGTGTAGGAGGATGCCTTAGATCCTGATTCCAGGGGATGGGAACAACAACAGGATTAAAATTCAATTTATTTTAAAAAATAAGAATAGGAAATGAAAACAAACAAATTCCGTGATACGGTTATTGGGTGTTTGCTTGTGATTTCCTTGGGGTTCACTACGTTTTTTGTGAGCTGTTCCGAGGAAGACAGCATTCTGACCGCACCCGGACCAACTGCTACGGGTAATCCGCTCGCTCCGGCCGGCTTTTTTACCGAGTTAGTAACCGGGTTATTTACTGCGGTGGGAGAAGGCGCCGCCTCGGCGGTCGGCGGAGAGATAGCCGGATGGGTGCTGGGCGCTATGGGGCTGACCTCATCCTCTTCCGAGTACACACAGCAGCTTGTGCAGATCGAGGCAAAGCTGGATTCGATAGTAACTCTTATCAACGGCGTAAACGATAACCTCACGCTGATAGAACAGGTGCTCGCGCAGATAAATTGCTCACAACAGCAGTCCTCACTTCAGACGGAGATAGGCTCGCTCACCAGTCTTTATAACCAATATAACTCGATGCTGGCAACCGCGGAGAGCGGTGATACAATACCTCAATCGATAATGAAGGATTGGGCGGACCAGGTGCTCGCAAAGAACCTCTATGCAGGCAATACAAGTGTCGAAGCGCTGATCAGCACTATACAAGTAAACGTTAATAGCTCGACGGGAGCGTTATATTCATGTATAAAGACCGTCTCTCTACCGTCCAGTAATGCTCCTATGCTGGATACTCTGTATTACGCAAATGTGTATGCGCTGGCAAACTATTACTATTATTACCAGTCGATAGGTCTATTGATGCTCAGCGAAGCGTATCATTATTACGCGTGGATGGAGGCGGGCTCACCGGGCGCAAATGATACCCTCACCGCAGACAAAGTACAGCAGGTGTGTAACTACAACGGTACGACGCTCGATTATTGTAATAATGTGGCTACCGCTACAAACTCGCTTTACAATTCTCTTGTAACGCAGATAACATATGCGGGTGCTCCATATTCCAATGCCTACTATACGATGCAGTATGACGCAACAAGCCCGGTGGTATGGGTGACATCACTGGAAGATTTTACAACAGAGTCAGGCGCTCAGTGCCCGGGTGCTTTTCCTTTAGGTAACGATTATCCATGCGGTCCCACTGCCGGGTTTGTTAATACGGCGCTTACGATCGATACCTACAGGGGATCAGAAGGCGCCTTTGCTTTTGCAAAAACTCAGGAGCTTGTAAACCTTTTTGATATAGATAAGGTAGGAACGGTCGGCGGAGACCTGGGTCAATATCTCCAGGATGTAGCCGGTTTTCAAAATGTGCTCAGTCCAAACAAGACTGTCATTGCGTCGGATTCGGTAGCTATAGACTTACCTCATGCCGGTCATACCCTTTACTTTGTCCCGTTTTTTAATACGAACGGAACTCTTACGGAGAACGTTTCCGGGGAGAAAACTGCTGTATTCTACAGGGAAGGGGATTTTCAGAGCCTCCTGAACCCCGTGGATGTGGAGCACACACAATGCGGAAACCCAAATCAGGGCACACTGGGTACTTATACATTATATAACTATACGTATAATAATAATACCCTGGGACAGCAATATTACAATTTAGACTATAACTGGATGACCGGTTTCGCGATAAGCGCCGAATGTAATAGTATGAACGACGGTTACTTATTCTTTACCGATGATTCATTCATTTTAGGTACTCCGCCTGTATACCCGGGATTTTACACGTTAGCGCAGAGGCTCCAGGACGTGCCGGAGCGCTTTCTGTGGCCGGTATTCCATCCACAGAATGCAACCTGTACTAACGGGCGGACTGTAAAGAACCCCGGCGGAATGTATACAATGTGTAATGATGACTTTACGGCATTCATTAATACGGTAGTTCCGCCGCCGGTGACATGCAATAATGCAACGATCGATCCGCCGTGTACGACACTGCAATAATCTAAAAAAAAACTAAACCGGAGAAATAACATTGAAAAATAAACACAGACTCGTAATAATATTGCTGATGCCTGTTTTGATGATTCTCTATTGCAGTGATGCTCGCGCGCAGTCCGAATGGCTCGATTACGGAACCGGCAACTCGGTCTCGATCGAGATATATAAACCAATAACACCACGTGACAGCAATAAGTATGAGCCCGGCGGAATAGAGCCGGGTTTTACAGTGCCCTCGGTGGCGGTCTATCTCACGGGACGCTACAACCTTTATAAAGACTTCACGCTCGTCGGTGAGTTTCCTTTTGCTTACGGCGCGTATGACACGACCAACTTCGTCGTGGACGAAAGCGGTGCAAAGATCGGTAATCCATATCTTGGCGCGGAGTACCGCCTGCCAAAGTCTCCGCTCATGTTCGAGCTGGGGCTCAGGCTTCCATTGTCGCCGGATAACCCGGTGATCCCTTCGCTGGTGGGCTTTGCCGCCGATATCGACCGGTCGGAAGCCTTTCTCCGCGATGTAGTGCCGGTATATACAGCCGTGAACTATGAATCGCTGAGCGAGTCGAATATCTATCTGAAAGGGCGCGGGGGTGTGAACATTTGGTTTAATACAAAAAAGATACCGGGGTTCGATACTCAACCGGAGGTCACATTTGATTATACGCTCCAGGTGGGTTATTTCCAGAAATATGTGCACGTCATCGCCGGGGTGGTCGGAAAGTACGACGTAGATTCCGGTCCGCTCTCATCGAATAAGAATAATCTCGTGCAGTACGGCATACTGATAACCGGGATATACAAGAACATACGCCCGGCACTGAGTTTTAAAGTGCCAGGAGGGAACGCCGGTCTTGTATTTAATTACATAATAGGTTTGAACTGCACATACGAGTTCTAGATAGTTGTAACACTTTATTTACTCCTTTCATCAAAAGCCCTGTCATCTCCGGCAGGGTTTTTGTTTATCCCATTATGATGAATTTTAGTGTGTGATATGTTTTGTGGTGGTAGTGGGTTTGTGTTTGTTCGTTTTTAGTTTAGTGTTAAGGGATTAGTTTATAGCATTGTATTAAGTTTTGAGATTCTTCGCTTCGCTCAGAATGACAATTTTTTAATAAACAGGCTAGCCTGATTTTAGCAATGCACTATAGATTTTCCAGAGTGCCGTGCAAGCATGTCATGAAGCTCGACCACTATTGAGTGGTCTTTCATGCAATCTGCCATTACACGCCGTCATACGGGAATTCAGGCGCAACGGTCATACGTTATCTGTGTACATACGACGTGGAGGTGCAGGTGTGATCCCATTGCTACTGCCAAGTGACATAACGGTTAAGTTTCCTTGCCTTCCCTGACCATGCGGACGAAAAAAGACAGGTCTGCTCCCGTTTATACCCGTTTCCCCTCGATATCAGTAGTAACTTCCAGAGTCAATCTTTGATTTTCCGGCTTCCCGGTCTTAGGAGTCGTGATCCATAATCTTTTTTAACCATGGGTTTAGGGGTATCTCTCCACAAATTAGCAATGGCTGGCTATGGCGTCACAGCAGGGGATAGCGTATTACCGCGGGCGTGTGAATCTTCCGCTTCTGCGCGGTCTCCGGGTTCTATTTACGCCGAAGGCGTGCCTACAAAGGAACAAGCCAACGGCAAAGAACTAGTTATTATAATAACTAGTGTAAAATAAGATGTAGTCAAGTTAGTTTAAATGAAGAAAGGGTTAGATACGTATATATACTTTTTTTGTGTTGGTCGCATGAGGTACCGAGACCGAATAGAGTGTATCAGGACGTTCAGATGCGACGGGTCTAGATCCCCGCCTTCGCGGGGATGACAAGTGTGTGTGGGGAATGCAAGGGAGAAAGGGTTAGATACGTATATATACTTTTTTTGTTCTCTTATTCTTTGCGACGCCTTACGGCATAAATACCTCTTGTAGTGACAACAATGTGAGATTATTGATACTTGTCGGTAGATTAAAGGGTAAAATTAAAATACTAGTTAACTTTATGAAACCGTAAATTTCTGTTCTATTTCACATTTTTTAGTCTTTAACTTACATAAATAATCACCTTTAGAAAGTGTTTGTGCGCTATATTCGAACTCGTAATCACCAATTTCAAACATACGATTAAATGGTTTATCAATTATTTTATCATTTGAGTTTAGGATGATTAATTTAGCTCTAGATCGTTCAGCTATTGAAAATTGTATTCTAGTATTTACAATAAGTTTACTTGGAGTAAGCTGCTCTAACGAAAATGCTGCAGGGTTAGTTTTACTTTGAATTAGTTTAGAACCATCAAATATGATTTTACTTTTCCAAGAGAGAATAAAAGTAATACCAATAAATAAAATAATTACTATAAAGTTTGAAACTGTAATTACAAAATTACTATCTACCCTAAAATCAAAAAAATTATAATATTTTTCCAAAACTAGAACCTCAAAATAGAAATTTGGTGTTGAAGTTAAGCCTAACAAAATTAAACAACTTAGAGCAAAAGTTATTCTAATTGGGATGTTGGAAGTAATAACTACGATTAAGCTACAAATTGTAATTAATATAGATCCAAAGATTGATTTCTGAGCCCCTCCAAAAAGGTAAATCATCATTGATACATCTAATATTAAAATTGCCGTAACGAAGATTAACCATACAAGAGACCATTTTGGGTTATTGACCTTAATTGAAAAACGATAGGGACTTCTTGATAAATAATTTTTTTGGGGGCTACACACCCAACAAAAAAAAAGGGTTATACCAAACACAATAAGATTGACAAATACTATAGTAGAAGTTGGAATTGGTGTATATATACAAGATACTATGTTGGCTAAAAAAATGACATATGCGGAAGATATCACGGCAATAATAAGTCCACTATATAATAAAAACTCATGTCTTTCTGAAAGATATTCTAATTTTTCGATCGGTTCCATTAGTTAAAAGATTTCAATTAATTCATTTGTCGAAATTAGATTTTTGGGAATTTCTTTACATCTTCTCCAATAGTCACAAAATGAATTGAAACTAAAATAAAGCATTATAGTGCAAGGAATAAAAGTGTAATGAGGTTCAACTAAGTAAGTTATAAAGGTAATTGCCGTAAAAACTCCTGCCAATTTTGCTGTTACATGCGGATATAAGAGATATCCTTGAAATATTTTTATTGAACAATATCCGCTAACAGCAATCTCTCTAAGCAAAATAAATAGATAAATTGGTAGGAAATTCAAATCGATAATTAAAAGAGAAATGCAGCTAATTTGGATCACTAACCTATCCACTAATGAATCAAGTAATCTTCTTTTTACTCTCCATTTGGAAATTGAATACAACGAGGTTTTTTTAAATAATTCACCATCGTAGTAATCCAACACAACATTTGCCAAGATCATTGACGTGATCGTGAAAATATTATCAACGCCAAATGTTAGAATGAAAAAACCTAAGTAAGAAATAATTACTAAACGAATAAAAATCATTCCAAAACTTATAAGTGAAAGAATTTTATCGGATTTGCTTACTAGTACTAATGTAGTGTTCATATTAATGTTTTTTTCTAATAATACTTATAAAAGTAGAGCAATACTAGGATAAATTATTAAAAAACACAAATAATTCGTGTGTAATTGTAAGCGTAACTTACAATTTTTGAAATTTAATGTCAACGTGTTAAGTTTTTTAATATTTGGAGAATACCCTACAGCACTACTAAAGGGAAGCAAGTGAATTTGCCTTTTTAAAATGTTGGTAAGGGAAAGTTATTTTAGAAAGATTTGAATCAATTTAAGGGTCTAAACTAAAAAAATCAAAAGGAATTGTAAAATCTTTTAAGAGGAAAAATAGCAGAATTGAGTATTTCAGATGTTTGTAAAGCACAAACAGAAATCATAATGTTATCTGAAGAAAGAGTAATTGCGGAATCCACTAATGTGAGACTATACTTCATGTCATATCTAAAATTCTCCATGCTCTTTCTTCATCCTGTCATTGAAATCTTTGGAGCCTCCGCGGGGGACGGAGAGCGATCCCCAGTTGTCTTTGGCGAGGTATTTTGCCATGTAGATTATCTGTCCGAGGTGATAGGCGTAGTGTGAGAGCTGGCGGTTGATGGCTTCGACTACGTAGTGGTCTTCACCGCGTATCTTTATTTTCTTCATGAGGTCATTTGGTGTGAGAGATCCGAGGGCGTCGAAGACACACTTCCATCCTTTTTCCCACCTGTCTATTATATCGTCTTTATCGGTGTAGAAGAGCTGTTCGAATTCTTCGTCCCGGTTGCGCCATTCTTTTTCACCGTCGGAGGTGAGGAAGTCCGTCCAGCGCGAGAGCATATTACCGCTCAGGTGGCGTATGATTATCGCGATAGAGTTGGTCTCTTCGTCGGGAGTGAAGAAGAAGTCTTCGTCTTTTATATGTGAGAATGCTTTATCGCCGAGGGATTTGAGTTCGCGGAATTTTTTTACCGCGTCTTCGAGGTAATATTGTGCGAGTTCGTTCATGAAATAAATATAGCAAATAAAGTTTACAGAGTTAATGTAGTTTGTCGAGAGTTGTTATGTGATATGTATCACACGCTTGTATTTCATTGAAGGGCAGAGGGGTTATAGTTAATTTTGTAATAAGGGAAAGCGAATGTGTGACGTACCAGGGAAACAATTGATAAAGCTAAGAAAAGGAGGATATAGTAATGAAAAAGCTCGTTTTACTAGTTTTTGTGTTGTTCTTTTTCTCGCCCAACTTATACCCTCAATGGATGCGAACTAACGGACCGGAAGGAATTTCTATCCGTACACTTACGACGTTAAAATCCACAATTTTTGCCGGAACTGAAGTAAACGGCACCTATTCATCTACCGACGACGGGCTTACGTGGACGCCTGTCAATTCCGGAATAGAAAACCTGCGTGTAAGCAGTCTTGCTTACAAGTCGGGCAACCTCTTTGCGGGAACATTCGGCAAAGGTGTTTACCATTCAACCGACCATGGAAATACATGGACAGCGCCTTTGAACGGAAATGATCTTGCCGTAACTTCAATGGTAATAAACGGACAGTATGTATTTGCCGGCGCTATCACAAATGGCGTATACCGGTCTTCCGATGACGGAGCAACATGGGATAATGTGCTTCCCGGACAGACCACAAGCATTCAATCTATGTGTGTAAACGGAGGTAACATATTCGCCGCATCATCCAACTACACATTTAAGTCAACAAACAATGGTGATAACTGGAGTATAGTTCACGACCTCGACGGTGCGGCATTATTTACAATGTATTCTGCCGGAAATATGATCATAGCCGGAGGCAGGAATAAGGTTTACCGGACTATGAATGGCGGCGATAACTGGGAAACGATAAGCGTTTCTTTCCCGGGGTCGCTTGTAAATATCTACGATATAGCAGAGTCAGGCGGAATGCTCTTTGCTGCCACATCCAGTTTCGGTGTTTATTCATCTTCAGATAACGGTAGTACGTGGGCGCCAACAAACCAGGGCATGGGACCAACGCAGGATGTAAGAGCGCTGACGGTCACCAGCTCATCCACGCTATTGGCAGGACTTCATTATATAGGTATTTACAGGTCCGAGGATAATGGCGCAAGCTGGGATAAATCCAATTCGGGATTTACAGCCGGCTCCACAATGGCAAGTATGCTGGCAAGCGGATCATATGTGTATGCCGGAACCCGTGGTGACGGTATATATAGAAGCGGTGATAACGGAGATAATTGGGTCAAACTTATGGGAGATAATGACACAGTTAATTATTCTCATGTGAATGTAATGTGTGAAAAAGATGAAGTGATCTTTGCTTCAATGAGAATAAATTTCTATGCTACTATATATAAGTCCACCGATGAAGGCTTGACATGGATCCGCAGCGGAAACGGTCTTCCTCCCGGGCTTCCATTTGTATTCAGCCTGGCAAAAAGCGGAGGAAACTTAATTGCCGGAACTTACCTGGGTGTGTATTATTCACCGGATGACGGTTTAAACTGGTACTCGACGAATCTCAACTTCAGCGTAATAGAGGCTGTCGCAGCAGGCGCGAATAACGTTGCCTATGCAACAGTGCCTGAGGTAGGTCTCTACAGGTCGATCGATAATGGTGTAACATGGACCCCCAGCCTTTTGAGTCCGGGAGTAGATTTCGTTACACTGGAGGCGATCGATAATTACGCGTATGCCGGAGCATTCTTTAACGGTACCAGATACACCAATGATTATGGAAACTCATGGTTCTATGGAAGCGGTTTTCCGTTCGAGGCATCGGTCTTTGCAATGAATGCATTTGGCAATGGACTGGTAGTTGTCGGAACGGATGTCGAACAATCCTGGACTTACATCTCGCAGGATCATGGTATCAATTACACTCCATTCGGAGAAGGTCTTTCCCCGACGGCATCTGTGGAGGCATTTGCCGTAAACGATACTTATATCTTTGGCGGGTCGGATCATAACGGAGTCTGGAGAAGATTGAGACCTGATGTAGTCGGTATATCGGGTCAGCAGAACAGTCTTCCGGAGAGATTTCTCCTGAGCCAGAATTATCCAAATCCATTTAACCCGTCCACAAGGATAGCTTATGAGCTCCCGGGCAATAGCCGTGTTAGTCTTACGGTATATGACGTGCTCGGACGAAGCGTTATCAATCTTGTGAACAAAGAACAAACTGCGGGACGATATAGTGTAGTCTGGGACGGCAGAAACTCAAACGGTAATCTCGTAAACAGCGGGGTTTATTTTTACCGGCTGGATGCGGGAAGCTTTACCGAAACAAAAAGAATGGTCCTTGTAAAATAATTTTTACGAGGTGCTACTCAAAAAAGGCGGCGGCATGCCGCCTTTTTTTATGTTACTTGTGTCAGAAAAAATCTTCGGTAATTAATAATGTGAATATTTTGTTATATGTGTGTCAGGAAGTTGTTAGGATTTGATGCAAAAAAAAATGGGGGCGAAAAAATACCCTTTAGTCAAGTGATTTATGGTGGGATTGCAATTTGTTAATAATGTTAGTAACTCGTAAAACCTTGTTAATAACTATTGTTCTCCTTGACAGAATTATCGGATTTACACAAAATTAAAAAAATTTGATTTTGTTAATTAGAAACGTTAATTTTGTTTTAACCCCATTCTTTGACTTAAATATTTACAATTTTAAGCCAATCATTTAGTTTAAGCAGTTAAGGGAGATTTTCCTCACAGGGTAAAAACTCTACATTAAATCATTTTTCATTAATTTACAAATTTCATTATGATATGAAAATTAATAGGGTATTCACAGTAAATAGTGAGCACGCTAAGGACACGATTGACTTTGAAAAGAGATCATCCGTTATACGCAACCCCGACGGCTCTATTGTTTTCGAGATGAATGACATACTCATCCCCAAGCATTGGTCGCAAGTAGCCACCGACATCATCGCACAGAAGTACTTCCGCAAAGCCGGAGTCCCAAAGCACCTAAAGAAAGTCGAAGAAGAGGGAGTTCCCGAATGGCTTCAGAGGTCTGAGCCGGACGAGGAGAAGTTGTCCGAGCTCGATAACGAAGACAGGTACGGATCGGAGACCGATTCCGCGCAGGTATTTAACCGCCTGGCAGGATGCTGGACGTACTGGGGCTGGAAGCACAATTACTTTAACACAGAAGAGGACGCAAAGAACTTTTACGACGAGATGTTTTACATGCTCGCGATGCAGTTCTCCGCCCCGAATTCACCTCAATGGTTCAATACAGGATTGAACTGGGCTTATGGAATCAAAGGTCCGGCGCAGGGACATCTGTATGTGGACGCAGAGACAGGTGAACTGAAAAGATCAGAGGACGCTTACACACATCCGCAGCCACACGCATGCTTCATACAATCGGTCAGCGATGACCTGGTGAATGAAGGCGGTATAATGGACCTGTGGGTGAGGGAAGCAAGGTTATTCAAATACGGTTCCGGTACGGGATCGAATTTTTCTGCAATAAGAGGAGACAGTGAACCCCTTAGCGGCGGCGGTAAGTCGTCCGGTTTAATGTCGTTCCTGAAAATAGGAGACAGGAGCGCGGGGGCAATAAAATCCGGCGGTACAACAAGACGTGCTGCAAAGATGGTCACTCTCGACATGGACCATCCGGATATAGAAGAGTATATTAACTGGAAGGTGAAGGAAGAGCAAAAGGTAGCGGCACTCGTAGCCGGCTCAAAGTCTCTAAACGTGCACCTTAACAGGATAATGAAAGCCTGTCACGCGGGTCATCCCGAAAACGACCTTTTCGACAGGAAGAAGAACAAGCAATTGGCGGCAGCCATCGCCGAGGCTAAAAAAGCTCATATTCCCGTAAACTATATAGAGAGAGTGGTTCAGCTTGCTAAGCTGGGTCATAAGGAGATTCATGTTCCCGTCTATAATACAGACTGGAACTCGGAAGCCTATGCTACCGTGTCGGGTCAGAACTCGAATAACAGCATAAGAGCAACCAACGGGTTTATGGAGGCAGTCCAGAACGATGAGGACTGGAACCTCTATTGGAGAGTAGAGCTTGAAAAAGCCGAAGCCGAAAAGCGGGATCCAAAGCCGTACAAGATTATCCCCGCAAAGGAATTATGGGACCAGATAGCGTTTAGCGCGTGGGCATGCGCAGACCCGGGAATACAGTTCCACACTACTATTAATGAGTGGCATACATGCCCGGCAGGCGGAGAAATTAAAGCATCGAATCCGTGTTCGGAATACATGTTCCTGGATGATACCGCGTGTAACCTTGCATCGCTGAACCTGGTGAAATTTTATGACGACGATTCGGAAGAGTTCCAGATAGACAAATTCCGTCATGCGACGAGGCTATGGACGGTAGTGCTCGAGCTCAGCGTACTCATGGCGCAATTTCCAAGCAAGGAGATCGCACAGCTTTCATACGAGTACAGGACGCTCGGACTTGGCTACGCGAACATGGGCGCTCTATTAATGAGGAAAGGTATTCCTTATGATTCCAATGACGCTCTCGCGATAACGGGCGCAATAACGGCGATACTCCACATGACATCTTATGCTACTTCTGCTGAGATGGCTAAGGAGCTTGGCGCATTCCCGAGATACGAGGATAATAAAGAGAACATGCTGAGGGTAGTGAGAAATCACAGACGCGCGGCATATAATCTCGCAGAGAAAGATTACGAAGGATTGACAATATTCCCGATGGGAATAGACAAAAGATACTGTCCGGAAGAACTGCTAAAGGCGGCAAGGGACGCATCAGACCTCGCTCTTGAACTGGGCGATAAGTACGGCTACAGGAATGCGCAGGTTACGGTGATTGCTCCTACGGGAACAATCGGTCTGTTAATGGACTGCGATACTACGGGTGTCGAACCGGACTTCGCGCTGGTGAAATTCAAAAAGCTGGCAGGCGGCGGATATTTTAAGATCATCAACGAATCCGTACCTCCCGCACTGAAGAAGCTGGGCTACAATGAAAAAGAGATCGACGACATTGTAAAATATACAAAAGGACACGGAACACTGGTAGACTGTCCGCACATTAACGCAGGCACTCTGCTGGAAAAAGGATTTACGAAGGAAATAATAAAGCAGATAGAAAAATCACTTCCGTCTGTATTCGATATAAATTTCGCATTCAATAAGTGGTCGCTCGGCGCAGGATTCTGCAAGAACGTGCTCGGATTCTCCGAGGACATGCTGGACGATCCTAACTTCAACATACTGACAGCGCTGGGATTCAGCAGGGAGCAGGTGGAGGAAGCCAACGATTACGTGTGCGGTGCAATGACCGTCGAAGGCGCCCCTCATTTAAAAGAGGAGCACTACGCGGTATTCGACTGCGCGAACAAATGCGGTAAGAAAGGTTCGAGATATATCAAAGCCGGCGCACACATCAGGCTTATGGCGGCGGCTCAGTCATTTATCTCAGGCGCAATATCCAAGACCATTAACCTGCCTAATGAGGCATCGGTCGAGGATATGAAGACTGCTTACATGATGTCATGGAACCTGTGCCTGAAGGCAAACGCGCTCTACAGGGACGGCTCTAAGCTGTCACAGCCGTTGAATTCGATAACCGATGACGGTGATTACGACGATGAAGTAATGGAAATAGCGGAAGAGATCGTTAAAAATAACAACGACATAGTAAAAGTTGCAGAGAAGATAATTCACAGGTACATCGCAAAGAGAAGGAAACTTCCATTCAGAAGGAAAGGATATACGCAGAAAGCAAAGATCGGAAACCATTCTGTTTATATCAGGACGGGTGAATACGAGAACGGACAGCTGGGAGAGATATTCATTGACATGCACAGGGAAGGCGCGGCATTCAGGAGTTTGATGAACTGCTTCGCTATCTCGATATCGCTGGGTCTACAGCACGGCGTACCGTTAGAGGAATTCATAGACGCCTTCGTTTACACCAGGTTCGAGCCGAACGGTATTGTAATGGGCAATGACAAGATAAAGATGTCGACTTCCATCATTGATTATATATTCAGGGAGTTGGCTGTAACATATCTCGGAAGAACCGACCTTGCTCATTTTACCGATGAAGCAAAGCTCAACAAAGGAATAGATATTCTTTCGATATCCGGAAGCAAGAGCTCCGACGTGGAAGAGGACTTCGATGAAGAAGAAGTTTACAGCGAGAAGATAGTAGATGAGATACCGATGAGCCAGGTGAATGACGACCCCGAGCTTCATATCAAAAATATGGAACCGGATTCACCTGAAGTAAAGATAAAACCTATTGCAAAAAAGACAGCAGTTTCACAAAACGGTACGAATGGAATGTCCAAGTCAGAAGAAGCCAAGCTCAAAGGTTATACCGGTGACATCTGTACGGAGTGCGGAAGCAACACAATGGTAAGGAACGGAACGTGCCTTAAATGTGTGACATGCGGCGGTACAAGCGGCTGCTCATAATTAAAGAGTGACCTGCGGTCTACGACTCTTCGAGTAGTAGACTCGTAGAGAGGCACGAGCGGCTGCTCATAAGATAAATAAGTCATTGTTTTCAAGCCAATTGCTTTCAAGTAATTGGCTTTTTTGCTTACCCTATGAATTTATGGTATTTTTGTATTGCAATAATCCTCTGGAAATATTAGGTTACTTCAAATCCTATAAAAGAATTGTTATGAGAACCCTTATTTTTATATCGCTATTCCTGATTGTGGTTCCGTCTATTTGTTTTTCACAGAGTGATAATCTCCGGGAAATAATAGAATATGAAGAAGTGTTTCCCGTGGAAGAGACAGAAGTTCCCGGTTCAGACGGAAGACCTTTATATTATACCAAATTCAAATTAGATGCGCATTATGAAAGAGGAATTGGGGCTAGAAGAGTATTAATAATAGGTAAACTCATTCCCCAAGAGGGAGAATATTTTTCCAGCGAAAATGTAATTGAATTTTTGGGTGGATTGGATTCCGAGTATGTGCTTGAAAGGACTTATTCAAATTATTATGAGGAGCTTGTTGATTCAATAAAAGCTAGGGACAGTTCTCTTATGGAAGGTATATTTCTCATAAAGGCTAAATTTGATCCGGTGGTAACATTAGATTATTTTATTTATGTTTTAGATTATAATAATGTGAAGCCCCGCTTAAAAGATATATCTATTGTATATTACTTCGAATAAATTCTATTATAGAATTATGATTTTTCTAGATTTATTAATCAACCGCATGACCTTAATAATTTATGGTATTTTGGTATTGCAATAATCATAAAAATAAATTACGTTGAAGCAGAATTAAATTTCGGGTCTTCAAAAAAGTACATTGATTAGGATTTATATCATAACGATACTATTATTTTCCTTATATTCCCCTGGAATATGCCAAACAGATACAAGTGGCAGCCTACAGGATAATATAATTTTTCTGATTGTGGACAAAACAGTATATAATGATACATTTAAATATACAAAATCAGAAGAGGGTTATATAATGGAGATAGGAACCCTTTATCCAGTAAAAACAGATACGCTTATAATAGAAAACGAAGAAAGTTACATTCATACATTCCTATTTGGTTTTAAGAATCTGGATAGAAACGGTTCTTACAGTAAAGCTTATATTTCATTTTCTCTCAAAAATGAAAATGATGAATATTTTACTCCCTATAATGAAATAAAAGTTTATGAGGGATATGATTTGGATTTTTTGGTGGGGGAAATGAGCTGCGGTTATAGTGAAATAGGGATGGCTTCTATAGACGAGTTAGGCTATGAAAGCGATCTTGCAAATAGGATAATTATGGAATATCAATCCAACCACCTTGATGTTTATGTAGTTACAGTGTTTGATTATAAATATACCAAGCCCTATATACAGGATCTTAAGCTGGGGTTTCTACGCGATTTTTAAAAAAATAATTATCAATCATGGCAGACGACAACAACCTAAAAAAGAAGTCCCTCGAAATGGCGATCGAGCAGATCGAGAAAGAACACGGAAAAGGTTCCGTAATGAGATTAGGCGATCAACCGGTAAGAAAGATAGACTCGATCTCGACCGGCTCAATTTCCCTGGATGCCGCCTTAGGAGTAGGCGGTGTCCCGAGGGGCAGAATAATAGAAATATACGGTCCGGAGTCTTCCGGTAAAACCACGATTTGTCTCCACATAATCTCCGAGGCTCAGAAGAAGGGGGGAATGGCTGCATTCATAGACACCGAGCATGCTCTTGACACATCCTACGCTCAAAAGCTTGGTGTGGATGTAAGCAACCTCCTTATTTCTCAGCCGGAATACGGTGAACAGGCGCTCGAGATCTGCGAAACGCTGGTGAGAAGCAACGCACTCGACGTGATCATAGTTGACTCTGTAGCCGCGCTCACACCGCGAGCAGAGATAGAGGGTGAAATGGGAGACTCGATGATGGGTATGCAGGCGAGGCTTATGTCACAGGCATTGAGGAAACTCACAGCCGCTGTAGCAAAATCAAAAGTCGTTCTGATATTTACCAATCAATTAAGAGATAAGATCGGCGTGATGTTCGGAAGCCCGGAAACGACAACGGGCGGTAAGGCGCTGAAATTCTATGCATCGGTTAGAATGGATATAAGAAGGATCGGGCAGATAAAGGACGGCACAGAGACTATAGGAAACAGGACAAGAATAAAAGTTGTAAAGAACAAGGTTGCGCCTCCGTTCAGGGAGGTGGAATTTGACATTATGTATAACGAGGGTGTATCCAGGTCCGGTGACCTTATAGATCTGGCTGTTACCAAGGAAATAATAAAGAAGGGCGGAGCATGGTTTACTTATGAAGATTACAGGGTACAGGGCAGAGACGGACTGAAGAAGCTTCTCGAGGACACACCGGAGCTTTTCGAAGAGATATTATCTAAGGTGAAGGAAGCCATGGGTATCCTCCCTGAGCCAAGCACTAATGGTGTCCATAAAGAGGAAAAGAAAGAAGAGAAGAAGGAAACCAAAGCTAAAGAGAAAGCTGAAGCAAACGGGTAAGAAGTATAGAAACATATTCAAATCAGACTGTTAATCTTCGGGGAGATTAACAGTCTTTTTATTTAGGTATGAAGATAACAGGTATAGAACAGCAAAGGAAGGATAAGAACCGCTACAATTTTTATGTGGATGGGGAGTATATGTTCGCCCTGTATGATGATACGATATTAAAATACGGGCTCAGGCGCGGTGATATGCTCGAGGCCAGGCAGATCAAAGAAATGAAGGACTATGATTCGTATAATTACGCGAAGAAGGTAGCATATAATTATCTTTCTTACAGGCAGAGAAGCAGGAGAGAGATAAGCAGGAAACTTAAAACGAAGAAGATTCCCGATAGGACGATCGACAAAGTAATAAAGTGGCTTGAGGAGCTAAAGTATATTAATGATGAGGAGTTCGCAAAACAGCTTATCGAGAACAAAGTTGCCAGAAAGCCAATAGGCAGGAAGATGGTCGAGAAGAAGCTATTCCAGAGCGGGATAGATAAGGAGACGATAGTAAAGACGATCACCGAAAATTATTCACCTGAAATGGAGCTTCAAAAGGCGGAGGAGCTGTTGAAGAAATACGTGAAAAAAGTTAAGTATAAAGATGAATTTGATAAGCGGAATAAGTGTTTTAAATATTTAGCTTCGAGGGGATTTGAGTATGATACCGTGGAACAAATAATCAATATGCATTGTAAGTAAATTGATTTTACGAATCAGATAAAATATTTTACAATAAGAGGAGATTTATGAAGAAACGAGTTAAACTTATATATTTACATTTATTTGTTCTAGGCATACTAATTGCCTCAGGCTCTTTTTCTGGAGCAAAAGCGCAGGATAATGACGATAGGTGGAAGCTGGTGCTGAGCAATTCCACCGAAGAATATTACTATGATTCGGTTACGGTTAGTACGGAAGGCGACACAACTATAGTATGGATAAAGACAGTTTACAAAGAAAAGCTGAAAGATGGAGACGGCAAATTGATGAAATCCGCTGTTAACTCGCTTTACCTTTTCTGCGGTAAAAACAGATACACTTTAAAAGATGTTGAGGTAACCTACGTTGACGGTAAAAAGAAAGCTGTGGATTACGAAGAGAAGAACAAGCCGATAAAGCCTGATTCTCCAATAGAAAAAGTTTACAACATATTCTGCAAGGCAGAAGAATAGATTTTTAAAAATTAATTATAATAGTTACATGAAAGATTTAGTAAAGGTATTCTTTGCTTTTGTGCTGGCAGTTATGATGAGCACAAGTGTAAACGCTCAGAACCATGACATGAAAATGAATAAATCTTCCGATGATGATCCTGTAGGCACGGAAACCAAAGAAGGAATGCTTTATGGGCAGGACTTCGATGGCAGTTCAGCCGTAGAGTTTACTGAAGTGATCGCCAGCGCAGAAAAGTACAATGGACAGGAGATAACCGTAAAGGGATATGTTTCCGAGGTATGCACGATGATGGGATGCTGGATGGTAATCTCCGAAGGAGACAATAGTGTAAGGGTCGTAACACAGCATGAGTTCTTTGTTCCTAAGGGAAACGCCGGGAAGAACGCTTTAATTACAGGTAAATTCGTAGTTAAAGAATTTTCCGAGGAAGAAGAACAGCACTATAATGAAGAATCAGCAAATCCTAAGGACGAGATAACGAAAAAGGATAAGACTTACGAAATAGAGGCTACAGGCGTTAAATTTGTGGATTAAAGTCCATTGTAAAAGTATAAAGTTATTGTTATTTTGGTAGTTCGCAGGCAAAAATCTGCGGCGTAATACGGAGCGTAGCGTAGTCCGGTTATCGCACCAGTTTTGGGAACTGGGGGTCGCAGGTTCGAATCCTGCCGCTCCGACAAAGGAAATATTCTTTATTAAATAAAGAATATGGGGGTCGTCCCGCTTGAGCGGGACCGCTCCGACAAAGATGATGAAAATAAAAACATCAGAACATTTTAGAGTCCTTGAAGGCAATTCAAGGACTTTTTTATTTTAGCATGTACGCGATAATAAGATCCATATTATTTTCTTTTGATGCCGAGAAGGTCCACAATCTCACGATGTGGTTCATGTCACGCATGACATTTTTATACCCGTTATTCCGGATGCTCTATAATCCGGGGGAAACAGGACCTATCGAAATTGCCGGATTAAAATTCCGTAACAAGCTCGGTCTCGCCGCCGGTCTCGATAAGAACGCTGTCGCGGTTAGAGCGTGGGAAGCGCTCGGCTTCTCGCACGTGGAGGTTGGCACTGTTACACCGCTCCCACAACCCGGGAACGACAAGCCCCGTATTTTCCGCCTTAGAAAAGACAATGCCCTGATCAACCGCCTCGGCTTTAATAACGTTGGAGCGGAAAAGCTCAGAGAAAATATCCTCTCTGCCCGGAGAAAACTTGACAAAGATTTCATCATCGGCGTAAACATTGGCAAGAACAAGACCACTCCGCTGGAAAATGCCAAGGACGATTACATTAAATGCATGCACATATTATTTGATGTTGCGGACTACTTTACTATTAACATCTCCTCACCGAACACCGAGCAATTGAGAGAGCTCCATAAAGAAGAGCATCTCGATGAACTCCTTGCGCAATTAATGAATCTCAACAGGGAATTAGCCGGCAAGTATGTCGTTGCTGAAAAACCCATCTTCCTGAAGATCGCACCTGATCTGGAAGACGATGGCATAGATGATGTGTATAGGCTTGCATATAAGAGCGGACTTACAGGGATAATCGCGACCAATACGACCATCGCACGTGACGGTCTTACCTCCGGAATAAACGAATCGGGGGGGTTAAGCGGACAGCCCTTAAAAAGAAAAGCCGATGCCGTATTAAAAAAATTAAATGAATTGAATTTACAAAATGAAAAAGGCAAAATGGTACTGATCGGCGTGGGAGGAGTTTTCGGCAGAGATGATTTCGATGATAAGATGCGAAACGGTGCCGGTCTGGTGCAGATCTATACAGGATTTATTTATAGAGGTCCCGGAATAATCAAAAAAATATTAAACTAATTTGGGAATAAACTTAACTGACGCCCCGGTAACACTCACATTGTGTTTTGCTAACGTCTCCATTTCGCTATGGGCGCTGTATTCAAATCCTATCTACTTCGAGCGGTTCGCCGAGTGGCCCTACCAGATAGTTCACCAGCATAGGTACTACCAGATGGTGACGTCTGCATTCCTTCATGCCAATTTCATGCACTTATTTTTTAATATGTTCGCGTTGTTTACATTTGGAGTTACGCTTGAAGGATTCTTTAACGAAGTGTACGGCGGACTGGAGGGGAGCCTCTACTTCTTTTTAATCTATATGATCAGTCTTCTCACCGGTTCGGTACTCACCATACTCCTGAAAAGGAATGACCCGACATATGTGGCAGTTGGCGCGTCGGGAGCGGTTTCGGGAATTGTTTTCTCATATATAATCTTCGATCCAACAAGCCAGATATATGTATTGTTCGTACCTATGCCTGCATACCTGTTTGCGGTTTTATGGATCGGATTTTCGCTGTATGGAATGAAGACCCGTCTCGGAAATATCGGGCATGAAGCCCACCTTGGGGGAGCGGTGGGGGGAGTGATCGCTACTTTTATACTTATTAAAGGCGCGTTTGATCTGTTCTTGAGTTACTTCACAGGCTGAAGTGTCTTCCCATCGGATATTAATCTAAAGTATTCCAGGTTAACCTTATCCATTGCAGAATTCTGCGTAAGCCTTTCCTTCAGATTTTCGATGTCGATACAGTCGAGGTCCTGGAATTGCTCGGCACATGAATAAACGAATTTCTCTTCACCTGTTTCGGGATCGACCAATCTTTGCATACAATCCGCGCAGACCCCCTTCATCATACATTGCATTGGAGAGTTTACGCTTCCGAGCGATGCCACTTCACCGAAATAATCTTTAAGCTCTTTTTTCGCATTTCTTACTTCATCCAGAAAATCCGGCGAACCGATCACTATTATAGAAGAAACGTCATTGAATTCGATTTTCTTGCGTCCGCCTAAATTTCCGGTGACGTAATTCTTCATACATTCGCCGATGTCTGCGTTACAGGTAAGATCTTCATTCCTTCCTCGAAGTACCTCACCTCCTTCAGAGTAGCACCAGACGATCTGGTCCGCAAGCTCTTCGAGCTCTTCGACTTTAATTGCGTCCGATGAATCGCGGTAGTAAGCAAACAGCAGTGTCTTGTTCCCGTTTTCCTTTAGTTCTTTCAGAACGGGGATAAGCGCGGGGTTGCCAAAGTCTTCTCCGGCAAGAAGCACCGTTTTTCCCTTCGGAATATCCAGCGGAGAACCCCCCGGACCTGAAAGAAATACCCTGTCTCCCTCTTTTAATGATGATGCTATGTGTGAAGAGACGCCGTGGTCATCTACTATCAGCGTTATAGTTCCATTTGCAGGATCCGCTCCGCACCCGAATAGCGCGAGGTTTCCGGATGTAAGCAATGACCCGTTCAGTTTCCCCGCTGTGCATTCATAGTTTTGCAGTTTAAAGAATTGTCCCGGACGGAATTTATCCGACATCAGCGGAGCATTAATGACCAGCTCTGTATATTTATCGTTCAGCTTCTTGACGGACTTTACCGTTACTCTTAGATTTGAATCCAGCATTGTCGAAAAATAATCATGTATCTCAGCCCTTTGTTTAACAGCTTCCGGTGAATTGTCCAGCTCCTCGAGTTCATTTTTAAAAAGTGCTTTTATGTGTGGCGCGCCGTGAGACGCCGATGCCATAGCCGTTACAACAGTTCCGTAATAATGCGGATGGCTGTCGCCAAAGAACGACACTAGTTTTCCTTCATTATTATATGATGTAAAAAACGCTTCCGATTTGTCTTCCGCCGGTTTCAATTCGACTTTTCCATTTATGATCTCTGCTGTAAAGGGTTTATAGTAGCTTTTCCATTCATCGAGTTCGAACGTGCCGGGATGTTCGTCATCATAGATCATATTCGCGGAAGTACCCGCTGCCACAATAACTGTTTTAGCCGGGATCGTTATACTTTCTCCCGTTCCTTTAAATGAGTAACGGTTCTTTTCTTCGTTAAACACTGCTTCCTGTTTCTCGAAAACCACCGACTCTACAGCGCCGTTATCATTTTTTACGAACTCCGATGGCGAGAGAAGTTCTGCAAATTGCACACCCTGCTCGAGCGCTTCGATGATCTCTTCATGGTTTTCCCTGTATGAAGGTGCGTCATTGAGCCGTTTCCTGTAAATAAGTTTTACACCGCCCCATTCTCTGACCAGTGAGGTTAGATCCGGGTGTCTTCCTTCGGCTTCCGCTTTGGCTTTTTCTTCCCTGACGATCTTTGCATGTTCGATGAATGTCTTTATGATCTCCTTCTCACTTTCAGAATACTGTTTCCAGAAATATCGCTCGTCTTTTTCGGAGGAGATCTTTTCATATCTGGCGAGTATCTTCTCCACCTGCACAGGGTAATAAGCAAGCAGTTCTGTCGAACAGTCTATTGCCGTTAATCCACCGCCTATCACTATAGCAGGCAACTGTACTTGCAGGCTCGCAAAATTATTTTCCTTTTGCGCTCCTGTCAGCTGTAACTGCATCAGGAAGTCTGAAGATTTGCGCACACCTTTTATAAGATTATTCTTTACATTGATGATCGTCGGTTTAGCCGCTCCTGCAGCCAGAGCCACATGATGAAAGCCGAACTCCCATGCGTCAGCTATTGTCATCGAACTTCCGAAATCTATACCGTCATAATATTTGAAATTCTTTCTCCTGCAAAGAGATAAGTAAATTACCGAAAGGAAGTTTTTGTCCCATCGCACCGTAATACCATATTCGCTTACCCCGCCAAATCCCTGCAACACCCTCGTATCGAGCGGTCTGTGTATCTCATCGAAAAAGAATTTCACAGGTTTGGGTACGGATCGGGATTTGTCGTTTAATGTGTATTCTTCAAAGATTGGCTCCACTTTTAATCCCTCGACTGCGACAACACCAAAGCCTTCATTAAGCAGATAATGTGATAATGTATATCCGGCGGGACCCAAACCTGTGACCAGCACGTTCTTTCCATTATAGCTTTTTTCGAACGGTGATTTTACGTTTAGCGGATTCCATTTTGTCAGCAGGTGATAAAGTTCAAATCCGTAGGGTAATGCAAGTACCTCTCTCAGTATGGAGCTTTCAATTAATGGTATATTGACCGGTTCCTGTTTTTGGAATATACATCCCTTCATGCAGAAATTACAGATACGGTGTCCCGTTCCCGGGCACATGGGATTGTCGATCAGTATTAATGAAAACGCGGCAAGGGGATACCCCTCTCTCCGAAGGACATGAACTTCCGAGATCTTTTCTTCCAGTGGACAGCCGTGGAGTGTATTGCCGAGAGGATTTTTTTGCAGTGCGCCCATGCGGTCGGTGAGACCTTTCGAGCAGGAATCTTTTTCGCGCTCATGGCAATACATACAATAGTCCACCTGGTTAAGAAGCTGGCGCTCCGTGCGCGGAAAATCGTTTAGTTTAAATCCGTCCCTCTGCCGGAAATGGTCTTCGTGATTGTCCATCAGGTTAGGCAGCGATTCATCAGGTGTTATGTATTCGACCAGGTGATCATAATCCGTTTTCTTAGGGTCGAAGTAAGATATCCATTTTTTTGCAGATGGATCTTTGCTGTATTTTACAAATAGCCAGTCTTTTATTTTTTGTAATATAAGTCTCAGATTCTCCAGCTCGGGAGCTTCGGGAATCAGGTTATCCTGCTTGAGTTTGTTCAGTAAATTTTCGGTTCTTTGCTTTACGTCGTCGGGTATTGTAAAATTTTCCGGTGCGAATTTGTCTCCCTCGTAAAACCATCTGTAATTCTTTTCCATCTCTACGATTGCCTGCGCGAATGTTGCGGTGTTTTTCTCCTCATCTTTCGCGAAATCCAGTTCACCAAACCCCGCGGATTTAACCTCGTTCACAAACGATTGCAATTCATCCCAATCATAGGAATCCGGATCTTTATCTTTATATTTTCTGGTTATCTCTTTCTGTACAAAATCTTTCTTAAATGCCAGGACGTCGTATTCGTACTTAGTTTCGTAGAGCAGTTTGTCCAGGTGAGCGTCTATCTGGAAAAGCTCGCCCAAAAACCCCGAAAGGAAAGTAGCAGACTCTATGAGAATCCTGGAAACATCGGGATTTGCGTATCCTTCACCTCGCGCATCCGCATATTTTTTAAATTCCAGAAATTTTTCATTGTCCTGTTCTTTAAAGTAGGAGTGAAAGGAATCATTGAGGTCCTTTAGCCGGGCAGTATCGTAGAGGTCGGCATAAGTAAAACCGAATTTAGGATTTAAGAAATCTTCTGAATTTCCCGTCATGTGAGATGGATTTTATTACCGATAATATGTGAAATATAAGGGTTTTAAAATTAAAATTTGCGGTATTCAAAAATAAAAAGCCCGCTGATAGCGGGCTGTATAAGGAATAAAATTTAAAAAACCTGATTTATCTTTTCTTGAAAATAAATTTATCCGAAGCGGTAAATACCGCTATGATGAGAAGCAGTGTCAGAACGAATAAGATAGTCTGTACGTCGAATGTGACACCGATTGCAGACTGTATATCATAGAGGATCTTATTAATAGTAATTGTGAAATCCTCGATCATGGAGGTCTCTGCAGTTGTATCGGGTGTGGATCTGGCAAAGAAAAATCCAAATGCAATTGTCAATCCTATCATGACAAGCGCTATGCTTCCCATTAGCTTGAATGTCACTTTTTCAGTCTTCTTGTCTTCCTGCGCAAATTGTATCTCCTGTGATACTTTATGCATCAGGTTGTTCGAGAAATACTCTGAAGGTCTACCCTTTAGAGCATTCTTTAGCTTTTCATCGAAATAGAGGTCCATATTTTTCTTGCCTTCCGACATTATTTAAATATAAGTTAATTATAAATAAAAATAAACTAATCAATGTATTGTAAAATTTCATCTTCCGTATATCTCCTGAGTATAAGCTCCTTTATCTTTTCCTTTGCCCTGAATATCCTATTCTTTACGGTTCCGAGCGGCAGACTTAGAATGTCGCAGATCTCCTTATGTGAAAGTTCGTTTATGTAGAACATGTTTAGTATCACCGAATACTGCTCCGGGATATTCTCTATATAATCATTAATGATTCCTTGGATTTCGCTCGCTGAGATCACCTTATCCGTATTTGCATCGACTGACTCCGGGAGAACGTTCCTGTCTATCTCGGATTGTCTGAATGCGGGTGTCAGCTCATCCCCGTCTTTAAAATTTGAATCGTTTACGTCTATCGAGATCATGCTAAAAGATACTTTTCTCTTCTTCTTATAATGATCGAGCGCCGTGTTATACACGATCGTGTAGAAATAAGTCGAGAGCTTTGATTTACCCTGGAATTGATTGTGGATCAAAGCTCTGTAAAATTTAATGAACGCGTCCTGGAGGGAATCTTCCGCTTCGTCGGGATTTTTAAGGATCTTGAGCGTTAACGAATATCCCTTATCCTTAAACTCCTCGATGAAATCCCTGAAAGCGGCTTCATCTCCCCTGACCAGTTTATTTATTATTTCTGTCTCCGATTGCATTGGCACGCGCCTGCGCTGTCCGATTTACTTTATAATGTTTTAACGCTGTCCGTCTTCACGCTGTCACGCGGCATACTCTGTATCGAATCCATTCCTTTTAAGTACTCCTCCTCTGCCTTTTTAAACTCCTCTTCTGCCTTTTCCATCTCTGACTTAGCCTTCTCATAGTTCTCTTTCATCAGCATATATACTTCTTCTTTCGATTTATCTCCTGCCGAGCTGGTAAGCTTGTTCTCTATCCTGCCGAGTGTTATCCTTCCATTGATCGTTTCGAGCCTTATGTCTGCGGCTCCGTCACCGAGATTCCCCGAAAGATGATCCTTCTCCTTATAGGAATTAGTAAACTCCAGCTCGTCTGTCACCACCTTCCCATTGGATACGTCCGCGTATATCTTCGCGTTCAGGTCTTCCGGGCATTTCAGTGTTATCTTGCCGTTTATAGTCGAGAATGTTATTCCTTTCGTCGAGTATATTTCACAGCTTGTGTTTCCGTTTATAAGCTCCGTCGTGATGGCGCCGGAGATATTATCCAGATTTATATTACCGTTCACCAGGTCTATATTAACGTCACCCTCTATGTCTCTTGCCTCGACGTTTCCGCTGACATTATTTATATTCACCTCAAACCTCGCCGGCACATATACTATGTAATCCACCGACCTTTTATTCCCGAATGAAATAGTGAAGCCATCCTTGACGTCGTGCATGTCTGTCTGCACTATTATTTCGTTCCCGCTTTCGTCGATGTTTATGCTTATATCTTTGATCGGTTTATCAAGGTCTCTTCTTCTTACGCGGGTCGTCATCTTTGCTATTATTCTTATTTTATCTTCCTCGGTTTTGAACACCTTTACCTCGCCATTGACGTTCTCTATCCTGATCTTCGATTTACCTTCTGCCGATGGGCTGAATTCCTGCGTCTCGGATTTTTCAAAGCGGGATCCGCACCCTGTAAGCGCGGCTCCTGCTATCAATATTGTTAGTATAAATATTACCCGTTTCATCTCTCTTCCTCTTTTAATTGGTTTCCGAAATTTTCTGGGCTTCCTTTTTCAGCTTCGACGATACTATAGAATAGTACAGTAAGAACCCTAAGCCGGCAAATGTTATCGTTATTCCAAAGCCCAGACCTTCATCGAAGTCATACTGGTAATAAATAATGTTCGAGATGAATATACCCAGACCGACGAACAGGAATAAGATACCCCATTTCAATGCCGAATACGGATTTCTCGGCTTTTTCTCGGATTCTATGTAGAATGCCTTCATATCCTGAGCCGTAAGCCCTTTCTCCATCATGCGCATTCTTTCTTTATGCTTCATGTAGATGTAGTAGAATATGATCAGTCCCGGGATACCAAATGTGAAGATTATGGCAATTACTGGGATCATTCCTTCTATTAGATCATGCATTTTGTGATCTCCTATATTATTTAGTTATTTTTTTGTTTTATCAGTATAATAAATAGCAAAATTATAAATGTTGAAGCGACAATTATGAATTTTTCCATTCATTCCGATTATTTACTCGTTATGACTTAAATAGCCGGAAAAGGTTTCAATTCTCTTGTTGCCTCTTTTTCCTGTAAAAAGAAATATAAATAGATTATTTTTAAAATAACTTATTTATTGTAAATTTGCGAAGTTTATTTGTAAAAAGACATATAGAGTTCCTTAGGTGTCCACAATGCCATACCCTTGCTACTTTAAAAAAGTCGCGATCCGAAAACACATTCGAAAAGTTACTTAAGAGATTTAAATTCAGATACTATTTTTGCTCCAACTGTGGATACAGGAAAAGGTATTTTGGCTACAAACTGTCTAAGAACGGTCTTAAAGTAATTGTATTATATATAGTAACCGTAATTTTTACTGCCTATCTTGTGAGCTTTTTATTAAATAGATTTTTTAAATGACGGAGAGTAGTGAACGTAACTGGTATGTGGTCCAGACACGGCCGAGATACGAAAAAAAAGTTTATGAGCAGATCCTGGCAAAGGAAATTGAAACATTCCTGCCGTTAATAATTACAATAAGGAAGTGGTCCGATCGTAAAAAAAAGATTACCATTCCAATGTTTAGTGGTTACGTCTTTGTTCATGCCAATGAGGCGGAAAGAAAACGGGCGATTGCCGATACCATTGGAGCATTGAGATATATCTTTTATATGAAAAGACCGGCTGTAGTTTCCGAAAAGGAGATTAATAACATTAAACTTTCACTTCAGGCTCCGGAGCGCTTTAAGATCGAAAATTCGAATGTAAAGAAGGGGGATCTGGTAAAGATCACCGGAGGCGTCTTCAGCGGTATGGAGGGTATCGTTACCGAGTTGAGAGGAAATTACAAGCTCACTATTAATATTTATGAACTCTCGATGTCTCTGAATGTTGTGCTTAGCCCCGGGGAAGTCAAGCTTCTTGAAAAGATTTATGAATAAAATCATTTAAATGTCAGAACTAAAAGAAAAAATCAAAAACAATAAATTCAAAGTCGGTATAATCGGCATGGGATATGTCGGTCTGCCCCTAGCGCTTGAATTTGCGCAAAAGGGAATTAAGACCATAGGCTTCGATCTCGATGAGAGCAAGGTAACAAGTATTAATAAAGACAAGAAGTCCTATATAAAACACATACCCGGTAAAAGCATTAAGTCTGCCGTCGAAAGCGATATGCTGTCTGCTACTAAAGAGTTTGCTAAGCTCGGTGAAGTCGATGCTATTATTATCTGTGTTCCTACACCGCTCGATAAGAACAGGGAACCTGATATGAAATACGTTGTTCAGACTGCCGAGGAGATAGCTAGATACCTTCGCCCCGGTCATTTCATTTCACTTGAAAGCACGACATACCCCGGTACTACGGATGAGCTCCTGCTTGGAATATTCGCCAGGACAGGATTGAAAGTAGGTAAGGATTACTTTCTCTGCTTTTCACCGGAACGGGAAGACCCTAACAATCCTAACTTTGTAACATCCACTATTCCAAAGGTTATAGGCGGCGTTACAAAAAAATGTCTCTCACTTGGGCTTCTTATATACGGTAAAGTAATTGACAAGCTTGTTCCCGTCTCTTCTACTAAAGCTGCTGAGGCAACGAAATTGTTGGAAAATATCTATAGATCGATAAATATCGCTCTCGTTAATGAGCTTAAAACTGTATTCGATAAAATGGATATTGATGTTTGGGAAGTGATAGATGCCGCGTCAACAAAGCCTTTCGGTTATACGCCTTTCTATCCGGGTCCCGGTCTCGGTGGGCACTGTATCCCTATCGACCCGTTTTACCTGACGTGGAAGGCAAGAGAGTATGAGACCGCAACTAAGTTTATCGAGCTTGCGGGTGAAATCAATACTAACATGCCCCACTATGTTATTGCTAAAGTAATGGATGCATTGAATGTTAATAAGAAAGCGCTAAATAATTCACGCATACTGATACTCGGACTGGCTTACAAAAAAAATGTGGATGACATTCGCGAATCCCCGTCGTTAAAACTTATTGAACTCCTTCAGGAGCGCGGAGCAAGGGTTGATTATAATGACGAATTCGTAAAGTCTATACCTGAATTAAGAAAATACAATTTCAAAAAGAAGTCCGTCAAACTTACAAAAGAAAATCTCGGTAAGTACGACCTTGTACTGCTTTCGACGGACCATTCTTACTATGACCATAAATTCATTCTTAAGCATTCAAAGCTTATAGTGGATACAAGGAACGCCTTTAAAGATTTTAAGAACTCAAAAATTTACAAAGCCTGATCAAAAATATGAAAGTACCTTTATTAGACCTGAAAGCGCAGTACAGTCAGATAAAAAAAGAACTTGATGAAGCATTAATAAGAGTTGCCGAGAGTCAGTATTTTATTTTGGGACCTGAAGTTGAAAAGCTGGAAAAGACCATGAATGAATATATCGGATGCACATCCTCTATAGGTGTTTCTTCCGGTACGGACGCCCTGCTCGTTGCTCTTATGGCAATCGATATTCAGCCCGGTGATGAAGTTATTCTCCCGACTTATTCGTTCTTCGCGACCGCGGGTGTGGTAAGCCGTCTTAACGCTAAACCTGTCTTTTGTGATGTTGATCCTGTTACGTTCAATATCGATCCTTCTAAAATAGAGGAACTGGTTACGGAAAGAACAAAAGCGATTACTCCCGTTCATCTTTACGGACAGAGCGCGGACATGAATCCTATAATGGAGATTGCTAAAAAGCACAACCTTGTTGTTATAGAGGATGCCGCGCAGTCGATTGGGACACAATACAAGGACGGAAGGACCACCGGGACGATCGGAGAGGTAGGATGTTTCTCGTTTTTCCCGAGCAAAAATCTCGGCGGATTTGGTGACGGCGGACTCGTCACTGCAATGGACGCCGAACTCGGTGAGAAGATCAGGATACTCCGCGTGCATGGTGGGAAACCCAAGTATTATCACAGGATTATCGGCGGTAATTTCCGTCTCGACGCGATACAAGCTGCAGTCATTAATGTAAAATTCCCGCACCTTGACTCATGGTCGAAACAGCGTCAGAGCAATGCCGACCTTTATACCAGCCTCTTTGTGGATAAAGGACTTGCATCAGGTGAAGGTGTTGTAGAGTTCAGTGAAACGGAGAAAGTCCTTATACCAAAGGCGGTTTACAGGAGCGCTGACATTCCGAGATATCACATCTACAATCAGTATGTGATACGGGTCGAAGACCGTGACGGATTGAGAGAGCATCTGAAGCAGAAGGAGATAGGAACAGAAATTTATTATCCCGTTCCGTTCCATTTGCAGGATTGCTTTGCTTATATTGGGAATAAGAAAGGTGATTTTCCTGTCGCTGAGTTTTGTGCTGAAAAATCGCTCGCTCTGCCTATATATCCCGAATTGACGAATGAACAGATAGAGTACACAGTTGACAGCATAAAAGAATTTATAGATAAAAGCTAATTGAACAATTTTGATGTTATGGTGATTGGCGCCGGTATCGTAGGTCTTGCCGGCGCTTATAAGATCCTTGAATCCGACCCCTCCCTAAAGATTTGTATCCTCGAAAAAGAAAACGGCATCGCGCGTCACCAATCAGGTCATAATAGTAATGTCATTCATTCGGGAATTTATTATAAACCGGGCAGCCTGAAAGCCACAAACTGCATCAGGGGTTATTCTATGATGGTGGATTTTTGCCAAAGCAATAACATCCCCTATGACCTGTGCGGTAAAATGATCGTTGCTACAAGTGACAAAGAGGAAGAGCGTTTAAACAATCTATATAAAAGAGGTAAAGAAAACGGGCTCGACGATATAGAGTTATTATCCGGGGAGGAACTTTCTAAGCGTGAACCCAACATAACCGGTATAAAAGCAATTTACATTCCATACACCGGCATAACTGATTTTAAACTTGTGTGCAAAGCCCTTTATGATGACATAGTAAAAATAGGCGGAAAAGTTTTCTTCGGTTCAAAAGTTATGGGCATCGAAACAGGGAATGTCTGTACCGTTAAGACTAGCTCGGGAGATTATTCTGCTAAGTATGTTGTAAACTGTGCCGGGTTATATTCGGACGTGATCGCGAAATATTTTATAAGCGACATCTCTATTAAAATACTGCCTTTCCGCGGAGAATATTTCTGGGTGAAAAAAAGAGAAGAGAGAAAGATTAACTCTCTCGTTTATCCCGTGCCCGACCCTGCATTCCCGTTCCTCGGAGTCCACCTCACAAAAACTATTGACGGGCGCACCGAAGCCGGTCCGAATGCTGTTCCTGCGTTCCGCCGGGAGGGTTACAAAAAAAGCGACATAAATCTGAAAGAACTGTGGGATTTTATTTCATACAGGGGAGCGCTGAAGCTTTTTCGCAAGTATTATAAAACCGGACTGGCTGAGATCCACCGCTCTTTCTCAAAAAACGCATTTACGGAGAGCATAAAACGCTTCATGCCGGGAATTTCTACTGCCGATCTGTCTTATGGAGGCGCCGGGGTCAGAGCGCAGGCATGTGATAGAGGCGGTAATATAATCGATGATTTCGTGATTTATGAGACGGAGTACAGCATAAATGTCTGTAATGCGCCTTCTCCCGCCGCCACATCCTCACTATCCATAGGAAAAACAATATCGGACAAGTTAATGAATAAAATTAATCGTTAATCTTTATTATTTTAGAGACATTCTATAATCAATTAAATTAATGAAAAAAGCTTTAATATCGGGTATCACTGGTCAGGACGGAAGTTACCTGGCGGAGATACTGCTGGAAAAAGGTTACGAAGTACACGGAATAATCCGCAGAAGCAGCTCGTTTAATACAGGCAGGCTGGACCACCTATACAATAATCCGGATCTGCTCGACGCTAAACTTTTCCTGCACTACGGCGACCTCGTTGACACGAGCAATCTGAATAGAATATTGGAAAAAGTTGCACCGGACGAAATTTATAACCTTGCTGCGCAGTCACACGTGAAAGTCTCGTTCGAACTCCCTGACTATACTGCGCAGGTTGACGCGCTCGGTACACTGCGTTTCCTGGATGCGATGCGCGAGACCGGCTTAAAGAGTGCGAAGTTTTACCAGGCTTCTACCAGTGAGCTCTACGGTAAAGTGCAGGAGGTCCCGCAAACCGAAAAGACACCGTTTTACCCGCGCAGCCCGTATGGCGTCGCAAAAATATACGGCTACTGGATAGTCGTAAACTACCGTGAAGCCTACGACCTCTTCGCATGCAACGGTATCCTTTTCAACCACGAATCACCGCGACGTGGAGAGACCTTCGTTACCAGAAAGATCACCCGTGCCGCCGCCCGGATTAAATGCAACCTCCAGGATAAGCTTAAGATCGGTAACCTCGATGCAAAGAGAGACTGGGGTTACGCGCCCGAGTACTGCGAGGGTATGTGGCTCATGCTTCAGCAGAAAAAACCCGATGACTATGTTCTCGCAACCGGTGAGACTCACACAGTGAGAGAGTTCGCCGACCTTACTTTCAAACACCTCGAAATGGAGCTCGACTGGCAGGGCAAAGGCATCGACGAAAAAGGCATCGATAAAAAGACCGGCAAAGTGCTCGTGGAGATCGACCCGCATTACTTCCGGCCGACGGAGGTGGACCTGCTGATTGGTGACGCTTCTAAGGCTAAAGCTAACCTCGGATGGGAGCCCAAAGTCAAATTCGATGAGCTAGTATCCATCATGACATCAGCCGATTATGAAAAAGTATTGAAGAGGGGTTACTAAATGAAAGGCGTTACGCTGGCGATAGTGGGTTTTGGTAAGTGGGGCTATAATCATGTAAATACAGCAGCTAAACTCCTCGACCATTCTGCCATAACCGTATGTGATACGGATGAAGCCGGCAGGGATAAGCTAAAGAAGATATCCGGCAATATTAATTTCACCACTGATCTCTCCGAGGTAATAGCTGATGAAAGTATAAACGCAGTGATCATCGCTACTCCGGCAGAGACACATTTTGAGATAGCTAAAAAAATGATGGAAGCGGGAAAGAATGTTCTGGTGGAAAAACCGATTACACTTATTTCCGGCGAAGCGGAGGAGCTTTTAAAAATAGCTAATGATAAGGGCGTGATACTAATGGTGGGTCATGTATTGCTCTATCACCCCGCGGTTCTAAAGATAAAAGAAATGCTGGAAGAAGGAAAGCTTGGTAAGCTCCAGTACATATACAGCAACAGGCTTAACCTCGGAACGATAAGAAGTGAAGAAAATATTTTATGGAGTTTCGCTCCGCACGATATATCGGTCATACAATTTTTAACGGATAATAACCCGACGGAAGTATTTGCCAGGGGAGCAAGTTTCCTTCAGCACCAAATAGAGGATACGACTCTTACATTTATGAAATACCCTGATAATGTATCGGCTCATATTTTTGTCAGCTGGTTACATCCGTTCAAAGAGCAGAGGCTAGTCGTAATAGGCGATAAGGGAATGGTTGTCTTTGAGGACAGCCTGCCTGCAGAAAAACTCAAGTACTACAAAAAAGGTTTTCAGAGAGTAGAAGGTGTGCTGGAAAAGTTCGATCATGATTACGAAGTAATAGAGTTTGACAACAAGATGCCTCTTGAAGAGGAGCAGAAACATTTCTTTGAATGTGTGGCGGATGGTAAACAACCTCTCACCGACGGTCAGCACGCGATCGAGGTGCTGAAGATACTCGAAGAATCCGAAAAAAGTTTAAGGTAACAAACAACAAAACCATGGCAGACGAGAAAAAATATTACGTAAATGAATATGCAGTGGTAGATGATAACGTCGAAATTGGAGAAGGAACGAAGATTTGGCATTTTTCGCACATACAGTCCGGTTCAAAGATTGGAAGATCTTGTTCGCTCGGACAAAATGTGAACGTCGGCAACAATGTCATCATCGGCGATAACGTCAAGATCCAGAATAACGTGTCGGTGTACGAGGGAGTTGAACTCGAAGATTATGTCTTTTGCGGACCATCTATGGTTTTTACGAATATTATCAATCCGAGGAGCAAATATCCTCAGGTTGGTTCTAAATTTTATATAAAGACGCTCATAAAAGAAGGCGCGTCACTGGGCGCTAACTGCACGATAGTATGCGGGCATACCGTAGGCAGGTTCGCTTTTGTGGGGGCTGGGGCAGTTGTGACCAAAGATGTTCCTGATTTTGCATTAGTTGTAGGTAATCCTTCCAAAATAATTGGCTGGGTGAGCGAGGCTGGGAAAAAGTTGGAATTTGATGAAAATGGAGAAGCTTTTTGTGAAAGATCAAATATGAAGTATAAGCTCGCCAATGGTATCGTAACAGAGTTAGAGAACTCTAATTGATACCCCAATATTATCAATCCCTATCTTAAAATTTCCACAGAAAAAGCTATTCTCGTCTAAATTTATTAGCTTTTTTACTATGAATCCAATAAATTTTTAGTAAGAATATTTAGTTTGTATTTTAAGTATTTTTCTTTTAAGTTTATACTGCGTTTATTTAAATGTTAATTATTATTAATGATTGATGAGTAAGTTTTAAAACAGTTTCTCAAGTGAAATAGAATTAACATTTGATAAATTAACTAGAATTAGTGTATTTCTTTGAATATATTATCACTTTTAGAAGAGTATCTGGGTTATAAATTTGTCACAAGGGATTATCAGCGGTTTTCCCCGGTGGCAATTTTTTTTTATATGCATATGTAGTTACGAGACTAATGATGCAAAAAAATTTAATAACAATAGTGAGATGGCTTTTTTAATTAAAAAATGTGAGCCAATTGGCGGAGCCATGCCCGGAGTCGTAATATGAAAGTACTTGTAACAGGTGGTGGCGGTTTTATCGGTTCAAACATCGTCGAAGAATTATTAAGACAGGGGTTTGAAGTTAATGTCATCGATAATTTCTCGACTGGAAAGAGAGAAAACCTCTCTCCTTTTGAAAAAGATATTAACCTCATCGAAGGCGACATCAGGAGTTACCACATAGTGCAGGAAGCTGTAAACGGTGTCGATGTTATTCTGCATCAAGCCGCTCTTCCTTCGGTACCGCGTTCGATAAAAGACCCGATAACAACTAACGAGGTTAATATAAGCGGTACGCTTAATCTGCTCGAGAGCGCGGTGAAAGCAAACGTGAAGAGGTTTGTTTACGCGTCGTCTTCATCTGTTTATGGCGACAGCCCCCAACTTCCTAAAAAAGAGACTATGGAGCCAAACCCGCTTTCTCCTTATGCTGTGTCTAAACTTGCGGGCGAGAAGTATTGCCAGGTGTTTAACAGGATATACGGAATAGAAACGATTTGTTTAAGATATTTCAATGTGTTTGGACTGAGGCAGGATCCTACCTCCCAGTATTCTGCGGTGATACCGAAATTCATAACACTTATGATGAATGACAAACAGCCGGTTATATATGGAGACGGTAAGCAGTCTAGGGATTTTACGTATGTGGCTAACGTGGTAAAGGCAAACCTGCTGGCGGCGACGAAGGAAATAGACGGAAGCTATACGCTCAATTGCGCGTGTCATGACAGAATTGACCTGATTGAGCTTGTGAAAAAGATAAATGCCCAGCTGGGTAAAGATATTGAGCCTGTTTTTGCTGATGCGAGAAAAGGCGACGTTAAACACTCATTTGCGGACATCGATCTGGCAAAGGAAAAACTGGATTATGAGGTGGTTGTAAATTTCGACGAGGGGCTTAGCCTCACGATTGAAAACCTGGAAGGAATTCGGAATCTTACAATATAGTAATTAATTGTTTAGTAAGTATTATTTATTTAAATTAACTGATATGGTAAAAAGGTATGTAGGAAATTTTCTCGTTTTAGTGGCTTTGTCCGCTATTTTCCCGGTTTTTGTCAATGCCCAGGATAGCAATGACGTGAGGATTGGCGTTGAGGAACTGAGAAAATCAGGTGCTAATTATTATAATTATGCTGACCTGGATAAGGTGAATATTGAAGTAAACCTTTGGGGCTATGTTAAAAGCCCGGGCAAATATCTCATTCCCCAGGGAACAACCGCAATAGATCTAATTACACTGGGAGGAGGCCCGACTATAGATGCTATGCTTAATGATATAAGGATAGTAAGATTGAAGAATGATACATTAAATATTTCTAAGGACCAGATCATTAATATCGATTATAATGATTTTTTGTGGGAGGATAAGATAAAATCCGGTATGAAGAAAAACCCGGTATTGATGCCCGGAGATATTATTCTTGTACCGGGTGAGCCCAGATACTTCTTTAGGGAAAATCTAAGCATAATATTATCAGTTGGTTCATTTTTGTTGACAGCAACTGTTCTTGTAATTAATATCGTAAACAAATAAATGCCCGACAAAGACTTAATAAACTTCGAAGAATTTAAAAAGAACGGCGAGCCTTTTGAGAGTCCAAAGGTGCAGAGAGATCTTATTAGTGAATATCTCAGCATTCTGCGCGCAAATATCATACCTATATTACTCATACTGGTTGTAAGCGTTGTTGTAACATTTTTATTCTTAAGGAAATCGATTAACGTATATAAGGCTACAACTGTTATTCAGATCGAACCCCCGCAGGGAAACATACTGCAGTCAAGTTTTGGTGATGTTGAGATTTCAAAGGATGAGAGATATATTGCAAACCAGATAGAGGTCCTGAAAAGTTATATTATAAGAGACCTTGTAGCAGGTGCCTTGCTGGACTCTATTCCTCATAGGGATGATCTTAAATATTTTAATTTCCTGGTTTCAAATTCTGAAAATTCAGGAGTATCTATTCCATCAAAGGAGGTCTTGCGTAAAAAGCTGATAGGGATTGTGGAAGCAAACCAAAAGAAGGGTCTTGACGCGGTAGATATATCGGTCGAAGGTCCGTATTTTAATGAAGCACAGCTTATAACTCTGACCTACGCAACTGTTTACCTGAACTATAATCTGGAGTTAAGCAGGGAAGATATACAGAACGTAAAAAACTATTTAAATTCCGAAAAGGATAAGAAGCTTAATGAATTGAATGACGCAGAGGCATCACTCGAAGAATTTCAAAAACGAACTGGAATAATACAACTCGATGAGCAGACGACCAATCTGGTAAGAACCATATCAGACTATGATGTTGAGAAGAATACCGCTGAAATAGAGCTCAAGGCAAACCAGCAAAGGATGAATGTTCTTACTAGCGAGTATGAAAAAATAGATTCAAATTTTGTTGATTATGTAGATGCGAGACTAAATTCGAGTCTCCTTGCTCAGATACAGAGTGAAATAGCCAAGATAGAGGTAGCAAGGGATGTCGATATTGCAAGTACGAATGATGAAAGGGTAAAAGAAAAGATAAGGGCAGATGCAAATAAGAAAATATCGGCACTTCAGACTCAACTCAACCAACAGATCGAAATTTTTAAAAAAGGATTGGACTCGGATACTCCCGATGAACTGAAAGGAGTTTATGACAGGATAATAGATGCAAGGATAGATTCAAAAAGGCTAAGTTCAAGGATAGCTTCTTTGGGAGGTGTAATTGGAATTTACGAGGGTAAGTTTTCTCAATTACCGTCGCAAAGTATTGAACTTGCTAAACTGCAGAGGACAAGAAATTCTACCGAGAAACTCTATCTGACGCTCGAAGAAAAATATCAAGAAGCTACTATAAACGAGAGGTCGAGATTAGGAAATGTATCTATACTAGACCCGGGGTACGATAACTACGGTCCTGTAGCTCCGGATCGGCCCAGGATAATGCTTTTCGGTGCCATTACAGGTTTGATACTTGGTATAGCATTTGCATTTTTGAGGAATTATTTCGACAAGACCATCAAAACTCCGGACGAGATCGAGGACAAGGGAGGAAGCCTGCTGTCATGGATTCCGAACATAGAAAATATCAGCGCCAATACAGGAATAGAATCGGAATTTGTGGTATATCTCAGACCTACGTCAGCCGTATCCGAATCATTCAAAGCACTTAGGACAAGGATACAATTTTCTAAATTACAGTCGAGACCATTGCAGACGATTCTCGTAACAAGTTCTATACCGTCTGAAGGTAAGACGCTTGTCTCCGTCAACCTTGCGGGAAGTTTTGCTCAGGCAGGTAAAAAAGTTCTGCTTCTCGATTGCGATCTGCGAAAACCCAAAGTGCATACCTTCTTCAAGGAAGAGCGCTACCCTGGTCTGAGTGATTATCTTTTTAATAATGTTGAGTTTGACGAGATAGTGAGAGAGACAGCGCTCGAAGGAATGTATTTTATAACGAGTGGTACCATACCTCCAAATCCATCGGAGCTTTTAGGATCAATGCAAATGAAAAAGTTTCTTGATTTCCTAAAGGAGAAATACGATTATATAGTAATAGACTCTCCACCACTAATAACAGTTACGGATTCGGAGATATTATTTAATATCACAGACGGAACGGTGTTGATCGCGCAGGCAAATAAGACACCTACGGAAACATTCTGGAAAACCTACCAGACACTTTACAATAAAAATCCGCATAACCTGCTGGGCTGTGTTTTGAATAATTTCAGCTTCAAGAGCTCATATGGTTATTATTATAACTACTATTATTATTACTCCAGACCAGAAGAGCGTGCCAAGAAGTAAAAACCCGGTATTGATCATAGCAGAAATAGCCCAGGCTCACGATGGCAGCCTCGGCATGGCGCACGCCTATATCGACGCAGTAGCCGGAAAAGCCGACGCAGTGAAATTCCAGACACACATTGCCTCTGCAGAGAGCACACCGGCTGAGCCCTGGCGCGTGCAATTCAGCAAGCAAGATAAGTCACGTTATGACTATTGGAGGCGGATGGAATTTACTCAGGACCAGTGGCGCGAGCTAAAAGAGCATGCGAATGAAAAAGATCTTATCTTTATAAGCTCCCCATTCTCAATTGAGGCAGTCGACCTTTTGATCGGGATTAGCACTGATGCATGGAAAATAGCTTCCGGAGAAGTAAGCAATTTACCACTATTTGAGAAAGTGGCATCTACTGGGCAAAAGATTTTTCTTTCCACCGGGATGAGCCCGATGGCGGAGATAGATAGGGCAGTGGAACTGCTCAGCAAGGATAGCAAGGAGCTAACAGTCATGCAGTGTACGTCGCTTTACCCGACACCGCCGGAAAAAGTCGGGCTAAATATGATGGATGTGTACAGGGAGCGATACGGTGTGAAAGCAGGGCTGTCGGACCATACGGGGAGTGTCTATACCGGTTTAGCAGCGGCGGCAATGGGAGCAGATGCTATAGAGGTACACGTAACGTTTTCTAGAGAGATGTTTGGACCGGACGTGCCGGTGTCGCTCACTATGGAAGAGTTAAAAATGCTGTACGACGGGGCGAACTACATTCGAACGGTACAGGAAAATCCCGTCGATAAGGATGCTATGGCTGAAGAGCTGACTGATATGAGAAAGCTATTCAATAAGAGCATAGTGGCAAGGGATGATATAGCAAAGGGGACGGTAATAAGCGAAGATATGCTTGCATTTAAAAAGCCGGGTACGGGACTATCACCGGATAAGGCAGGCTCACTCACTGAAAAAAAGGCAGTACGGGATATAAAAAAGGACGAGTTAATATTGCTGTCGGACATTGAGTAAAAAAAGAAAAATAAGCGTAGTAGTCTCAGCCCGCCCGAGTTATTCAAGGATAAAGACGGCACTGCAGGCTATCAAAGACCATCCTGAACTCGAACTTCAACTGGTTGTAGGAGCATCGGCATTGCTTGATAGATATGGTAACGCGGTCGATTACATAGAAAAGGATGGATTTGACATCGCGTCAAAAGTTTACATGGTGCTGGAGGGAGAAAATCTCACTTCCATGGCAAAGACAACAGGCTTAGGATTACTGGAAATAACGACGGCATTCGATAATCTAAGACCGGACATAGTGGTAACTGTAGCCGACAGATTTGAGACGATAGCGACGGCAATCGCGGCGTCGTATATGAATATACCCGTCGCGCATGTACAGGGCGGAGAAGTTACAGGCAATATTGACGAACGCGTTCGGCACGCAGTTACAAAACTCTCCGATATACATTTTGTGTCAACGCAGAGATCTTACGACAGGGTCATTGCAATGGGTGAGAATGCCGAAAGGGTTTTTATAACCGGCTGCCCATCGATAGATATTGCAAACGAAGTCGCAATTAACTCCGCACTGGATTTTGATCCTTTCAAAAAATATGGCGGGGTAGGTAATGTTACGGATATTTCAAATGGATACATAGTTGCCATGCAGCACCCGGTTACGACCGAATACGGCATGTCGCGGGCACACGTAAACGAGACACTTAATGCTGTAAAAGATCTCGACATCCCCGTGTTCTGGTTCTGGCCTAATGTGGACGCTGGAGCGGATGGCACATCAAAGGGAATAAGGGCATTCAGGGAAAAGAACCCCGGCACGAAGATACATTTCTTTAAGAGCATGGAACCGATGGACTTTTTAAAGATGCTAAAGAACAGCAAGTGCCTGGTGGGAAACTCCAGTGTTGGGATAAGAGAGTCCTCATTCCTGGGCGTACCGGTGGTGAACATCGGCTCCCGGCAGAGAGGACGTGAAAGAGGAAGGAACGTGTTAGACGTAGATTACGATTCCGAACTTATAAAGAGTGCCATTGAGAAGCAGATGAGCGCAGGTCACTATGAGAGAGACACAATATACGGAGACGGAAAGGCAGGCGAGAAGATCGCAGACCTGCTTGCCTCAGCTCCGCTTACCATAGACAAAATCATTTCTTATTGAACTTCACCCCAAAGATCTTAATTGCAGAACCTGAAGATTTCAGCGAAGAGGCTGTAAATCATTTGAGGCAATTTGCGGAAGTTACTCTTAAACCTGTGAGGGAGAGCGAACTAAGGGATCACCTTGCAAAGTATGACGTACTATGGATGCGTCTGGGTTTCAGGATAGACGAGAAAGCATTTGGTGAGAACGCAAGGTGCAGGATAATAGTCAGTCCTGTGACCGGTACAGACCATATCGACGAAGAATTTTGCAAAAGCAAAGGTATTGAAATAATTTCACTGCGGGGAGAATCCGAGTTTTTAAAAGAGATAAGAGCGACGGCTGAGCTAACGGTAGGAATGGCGATAGCTTTGATGCGGAACGCGATCCCGGCATACAGCTCGGTAATGAAAGGGGAATGGGACAGGGATATATTCAGAGGAAATGAAATATACGAAAAGACTGTGGGTATAGCGGGTATGGGAAGATTGGGAAAGATCACAGCGGGTTATTTTAAGGCGTTCGGTGCGGATGTCATTGGTTATGACATAAGAGAAGACTTCCCGGAAGATATAAAAAGGATGGCTTCGCTAAAGGAACTGGTCGAATTGTCGGATATAGTGAGCATTCATCTGAGCTACACAAAGGAAACGGAGGACATATTCGATGAGGAGATGTTCAGCTATTTCAAAAAAGATGCTTTTTTGATAAATACTTCGAGGGGTGGTGTGATAAACGAGAGTGCGCTTTTGGATGCCCTCACTGAGGGAAGGATAAAAGGCGCAGCTGTCGATGTTATAAAGGATGAGAAAGGTTTTACAAAGGATAATCCTTTAATAAAGTTCGCATCAGAAAATAGGAATCTTTTAATTCTGCCTCATATAGGCGGAAATACGTATGAATCATTTGCAAAGACGGAAATGTTCATAGCAGAGAAATTAGTTGAAAAAATGGAGAGTATTTTTTGACGAAGATACTCGGCATAATCCCGGCACGCGGAGGCTCAAAAAGATTGCCGGGAAAGAACACTCGTTTATTGGGAGGAAAACCTCTTATAGCAAGAACGATAGATTCCGCTTTAGCTTCAAAAAAACTGGACAGAGTAGCCGTCAGTTCGGATTCGGAAGATGTATTAGCATTTGCAAAGGATCATGACAACGAGAATCTTTTCTTTTTAAAAAGACCGGAAGAAATATCGAGAGACGACTCTCCCGCAATAGAGTATGTAAACCACGTGCGTGAATTTTTTAAAGGAAATGGAGAAGAGTTCGATGTGGTTGTGATACTTCAGCCGAGCTCGCCATTTACAAGCCCTGAGGACATTGACGGCACAATAAGCCTGCTGTTAGATTCCGGAGCTGATTCGGCAGTAAGCGTGGTAAAGCTTGCACATGATATCAATCCTCTGAAAATGAAGATCATGGACGGTGATAAACTATTACCGTATTTAGAAGAAGAGAAAGGAAGAATGGAAGAGGGTAAGTTGCCGGAGATATACGTAAGGAACTGCTCAGTTTATGCATCGAAAAAAAGAGTCATAGACGCAGGCAGGATAATTGGGGATGACTGCAGAGGGTATATAATGCCGAGAGAGAGGTCGGTTGATATTAATGATGAGTTCGATTTTCTTCTCTCCGAATTTTTGAATTCCCGGAGAGTTTAGCATATGGAGCGTTGTGATATCTGTTACATAATCTCGCTAGGTTTTTCTGCAAGGATGATACTTCACACAAATCTGATCTGTGAGTTAAAGAATGCCGGTTTAAAGAATATTGCGCTGATACTTCCCGGAAAAGATGACGGAGCATTTAGAAAATATGAAGAGACGCTTGGGATAAAAGTATATTACGCCGATATAAAAAATACTTTCTGGTCAAATGAGTACCTTAATTTCAGAAAATATCTTTATGAAGACGTAAGGAACAATCCGGCCCTGATGGCGAAACATATCAAGAGTATCGAAGAATATCACGGATATAATCCATGGAGAAAAGTTAAACCCTACATTTACGCGGGAGTAAACTTCATAATGACTAAATTGAAATTTTTGAGAGGAATGTTTGAGTTTTTTGAAGGATTCATATTGAGTAATAAAAAACTAAAAAAACTTATAAAAGAGATAAACCCGCGGATAGTGGTCTCGACCTACCCGGTAAATTACCTGGAAGGCTCGGGCATCAGGGTTTCACAAAAAGCCGGTATCGCCACGGTAACTCAGCTGTTGAGTTGGGACAATATTACATGCAAGGGAAGATTTCCTGCAATACCTGATTATTTTATATCTTGGGGAGATATAATGTCGGAAGAGCTGAAAGAATATTATAATGCTGACAGCTCCAATATCTTTACTACGGGAGTCCCGCATTTTGATAAGAGCAGGGAGCTTGTCAATCCGGAGAAAAGGAAAAAGTATATTACATCACTTGGTTTAGATCCAAAGAAGCCGTATTTATTTTTTGGAATGAGCTCACCGTATTTTTCGCCTAGAGAAATAGATGTTGTCGAGAGACTCTCAGACCTGGTTAGCAGAGATATTTTTGGAGAGGATATGCAATTGATAATCAGACCCCATCCCCAAAACGTGCAGGGAGAGATGTCGGATGAATCATGGCTTCCAAGACTGGAAAAGATTAAAAGTTCAAGAGTTGGTATTGATTATCCGATCATCGAGAAGAGTAACCTGCCGTGGAACATGAATGAGGAAGATCTTGAGAAACTGGCAAACTTGATATCGGGCTGTACTATTTTATTGAATTCCGGTTCAACGATCTCGATAGAGGGGTTAATACATGAAAAGCCGGTGATACTGACCTTGTTCGATGGAGATGCCAATATAAGGGATCATAATTCGGTTAGAAGGTTGAGAAACTATAATCACATGAGAAAGATAATTAATACTAGGGGTCTAAAGGTGGTATATCATTACGAAGAGTTGAAGAAAGCGATAATTAAGTATCTCGAACACCCTGAGACCAATAAAAAAGAACGGGAGACAGCCCTGGAAAAAGAATGCGGGAAGATTGATGGGAAATCAACATACAGGATAGCGATGGCATTTAAACAAATATCGGAAACCGCTGGTTCATGACGAATGATTACATATTTATAAAAGCGGGTAAAAGCACCGGTAATTATTTTAAAGATCTCTGGAGGTACAGGGAGCTTCTGTATTTTCTGAGCTGGAGAGACATACTTGTAAGGTATAAACAAACTGCCATTGGGATTTTATGGAGTGTCGTAAAGCCGGTTCTGACAATAATTATCTTTTCTATCGTCTTTGGTAAGATCGCCAAGCTCCCGCAGGCAGGTATTCCGTATCCACTGCTTGTTCTCGCAGGCTTACTGCCGTGGTACTTCTTTTCGAGTTCTCTTTCTGAAAGCAGTCTGAGTCTGATATCGAATTCAAACCTTATAACAAAAGTTTACTTTCCGAGATTACTACTCCCGATCAGCTCGATTATTGTCAGCTTCATAGATTTTATTATTTCTTTCGTACTGCTTTTGATGTTGATGGTGTGGTACGATCTTTATCCCGGATGGGAAATTATATTATTACCGGTGTTCATACTTCTGGCATTTATACCTGCGCTTGGCGCGGGATTATGGTTCTCGGCATTTAATGTGCGCTTCAGGGATTTCCGTTACATTGTGCCCTTCATATTGCAACTGGGTTTACTTATCTCGCCGGTTGGTTTCAGCAGCAGCTTGATGCCCGATGAATGGCGGATACTGTATTCCCTTAATCCACTGGTAGGTGCGATAGACGGGTTCAGATGGACATTGCTGGGAGAGAAATTCGACATATACCTGCCGGGATTCATTATTTCGGTGGGCATATCGGTATTATTACTGATAACGGGATTGATGTATTTTAGAAAAACAGAAAAGGTCTTTGCGGATATAATTTAGTGAGCGAGAAGATTATCGACATACAGAACCTTGGAAAGAGTTACTTGATCTCTCACAAGGCGCAAGCGCGGGGAAGCTACATCGCGCTGAGGGACGTGATATCGGAATCTGTATCGAGCGCGGGCAAGAAGATATTTAAGGGCGATAACGGCGCGTTTCCCGGGAGGGAAGAGTTCTGGGCGCTGAAGGATGTTACGTTTAGCGTGGAACGGGGTGAGCGGATTGGAATAATCGGTAGGAACGGTTCGGGTAAGACCACACTTTTGAAACTGCTAAGCAGGATCACGGAGCCGACCACCGGAACGATAGAGCTGAGAGGAAGGACGGCGAGCCTGCTTGAAATAGGGACGGGCTTTCACCCAGAACTGACCGGCCGTGAAAATATATATCTGAACGGCGCGATACTTGGGATGACTAGGAAGGAGATTAATAGGAAGTTCGACGAGATAGTAGCGTTTTCTGAGGTGGAGAAATTTCTCGATACCCCAGTTAAGCGGTACTCTTCGGGGATGTATTTGCGGCTGGCGTTTTCGGTGGCGGCGCATCTGGACACGGATATAATGCTGATAGACGAGGTGCTGGCAGTGGGTGACGCAGCGTTTCAGAGGAAGTGCCTAGGCAAGATGGAGGAGGAGGCAGGGACATCGCGCACGGTGTTGTTCGTGAGTCATAACATGACGGCGGTGAAGCAGATATGCGATAAGGTGATATGGGTGGATAAGGGCAGGATAGCCGACATAGGTGAACCAGGTAAGGTGATCAATAATTATCTGGCGTCGGCGGAGGTATCGGTATTTGAGAGGAGGTGGGAGGAAGCGGATGCGCCGGGGAACGATGCGGTGAAGATAATTTCGGTGAGGGTGAAGCCGGACAGCGCGGATGAGTCAGTGATAACAACGGACGATCCGGCGGAGATAGAGTTTGTTTTCAGGAATAATCTTGACGAGGGGGAGATAAATCTAAGCTTTATTTTATGGACGCTGTCGGGCGAGTGTGTATTTAATACGGCGTCGGAGGTGAAGCATATAGGCAAGGGTGTGTATAAAGGCATTTGCCGTATTCCGGCAAACCTGCTCAACAGCAATGTTTATTCGATCGAGATAATGGTGATAAAGGACAGGTCATACGCGGTTTACAAGCAGAAAGATATATTGAGCTTTGAGGTGCTGGACGGTGAACGTGTCGAAGGGTGGTACGGTAAATGGGTCGGGGCAGTGCGACCGAAGTTGGATTTTAGTCTCGGGGAAGTGGACAATAATTTTAAATAATATTTATCAATAGGAAATGGAATTAGCTATTTTTGGGGGGAAGCCGAGATTTGAAAAGCAGATGCATGTCGGCAGGCCCAACGTAGGCAACCGGGAGAAACTTCTTGAAAGAATAAATAACATTCTGGATTCGGGCTGGCTGACAAATCACGGACCAATGGTTTCAGAATTTGAGAAGAGGCTGTCCGACTACCTTAAGGTTAAAAATTGCATAACTGTAAGCAACGGTACGATAGCACTGGAAGTGGCGATAAGGGCTCTAGAATTAAAGGGAGAAGTCATTGTTCCGTCGTTCACCTTTGTTGCCACAGCGCATGCACTTCAATGGCAGGAAATCACACCTGTATTTGTTGATATAGACGCGCATACTTTTAACATTCAGCCTGACCTGATAGAAGATATGATAACTCCCAGAACAACAGGTATAATAGGGGTTCATACATGGGGGCGTCCCTGCAATACAGAGGCTATCGAAGAAATTGCCAAAAAAAGAAATTTAAAAGTAATATATGATGCTTCCCATGCATTTTCGGTCAGCAGGAATGGCACGATGATCGGAAATTTCGGTGAAGCTGAAACATTCAGCTTTCACGCGACAAAGTTTATGAACACATTTGAGGGAGGCGCAATAGCTACGAACAACGATGAGCTTGCGAAAAAGATCAAACTAATGACCAACTTTGGATTTGCCGGACATGATAATGTTATTTACATTGGGACTAACGGTAAGATGTCGGAAGTATGCGCGGCAATGGGACTTACATCATTGGATAACATAGGCGACTTTATTGCTAATAATAAGAAGAACTACGAGCTTTACAGAAGTGAACTAAAAGATTTGAAGGGTATTACTCTCCAGGAATATGATGAGAGTGAGGGGTGTAACTATCAATACATAATCATTGAAGTAGATGAAACGGCTCTGGGTATCTCCAGAGATGAGGTAGTGTCGATACTTCATGCCGAGAACGTACTTGCCAGGAGATATTTTTATCCGGGGTGTCATAAAATGGAGCCATACAGGTCATACTACCCACACGCAGGATATCTTTTGCCGGTGACGGAAGCCAAATCGAAAAAAGTCGTTAGCTTACCAACGGGAGTATCGGTAACTTCAGATGATATAAAAACAATTTGTGAAGTTATAAGGCATGTTATATCAAATAAAGATGAGATCGCTGTTAAACTTAAGGAGCTTGGTGAAGAGCAAAAAAGATTTAAAGTCCCATTTGCCGATAAATGAACATTGAGATAAGATGAAGCTCGCAATTATGCAGCCATATTTATTCCCGTACCTGGCTTATTTTCAGCTTGTCAATACTGTGGATAAATTCGTTAATTATGATGACGTATCATTTATCAAAAAGGGATGGATAAACAGAAATAATGTCCTTTCTCATGGGAAACCGTTTCTATTTTCGATTCCTGTAAGCGACATCAGCTCATTCAGGCCAATTAACAAGACAATGACTAACGAGAGATTATATGCTGTCTGGAAAAAGAAATTCTTCAAAACTTTAAATCTGAATTACAATAAGGCGCCATATTATTCAAAATGCATTGCCATACTCGAAGCGGTTTTTTCGGAGGAAAGTGAATATATTTCGCATATAGCTTTCCAAAGTATTAAGGAAACCTGCCGGTATCTGGACATTGAAACAGATATGATAGAGTCTTCAGCAAAATATGAAAACAGCGAATTGAAGGGTACAGAAAGAGTTTTGGATATTTGTTACAAGGAGGGTGCATCAGATTATATAAATCCGATCGGTGGAGAGGTTTTATATAATAAGGGGACTTTCTTAAAACATAATATTAACCTCTATTTTCTGAAGTCAAAGCCTATAGAGTATAATCAATTAAACAAAACATTTGTTCCCGACCTTTCTATAATAGATGTTATGATGTATAATCCCAAGGAAAAGATCAAAGAATTATTAAATGAGTTTGAATTAGTATGAGAGAGATTGGAGGTTTTATAGGATTTGAAGTAACGAAGGGAAATAACTCTTATCATGGAAACAGCGCATTATGTTTGAATACGGGTCGTGCATGTCTGAACCTAATAATAAAAAACAGTAATGTAAATAAACTATACGCTCCGTTTTATTGTTGTGATTCGGTGCTTTCTCCTATCGAAGAGAATCAAATTCCTTACGAGTTTTACGGACTAAATGACAGGCTGGAAATAGCAGACGATATAACATTAGACGATGAAAGTATGATCATTTATGTTAATTATTTCGGTTTGATGAACTCTTATATTGGGGGATTACACAGCAAATACGGCGATAAGCTTATACTTGATAATACACAGGCCTTTTTTGAGATGGATAAGAACGGAATAAACTCATTTAATTCAGCGAGAAAGTTTTTCGGGGTGCCAGATGGAGCATATTTATACCATACTTTTCCGGCTGTGAATGATCTCGAAGTAAACAAAGGAATTTCCACTGATTATTTAATTAACCGGATGATCGGAAATACAGAAACTGCATACAGGCAATATAGGGAATACGAAGACAGCCTAACGAACGAAATCAAACTCATATCAGAGCTTTCCGATACAATTTTGAGCAATGTTGATTATGATAACACAGCAATGAAAAGGAGAGAGAACTACGAACTGTATCAAAACCTCCTTGGAGGAATCAACTATTTCCAGGCAGAGTGGGATAACAAAGCAGTTCCTTACTGTTATCCTTTTTTGACACCTGAAAAAATAGATAAATCTGTTTTTCACAGACAGGGAATATTCATTCCAACTTTCTGGGAGGAAGTAACAAGCAGGGATGGCGAGGGATTCGAATTTGAGAAAAACTTCTCTCAATGTTTGATCCCTCTTCCTTTGGACCAGCGTTACGGCGCGGATGATATTCAATATGTATCAAGAAAACTGAAAGAGGTATTATGAAAATAAAATTACGTGAAATCCGAAAAGAAGATATAAGCAGAATAAATTTATGGAGAAATGATAAAGATCTGGTAGATTATTTGGGAGCTAATTATTCATTTACATCAGAACCTGTAGATAGTGCATGGTATGAAAATTATTTGAAGAATAGAGATAAAGCTGTCCGCCTTGCAATTGAAGACTCAGAAGCAAACAGACACATTGGGAATGTGTACCTTACAGGTATTCATAATATTAACAGAAGCGCTGAATTTTCAATCTTCATAGGAGAAAAAGATTACTGGTCACAGGCAATCGGCGAGGATGTAGCCCGTAAGATAGTCGAACATGGATTTAATGATCTGAATTTAAATAGGATTTACCTTTATGTGCTCGCAAATAATGAAAGAGCAATTAAGCTTTATAAAAAGCTAAATTTCAAAGAAGAGGGTATCTTGAGAGAAGCGGTATATAAGAACGGGGAATTTATGGATTTTGTACTTATGTCAGTTTTAAAAAAGGATTGGAATACGGATTCAAACAGCAGGCATGAAACTACCTTAGAGAGATGAAGCTTTTAGGATACGTATTTACAAAGAATGATGAAAAGGTGATCGGTAAATGTTTGGAGAGGTTATCGGAATCGTGCGACGGTATTATAGTTGTCGAGGACGGTTCAACTGACGGTACCTATGATATAGTAAGATCCTTTCCTAAAGTAATCAAAATATTCAGAAATCCTCCGTATGAAGAATGGAAAACATTCCGGGATTTAAAGAAAATTTTAAAAGTGGTAACGGATATTAACCCGGAATGGATAATTGGAGTTGATTCGGATGACGTACTAGACAAGAGATTTGCAGAGCAGCGTGATAAATTATTGGATAACAAAGAGGTGGGGCGGTATCATTTTAGAGAAATCACATTATGGGGTGATAATAAGAGATACAGAGTCGATAAACCGGAATGGTACGGAAGGACCAGGGATAGAACTCCTTTTTTGATAAGATGGGGACCCAATGTAAAATATTTCGAGAGGCACTTTCTTTTCCCGATGAATTTTATAAGGTGGCTCAGGAAAAGAGGGTTTGTGGGAATAATTAAGAGACAACTTAAATACGGTACTTTTAGCAAGAAACGCAATAGATTGGAGAAATTCCTTTCAGAAGTTTTTTGGCCGTCGGATTACATGGATTATACTAATGTGCAGTTTATAGGATATGAGGGGAAGGAAGTTGAAATTCCGCTTGTAAGGCTTCATTACCATTTTGCAGATATGAGCTATGCGTGGAAGAAACATCTTACTTATGCGTTATTAAGCGCAACAATACAACACAGAACTCCGGGAGAAATCCCTAATTTAGTAAGTTGGGCATCCAATAAGCTGGAGGATGAAAATATTAAGCTGGAGGAAGTAGAACCGGAATGGGGAGCTTTGTGACAGAAGACAATAAGGTATATACACTCATTATAAAACATTATGAAGACTGCCTTGAGAAGTTTGGGGATTCTCATTTGGGCGTTGATTGGCCTAATGAAAAAGATGCAGAAACCCGATACAGGGTAATGGTGGAAGTAATTAGGGATCCCGGGGAGAAAGTTTCATTGCTTGATTTTGGATGCGGAGCTGCCCATTTATATGAGTATATAAGTAATTTTGGGTTAACAGGCATAGAATATTCGGGGCTCGATATATCCCGGAAATTCATCGAACTGTGCAGGAAAAAGTTTCCTTCTCTGAATTTTCTTGAAGTGGATATTCTAGAAAATCCAGAAAATGTTCCTGAATTTGATTATATAGTTATGAACGGTGTATTCACAGAGAAAAGGGAACTGAGTTATAATGACATGCTGGATTATTTTAAGAAGTTGATCAGAGCAGTATTTGAGAAAGCAAAAAAGGGAATTGCATTTAATGTAATGTCGAAGCACGTTGATTGGGAAAGAGAGGATCTTTTTCATCTGTCCTTTGATGAGCTGGGAAGCTTTTTGAAGGAAGAAATAAGCCGGAATTTTACAATCAGGAATGATTACGGTCTTTACGAATACACAGTTTACATTTATAAATAAATGGCTAAAGTAATAATATTCGGAGTAAGAGACTTCGCTCAGCTGGCGAAATATTACCTTGAGCATGACTCGGAACATGAGCCGGCAGCATTTTGTGTAACCGAAAGCTACCTGCCGGAGGAAAGGACGTTCGAGGGGCTTACTGTTGAAGCTTTTGAAACTATAGAGCAAAAGTACCCGGCGTCAGAGTATAGTTTCTTTGCACCCTTGTCACCAAGAGGAATGAATAGGATGCGAAAAGACGTGTATAGAGCTATAAAGGAAAAGGGGTACGATTGTATTAGTTATATCAGCTCCAAGGCAACGGTGTTTTCGGATAACGTAGGTGAGAATTGCTTTATACTGGAAGATAACACCATCCAGCCATTTACCAGCATCGGAAACAACGTAGTGATGTGGAGCGGAAATCACATCGGACATCACAGCAGGATCGGTGATGACGTGTTTTTTACATCTCATGTGGTTTTGTCGGGTCATTGTGATGTGGGTGAGTCGTCGTTTTTTGGAGTGAACTCGACGATAAGGGACAGGGTGACAATCGGTGAGGGTACATTGATAGGTATGGGGGCTTGTGTTTTGAAAGATACGGAGCCATGGAGCGTGTATGTCGGGAACCCAGCAGTTAAGCATCCAAAACCAAGTTTCGAGATAGGAACGTTTGATTAAGTGGGAGAAAAAAGGTCTGATATATTCAGCTAAAGGAAATCGTTGGTGGAATAAGTCACATGCACAGGAGCCTGTTGCTGATATCATGAGAGACAGGTTGCGGATATATTATTCGTCGCGCGATGCAGGGAATAAGAGCCATACGAGTTACATAGAAACGGATGTGAATGATCCCGGTAAAATACTTTTTGAAAATCCTGAACCAATTTTACCATTGGGGGAGAGGGGTTCATTCGACGATGATGGGGTGATGCCGTCATGCGTCATCGGTCACGATGGAAAGAAATATCTATACTATACGGGGTGGCACCGTGCGGAGGAGTACCCGTATTTGAATTCTATGGGATTGGCTGTCAGCGAGGATGGCGGTGTTACGTTCAGTAAGTACGGAGATGAGCCATTGATCAAGGTGGTGGGTAAGGGAGAGTTCACCGGGACGTCATTCGTAATGCTAGATGACGGGGTATTCAAAATGTGGTATTTGCATTGCGTAAAGTGGGTGGAGGTGAGTGGTTTAAAGGAGCCGGTGTATAATATAAAGTATGCTGAATCGCAGGACGGAAAACAGTGGGCACCAAGCGTTAAGGGAGTTATTGAGCTTAATGAGGACGAGGGAGGAATATCAAGCCCGAGCGTTTTGAAGGAGGATGGTATATATAAGATGTGGTACAGCTACAGAAGAAGTGTCGATTACAGAACGAATAAGGACAGTTCGTACAGGATAGGCTATGCGGAGAGTAATGACGGTATACACTGGATACGGAAAGATGATGAAGCCGGAATAGAGCGCAGTGATGAGGGATGGGATTCAGATATGACAGCTTATCCATATGTAGTGAGAAAGGATAATACGAGATATATGTTCTATAACGGGAACGGATTTGGGAAGAGCGGGCTTGGTTATGCAGTTTCAAATGTGTTGTAGAAATTATGGAGCCACTTGTAAGCGTTCATATTACGACTTATAATCAAAGAGACTTTATCGGAAAGGCGATTGACAGTGCGTTATCGCAGATAACAGATTTTCCTGTAGAGGTAGTTGTCGGGGATGATTTTTCTACGGATGGTACAAGGGAGCTGCTAAATAAGTATAAGAATGATTATCCTGGTAAGGTCATACTAAACCTGATGCCGGAGAGAGGTAAGGGAATGATAGGGCGGTCGAATTTTGAAGCGACGCTACAGCTGTGCAGAGGAAAGTATTTAGCATTTCTCGATGGTGATGACTACTGGACTAATGACGATAAGCTCAGTGAGCAGGTTAGATTTTTAGAAAATAATCCCGAATTTGTATTGTGTCATCATGATTGTGAGGCACAATTGACAGAGGGGGTAAAGTTTAAGAAGGATTTCAGCAAGAAGCATGCAGTTACCGGATTTTACGAAGCGTGCCAGATGACGGTACCCTTTATGTCATCAATCTTAATCCGGAGAGAGGGTATTGATTTTTTTGATAGAAGAAAATGGCTGGAAGGGCTGGATCTCGGTGATTTTGCTTTATGGATAATGGCTTCGCTGAAGGGAAAATCATACTATATAGATAAAGAGATGGCGCATTACAGGGTTAATCATAGCAGTATTACAGGGAAATTGGGGTATAGTGTACAGGTAAAAAACCGGATGCTATTTGCTGAAAGACTTGCTAAAAGCGATTACACGATAGACAGGAAATTTCTTAGTAACTATCTTAGCAGATATTATTTTCAATATTCAGGTATATCACTTTCAAAGAGAGATATTCCCGGGATCTTTAAATATGCATACAAAAGTATGACCAGTTTTTTTAGAGGAGTAAGTTTTGGAAAAAAGGACTATGAATGGGTAAAGCGTTTACGCTGGTATGTGCTGGTGAGGCTGTACATGGCTAATTTTTCAAAAGCATTAAAGCCAAGCTAAATGGAACAAACGGGAAAAGTACCGCACTATACAATTGAAAAACAAAGGGGTTTTAAACTCATTTCATTTAAAGAGTTTGTTAGATACAAAGACCTTCTATATTTTCTGGTAAAAAGAGATGTTACTGTTCTTTATAAGCAAACCATACTTGGATTTCTATGGGCTATAATAAACCCGGTAATACAGATGGTGATATTCAGTTTTATATTCGGGAAATTGGTTTCGGTACCGAGTGAGGGGGTGGCTTATCCTTTATTTAATTACGTTGGGATCATTCCCTGGAATTATTTTTCACAATCTCTGGCGGCGTCATCTAACAGCCTGATACAAAGCTCCTCTATATTTACGAAAGTATATTTCCCCCGGATATTTATACCATTGACACCGGTTCTATCGAAACTGGTTGATTTTTTTATTTCATTCGTTGTACTCATAGTTTTAATGATATTTTATAATACTTATCCGAACGCAAATATTGTATTCCTTCCTGTTCTTATCCTGCTCATGATATTAACAGCAAGCGGAATAGGGATGTGGTTTTCAGCTCTGGCAATACAATACAGAGATATAAGATTTGCTATGCCTTTGCTGACCCAGTTGCTATTATTTGTAGCCCCAGTTGTTTTTCCTGCATCCCTGGTACTTTCAAAAGGTAAGATCCTATACCTGCTGTACGGACTCTATCCGATGGTAGGTGTGATCGAGGGATTCCGGTCAGCTTTGCTCGGCTCTAATGATATGCCATGGGAACTGATAGGGATGGGAACGATCAGCGCGCTGATCATCTTTTTCTCAGGAGTGGTATATTTCCGCAAAACGGAAAGGATATTTGCGGATGTTGCATAATTTAATAATCACATGTCCGATATAGCAGTAAAAATAACAGGTATAAGTAAAGCATACAGGATCGGTCAAAACGTAAGGGAAAACGACACTTTTTTGGCGACCCTGATGAGCGGTATAAAAGCTCCACTTAGCAACTTTCGGAAGTTACGAAACCTAAGCAATATTAAAGAAGATGACCGGAGTGATGACATAATATGGGCTTTGAGGGATGTTTCTGATACGATAAAACACGGGGAGGTCCTGGGGATAATAGGTAAAAATGGTGCCGGTAAAAGTACACTGCTAAAGGTGATATCTAACATTACTGAGCCAACCAGCGGTAAAGTAGAAATTTTCGGAAGAGTAGCAAGTCTCTTAGAGGTTGGTACCGGTTTTAATCCAGAATTAACAGGCAGAGAAAATATTTATCTAAACGGTACTATTCTAGGAATGACCAAGAAAGAAGTTGACTCAAAGTTCGACGAAATAGTTTCCTTTTCAGGTGTAAACAAGTTTATAGATACTCCGGTTAAGAGATATTCAAGCGGGATGAAGGTTCGATTAGCATTTGCTGTTGCCGCTCACCTTGAACCGGAGATACTGATCGTTGACGAGGTCCTTGCTGTCGGAGATGCGGAATTTCAAAAGAAATGCCTTGGTAAAATGGAAAGTATTACTTCTGAGGGAAGGACTATACTATTCGTATCGCATAATATGTCAGCGATAAAGAATCTTTGTACAAGAGCAATCTTACTCGAAGGCGGACGTGTAAAGAAGGAAGGAGAAACCAGCGAAGTAGTAAATGAGTATCTTACGGGGTCTGCGGATGTATTTGATGGAGGTGTAATACCTGCTGACTATCCCAGAATAAGCAGGAATAAGAACCAGGTATATTTCAGGAAATTTATCCTTAGAGACAGGAACAACAATGCGGTAGATTATTTTTCTTATCACCAGGAAGCGTATGTTGATATCGAGATCGAGGCATTAACGGATATAGAAGATGCAATCATTGTAATTTTGATGAGTTCGGTAAATAATGAAAAGCTATCCTTTTCCTCCTCGAATGACCAATCGAACCGGCTCTTCAGTCTTTCAAAAGGGATTCATAAGATCAGTGTCAGGATAGATCAAAATTTCCTTCCGGGAAGGTATTTTATAACATTTTCCCTTGTCGATAGAGAAGGTCATCCGTTTGACCGCTTAAATAATATCCTTAGTTTCAGTGTAGGGTCGATGCGGGAGTCAGACGGTACATATTACAGGTGGGGCAAAGTAGTTGCAGAAGTAAATACAATCACTCAGTGGGAGTTTTCCAAAGAAGTTAAAGTTAAGAATTTCTAACTGCGGTTTTCTTTTTGATGGGACTACTAATAATTCCAATTCTGTTAGTTACATTTATCGTCAGAGTTCTTCCCAGATTTCGGATAAAATATGCATATAGCGGAGATACATACGGTCATTTTCATATCTCACGTGCGATAAGAGAAAACAAGTTTCGCATCCCGGATAAAATACCGGGAGTTACATTGAATCATACACATACTTACCCATATTTGTATCATTTAATTTTGTCGGTATTTACACAGGGGCAGAGAGCTGTATTTGAAAGAATGAGTTCGGCATTATTCGATACAGTAAGTGTCCTTGTAGTTTATTTATTTTCGGGATGGATCTCGGATTCTTATTTAGGTAATAAATTTCCTGGGTTTGCGTTATTGGCGGCCGGAGTTTATGCGATTGCTCCGCCGCTTCTTATGATAAGCAGGGGTCCCAGGGCTTATAGGGGCACCCCAAGGGTGTTTGGGCAGACTTTATACATTATACATATTACTTCTTTTTTTTACTATTATTCGACCGGCGAATGGGCAGGGCTAATAGTAAGCATTTTGTCCGCGTCTTTACTATTTATATCGGCAAAGTTTGGTGTGCAGGTTTTAGTCTTTTTCGGGATCATTTTCAGTATCTTTTTAACGTGGCATTACGCAGTTGTAATTATGCTGTCGTATATATTAATAACGATCCTTAGCGGAGGCAGAGTTTTAAGGGTAACTTCTGGGCAGGTTAGATATAATGAATTTTATTTGAGGTTTGCAAAAGCGAAGGGCTCTATGAAAGGTTTAGCGACCGATTGGCTCGAGCTTAAGGTCTTTTTGTCGAGACTCCGCAGGAACACAATTTCATTATTTAAAGGAAAAGTATTGGATTTTGCCAGCTGGTTATTTGGTGAAAGATATTTTTTATACTTTCTAATCATTGCCTTTCCCCAGGTAATATTGCTTTTTTTCATTTTCGATAAGATCGACCTTCAGTCACCGTTAAGTATATTTCTGTGGACATGGTTTTGGGGCTCTGTAATTTGTTTCTTTATTACCTCAATCAGTTATGTTAGATTTTTGGGACAGGGAGAGAGATACCTCGAGTATGGATTACCGTCATCAATAATCTTAAGTTTATATTTTTTATTAAACTCCGGTTTAGATTATATTATCATTGGGTTTTTGATCTACTCGATATTGGTTTATATAATACATGTGAGGATATTCATAGTGTTAACCAAAGAAAAAAATGATTCATATTTTGAAGATAACAGGATATTTGAATTTTTGAAGAGCCAAGAAAAGGGAATTGTACTTCCAATTCATAATGAATGGGAAGTTCTTTATAAAACGCAATTTCCGCTACTATTTTATGGATCTAACGTCGATATGAGGAAAATACCTCTCGAAAAATTTACATCGATATACTATAATATGCATACACCAAGTCCTGATCTCGAAAAACTTGTCAGGGAGTATGATGTAAAGTATATTTTTTCTACACACAATCATCTAAAAGAGTATTTGGAGTCGGTAATATTAAACAAGGAAATGTTTTACGATCTAACAGATCAAATTTTTGAATCAAAAAATTTCATTCTTTATAAAGTAAAGTCATAAGAGATGGGTATTGGAAAATATAAATCACAGCTGGCAAGTTTTGTGGTTTCAAAGCACCATAAAATGAAACAGTGGTACAGGGATCATATTGACGAGAATAAAGGGCACAAACTTTATGAGGAAATCCCTCCTGTACTCGATACTGCCCAGCAAAAGGTAGTGGAGGATCTAAACAAATTCGGGATTTCAATAGTATCCCTGAACGAACTTTTTCCCGACGGGAAATGGTGGGAAAGGTTATCCGAAGAAACAAGGAAGTTTGTTGAAAGCGGGGAAGTATCCGAATACGTAAAGAGATTCAAGAATAAAGAATCGACGGAAGGGTTTGCCGCTGACCATTATGCAAAGAAATATCTATACAGGAAATACAACGTCGACAGAAAGAATGAAACAATCAAATTCGAAGATCCATTCCTGCAGTTTGGGCTTGATCAAAAAATGCTAGATACGGTCGCAGGTTACCTCGGAAGGTATCCTAAGCTCAGGATGATAGACCTCTGGTACAATATTGCAGTTGGCGATGAAGCCCCTACACATTCTCAAAACTGGCATAGAGACGGTGAGGACACCGAGCTTGTTAAGGTATTTCTGTATTTTAATGACATCGATGAGAATGCAGGACCATTTACATATGTCCCTGATTCGCATTTGAAAGGAACGTACGGGGATTTGTGGCCCGGGGAGACTATATTAAAGCATGTGTATGGAGGATCCTATCCGGAGACGAAAGACCTTGAAGAGAAATTCAAAAACGAGCAGATCAAAGTATGCACGGCAAAAGCCGGTACATTGATATTCTGCGATACATACGGTCTCCATAGGGGCGGACATTGCAAGACAACAGACAGAATATTGGGCAATTGGGTTTATACAACGCCATCGTCGTTTTGTGAAAACGTAACGCCATATGAAAAACCTTCCGATGTTTCTTCACTATTGGAAAAACAAAAATTCGCATTATCATTTTAATTATTAAAATTAATTTATTTTGAAAAAACTTCTTGTAACGGGAGCCAATGGATTGATCGGCTCCGAAGTAGTAAGCTATTTCTGTGAAAACGGATGGAAAGTCTTTGGATTAGACAATAATATGAGAGCGGATTTTTTTGGTCCGCAGGGTGATACCAGATGGAACCAGAAAAGATTGGAAGAAAAATACAATAATTTCGAGCATAAGGAAGTTGACATACGGGATCGAGACCTCGTTTTTAAGGTTGTTGAAGATATTAAGCCTGATGCGATAGCGCACACCGCAGCCCAGCCCAGCCATGACCTCGCAGCATCCAGACCTCTTGATGATTTCGATGTAAATGCCGTGGGTACAATAAACATGCTAGAGGCGGTTAGAAAGTACGTTCCCGATTCACCGTTCGCGCACATGTCAACAAATAAAGTATATGGAGATGCTCCTAACGAAATACCACTTATAGAGCTGGAGACAAGATGGGACTATGTGGATGCGAAATATTACGATGGTATAAAGGAAGATTTCAGGATAGATCAATCAAAGCATTCTATATTCGGGGCGTCAAAAGTGGCTGGTGATGTCATGGTTCAGGAGTACGGACGGTATTTTGGGATGCAAACATGCTGTCTGCGAGGCGGCTGTCTTACCGGACCCAATCATTCGGGTGTGGAACTTCACGGGTTTTTGAGCTACCTGGTAAAAGTGAACGTAACAGGGGGAACATATAAGGTGTTCGGCTACAAGGGGAAACAGGTACGGGATAACATACATTCATACGACGTTACAAGATTCATTGATGAGTTTTTCAAGAATCCGAGGAGCGGGGAGGTATATAACCTGGGCGGTGGCAGGGATAATTCTTGTTCTATATTAGAGGCGTTTTCAATTACTGAGGCGATAACCGGTAAGAAAATGAACTATGAATATGTGGAAAAGAACAGAGAAGGCGATCATATATGTTATATATCGGATCTTTCAAAGATGAAAGAACATTACCCGGAGTGGGATATAACAATAAGTTTACAGGAAATATTCGAACAAATAGTAAAGGCGTGGGAGAGTGACCAAAGAAGTTAATCTTTGCGAAAATGGGAAAGTTTTTTATGTGACGGCTGCCTTTCCTCCCGTTCCGGCAGGCAGTAGTATTATAAACAGAAACCTCTTATCCTGCTTTAACCCGGCAAGTTTTGATGTATTTTCAACTAAGGCTGATATTGCTGCGAAGGTAGAGTCATTCGACATTAATGTTCACCGGATATTCAAATCATATTATTTTTCATCCAGGCTTAACCTGTTATTGAGTAAGATGCAGGTTTCCTCGGCTACAAAAAAACTGATAAAGTTCGCGGAAAAGGAAAAACCTTCTGTGATAGTAGGTGTATTTCCCGATTACTTTTTCCTCAAGATAGCCAGGGATGCGGCACGTACGTTAGGAATACCGTTTGTTGCTTATCTACATGATACCATAGCTGAATCATCAGCAGGAGGTAAAATAAGCAAGGAATCATCAATTTTGCAGGACCAGGTATTTGAGGAAGCGTCTGCCTTAATGGTAATGAGCGAGGGAATGCGGGAGCTTTATAAAAATAAATACAGTATAGACTCGACAGCCCTGGAGCATACATATCTGGAGGATATTCCGAAAGAAATAGCAAGCGGAGAGCTAAATAAGGAAGCTTTTTGGGGTGGTGATGTGTATGCTATAAATAAGAATTCGGTTAGAAGGGTTGCGGATGCGTTAAGGAGTGACGGACTCAAATTTTTTATAGCAAGCGGTCATAACCGGTCTTATTTTGAAACCGCCGGATTGAATACTGAAAATATTGAGACCGGATTTTTTTCTAAAAGAGATGAGTATTTGGAAACTTTGAAAAAATACGGGATCCTAGTATTGGCATTGGATTGGCCGGATGAATCACACATTCACAGAGACGAATTAGCTACTATATTTCCTACAAAAACCCCTGAGTACCTGGCTTCAGGAGTGCCAATTCTCGTACATTGTCCGGAAGATTATTTTCTTGCAAGATTTTTTGAGAAGAATCAATGCGGGACTGTAGTCTCAGATCGTTCTGATGCTGTCTTGCGTGAGAAGCTGAACTTTCTACTCAGCGGAGATGGAAAGGTTATTTCCCGAAGGAAGAATTCACTTAAAGCTGCAGGGTTGTTTAGTGTAACCCGGATCGAAAACAAGTTTAAAGCTATAGTGGATAAAGTTTCGGATCTAAAATGGGGTGATAAGGTAAATTATGCTGAGGTTAACTAGATTTTGCAAGCACCGGTATTAATAATTTCAAGCGATGACGAAAAAGATGAGATTATCTATATTGCAAAAGAATTGTTATGGCTTATCGGAATGGAAAAGGATCTTGCTATACACATTGGAGAGAAGACATTGTTAAGAATTTCTGATGCGGTTGAGATCGATAGAGATACATTGCTTAATGTTTTTAACGCAATGAGTTTGAAAAGGGAATTTGAACATGGTAAGGATGCGCATGGGAGGTTTGATCAGGCGAATATTAAATGGGATATAAAGAAACCGAAAGTAAGTGAACTTGTAGAAAGTATGGGACAAAGGTTAGATAAAGTTGACGCTCAGAGTGAATTCAAGATAATATTTAGTCACGACATTGACTGGGTATCCGGATTCGATCCAATCTCTCTGGTAAAGTCGATTAAGAGTTCGGTATCGGGCAGTAGAAATTGGATTAAGCTGAGTGAAGTTTTTGATCAGGATATTTTTGTTAAGAATTATTCAGAAATGCTTTCGATCGAAAAGAAATATGGAGTGAAAACATGGAATTTTATGCTATCTGGAACGAACGGACTCGGACGCTACTCAAATCGGTATAATATTAAAAGCAGCAGAGCCAAAAAAGTAATAGATCTTATATTAAGCTCAGGGAATTTCATTGGTCTTCACGGAAGCTACGGGGCATCCGATGCAAACACATACAAAGAGGAAGCCGAGCTATTAAGAGAAGTGACAAACCAGGAAATAATATCCCATAGGAACCACTATCTCAGGTTTGATCCTATTAACTTATGGTCTCAGCTAAGCAGTGCAGGGATCGGATATGATTTTAGTGTTGGATTTAGCTCTAATATGGGATTCCGAACCGGGGTTGCAAGCAGTTACCGACCCTATGACTTTAAAAATAAATCGGCATCGGATATCACAGAGATTCCGCTGGTCTTTATGGAAAGGAATCAATATTTGATTGATGAAAGAAAAACTCTCGAAGAATTGAAAGGCGTTTTAGAGGAAGTAAAAAAGTATAACGGGTGTGCTTCCATACTTTTTCACCCGGAGAGTTTTGTTGTCGATACGAGATGGCTGCCGTTTTACGAGAAAGTTATAAATACTGTAGTAGAGATGGGCGGTGATGTTTCAGGAACTCTGCCGAGAAGATAGACATTGAACAAAGAACTAAAATATGTGTTCGATCCCACGCAGGTAGAAAGACTGAAATGGAGTGAGTTTGTATCAGGCCATCCGAAAGGCAATATTTTCCAGACTCCACAGATGTATGATGCATACAAAACCTCAAAAAATTACGATCCTGTTTTTGTAGCATGCTTGGATACAGAGGGGAGTATCAGGGGACTTTTGGTGGGCTCTGTTTTTTCGGAAAAGGATGGAGCGCTTAAGAATCTAATATCACGCTGCATAATTTTTGGCGGACCTTTGTTGTCGCCAGGTGTGCCGGCAATTGATTTTGTGCAAAGGTACAATGATTTTGTAAAAAAAAAGGCTGTGTACAGCAGACTTGCTAATCTTTTCGATAACAGCAAAGAACTATCAGGAATTGAGAGTGTGGGTTATGAATTTAAGGAGCATTTGAATTACAATATCGATCTGGCTAGGAGCCAGGATGAAATATGGAACAGCATACAGAATACGAGACGCCGTCAGATTAGGAGAGGATACAGGCGCGGAATATCTGTAAATATTTCATTTGAGATAGATGATATTGCTGACTATTACGGTATTGTTTTGGAAACATATAAAAACGCAGGTCTTCCTTTGCAGGATATTTCATTTTTTGAAAGTGTTTACAATAATCTTTCTCGCGAGAAAAACATTTTGTTTTTTTCTGCTTACTACGAAGGTAAATTAATAGGGCATAGGATAATACTTTCTTACGGAAATAGGCTTTATGATTGGTTTGCCGGAGATAATCCCAAAGAACGTGATAAATATACCAATGACGTCCTTGTTTGGGAGGTTCTCAAATGGGGAAATGAAAATGGTTATGAAGTTTTTGATTTTGGCGGCGCAGGGGAACCCGGTAAAGAATATGGAGTCAGAGATTTCAAAGAAAAATTTGGAGGTAAATTGGTAGCTTTTGGCAATTACTTGATTGTTCACCAGCCTGCAAAATACGCAATGCTTCAGAGTCTTTTGAAAGTTCATAGATCATTGAAGAGGAGCAGATGATCTTTAAACAGAAAATTTTTTGGTTTATTGTTTTGACAATGATTACCCTTATTTCTTTATTTGTGAACTATCAGATATACATAAATAGAAATGAAGGTTATGTGTACACACTTTTGGCTTATAACTCAGTCTATTACTTATCAGATCTTCCCGCAATAAGCCGGTTTGAAAACACAGGAACGGACAGTGTATCGGTAGTGTTATCAGATAAGCATACCGAAACCAGCTGGACAATCACGTCACAAGATGGGGAATACAAGACAATCGGTAAATCCCCCCTTATATATTTACCTTTGAACGGTCAAACATATGAGAAAGTGTATCAAGTTTGCAGAGAATCCGACGGATTTTGTTTTTCACTAAATCTTCAGAGGCAAAATACGGGTGACATACAGGTGATCACTTCCTCTATCCCGTATACTGACCTTTGCAGGTATTCATTCGGAGACTTTTGTGACATAAGTTGGATAGATCCGGCAGAACAGGAATCCGTCAAGAAGATCCTAAGTGAGAGATTGAAGGTCGATACTTGTACGAGCACATTGTCAAAGATCGAACTTATTACTTCGCATATTAACAGCATAGCTCACAGGGATACAAATATAGGTTTGAATTTTGTGTGGAATACATATACTGCCTGTCAGATATACAATGCTGCCGTTGAAGGCAAGACCAATATGACATGCAACGAATATTCCGAGGTATACTACTTGTTTGCTAATCTTGCAGGAGTTCAGTCTAGGAGAGTAGGTGTAGTTGGGTTTGGGAGTTCAGACGGTGTGGTTAAAATTTCAGGTCATCACTTTGACGAGAGCTATATACCTGAACAAAAAAAATGGGCTTTCGTTGATATAACTTCAAACAAGGCTTATGTTTTGAATGACAGCAATGAAGTTTTGAACACGTTTGAAATATTAATGGCAAACGTTGCAACAGATTACAGCGGGTTAAGGGCTGTATCATTGTCAGGAGACTCTACTATCGTTGTACCGTATTTCGATATAAGGCAAAATGAGGCTTATTATTTCGATACAGATTGTTTAGTTCAGTACAAATTTGGCGACGACAGATTCAATAAAAAGAACCAGCTAAAAAGATATTTGTTCAGCCCGGAGCCGGTTCTTAGTTTGAATTATTCAAATAACAAAATGTTGTGGAAATACTTTTGGTTAATTTTGTTTGCAGTTTCTTTTATTAGTACATTTATATTGATGATCTTGTTTGTAATAGTAAAATTAAGGACAAGGAAAAGCAAGGTATGATGGGTAATTCTTTAAATACCCATTTGTATTCTGTTACCGGTTGGCGGGGCAACGCAGACAAGTATCTTTCCTACATTCTTGCGATCTATTTGTTTCTTTTGATGTTTGTCGGAAGGTTTGAGGCCACTCAGAAGATCGTTGTTTGGATGGCAGGTCCGCTTTTTGCTATCATTATTTTTTCCAATTACATAAAAAATTATTTCAAACTTCCGAAAGAGGTTATTCTATACGGATTGCTTTGGTTATGGACATTCCCGGGATTTGTTAAGGTTGTTGATGTGGGCGGTTATTTCAGGTATTTCAGGCTGATATTTACGATCCTAATATTCTTCTTTTGTATCCAAGTTGTTATGATAAGAACGGGAAAGATCGAGTTGATATATAAGGTTTTGATACTAATCAGTTTGCTTATATCCTTACACGGTTTGATAATTGGTGACTACTTTTCTAACGCAGCGGATGTAGATAACCCGGAAATTTCAAGGCTTCATGGTCTTATACAAAATGCAAACGGCTTTGCAAGCGTTGCCATTATGGGAATTGGAGGAGTGCTTTTCCTTTGGAGTAACATTAAGTCACTCAATGGAAAGATATTTTCCATTATAATAATTAGCTTTCTCGTATTTACTATAATTCTTACGGCATCACGCAGCGGATTTATCTCGATGCTTACTTTGTTTGTTTGCTGGCTAGTATTTTGTTACTATAAGAATTTTGTCAAGCATAAATTTGTTTACATTTTTCTCATATTGATATTAGTACCTGTACTAAGCATTGGTTATTCTTATCTACTTGAGGAAACATACCTTGGTAAAAGGTTTCAAAATGTCGAAGATAGGGAATTGACGGAGGAAACTCGTTTTCAGCTTTATATGGAGGGGTTTGAAATGTTTAAGCAATCCCCTTTTTACGGAGTTGGATTATCTCAGTTTGTGGTCTATTCTTCGAAACAGGCTATAGCTCATTCCGAATATATGGAACTCCTGGCAACAACAGGGTTAGGAGGGCTTATTTTAATGATTTCTTTTTACTATACGATCCTAAGAAAGAATTATAGGGTAAAAAAAGTTATTTCAGATAAGAATGTACAATACAGGATAAACCTGGGCGGTGCCATAGTTGCTTCCGTAATGGTATTTGGCATCTTCCGGGCAAATTTTCTTGATATTGTTCCGATGCTTCAACTAGCAATGGTTGCGGGCTATTCTAATTTTCTGGTTCACAAGTATAAAGCATATAAATATCTCCAATCATCTTCCAAAAAGTTCTCAGAATAAACCCAGACGGTATTAATTAATTTATGACCATTTGTCATGTTACAAGTATGCATCCGTTTAATGATGATAGGATCTTTGAGAGAGCTTGCAAAGGATTGAATTCTATTGGAGATAAAGTAATATTGATCGCCACACACGATGGTGATATAGTGATAGATGGGATCGGTATCTTGGGTTTAAAAAAAAGGAAGGGGTTATCTAGAAGGATACTTTCCTCTTTTGAGGCGTTTCGAAAAGCAAGAACGGTCAAAGCAGACGTTTTTCATTTTCATGATCCGGACCTAATACCCTGGATGCTTATCCTATCATTTTTAAATAGAAAAGTCGTTTATGATGTGCATGAGAACTATGAATCCCGCGCAGTAAAATTACCTCCACTGTTTTTAAGAAAAGTGTATGCAAAAATTTATAGAAAATTAGAAAATATGCTTTCTTCGGGATTTTCAGGGCTGACAGTTGTTACCCCCAGCATGAAAAACCTTTTTAGAGGAGTCAATAAACCGATCGAAGTAACAGACAATGTTGTATATGTTTCGAGGTTAAAAGATGTTGAATTGCCGGCCGAAAAGAATAAGAAATTAACAATTTATACATCAGGAACGAATTCGAAATACCGGAATTGTCTTCAAACCATCGATGCCCTTCCCCACATTTTAAGGGAGGTCCCGGATATCAGGATGATGTTTGCGGGACGTTATTATCCCGAAGATTACAGATCATTGCTGAATAAAAGGGCCGAAGACCTCGGTGTTTCTGAATATGTCAGCATCGAGGGTATGATGTCGTGGGAAGAAAATTTTAAAAGAACTGCCGGGGCTCATATTGGATGTGTTTTTTATGAAGATAATCTTAACAACAGAGTTACATTGCCAAATAGGTTGTATGAATATATGTTCTGCGGTGTTGCTGTTCTTGGGGAGGATTTTCCGGAGGTTAGAAGGGTCTTAGAGGATTCGGGCGCAGGTTTATGCGTAAACTCTAACTCTCCCGAGAGCATTGCTGGAAAAGCAATTTATATGCTAAAGAATCCGGATGTGATGATAGAAATGGGAAGAAAGGGAAGGGAAGCAGTATTGAAAAAATACAATTTCGAAAATGAGCTTATGAGGTTGGATCAATTTTATAAAAAAATAGCGGGTAATGGCGGACAAGTTGCTTAAATTTCTTGCGGGAAGCAAGAAGCTGAGGAATTTTATGCCTTCCTGGAGCAGGAAACTTGCCAGGAAGATGGTCTCAATCAATAAATATAACCTGCATCTATGGAAGAGTGATAATCCCTTCGTAGGTACCGATAAGGAATGGAGCTATGACGGTGAGAGTAGAATAAAGGTTGGGATAATTTATGATCCGGCGCATTATCATAAGTTTTATATGTCAGCTTGTATCGACATGAAAATATCGTATAGAGTGATCGACATAAGACATTCAAATTGGATCGAAATGGTTAAGAACTGCGAATGCGATGTTATTGTTACATGGGCCTCGGTCTCGACCACAGTATTAAAAGAAATGACAGACGAGAGGCTAAGATTTATTAAAGACGATCTTGGATTCAGGGTATATCCCTCGGTATTTGAAGTATGGTTGTATGAAAACAAAAGGAGAGTGCGAGACTGGCTTATTTTAAATGATATCGATTGTCCGGAGACATGGTGTTTCTATATAGAGGATGAGGCTCTTTCCTTTGTAGAGGAAGCCCAATACCCGATTGTATTCAAAACAGTATTAGGAAGCGCTTCACATGGTGTGAAGATATGTCGCACAAAAGAAGAAGCCCGTGATCTGGTAAAAAAATGTTTCGGTTCAGGTATCGCTGCTGACAGGAGCGATCCTAGAAATAGACAATGGGATTTTGTAATGTTCCAGGAGTATATAGAAACTGCCGTTGAAAAAAGAATGATTAGAGTTGGTAATACATATGCCTGCATCGATAAGATCAAGAAAGGAGATTTTCACAGCGGGTCGGGAATTCAAAGGTGGGGAGAGCCAGGCGATCATTTGCTTGAACTAACACGGAAGATAACCGAGAAAGGAAATTTCACATGTATGGATGTAGATCTTTTCGAAACCAAAGATGGAAGATATCTGGTAAATGAATTACAAACCTTCTTTTACGGCAACTACCCGGTCATTCCGGATACACCGTTAAAGGGAGGATACAGATTTATTAATAATGAATGGAAACTAATTCCCGGGAATTTCAACAGAAATTCTTATTGTAACCTAAGGCTGGAATCTCTATTACAGGAACTTGGTGAAGATAAAGTTGAGCTGTCATCGTGGTATGACCTTCCTGCATATTAAGCAAAAGAAAGATTGTCGTTAAAGGAATTGTATTTTAGAGCTTATGTTCTACCTAAGCTTGCTAAGAAAGAAATCAAATCTGAAGTTGATATCCCTTTTAAAGAAAAGCTGAGGATGTGGAGGAATGGGTTTTTCAGTGCTTCATATGTCCTTTATGATCTAGGAAAAAATGATCTTAAGGATTACCTCTCCGATTATCAGGAAAATATAAAAGCGGTGCGATTAAATAAAGATAACGCTTACCTGCTGGATAACAAGATAAGATTTTATGATTTGATAAAGGGTGATCTACAAGCCCCTGCAGATATTGGTTTGTTAAAAGATGGAGAGATTCATTCCAGTAAGGGTAGAACAAAGAGTGTTTCGGATTTGAAAGATTTATTGGAGAATGGAAAGATATTATTGCTAAAGCCTGTCGATAGCGCCAGCGGAATGGGTGTTCTTAAAGTATCTAAAGAGGGTGACAACATTATTTGTAATAACGAGAAGATATCTATGGATGAGTTTCTAAAAAAAATAAGTACACTGAATAATTATATAGTTTCTTTTTTTATACAGCAAGCAAGTTATTCTTCAAAGATATACCCTGAGGCTGTAAGCACTGTAAGAATATTAACAATGATATCACCAGAAACAGGAAAGCCATTTATCGCCGCTGCTGCACATAGGTTTGCGACAGATAAATCATTTCCGGTGGATAATTGTAATGCAGGGGGATTGACCGCAAATATTAATATAGGATCCGGCAGACTTAGCAAAGCTGTTTCACCTTATTTTAAAGGCAGTTCGATTACATGGTATAAGAATCATCCGGATACAGGCGAATCTATCGAAGGTGTACAGATTCCTCACTGGGAAGAAATTAAATCAAAGATACTCAATGCTGCCGGAAAAATTTCACAATTAAAGTATATAGGGTGGGATATTGTTGTAACTGATGATGGATTTATAGTTTTAGAGGGGAATGACGGACCGGATATAAAACTTCACCAAGTGCATTCACCGTTGCTTATCAATCCGGATGTGAGAAACTTCTTTAGGTTCTATGGAGTCGTAAAATAATAAGTGGGCGCAGTTTTTATATATAGAGATGAAATAAAGATCGATCTTGAATCCGTGCTAAATGTTTTTACGCAAAAGGGTTTTAAGGAACCCAAAAGATTTACATTTGGAGATTATAATATATTGCTATATCCCAAAATAATATCCTCAGCTTCAAACTATATGAGCGACGCGAATCATACTATCATGGCAATAGGGTCACCTGTATATAAAAGCCTCGGTTATTCGGACGGACTTGCTCAAATGTTTGAAGATTATAAAAATGACAAACTAGAAGCTGAGAAGATTTACGGAAGCTACTGGATCATATTTGCTAAGAAAGACGGTATGAGTTTTCTGACTGACAAAAAGGGAATACAAAATATCTATTATTCATCTAACTCGCATGTCATTTCGTCTTCATTCCTGGCATGCGCATATTCCTTTCCAGATCCTCTAACCATAAATAAAGATGCTGTAACAGAGGTTTTATCAACGGGAAGTTTAATAGGTCCTGAAACTATTTTCGTCCAGATCAAAAGACTGGAAATAGAGGATGAAGTCTCATTCGAGGATCTCGAAAGGGTTAGAGTTCAGGGTAAGGCATTCAAAGGTTATTGCAAAAAAGATTACGATGGCTGTCTGGATGATCAGGTAAAAAAATTGGGTGAATATTTTGATTCTATAAAAAAATTGGCTGACAGTGAGGGCACGGACTCCGGTATCACAGGCGGGCATGACAGCAGGTTAATAATGGCAATGGCATTAAAGCATTTTTCCAATGTTTCGTTTCATACACATTGGAGGAATACAAAGAATGTTGAATTCAGTTCTGCCCAAGAGCTTTGTAAGAGGATGGGTGTAGATATAAATTTAATTCCGGTGTCGGACCCGCAAGATATGGATGGAGGTGCATTGGAAAATAATTTAGAACAGGCTTTCCTTTTCTTTGACGGACTTGTGAGAATGCATAGTTTCTGGACGGAGGAATATAACACAAGAGTATATAGAGAGAAAATACTCGGAGATAATAGGCTCGGATTGAGCGGAATAGGCGGTGAACAGTATCGGAATGAAGAGCGGATGAGCAAACCCAGTACGAATTTGAAAAGCGTTATTAAGTACAGGATACTTCTTAATATATGCGGTGATTGTTTTAAGAATAGATCAGGGCTTGAGAATGTAATCGAAAAGATCGAAAACAAGATCAGAAAAAAACTTTTTCTTGGGAATAAAAAAAAGATAACACATCTCGATTACAAAAGATATTTAAGCGAGGTCTTTGTATCCGCTCGTCTTGGTGTGAGAAATAATGCTGAAAACCAGTTATCGTTTTTTCTCAGCCCCTTTACTGAATATTTTGTTTCCGAAGCATCATACAAAATTGTAAATAAGCTGGGTCCTTCCCTGCAGTTCGAGGAAGATATGATAAAAAAAATAAATCCTAAGCTTGCATCTGTTCCTTCCGACAGAGGATTTGATTTTCATAAAGGCGAACCTCTTTCAAACAAGATTAAATCATTTTTAATGGATTTTATCCCGCCGGGATTACTATATAAATATTATTTAAAAAAGAAAAGAGGAAATATTAGACCCTTTGATACTCTAATTGGCAAGTCCGCGAAGTTAAAAGAGGGAGTTGCCCTGCTGAGAAAACTAGATCTGCCAATTGATATAAATAATGTAGCTTTAAAGCCGGATCTGATGCCGCTTGTTCTTGCAATGGGGTATTTATTGAAGAGATTTGGAAAGAAGATAGAGATGAATGATGCTGTTTGAACATCTGCGTAAGACAAAGATCTATTTTAAGAAATGGAACAGCTACTGGCAATTAAATTTAGCAGACAGGGATTTGGCTGTTGATCCGGGGAAATTAGGGAGTTACCCGCTGGACTTTAAACCGAGAGTGTTGGAAGGCCATTATCCGCATTTCGATTCAAATGGAGTGCCAATGTGGCCAAAATCAAATGGAAAAGGTCATTTTTATCACTATACGACTATGTTTTCTTATGCCTTGGGGCAAAGCGATTTTTATCTGGTAACAGGTGATGAAAAATACTTAAAGAACCTAATTGCTGTTGCTGATTATATTGTTAAAAGCGGTAAAGAGGAAAATGGCACAATTCTACTGCGTGAAGTAGATGATAATGATGAGCATACTGGTAATATATCTGCGATGACACAGGGCGAAGCTATGAGCGTACTGTGCAGAACGTCTCAATATACCTATAATGATAGTTATTTCGAAACAGCACTTAAACTGGTCGCTCCATTTGAGATTAGAACGACTGAGGGCGGTGTTTTAGGCTTAGTGACTAAAACAGATACTAACTGGTATGAAGAGTATGTGTCTTCCCCTCTAAACCATGTCCTGAATGGTATGGTATATTCACTGTGGGGTTTAAGAGATATTTTTCTAATGAATGGGGATGCAAAGGCGAAGGAACTTTATGAGAAAGGTGCAGGATATATTACAAAAGCTCTGCCGTATTTTGATACAGGATATTGGACTTATTATTGGATCCCCGAGAGCGGAAGAAATTATGTTGCAAGTATGATGTATCACAATCTTCATATTTGTCAGCTCCAAGCACTATATAAACAAACCGGAATAGAGGAATTTAAAACTTACTCGGATAAATTTGTTAGCTATGCGAATAGTCCTTCGTGTAGGTTTAAAGCGGCAAAAGCGATAGCATCAGCAAAAGTTTTTAAGAATTGAAGAAGTTAAAAGTTACCATGATAGTAACCGGATTTCCAACGCCAGATAATCCTTCACACGGAGTGTTCAATGAGAGAGCCGCTGGATTGCTTGCTGATTATGTTGATTTAACCGTTCTGCAACTTAGAGTGTGGAAGCCGGGCAGAAAGTTTGTGTCGTTTGAGCCGGATAAACTCTACAAGCATTACACTGTATCGGTTCCACATCTCCCTTTTGGCAATCATAATATCCTGTGTATCCTTTTGCGATTATTCAAAATGGTAATTTATAGAAATCTAAATGACCCGTTATGTGAGACGGATGTGTTCCATTCTGTTGGAGCCTCTTTCAGCGGAGCTTTGGGCGCAGGTCTGGCTATACGGTTTAACAAAACGCACGTGATGCAGTTGATAGGCACGGATATAAATACAGAACTCCCGGACTTATTGAATAAGTCATGCTTTAAGGTTCTAAAAGAAAAAACCGACGGGGTCGGATGTAATAGCCAGGAATTGAAGTATAACTATGAAAGGCTATTCGGCAAAACAGAAAACATTGAGGTTATATATAGGGGAATCGATACTCAAAAATACGATTATAGCTTTAATTGTCTTGGAGACGGTTCTTTAAGGTTTCTGTTCCTGGGAGGGATACCATTCTATAAGCATGTCGAGTCTGGAAGGAATTTAAAGGGTGGATTGGATCTAATGAAAGCATGGGAATCAAAAGAAAGAATGTTTAACGAAAATAATTGCAAACTTATCTTTGCGGGACCTGATTCTGACTCTGAATTTGCAAAAAACTGGCGTAAATCTTTAAAATATCCTGACAATGTAATATTAAAGGGTATTCTTCCTCCGGACAAGGTGATGGATGAATATAAAGACTGTCATGTTGTTCTGATACCGAGCCTTGAGGAAGGAATGCCAAATGTAGCCCTGGAAGCGGGTTCAACCGGGAAATGTCTAATTGCATCCGGGGTAGGAGGTCTTCCGGAATTAATAGAAAATGGTAAGACAGGGTTGCTAGTTGCTCCGGGTAATAGTGCAGAACTGGCTGAAGGAATGACTAAACTGATTTTGAACCCGGGTATGATAAAGGAAATGGGGTTGAAGCTGAGAGAAAATATTATAACGAACTTTGAGGCCAAAGTTTTTCCGCAAAAGTATTTTGATCTTTATAAAAAATCAATGGAGTGTAATTAGTAATGTGTGGTATTGCGGGATATATTGAATTTTCAAAAGACAGTATTTGCAATGGAAAACCGTACACCCTTCTGAATAACATGATCGATGTGATTAACCACAGGGGACCGGATGACTTTGGAATGTCATTTCATGGTTACGATATTAGTGAAGATATTTCAGAGCCTGCAAGAGTGTCGTTATATCCTGAAGACAGGCTCGCATTTGCATTTGGTCACAGGCGGTTGAGTATAATAGATCTTTCGGAAAATGGTAGGCAGCCCATGACAAATAAGGATAAGAGCATCGAGATTAATTTTAATGGGGAGGTATATAATTACATTGAGTTGAGGGAGGAATTATCGGCAGAACGGCAGTTCCTTACTGAGACAGATACGGAGGTTATCATAGCTTCCTATGAAAAATGGGGACCGGATATGCTTGGTAAACTTGACGGTATGTTTGCTTTTACCTTATATGATAAAAACGCAAAGAAAATATTATGTGCAAGAGATCCTGTTGGTATAAAACCTTTTTATTATAATTATTCGAAAAAGGGATTTGTATTCGGTTCCGAACCGAAAGCTGTTTTGGCCGGACTTGGAATAAAAGGTAGTATCGATCCGGTGAGAACCTCTGAGTTTCTAATAATGGGAGTTACAGATTTTGATGAGGGTACTTTTTATTCGGAAGTCAGTCAGCTCCCGGGTGGTTGTTATCTGGAGGTGGATATATCCGGTAAAATGAAGGGTCCTGTAAAATATTGGATACCTCCTCATAATAATTTTGAAGGGAATCATGATTATGTCAAGGAAATGAAGGAAAATATATTCACATCAGTAAAAAGACAGTTGAGAGCGGATGTATGTGTTGGTACAAGTTTGTCTGGGGGAATAGATTCTGGAGCGATTGTATCAACTGCCGGAGAGATCTTAAAAGGCGGTTCAGGAAATTATAATACTTTAACTTTTTCTTATCCCGGATTTGAGGATGATGAATCAAGATATGCTTTTTCTATTGCCGAGCATTCGGGTATGAGGTGGAATCCGGTTATCCCCGCTGAAGAAAGTCTTTCAACCGACCTTAAGAGAATGATTATGGCTATGGGTGAGCCATTCTCAACCCTGTCTATGTTTGCACAATATAAGGTAATGGAGAAGGCATCATTTATGAGTATAAAGGTTATGCTGGATGGACAGGGGGGAGATGAGGTATATCTTGGCTATCCCAGGGTTGCGCAAAGAGTAATATTAGAGTACATAAAAAAATTAAAACTCTCGTCGTTCTTTCATGAGTGGATAGGATTGAAGAAACACGCTTCCATATCATTAAGCAGATCGTTATTCGGCAATATTTTTTTCAGAAGTCCTTCTGTTGCTGTCAACCGGAATATTAACCGGCTTAAATCGTTTGTAAGCGAAGAGCTTTTAAGGCAATACAGGGAATCAGTAGCAAAAGATGTTTACTCGAAGGGTGATATTTTTACGACCCAGAATGCTGAGCTGACTAAATATTGCCTTCCAAGGCTATTACGCTATACAGATAGAAATTCAATGGCTTTTAGTGTAGAATCTAGAGTTCCTCATCTTTCAAAGATCATGCTTGATTATGCTCTTCGGCTTCCATTAGATTGGAGAGTAAGAAACGGTTGGACAAAATTTTCGGTTAGGAAGGCGATGATTGGGAAATTACCTGATGAGATCCTTTGGTCTAATCAAAAAAAAGGATTTCCTGTCCCGCAAAAAGTCTGGGTGGAAAAACTGCGAAACAATATTGAGGAAACACTAAGAAGTAGAACGGGGTTGGATAGGTTAATTAACATAAACAACGTAATTTCTGAAATTGATAAGGGCAGAGGTGAGCTGGCTTATCTTTGGAGAGCGATTTCTGTCGGAATGTGGATCTCTTTGATGGATGTAAATGCTTAACTTGGGATTTACCTTGTCGGAATATAATGAAAAGGATCTGAATGAACTTGCAAAAACTCATAGGTTTGCATTCAAAGATCACTATAATTCCAGATTAGGGAATATTTATGCAAAGGCTTTTTTAAAATGGTTTGGGAATAATCCGGATGCGGTTTTTGTGGAGGCTTCAGATGAAAAAACAAAAAAAGTTTATGGATATATATGTGGTGCGAAATATGGATATGGCAGTAAAATGAATAAAGACTTAATGCCGGTTATAGTTTTGTCCTTTTTAACTCACCCCTGGATCGTTTTTGACAAGAGGTTCTTTAAAATGTTTATACCAAAGTTAAAGGTAATATTTTCCGGAAGCGCAGCAAGCGCTGATATTAACGCTGGGTTAAACAAACCTGTATTTTCCGCTGTTGGCTGGGCAGTTGATCCAACTGCCCCTAAAGAGGTTCCTGGCGCTTTATATGAAGAATTTCTAAACCGTGTAAAAGAGCTGGGATTTAGGTCGGTGCGGGGAAGTGTATTCAAGAAGAACAAGCTTGCACTTGTATATTATATTCATAATAAATGGAGTATATTAAAGAGTGGTTCCGTATCTGAAACAATTACTATTTATAAAAATTTATAATTTATTAAATTAATGAGAGAACAAATTTTAGAAATTATTGAAAATTCAGTAAGAAGCCTTGATGGGGATATCGTTTCTGCAATAGATTTTTCCCTTGGTGAAAATACTCCTTTATACGGAAAAGACGGAAACCTTGACTCTATTGCACTTGTAAACTTGATTATAAGCGTAGAAACAACTGTCGAAGATGAGATGGGTAAAGTCATTACCCTTGCTGACGAAAGGGCGATGTCTCAAGAATCCAGCCCTTTTGCGACCATAGGGTCATTTACTGATTATATAATACAGCTAATAAATGAATCAGAAGCAAAATGAATTTTGTTATTACAGGTACAAGCAGGGGAATTGGAAAGTATTTGGCGGAATATTATTCCAATGATGAAAGTAATATCATATTTGGGTGTAGCAGGGGTGATTGCGATATCGATAAACCGAATTATATTCATTATAAAATAGATATAACCGAGCCAAAATTCATTCACGAGATGTTTAACGAGATCAGAAAAGGGTACGGATCATTGGATGTATTGATTAATAATGCGGGTGTAAATGTATCCAATGCATTTGCATACTTGGTGCCGATCGAAAAAATAAAAGAAAATTATGAAGTCAATTTCCTTGCACCGGTTTTATTTTCACGTGAAGCTTTGAAATTAATGCTCAATAAGAAAGCTGGTAGGATAATTAATTTTGGCTCTATGATGATGAAACATTCACCTCCAGGCACTTCGTTTTACACAGCTTCAAAAGATGCGCTGTATTCATTTACAAAGGTATTTGCAAAAGAGATTTTTTCCAATGGCATTACATGTAATATGATTGCACCAGCTGTAGTAGAAACCGACCTCGCCATGAATGCAAATAAAGATATTTTAGATGAACTTCTCTACAGAAATGCTATTAAACATCCGGGTAAATTAACCGACATAAGCAATACCATTGATTGGCTTATCTCGCCGGGAGCCGAATCTATTACAGGACAGATAATATATCTGGGAGGAGTATGAATAAGGTTGATGTTCATAAATTAACTATCGGAAGGTGGTTTGTAAATTGCTATTTGATCTCTAAGGATAATAAAGTGCTGATCTTTGATCCCGGTGATGAAGCCGAGAAAATTACTGAATTTATTGATTCAAACTCTCTAATACCTCTTGCAATAATCAATACGCATGCCCATTATGATCACGTTGGCGCGATTCATGCGTTAAAAGAAAAGTATAACATTCCATTCTACCTTCACAGCAAAGACAAGAGACTATTAAACCATGCCTCAATTTATAGATCATTTGTGGGGGAAAGTGTGAAATTCAAAATTCCTGCTATAGATGTTTTTCTTGATGAAGTGGAAGAATTGGTAATCGATGATTTTAAGATCAAGGTTTTTCACACACCGGGTCATACGGAAGGAAGCGTTTGTTTCTTAATTGATGACTTTATAATAACCGGTGACACTTTGATGAAAGGGCAGATCGGGAGGACGGATCTACCCAGTGCTGACAAGGAAAAATATAAGAAGTCATTAGTAAAGCTACTAGAACTCCCCGATATTTTGGAAGTTTATGCGGGGCATGGTGAAAATACAACTATCGGAAACGAAAGAGAAAACAACCCCGCAGTAAAAGATATTTATGAATCTCACAATTGAAGCAATAGAATACTATCTTCCGGGTGCCCCGGTTACAAACGCTGAGATGGCATCGGAAAACCCCGAATGGGATATGGCGAAGGTCGAATCAAAAACCGGGGTGTATACACGCTACATTGCCTCACAAGGTGAAACAGCATTTGATCTCGGCATCAAAGCTTGTGAAAAGTTATTTGCATCGAACAAAGTAACTCCTGGTGACATAGGAGGTATAATTTTCTGCACACAGAGTCCCGATTATATAATGCCTTCAAATGCCTTTCTTGTTCACGAACATTTTTCCATGCCGTCCAATGTATTTGCATTCGATTATAATCTCGCTTGCTCCGGATACGTTTATGGATTGGCGATTGCTGCAAGTATGCTGAATACGGGACTTTCAAAAAACATTTTACTCATTAACGGAGATACCTACTCGAGGTTTATAAATCCCGGCGACCGGTCCACAAAATCCCTCTTTGGAGATGCTGCAACGGTATCATTGCTGGGTGTGGGTCCGTCAGGTGAGCTAATAGATGTTATCCTGCAATCTTCCGGAAAAGACTACAAATCATTTTATGTGCCGGCAGGAGGATGTCGAATTCCTTTCTCACAGCAGACCGCCGAGGAAGAAAAGGACGAATCAGGAAATATCCGTTCACTGAATGATATTTACATGAATGGTTTCGGAGTATGGAAATTCATCGGGGAGACAGTCCCTGCTCAGATCAAAGAGCTTTTAAAGCGGAATGATCTTTCTAAAGACGACATTGATTGCTTTATTTTTCACCAGGCAAGCAAACTTACATTGGACTCACTTTTAAATGCCCTGAAACTGGATAAAGAAAAAGTGTATATGAATATGGATAAGGTTGGGAATACTGTGTCTGCTTCTATCCCGATCGCATTAAAAGATGCATGGGACGAGGGTAAGATCAAAAGGGGGGATAGGATACTTTTGTCCGGATTTGGTGTTGGCCTTTCGTGGGCTTCAGCTATAATTAAATTCTGATGTTTATAGATTTTCTTAAAAACGATTTTGCTTCAAATGGAGACTCTCCTGCTATTATATGGAATGATAAACCTTATTCTTATAATTGGCTGGCGGAGAGAATAGTTTTCTTTGATAAAGAGTTAAGTGATAATAATATTTCATCAGGAAACGTCGTTGCTTTAACTGGGGACTTTTCCCCGAATAGTATTGCTCTCCTACTTGCTTTGATCGAGAAAGCGGCGATTATTGTTACTTTAACCAGAAGTATAGAGGTTGAGGACAAGAAATTTGGCATTGCCGAAGTAGAGAGGATAATATCACTCGACAACGAAGATAATTATCTAATAAGTGACATAGGTATAAAAGCATCACACGAATTTTATGAGGAATTAAGAAAACGAAATCATCCCGGGCTGGTACTTTTCTCATCTGGTACGTCCGGTGAACCAAAGGGCGCTGTTCATGACTTTACTAATCTGCTGGAGAAGTTTAAAACAAAGAGAAAAGCATTCCGTACGGTTAATTTTCTGCTTTTCGATCACTGGGGCGGTCTTAATACTATGTTTCATACGATCTCGAATTCAGGGACTATACTCGCGCTTGCTGACAGATCGCCGGATGCGGTTTGCGAATTCATACAGAAGCACAAGATAGAGCTCCTCCCGGCATCACCGACTTTTCTGAATCTATTGATTGTCAGCGGTGCTTATAAACGCTACGATCTCAGCAGTCTTAAGTTAATAACATACGGCACTGAACCCATGCCTGAGATTACTCTTAAAAAAATAAAAGAGATCTTTCCAGACGTTACACTCCAGCAAACATATGGTCTTATAGAGCTTGGGGTACTCAGGTCAAAATCCAAAAGTGATGATTCCCTTTGGGTTAAGCTTGGCGGTGAGGGATTCCAGACTCGTGTGGTCGACGGGATTTTGCAGATTAAGTCGCATTCAACTATATTAGGATATTTGAATGCGCCAACCCCCATTACTCCCGACGGCTGGTTTATAACCGGCGATAGAGTCGAGACTGAGGGTGAGTATTTTCGCATCCTTGGCAGGAAATCGGAGGTCATTAATGTTGGCGGTGAGAAAGTTTTCCCGGCTGAAGTGGAAAATGTGATATACCAACATGATAATGTATTAGAGGTGATGGTGTACGGGGAAAAGAACTTCCTTACAGGAAATATTGTCTGTGCCGACATTACCCCTAAAGGTGAGATCGATGAAAAAGATTTTAAGAAAAGTATTAAAGACTTTTGTAGAGAAAGATTGCAGTCATACAAAGTTCCGGTGAAGATAAATATAGTAATGGATAAGCAACACAACGAACGCTTTAAAAAGATTAGGTACAAAGAGAAAAGTTCTAATTAAATTAATAGTTAAGTATGAATCTCAATTTTAAAAGGGCGCTGGTGCTGGCTCCTCATACGGATGACGGTGAATTTGGATGTGGCGGCACAATAGCGAAACTTTCCGAAAGCGGTGCTGAGGTTTTTTATGTGGCTTTCTCGGCATGCCAGCAGTCGGTTTTGCCTAATTTTCCGCCTGATATACTTGTTACAGAAGTTAAGGAGGCTACGCAGGTGCTTGGCGTTAAAGGTGAGAACCTGATATTGTTCGATTACGAAGTCAGAACGTTTAATTTTCACAGGCAAGAGATACTCGATGATATCTTAAAGCTGAAAAATGATATAAATCCGGATATTGTGTTTATGCCGACCATTAATGATATACATCAGGACCATTTTACGATATCGAACGAAGGGATGAGAGCATTTAAATGGAGTACGTTACTGTGTTACGAACTTCCGTGGAACAATTTTAATTTTATAACAGGCTGTTTTGTTAGACTCTCGGAGCAGAATGTAAATAAAAAACTTGAGGCTCTGTCAAAATACAGATCGCAGGCGCATAGACCATACGCAAATGCTGATTTTATTAAATCACTAGCGACTGTGAGAGGTGTACAGTCAGGGAATGAGTTCGCTGAAACTTTTGAAATCGTTCGTTTATTAATATAATAATATGGCGATAGATATACGGATATTAAGTGACATTACGGATGTACCTTTCCAATTAAAAGGAAACGAAGCTCTGATTTTGGAAGATTTTAAGCCGGTATTCGAGGCTTCGGAAAACGACATCACATGGATTAGATCCGGTATAAAAAATGCCTCCGAATTAATAAATGGAACATCCGCGGGATGTATTGTATGCGATGAAGATACATTTGACCTTTATAAAGAGAATGAGGAAAAATTATTTGTTATCACATCAAATCCGCAAATCGTTTTTGCAAGACTTATAATACATTTTAAAAAAGGAAATGATATTCCACAGGGTATTCATCCAACGGCTATTATTGACCCTAAATGTCAAATGGGCGAAGATGTCAGTATTGGAGCATATTGTATCATTGGCGCATGCAAGATAGGAAGCGGAACAGTTGTTCATGATCATGTAAAAGTATGGGGAAACGCAGAGATAGGCAGTGATTGTATTATTAGAGAGTTTTGTTCGATTGGCGGTGAAGGGTTTGGAATTGTTAAGGATGAAAAGGGAATTAATTTGCATGTACCCCATACGGGTAAAGCGATCATTGGGAATAATGTGCTTCTTATGCCTTTCTCAAATATTGATAGAGGTACACTAGGTAATACGGTTATTGAGGATTATTCGGTAATAGATCATTATTGCCATATAGGTCATAATACCAGGGTCGGAAAAAATTCAATTATCACAGCGGGTGCTGTTCTTTCTGGCGGCAGCAGTATTGGAGAAAATGCATACTTAGGTGTTAGGACAATATTAAAACAAAAGATCACCATAGGTTCGGATGTAACAACCGGTATGGGGTCAGTCGTTACGAACAATATCCCCGACGGAGAAATATGGCTCGGCAATCCGGCTCAGGAGATCAGCGAATTTCTCAAAGTCAGAAAATTTATCAAAGAACATCTCTAAGGTTTGAGTTCCGCTAAAAATCCTATTGTTTCCATTATTATCCCTTGCAGGAATGAAAAAAATCACATAGAAAAGACTATCCGGAATCTCTTCGGTTCGGATTTTGATATGAACTCGTGTGAAGTTATTGTGGTTGATGGAATGAGCGATGATGATACTGTTGAGCTGCTCAAAAAACTTTGTGTGGAATTTCCTGCTTTGAAGATTGTAGAAAATCAAAACCAGACAACACCTTTTGCTTTTAATATTGGCATAAGAAATTCTATAGGTAAATATGTTCTCATTGTCGGGGCGCGTCATATAATCTCACGTAATTACATATCAGGTTGTATAGAGATGCTTGATAGTAATGACCGGATAGCTGTTGTTGGAGGGAAGGTGATAAATATTTACGAGGATAAAGTGAGTAAGGGTATTTCTCTAGCAATGAACTCGTCATTTGGTGTGGGTGGCGGCAACTTTCGTATTTCAGATACATCTGGACCTGTTGATACTGTTGGTACGCCGATGTATAAAAGGGAAGTCTTTGATATAGTTGGGTTGTTTGATGAGGAACTTTCCCGAAATCAGGATGACGAATTTAATTACCGGGTTATCCGAGCCGGCTACCAAATTTGGTTAAATACTGACATCAATATTTCATATTATGTGCGATCGGGAATTTCTAAATTATTTAAACAGTATTTGCAATATGGATACTGGAAGGTGTATGTAAATAAGAAATTGAAAGCAGTAACAACCACCCGGCAGCTGTTTCCGATTATTTTCATTTTGTTCCTTCTTCTTTATCCACTGGTTCTATTTTTTAATACAACTCTGTTCTGGTTATACCCCGCAGTGTTGTTTGTTTATTTGATTTTCATATTGTTTTATTCCATAAAGGTGTCATCCGGAATTAATAGCGTTACTCCGGTTACCGCATTGTCTTTCCTTTGCCTGCACTTTGGTTATGGAATTGGCTACCTGGAAGGTATTATTGATTTTTTGTTGCTTGGGAAAAAACCTAGCGTAAAAATGAAAACTTTAACTCGATAAAAATTGAATTCTATGAAAATTCCATTTGCTCCTCCTCTTATCACTGACGATGTTATCTCGGAGGTAACCGAAACACTCCGCTCAGGCTGGATCACTACAGGCCCAAAAGTAAGAGCACTAGAAGAGGAAGTAACAAAATATATGAGCTGCGGTAAGACACTTTGTGTAAATTCAGCTACATCGGCTCTGACATTTATGCTCCATTGGTTTGGTGTGGGTAAGGGTGACGAGGTTATAGTACCTGCATTTACTTATTGCGCAACGGCATTGGCGGCTATTCATCTCGGCGCGAAACCAGTTATGGTGGATGTTGGGGAAGATTTTAACATCGATATCACCAGGGTAAAGGATGCCATAACAGAAAAAACTAAAGTAATTATTCCTGTTGATAATGCAGGATTTCCATGTAATTACGATGAATTGTATGAACTTGTAAATAGTGATGAGATAAAAGCCAAGTTTAAACCCTCGGATGAAGTTCAGGAAAAACTTGGACGAATTTTGATCCTGGCAGACTCTGCACATTCTTTCGGCGCCGAATACAAAGGAAGAATGACAGGCGGCATTGCTGATATAAACATCTTTTCTTTTCATGCGGTTAAGAATCTTACTACTTCCGAGGGTGGAGCAATTTGTTTTAATCTTCCCGAGCCCTTTGATAATGAAAAAGAATATATCGAACTTCGCCCGTTGACTTTGAACGGCCAAACAAAGGATGCATTTACAAAAACTGTCGGTAATAGCTGGAAATATGATGTGGAAAGAGTTGGATATAAGATAAACATGCCTGACATTTGTGCTGCAATAGGACTCGCCCAGCTCAAAAATTATAGTAACGTCCTAAAAAAACGTAGAGAGATATTCGAGCTTTACACTGAAAGACTTTCCGGATTTGATTGGGTGGTAACACCGCCATATAAAACTGATGACAAACTGTCTTCATGTCATGTTTTTTTTATGAGGTTACAAAATATAACTGAAGAACAGCGGGATGCCATTATTATTAAGATGAATGAACTCGGTGTTGCTGTGAATGTGCACTTTGTTCCACTTCCGATGCTTACCCTATTTAAGGGTATGGGCTATAATGTAAAAGACTACCCTCAAAGTTATAAAAACTATTTTACGGAACTCTCTATACCGGTGTATCCGCAGTTGACGCATGAAGAGCTTGAGTATGTTATTGAGTCACTTATTACTGCTTATAACTCTGTAGTAAGTTAAATAGGAAATTGCTCAAAAGAATATTTGATGTTGTAGTATCGTTCACGGGACTTGTGATATTATCCCCCTTCTTGATAATTATTGCTATAATTGTAGTGATAGATTCAAAGGGAGGGGTTTTCTTTTTACAGGATAGAGTTGGTAAAAATGGAAAAGTGTTCAAGATCATCAAATTTAGAACGATGACCGCCGGCTCGGATAAAGAAAGCTTGCTCACAATAGGACAAAAGGACTCCCGGATAACCCGTGCCGGGTATTTTCTAAGGAAATTTAAAATAGACGAGATCCCGCAGCTTATAAATGTTCTTAAGAGTGATATGAGCTTTGTAGGTCCGCGTCCCGAAGTCGAAAAATACGTGGCTTTGTATAATGAAGAACAATTAAAAGTTCTCACTGTCCGACCCGGAATTACCGATTTTGCTTCCATACAATATAAGGACGAAAGCACATTATTGGCAAATGCCGATGATCCGGAGATTTTTTATATTTCAGATGTGATGCCTACAAAATTGAAACTGAATATCGATTATATTAATAATAGGAATTTCATGTTAGACGTTAAGATAATATTTAAGACTATCCTTGAGATATTTAGATAAAAGTCTTAAATTTTTAATACACTGTTTAATTTATCCTTAATTCATATATTAATTTTGAGGTTAAATTATAGCTTATCTGGGGGAAGTGTAGTTAAGATAATGTTTTATGAAATCTGCAAGCCTGGGAAATAAGCTGCCAGGAATACGAAGCTGGTATTTCTTGCCTTTGGATCTTTTCTTTATGATTTTCTCTCCATTCCTCGCGTTATTTATTAGGCTTGGAGGGGATGTCAATCTCGATTATTATCTCAAACCTCTTATCTCAGTAACAATTTCCTTATCGATTATTAAGATTCTTTGTTTTTCTGTTTTGAAACTTTATAAGGGAACAAGAGCTTATGAATCTAACTTTAAACTTTACCCGGATTCAAGGGCTCAGGATGCCTTAAAGCTTTACCGCAACAATGCCAGGACCGATGAAACTTCAAGATTATTAATTGTTTCTTTGTTTGTACTTATAGTCCAATCAAATATTTTTTTAATAATGAAGTATTTCGGTTTATATGGATTTACTGATCTTCCTAAATCGCTTCCTATCATTGATGGTGTTATATTTTTTGTTCTTGCGTACCTTTCCCGGTTAGGTGTAAGATTAGTAGAGAGGGTATTATGAAATCTGCCAGCATAGAAAATAAACTGCTTAAAATACGAAACAGGCATTTCCTGCTGTTGGACCTTATTTTCATGGCTTTCTCGCCTTTCTTTGCCCTTTTCATAAGGCTTGATGGCAAGATAGACATTAGTTTCTACTGGAAGCCTCTAATCGCCGCTACGATAGTTTTATCTATAATCAAAGTTGCTATTTTTTTCCGTTTAGGACTTTATAGAAGATACTGGCATAGTGCCGGTATGGATGAGGTTGCTCGATTAATAATAGTTTCCATATTCGCCCTCATTGTCCAGTCTAATATCTTTCTGATAATGAAATTCTTCGGGTTGTTCGGTTTTTCCGACCTTCCCAAATCGCTTCCGATTATAGATGGTTTTATTATATTCATTTTCATTTCGATTTCCCGCTTAAGTATAAAATTCTTCGAAAGATTCAATGAGAGGCAGGCTAGTGAAAAACTTGGCGAACGTGTTCTTATATTAGGCGCAGGTAAACAGGGAGCCTCCGTCGTTGAGGAGATGCAGAGGAATACAAAGCTGGGACTTTCACCGATAGCCTTCATCGACGATGATCCTAATAAGAAGAATGTTTCCATACGAGGAATACCGGTTGTAGGTGGCAGGGACCTCCTCAAAGAAGCGGTAAAAATGCTCAACATACAAAAGGTGATCATTGCAATTCCTTCTGCACCCGGTCACATGATAAGAGGTATCATTGATCAATGCTTAAGCTTGGGCGTTCATGCTATGACGTTACCTTCAATGTCGGAGCTTCTCAATGAGGATACTGCTTTAAGAAATATCCGCGAAGTCCAGATTGAGGACCTTTTAAGGAGGGACCCGGTCGAGACTGATATTAAGACGGTAGCGTCTTTCATCGAAGGTAAAAAAATCCTAGTGACAGGTGCAGGTGGCTCGATAGGCAGTGAGCTTTGCCGTCAGATAATAAAATGCCATCCCTCTGAACTCATCTTGCTTGGTCACGGCGAGAATTCCGTCTTTGAAATAGAACAGGAGCTAAATAGAAGACTCATACTTTCCGGCAATGGCTCCACACATAAAACCGTGATCAGGGCTATAATAGGAGATATAAGATTTAAGGACAGAGTTTATAATATATTCCGGGAACATAATCCGGATATAGTATACCACGCGGCGGCTCATAAGCATGTTCCGATGATGGAGGGAAATCCTCCCGAAGCGGTTTCCAATAATATCCTTGGAACGAAGAACCTTGTGGACGTTGCGGTGGATACCGGAGTAAAGCACTTCGTTTATGTCTCCACCGATAAAGCTGTGAATCCGACAAGCGTCATGGGTGCAACCAAGCGTGTAGCTGAAATGATTGTGCTTAATGCCGCGCAGGAAAATAATGTTCACTACGTTGCTGTTCGTTTTGGGAATGTACTTGGCAGTAGGGGCAGTGTGATATTTACTTTTAAACAGCAGATCGCTTCCGGTGGTCCTGTTACAGTAACACATCCGGACATTACCCGTTATTTTATGACAATACCCGAAGCTGTACAGCTTGTTTTACAGGCTTCCGTACTTGGTGAGGGCGGAGAGATATTTATACTCGATATGGGTGAACAGATAAAGGTAATTGATCTCGCAAAAGACATGATAAAGCTGTCCGGTTATGATGAGGGAAAAGATATAAAAATTATCTTTACTGGACTTAGACCGGGTGAAAAACTCTATGAGGAGCTTATCGTGCCCGGCGAGAAGTATCAGGCTACCTCACACAAAAAGATTCTTATCGCTATGCATGGTGACAAAAATTATCTGAACGATTTTGAAGATAAGCTCATCGAGCTTTTCAGTTACCTGTCTGTTAAAGACAAGAATAATATCGTTTCTTCTCTAAAACTGATCGTCCCGGAATATACACCTCTTGAGTTTCCGGAAGTAAAAGTTCAAAATTAAAATTATACCTCTATGAAAAGATATTTATCTTTTTCTGTGGTGTTTTGCATCCTCTTGCTGACGCAGGGAATCTCTTTCGCTCAGGTTGATATTGTTGAGCTGGATAATCCTGTTTATGATTTTCTGCAGAGAATGCAGATCAAAAAGAAAATTGTAGGCTATAATAGTGCTAACTTGCCTCTTTCAGGTTATGAAGTGGGCAATTTCCTTAAACAATTGAACGAGAAACGCAAAACACTCTCGCAAACAGATAAAGATCTTCTCGATTATTATGATATAGAATTTGAAAAGGATGTTTATGGAACTGTGAACAAGCAAAGCTCGCTCTTTAGCAATTTTGATCTGGAAAAGATTTTCGATAACAAAAAACAAAAACACCTATACGTATATAATGACAGCAACGCGGTTTTCTATGTAGACTATTATGGAAATTTGTCGTATCGGACTTCGTCCGGTGATTCGCTTGGCAGTCACTCGATACTTCTGGGCAATGGTGGATTTGGCGTAAGCGGTACTTTATTTAATAGTGTTGGATTTTCGCTTAAAGCCTACAACGGAGCAAAGTTAAGTGGGGATTCATCGGATTTCCAGTTTGCTCGCCAGACCGATAAAACCATCTATGCAAATGGAAACACTTATGATTTTAACAATAAGACATATTACGATTACTATACTGGCTACCTTAGATACCAGACTGCTACTAACTGGTTCGGCCTTTCCGTGGGAAGGTATCAGCTGACACAGGGGACAGGTTTCATGGATAAACTCTTCCTCTCGGAAAATTCGGTTCCATTCGATTTCGCAAAGGTAGATCTGAAATATAAAGCAATTTCATATTCATTCCTTTATGGTAGCTTAAGAGGCGACTCTCTTGGGGTTGAGCTTAATTCAAAAAATATTGCCACTCATAATCTGGACATAAGATTTTCCGAGGCTTTTAAAGTTGGATTCTTTGAGAGCGTTATAATTACAAATTCTTCTTTTAGCTTTACTTTCCTTAACCCTATCAGTCTGCTCATTTCAGCTGAACTTAATAAAGCATCACAGGGAGACGCTCCTAATGTGAATAATAATTTAATGGGCTTTGATGCTGAGGTTGTTCCGGTAAAGAATCTTGCATTCCAGGGATCGATGATAATAGACGACCTGCAATTTTCATCATTGTTTTCAGATAGTTCTGAGATTTCCAATAAATTCGGATTTCAATTTGGAACATATTGGACAGATGCTTTTACTGTTCCGGATCTAACTCTGAAGTTGGAATATACCCGGCTAAATCCATTTGTTTATGCTCATAAAAGCAATAAAGCTCAATATACTAACTGGAATCTACCGCTCGGTCCAAATCTTCCTCCAAATTCTGATCAGATTGCGGCGGGATTGTATTTTAATTATGGTAGCAGGGTAAAAACGAGCCTTGTTTACCAGCATCAAAGGTCTGGCGAAGGAATAATACTTGACTCAGCCGGAAACGTCGTTATAAACTATGGAGGAAACATTAATAATGGAACCGGTGAGTCTAACGTTAGCCCGAAATTCTTAGCGGGAAACCGCGTAAATAGGGATATAATAACGTTCAACCTATCCTGGGAACCTATCCGGCAGTATTTTATTAACTTTATGTACGTGCATAGACTTATTAACAATGAATTTGAAAGCAGAGAGCTGAATGATGACTACTTTTTCGCCACTTTTCAGGTAAATTACTAACAAGGAAAACTAAATTTTACACTAACTTAATACACTCTCTTAAAGTAAGTTAATAGAAAATAAATACAAATTGATTTTATTACAAATATATATTAATTTTACAAAACCGCTAACAAAATAAGACCATCTTGAAAAAACTAACTCTGTTTGTTTTATTAGTTTTGGTTTCATCTTCTTTTTTCAGCCAGGTGAATGCACAGAGGAGAATTGCAAGAAGTGGTCCATTATTCACTTTTGAGTTCAGGCTTAACGGCAGTTATGCCATGAACGATGCATTCGGGGAAACAATAGATATTCCTAACAATCTTAGCGAGCAGAAAAACTATGCTATGAAATGGGGAAAAGGTGCTTCTTTTGAAACTACAGTGGGTTTTGGACAGAAAAGAAGCAATAGGATCTTCCTTGGATTGGAATACGATAACTTCCTGAACGGTACCAATAGTCAGGTCCCGTTTTTCGTTTTTTCCGCAGATACCCCAAAAACTTCCTATAATATTTATACCGCAAGTCTGGGATATCAATATCTCTTTGGAGCGGATTGCCGTAATAAACAGACTATTCAGCTCGGAGTTACGGGAAGCCTAATTACTGCATCTTCGACATCGAAGATCACATTCGATAATGCCTTTAGAATGGGATTCCTCATTGGAACAGGCTACGAGGTTGTACTCGATAAAGGTCACAATGTGGGCATGACGCTTGGATTCAAATACCAGCTTGCAAATTTCTTTAATTCCGATAATGGAATTGATAATCTCAATGACGGTAAATCTACCGACAAAAACTTTGGACCGGGTTTTAAACGGTTCATCGGTTTCATCGGCTTTAATATAGGAATAAAATTCTATACCGGCGTTAAACGAAATAGGTAGGAAATTATTTATAGATTTTAAAAGCCCGGCTCGTCCGGGTTTTTTTATACCTGCATTCTGCTCATTATCTTTTTCCTCAGCATTTGTACCGCAAATAGTACCACCGCGCTTACCGTACTTATTCCCAGAGTCAGCACCCAGTAATCGAAGGGAAGATTAATCAGCTCATAAAACTCCCGGATGACCTTGAGTACAATAAAATCGCTTCGTATAATGGCTGTTACAAGAAATACCATAAGTATTATCAGCCCGTAAACCAGATAAAACGATTTATTGTTTTGCTTCTCCAGCATAGTCACGGAGAAGAAGTTAGCAATTGAAATGATCACCATTGTAACGAGCATGATCATCTGTAGCTGGGAATCACTTACTCCCGGAAAGACGGAGCTTACTAGGAACATCGACCCATACGAACCTATCACTATCAGTAGTGCCGAGATAGAGACAAATGAAAACAGGTCAGGAAGGAAGTTCGTGTTCTTTGATGTATTAGAATTCTTCAGTGCAATTATGAACGAGGGGAGCCCTATTATAAATATATTGATAAATGCAACGCGCCTCGGTGTTAGCGGGAAATCGAGCAAGAATATCAGAGAAAATAGTGTAAGATAAATTACCAAAAAGTTCTTCGTCAAAAACAGTTTTGCGACTGAAGCCACCGTGTTCACGATCTTTTTTCCTTCGTCAAATATCTCCGGGAGCAGAGAGAATTTATTTTCCAGTAATACAATATCGGCTACTTCCTTCGTTATCTGGCTTCCTTCCTCCATGGCTATACCCATATCGGCTTCCTTAATTGCAGGGAGGTCGTTTACACCGTCTCCCAGCATAGCAGTATAATAGGATTCAGCTTTGAGTAGTTTTATTATACGCAGTTTATGCTCGGGATTCAGTCTCGCAAATACAAGTTTGTTTAAAACTGCTTCCTTGAATTGTGCGTCATTAAGCTTATCTAGCTCGCCTCCCGAGATCAGATCGTCATCCGTAACATCCCAGCCGATTTTGGTTACTATAGCCTTAACCGCGAATGTAGCATCACCTGTAAGTATCTTAAATTGTATGCCGTTCTCCCTGAATAGATTAATTGCCTCCATCACGTCATCTCTTATCTGGTCTGATATAGAGACTATACAGTACGGTTCTATTGCTATCGAATTCATATACTCTTTCGTATCCTCGAACGCGTTTCCGTTTATTACCTCCCCAAACAAAAGATTCCTGTAAACCTCCAGTCCCTCCTTATCAAAGAGTTCATTTGCTTTAGTTTTGCTATCGCTGCTCGTTTTTTCCAGTAAAAGATCATACGCCCCAAGTATATATACCTTATCGTCTACTTTTAGCATGCTCAGCTTGTTCTCCGATGAAAAAGGTATCTCATCAGCTACATTCCATTGCTGGAAATTGCCCAGCTCTTCTATAGCGCATGCTGTCGCGTTTTTATCGCTGGAATAATGAGCATATGTAGCCAGGACCTGTGAAACATCTTTCCTTTCACATAATGGAATTACCTTCTCCACTGCAAGCTTGTTCTGTGTCAGCGTGCCTGTCTTATCCATGCACACTATCTTGATATTGGAAAACGACTCTATCGCGTTCAATCTCTGTATTATCGCCCCGATCTTACTTATCCTGTAAACACCTATTGCGTATGTTACCGACGCCATTAGCACTAGCCCCTGAGGTATCAATGCAATAAGTATCGTCGTCATTTTCCTGATATAGGGCACGTCATATATCGAACTCGGTGCGGCGAAGACGATCTCCAGCAATACCAGTATCACTGCCACGGAAAAAAGCATCTTTACAATGAAGTTTATCTTGCGCTGAAGCGGGGTGAGGGAAAATTTGAACTTTTTCGCCAGTCCGGTTATATGCGCCGCGTAACTTTCCGACCCCACCTTCTCTGCCATATAATACCCATTCCCTGAGATACAGAAGCTTCCCGAGAGTATCTCATTTCCATCTTTCTTGTTTATTGGATGTGATTCTCCTGTTAGAAGCGACTCGTCTATTTCGAGGTGATTCGATTTTACAACCTTTCCATCCACCGCCGCCTGGTCACCTCTGCTTATCTTTATAAGATCATCTGTAACTATCTCATCCTGTTCTATTAATTTCTCCTGACCGTCCCGAACCACGGTTACCTGTTTCTTTAAAAGCAGGCTTACCTTATCCAGCGCTCTTTTTGCCCGGATTTCCTGGAATATGGCTATAGCCGTATTGGTAATAGCTATCGTAAATACACCGACTGAATCCAGGATGAGATTGATATCTTTTGTTTTGAAATAGAAAAACAATATCGCAAGTACGATGAAAGCAATTATGTAGTTGAATACGGAAAATACATTCGTAACGATGATACTGCTTACACTCTTACTCTTATCCGGTGGAGCTGTATTTACCTGCCCTTCGGATATCCGCTTTCGTACTTCCTCACTATTTAATCCCTTTAGATCCACTACCTGTATATATTTTGAAGTTTGAATATCCTCTCACGCAATGTTTGTGTAAAATATAATGCGATCGAACCTATCAAGCTCAGCGGAACAATGATCACCCAGTATTTTAGGGGCAAGAAGTCTATCTCGTAGAATATTTTTATAAGGTTATAAACCGGTACGTCGAAGTTCGTCATCGCAAAAAATATATATAAAAGAACTAAAATGATACCGCTTATATAATAATATTTTTTCTCATCCTCATTCCTCACGGCCACTATCACATAGTTGGATATCGAAATAAATATCATTATGGATAGCATTACCATGCTCAGATACTGCTCTGACCCCACAAATAGTATGTTTGTAGCAAGTATGCCGAGATAACCAGCTATTATTATCACCGCGCCTGCCAGTACTATGTAAGTGAACACGTCTTTGATAAATTCTGTGCTTCTTTTCACGTTTGTATTCCGCAGCATAAGCAAATACGCCGGCAGAGATATACCGAACATGTTTATCAGCGCCACGCGCCTCGGCGTAAGAGGGAATTCGAACAAAAACAACACCGCTAGTATCGCAATATAGATTACGATGAAGTTTTTCGTTAGGAAAAGTTTTGATATATAGTTCACCGAGTTCACTATCTTGTTTCCTTCGTCGAATATTCTCGGCAATAGCGAGAACTTATTTTTCAGCAACACAATATCAGCCACCTCCTTCGTTATCTGGCTTCCTTCCTCCATAGCAATACCCATATCTGATTCTTTTATAGCCGGGAGATCATTCACACCATCGCCGATCATTGCTGTATATATCTTCTCTTTTTTAAGCTCCCTGATTATAGCCAACTTTTGATCCGGCTTCAAGCGGGCAAATATCTCTTTGCTTTTTATGACCTTAGAAAGATCACCTTCTGAAATTCCTGCTAGCTCGCTTCCCGTAATTATTGAACCCTCCGCCGGTTTCCTCCCGATATCGGTAAGTACAGAGGATATCGAATCTGCTGAATCACCCGATAATATCTTAACGTCAATTCCATTCCTGTCGAATAATTCTAACGCTTCCCCGGCATCTTCTCTCGGTGTATCGGAAATAGATACTAAAAGCATCGGTTCGATCACAAAATCCGTCTTTGCTTCCCTTAATTCTTTTACTGTCCTGAAATTTTTGATCCTTCCGAAAAGGAGATTTCTATACACTGACAAACCCATCTCATTAAATACCTTCTGAGCATTTTCCAGATCGTTCTTGTCCAGGTTGTCGTAAAGTACATCATACCCTCCCAATATCAAGCAAAGAGGTTCGCCGTCTTTCTCAAATTCCATTACACTATACTTATTCTCTGAGCGGAAGGGTATCTCATCCTTAAACGCAATTCCATCTTGCTGGTTAAGGTCTTTTATTGCCCTTATCGTGGCGTTCTTGTCTGAGGATTCTTCCACGAAAGTCCCCAGGTATCTGGTAAGTTCTTCCTCGGTATCATGCGAAGAAATGTTGTTTATATATTTTACTCTTAAATTATTCTCCGTGATTGTTCCCGTCTTATCCATACACACCGTTCTTACGCTTGAAAACGACTCTACTGCATTCAGCTTCTCTATTATAGCGCCGAGCTTGCTTATCCTGTAAACCCCCAGCGCATACGTCACACTTGCAAAGAACACCAGTCCCTGCGGTATTAGTGAGATCAATATCGTCGCTATTCTTCTTATGAAATCATCCTCACTTACATTGCCGGGATTGGAAAAATGCGACCACGTTTCCAGTCCGACTATCGCCAGCGCGGATAGAAACGTCATCTCCAGGATAAAATTTATCTTCTTTTGTAGGGGAGTCAGCAAAAGTTTATACTTCTTAGCCATCCTGGTAATGCTGTTAGCATACATCTCTTCCCCGACCTTTACTGCCTTATAATACCCGCTTCCCGATGTACAAAAACTCCCTGACAGCACCTCATCTTCGGGAGATTTTTCTATAGGAAGCGATTCTCCCGTTAAAAGCGACTCATCTATCTCCAGGTATCTCGACTCCGCTACCTCTCCATCTACTATTATCTGGTCGCCTGTATTAACTTTTATTATATCGTCCTTTACAATTTCATCCTGCTCTATTTCGGTCTCTCTGCCATTTCTTAGCACCACAACCCTCTTCTTCAATAACAAACTTACCTTATCCAGAGCGACCTTTGATTTGATCTCCTGGTATAATGCTATCGCGGTGTTTGTAACACCCACCAGCAATATACCGATAGAGTCGAGTAAAAGCCTGTCATCACGGTTCTTGAAGTAAAATATAAGCACAAATATTATTATGCCGAATATAATGAAGTTGAATACGGAGAATATATTTTCGAATAGTATTCGTGGGATTGTTTTCGTCTCGGAGCGGGGAGTCTTATTGATCAAGCCCTTCCCGGCTCTTTCCTTGACTTCCGGATCTGTTAAGCCTTTGAGCGGCAATACTTGAGGTCTTTGTTTACTACAAAAGTCTGTATTTTTTTTCAAAAAATATATATACTTAAGAGGTTCGCGTTTTATTAGATTTTAATTTCTTTACTTTTTAGTAATATTAAGGTATTCAATCCTATTAATATTTGTTTAAATGAATTTACTTTGGCAAATACCTCTTTACCTCACAGCTGGAATAATTTTCTATCGATTCCTGCGCTACATTACTACACCTCTCGCCAGAAAACTCGGAATTTATAAATACTATAATGACGTATTCTTTACCGTTCCCGGTAGTATGGATAGGGTAGAGGTGCATCTGGGTACTGCGTGGGATTTCTTTAAGATGAAGAAAGTAAACCCGAAGATATTTCTTTATTATACTGCAGAGGGGTTTTACAAACTATGCGAAGCAATAGAAAGGGGCGAAGTGAAAAACGATCGTGTATATGTCTCTACCATATGCTTTTTTACCGACTCTTCACTGACCAAATTCGGTTTCCGTACACGTAAGCTTTACATCCGGGAAATGATAATTTTCAGCCTGAATTATTTCGAACAATGTCTTTTGCAGAGTCTTTCAAGGGGAAGGATTTCCGTTGTGGATCTCCGTATCGTTAGAAAACTAACCCTGACCACCGAAGATCTCATTGCTAATAAGGACAACTTCAAACTTTATGCAGATATGTTAAAACCGCAGTACACCACCGGCACTCTCGCCGCTTAATTATCCTGCGTGTTCTTTCGCCGCCTTTACGAATTCCCTGAATATAGGATGCGGTTCAATTACCCTGGATTTTAGCTCCGGATGGAACTGGCTCGCAATGAAGAACGGGTGAACGCTTTTCGGCAGTTCTATCATCTCCACTAATGATTCGTCCGGCGATAACCCCGAAAATATCAAACCGTGTTCTCCCAGCGTGTGTCGGAACATGTTATTTACTTCGTAACGATGTCTGTGCCTCTCGTTTACGAACTCTTTCTTATAGCATTTGTATGCAAGTGTCTTTTTATCTATTATACAAGGATATGCTCCCAGCCTCATTGAACCGCCCTTCACCTTTACTGTCTTCTGGTATTCCATTATATCGATTACATTGTTCTTTGATTCCTTAAATTCCGTCGAATTTGCATTCTTCAGCCCCGCTACGTTCCTGGCGAATTCTATCACCGCGCACTGCAGTCCCAGACATATTCCCATAAATGGTATCTTGTTCTCACGTGCATACTGTATCGCCCTTATCTTTCCTTCCGTACCTCTTGCGCCAAATCCCGGGCATACCAGCAGTCCGCTTAGTCCCCGCATCATTGATTTTAGCTTCGACGGACTCTTTTCTATTTCGTCCGCATCCAGCCATTCCAGGTCCACGTGTACTTCATTATAAGCTCCCGCGTGAATGAACGATTCCAGGATACTCTTGTATGCGTCCGGTACCTGGTTGTATTTTCCGCATATTCCTATCTTAACGTTTTTCTTCGGGTGCATTATCTTATTGAGTACCTTCGTCCACCGTGAGAGGTTTGGTGGTCCTGTCTTTAGATTTAGTTTCTTGAGCACCACTTCGTCGAACTTCTCTTTTTTTAAGTTCAATGGCACTTCATATATTGATTTTGCGTCCAGCGCCTGGAATACCGAATCCTTCTCTATATTACAAAATAATGCTATCTTTTCCCGAAGATCCTTGGTCAGAGCCATTTCGCTTCGGCAAAGCAGTATATCTGGCTGTATTCCTATCTCCAGCATTGTCTTCACCGAGTGCTGTGTCGGTTTTGTCTTTAGCTCGCCTGCTGACCGGATAAACGGAACAAGCGTCAGGTGTATCGAAATTGCATTATTCCTTCCGACATCCTGCATCATTTGTCGTATCGCCTCCAAAAACGGCAACGACTCGATATCACCAACCGTACCCCCGATCTCAGAGATTATCACATCGTAGTCTCCGCTTTTCTCGAGAAGTCGTATCCTTCTCTTTATCTCATCTGTAATGTGTGGGATCACCTGTACTGTTGCTCCTAAATAGTCACCCCTGCGCTCTTTTTCTATAACCTTTGCGTATATCTGTCCTGTTGTCATATTGTTTGCTTTCGACATATTCTCGTCGAGGAATCTCTCATAATGCCCGAGGTCCAGGTCGGTCTCAGCTCCGTCATCAGTTACGAATACCTCGCCGTGCTGAAATGGCGACATAGTGCCCGGGTCAACATTAATATACGGGTCCAACTTTTGTATCGTAACCCTGAGTCCTCTGGATTTCAATAGTAAGCCGAGTGAAGCGGATGCTATTCCTTTTCCGAGCGATGATACCACACCGCCTGTGATGAAGATGTATTTTGGCTGTTTTTTCAATTCTACAAAATTTTATATTTTTAAATTACTTTTGCGAATAAATTGGCGTTGAACACCCTGTCGCCTTTTTTAAAAGATTTTTTAAGAAGCCCTTCATGCTCGAATCCGTGTCTTAGTAATAGTTTCTCTGAAGCAGTATTGCCTTCATGTGTGTGCGCGTACAGTCTGACTAAACCCAGGTCTTCAAAAGCCAGCTTCATTAATTGCTTCATTGCGTCACTCATATATCCCTTACCCCAATAAGGTTCACCCAGCCAGTAACCTATCTCTGCTTTGTGATCATCTAATCCCGGCAAAGCCCTTCCCTTCACATTCATACCTATCCCGCCTATGTGAACTCCGTCGAGTTCTATAGCGTAGCCGTAATCTTTCCCGTCTTCCATTTCACGTGTTATTTCTATCCATTCCTTCGCGTCCTTCTCTGTGTATGGATGCGGCACGTTCATTAGCCAGTCACTTACATTCTCATTATTCAATAGTTCAAGTAATGATGGAATATGCTTTTCACTGTATTTTACAAGTTCTACTTTCATCCTTTGACTAATTTCCTCGCCCTCGCCAGATCCGCCTTCGTATCTATTCCTATCGAATCCTTCTTCGTTATTGTTACCCTAATTTTCTCACCCATACTTAGTACCCTCAATTGCTCGAGTTTCTCTACCTTCTCTAATTCGGACTGCTTTGTCTTTGCAAATTTCTTTAAAAAATCCTTTCTGTACGCATACAGCCCTATGTGTTTGTAATACTTGTTCTTTTTCACATCCGGCTTTTCGGAAAATGGTATCACACCCCTCGAAAAATAAATCGCATTTTCCTTAGCATCCAGTATCACCTTCACCGCATGCGGATCCCTCAGCTCTTGTAACTCTTTTATCATAACTGCTAATGTCGCTACATTCAACCTCTTTCTCTTAACTAATGGTTGTACTACTCTGTCTATATCAGCCGGATCGATAAACGGCTCATCACCTTGAATATTCACTACGATATCACAATTTATTCCTTTAACCGCCTCCACTATCCTATCTGTGCCTGACTTGTGCTTCTTTGATGTCATCACTGCCTCTCCGCCGAATCCAAACACCGCATTGTAGATTCTTTTGTCATCCGTTGCTACCAGTACCTGGGTTAGTAATTTCGATTTAAGCGTCTGCTCGTAAACCCTTCTTATGAGGCTCTTCCCGCCGATATCGGCAAGCGGTTTCCCCGGCAAGCGTGTCGATTCATATCGCGCCGGTATTACTCCTATTATCCTCACTTATTGATCACTTTAGGAACTTTCACATACTTTCCGGTTTTCTCCGGGGCATTCTTTAATGCCTCTTCTGTGCTGAGCCATACTTCGACCTTGTCCTCTCGGAAGATATTCTTGGTGTCATTTATATTTTCCATTGGCTCTACGTCGTCCAGTTTCAGCTCATCCAGCTCATCTATAAATTCGAGCACCTTATTGAGCTCCTTCTGCATCTTTTCTTTGCCAGCGTCATCGAATTTCAGCTTTGCCAGTTCGGCAATTTTTTCCACATCTTCTTTACTTACTGCCATAATCTTTATGTTTGAGTTACTAAATTCTTTTCTATTTTACTTCTTATTTCCTCAAGTAAATTCGGATCCTTCCTATAAGGTATCGGCCTGTCTATTGTTACAGTGACATGCCCTGATCTTAACTTGAATTTACCCCTTGGTACTATCTTATATGTGCCGTCTATCGTTACGGGTACTATGTCCACCTTGGCTTCATCAGCCAGCACGAACATTCCCCGCTTAAACTCACCCAGACTCCCATCCGTGCTCCTCGTACCCTCCGGAAAGATCACCACCGAAATTCCGTTCTTGATCTTCTTAGCTGCCTTCTTTAATGATGTTATCGCCGTCCTTACATTCTCACGGTCTATCGGTATATATCCCGACAAATACATTCCCCAGCCGAATATCGGTATCTTTGACAATTGCTTCTTGTAAACAAACCTTATCGTGTTCGGGATCGCCTTCATCAACACCGGGATATCCACGTAGCTTTGATGGTTTGTTACGAATATGTATGATGCTTTTTTATCCAGTAATTCGTGCCCGTGCACGGTTAGCTTCACGCCGAGTATAAAGAGTATTACGTAAGAGAATAGTTTCGGGAGGGGGCGGTGAAGCGTCCCGCCGCTTGTGTCGAACGGGCTGAGTATGATTGCCAGAATTGCTATAAATAATGCATGAATGGCAATTAATATCGCCCTGATATAGGTTAGCACTGGTTAATATAAGGGATGCGAAATAAATTATAAAGTTAGAATGAGATACAGCCGCCTTTATTAAGGGTATAAGGGTTAATATTTTCTTTTTTGAAGCTAAATTGATCCCTATGCATATTTACCTCATTTAAAGACTTGACTTAAGTTTGTTTTTTCAATAAAATATTTACATTAAACTACCATACAATGACTCGTTTATTAAAACATCTTACATTTTTATTTCTTCTCCAGCTTATTCATTGTAATCTTTTCGCGCAGAGAGGGTACGATGGAATATTTGAAAACCATTTCTTTGGTTATTATCCGAGTGCCAGGATGGAGGCAATGGGCAGAGGATTTGTTTCTGTAGAGGGAGATCCGAATTCCTATTTTGTCAATCCTGCCGCGCTTGGAACGTTGCAGGGTCTGAGCCTCACCGGCGGTATTGCAAATAACTATCACGGTGCTGAGGATCCCCAAAATAAATTCTTAAGCGCTTCGTATAATTTTAAAAAGATTGGGACTATTGGTGTAAGCAGGGATTACTCTGACCTTGGTAGTATAAACTTCCATTACTCACCTTCCGGCAGAATACAATACACACCCTATTATGAGACCTATCGCTTATCTTACGCGCGGGAGCTGTTTAAAGATTTTTGGGGCGGGTTTAATTTGGGATTATTCCACTACAATGAGAACGGTGGTAAGTTAGAGGAGTATGGGATTCCTGATATAAATGATAATGTCTTTATGCTGGATATTGGCTTATTAAAAAAAATAGTAATGGTAAAAGGTGATTATGATATGGATGTCGATCTGGCATTTAGTGTTTTCAACTTAAATCAGGGTAGTCTGGAATTTAATCCCTACGACATCGAATCGGAGTTGCCGGTCATCTCTCGGTTAGGAGCTTCTTATGATCTGAGGCTAAATATCCCCGGCTCACCTTGGAATACGACCTTTTTAAAGATATTATACACGCTGGAGTATCAGGAGGTTTTAAATGCCACATTCTATGATGGAATTAAAACCGGCTTGGAACTTACTTTGTTTGAGATTTTTAGTTTGAGAGGTGGATTCTATGCTTTGAATAATGAGAGAGTGAGTAGTATCGAGGGGTGGAGATATGGTAATATAAATGAATTTACATTTGGATTGGGTGTGATTGTGCCGTTCAAAACCATCGGTGTAACAAAGATTCCTTTCACTGTAAAATTCGATGCCGCTATCATGCCACAGCCGGCTTATATTACGCAAAGACCTACTGTAGCTGAAGAGAATTACAAAAATATTAATATCTTCAATCTTATCGCAAATATTCAGTTCTAAATATTCATTCACTGATTCCCTTCCTTTCCCATCAATTTTACTGGACTTAACATTACGGCATGTCCACTCGTATGTTTTAGAGAAGAATAGTTTGAAAAATGGACGTATATGGACTATTTTAAATTAGAAACTAACCATTATTTATTGATGAAAAGATTTATAATACTTTTCGTGCTTCTTATAGGAGTACTTCTCAGAACCTCCACTGCATTTTCACAATACCAGCTTCAGCGGGTTTTCTCGGCGAATACTTTTAATAATCCGCTGGAAATGGTCGATCCGCAGGACGGAACCGACAGGATATTTGTTGTATGTCAGAGGGGACAGATATGGGTAATGAATACCCTTAATCCGTCCGAACCGGGAAAACTCTTCCTTGATGTTTCTGATCTCGTGCCTCAAAGCGGGTTTGAACCCGGACTCCTTGGGCTTGCATTTCACCCGGACTATGAGAATAACAGATACTTTTATATCTACTATTCGGTCACAAGTCCTACACGGTCAGTGATCGCGAGATATGAGACAAGTCCTACAAATCCTGATTCGGCTTTAAAAAGCAGTGAGTTCAGAATACTAATTGATACAATGGCTACAGCTTCTCACTTCGGCGGCAAAATTGCATTTGGTCAGGACAGTTTATTATATATTAGTTTTGGAATGGGTGCGGGGCAGGGAGATCCCCCCAATAATGCGCAAAACCTTACTCTTCTTCGTGGAAAGATTCTTCGCATCGATATAGATTCCACCGATGGCGGATTAAATTATAAAATACCCCCCGACAACCCCTTCGTTGACAGCACGTCAGGTGAAAGGAAAGAGATATTCGCGTGGGGTTTTAGGAATGTGTGGAAATTCTGCTTCGATAATGACGGCAAACTCATTGCCGCTGACGTCGGGCAGAATACATACGAGGAAATAGACATTGTAAATAAAGGAAAGAATTATGGATGGAGAATAATGGAGGGTACTAATTGTTATAATCCAACTCCGTGCGACACGACAGGTCTGACATTGCCAATATTCCAATACCCGAGGAGTGAGGGTATATCAATTTCGGGCGGGTACCAGAGTACCTCGCCGGCATATCCGGGCATAAACGGCAGGTATGTTTACGGTGATTATGGGTCGGGAAAAATTTGGGCTTTGAATTATGGAACTGTTCCGGCTGTCACCGAGATGCTGATGGATAGTCCTTACAGTATATCATCCTTTGGGAAAGACAGGGACGGCAATATATATGTTTGTGATATAACGGGCGATAGGATTTACAAGCTGATAGATAATACCGTCGGTATTCATGCCATAGGCAGTTTGAATAACGGATATTCTCTAGAACAGAATTATCCAAACCCGTTCAATCCGGCTACTAAAATAAAATACTCTATCGCGCGTTCACAGAATGTAAAGCTGAGGGTCTATGACAATACCGGCAGAGAAGTCGCCGTATTGGTGGACAGGTTTCAGATCTCGGGAAGCTATGAGGTGGTCTGGAATGCGAGCAATTACCCATCCGGCGTATATTACTACACTCTTTCCGCCGGTGATTTCGAAAAAACAGGGAAACTTATCTTACTTAAATAATGTAAAACTTCGTCAGTCGGATTGCAGTTATCTTGGCAGTCTGACTGACAATCCTCCTCCTATGAAAAAATTAGGACTATCTACCGTTAAACCTGTTCCGCCGGAAATATCCACCATTAGATTTTTCATCAGCAGGTAAGAAAAACCTCCATCGACGAAAAGTGATGTTTGTTGTTCAAAATTCCCATACAGCTCGATGAATCCGTTGATTCTTTTCGTAAGATCCATTGCGAGCGATACCGTGTAAATACCGGCTGTCTCCCTGTGATCCATATCAAAAAACGCCCCGAGATTGAACCCGATCGAAAGGTTATCCTGGAGCTGTTTTGATAGAGCTAGTCTGATTTCGGGAGTTGGGTTTTTATTTTGGAATTCCTCGCTTGCCGCTCCGGGAAGATCGACATGAAATAGAAATGCCATGGCGGGCATATCCTCGGCTTCGTCAACAATTTTGATCTTTGTTCCCAGGACTAGAGGAATGAGTCCTTGTGTTGTTTTACTCTGGTCTCCTTGAAAAGTATAGGAATATTTGTCGGTTACAGACTGAAATTCAGGCGTGATCCTCAGTTCCATGTTCGGGAAAACTCCTATTCTCAGCATCCCGGGAATATTAAAAGTATTACGTGTATGCTCGTAGTTTACACTGCTATACGAATATCTTTCATAGGTTATTCCGGTTTCTATCTGCACATACCCCGGGGTTAGGATATCCGGTGACTCTGTCTGGTCCGGTCTGTCCGGACTGATGACACCCGGGTTATTAGTCTGAGCAAAAATGGAGATATGTAATAACAATATTAAACTGATTGATAAAATTAGTTTTCTCATTTCTTGTTTGCTTTGGTTAATATTTATCTTGGTAGTCTAACCGACAATCCTCCTCCAATAAAGAAATCCGATACATCGTCGGAATACTGAGTTCCGGCAGAAAGATCCACTTGCAGATTATTTAATATCCTGTAGGTTAGACCGCCGTCAATAAAATGATTTGGTTCATATCCCTCTGAAAAATATCCGTATAACTCTATGAATCCGCCAAGCTGCTTATATATTTCACCGGAGAAGGACATTGTATATAATCCCGATGTACTGTTGCTATATGTTCCATATTCAGCACCAAGATTTACGCCAAGAGAAAATCTTTCTGATAGTGTTTTTGATAAAGCAACACGGAATTCAGCTGTGGACAATTCATCCTGGAAATCATTGCTGGCAATTTCAGGTATGCTTGCTTTGAATAAAAAAGCTGTAGCTGGTATGTATTTATCCTCGTCAGTAATTTTAATCTTGGTACCTAGCCTTAGAGGAATAAATCCGGAAACTTCGTTTCTATAATCAAAAACCGGGTTCTGAAAAGAGATTGTGCTTTTTATAGATTGGTATTCAGGCTCAATTCTTAGCTCGGCGCTCGGGAAAATACCTATTCGTATTAATGTACCTACCTCATTAACACTGAAGGTAAATTTTATAAAATCGTCTGGAATGTATTTTATATGTGTGTATGTATATCCTCCCTCTATTTGCACAAATCCCGGCTGTAATATATCCGGCGATTCCGTCTGGTCTGGTCTATCCGGCAAGATGTCACCCGGGTTATTAGCCTGAGCAAAAAGGGAGATCTGCGCTAACAATAATACACTAATTGATAATATTAATCCTCTCATTCCTGGTAAGTTGATTTTGTGATAGTCCCGTAAATTTTGATAAGTTAGCCATTAAAGTCAAGTTAACTTGCCTTACCCCGGATAGATTCGGTTATAACAGCGTAATTACAGCCCATTATAATACATATGTAAAGTTATACTTTAAACATTTTAAAATTTCGTTTTATAAAATTAACACTCCGGAAACATCATCTGTTTATGTTTGAAGTGAATGAAGATGATTTGTACGTTTACATGCAGGTTTTTAAGGTGTGCCATTTTCTCACTAACAGTTATTGAATGACAACCTTAATCAGGTACCTAAAAGGAAATAAAAGACTACCGGGCAAGTATGAAACCCTTCTTGCATTCACACCGATTACCGTTTTTTTAGCCCCTATCATTGTTGCCTTCTTCGACGAAAAACTTTTTGAACTCCCGCGACTGATACTGATACCGATATGTATATTGTATTCGCTCTTGTTTATAACGGGACTGCACGTCTTGATAAGACAGCTTTTTACGGCTCCCTTCTCGATTGTAGATTTTTTGATGAGCCGTTTCGAGAAGGGGAGGGAGCGGCTCAAAAGCTTTAAAAGAAAAAGAGAAAAAGTAAAGTTCGATAGTTCGAGGCGTAGGTTCATTTCCGCCTCAGCCGCCGCCGTTTCAGGGTATGTGTTCGTCAGTGCCGGTGCCGGGGTTGTAGGAAAGGACGATTACGAGATCGTCCGAAAGACCATCACTATTAAAAACCTTCCCGAAAACTTAAAAGGTACCACGATATCTCTAGTCAGCGACATTCACAGCGGTCCTTATATGAAGCTTGATACGATGCGTGACTATTGCAGTGTGATAAACTCACTCAAATCCGACATTATACTCATACCTGGTGATATGACTAGCTCCGAAAAAGTAGAGATTGCGCCCTTCGTAAATGCTTTCCGTGACCTTCGAGCCGAACATGGTGTTTATGCCACCCTCGGAAATCATGACTACCTATCACAGCCCGATTACATTGCCGATGCTATATCCGCAGACACTCCCATCCGCATGCTAAGAAACGATGCACTTGTTATTAATAAAAACGGTGAAAAATTCTGTCTCCTCGGTATGGAAGATACCAAAGAAAGCATGGTGGAGGACTGGGATGTTCTTAACGGCTACCTTGATAAAACGATTGATAAGGCTCGATATCATTTTGACTCCTATAGCACGATGCCAAAGGTCCTCCTCTGCCATAAGCCTTACTTCTTCCGCGACATGTCCCAAAAGGGAATTGACCTGATTCTCAGCGGACATACCCACGGCGGACAGGTAGTTCTCGCCAAATTCGGCAGCCTGAATATCTCAATGGCATCCACTGTAAGCGAGTACGTTAGCGGGTTGTACTCCGCTAACGGATCACAAATGTACGTTTCGCGAGGGATCGGGTCATCCAGCATCCCGCTCCGCCTAAATTGCCCTCCCGAGATCACACAAATAACTCTCGTATAAATTTCTATGTAAATCTATTAACATGGATTGAAGATTTCCTTTCCGGTAATTTTACCCCGGAAACGAACTTCAAATTTACATTGTTATAGATTCAATATGTGGAGACTCCTATTCATAGTTGTTTTTGCGGTAATAATCGGGCTGGAATTACTGGTTCTGTTCACCTTTAGAAAATTCCTCAAAAAAAGGAACATTCCTTCTAAATGGGTCAATCTCATCTCGTATGGACCCTACATTTTATTCATATTACCGTTTATATTCATTCTTGTCACGGGTGCCCGGCTTGCCGACCTCCCGGATTGGCTCTATAATTCCTACGTACTTCCTTTTTACACTTTCACAGCCGCTAACTTCTTCGTCGGCGTTTATCTTCTCCTGGGAAAGATAATCAAACTCCCGTTCCAGCTCGGATCGTTCATCATCTCACGCTTCGACAAAGGGAAAAAATGGCTCGCCGGTCTGAAAGAAAAGAGATCCGTCCAAAGGTTCGACTCATCACGCAGAAAGTTCGTCACGGCTTCCGCCGCTGCTGTTACCGGGTATGCTTTCATTGGTGCCGGCATCGCAGTCTCCGGAAAGGATGACTACGAAATAACGAACAGAGAAATAACTATCTCCAATCTCCCTCCCGCGCTTAAGGGTACTACCATCACACTCATCTGTGATCTTCACAGTGGTCCCTATATGCCGGAGTCGATTATGCACCATTACGCCGACATCGTTAATGATATTGGATCCGATATTATTCTTATTCCCGGCGACCTCACTAATTCATACACATCCGAAGCCGCCCCGTTCGCGAAAGCCTTCCGCGACGTTAAAGCTAAACACGGCATTTTCGCCACTCTCGGAAATCACGACTACTTCTCCGACCCCAATTACATCGCGGACGTTGTAAAAAATGAAACACCCATCCGCCTCATGAGAAACGAATCCTTCGAGCTCGATATCAATGGCGAAAAGCTCTCGCTTATTGGAGTTGAAGATACACGAAGGAGTAACGCCGACTACGACCCCGAGTTGATCGGCAATCTCAATACATCCATCACTCACGCAGAGAAGAACATCCCCGGCTTTTCTACCCAGCCCAAGATAATGTTGCACCATAAACCTTACTTCATCAAAAACATTGCCGAAAAGAATGTTGATCTTGTGGTGAGCGGACACACTCATGGTGGACAGATCGTCCTCGCCAAATTTGGTAAAACGAACATCTCTCTTGCTTCGACTATCAGTCCTTATCTCAGTGGATTGTATAAAGAAGGTAACTCACAAATGTATGTATCGCGCGGTGTTGGTGTTGTCGGCTTGCCGCTAAGGCTCAACTGCCCGCCTGAAATAACAAAAATAACTCTCGTCTAATTATACGACAGCTGGAAGGGTACCTTTATTGCCACCACTATATTCCTGCCCATGTTGTTCGCGTTATATGTCTTTCCGTCTATCGTCGTATGTATATACTTTATCCTCGACATAAAATCCACATACACCTTGTTCAGCATGTTCGTACAGCTTATCGATATATTGATCAATTGCTTCTCGAAACGCAGGTCGCACCCGAAGTAAGCATTGAGCAGTGTATATCCCGGTACTGATACCTCGTTCTCACCGAGCCTTGTTTTTTTCAATGCCGAGTAGGTAGATAATTCGAAATACGGGTTGTAAAAGAATTTCCAGTTCTCCAGCTCGACATGCGCCCCAAGCGTGATCTTGTCAGCCGGTATCAATGGCAGATATTCTCCGTCCTCCCGCTTTGCGTGAACCGTGGAATAAGTTGCCCTTATGCCCAGCCAGTCGAAGGGCTTTACATCCAGGTCCGCTTCCAGTCCCCTCAGCGTTGCATCCGATTGATAATACTGGAATACCGGATAGCCCTGTATCGTATCCGTTGTCTGACCGAGGTAAATATAATTGTTTATCCTGTTATTGTAACCCGCGATATCGAATGAAACATACTTGCTTTCCAGCACCAGCCCCAGGTCGCCCTCATAGCTCTGCTCGCTTTCGAAATTCGGATTTCCTATCTCATACTGGAATGTTCCCTCATGCAGCCCGTTCGATGTTAGTTCAGCCAGATTGGGTGCTCTGAAACCCGTCGAAAAATTCGTCTTGGCGAGAAAGTGCTTGTTGAACCAGTACAATACGCCCGCTGACCCGTTCACTGAATTGAATGTCCGCTCGAGAGCAGGGAAGTAACCGATGGAATCCGGCACTCCGTACTCTTCCGTCGTCAAATGGTATCTGTCGAACCTCGCTCCTCCCTCGAAGCCCAGCTTATCCTTTTTGTAATTCAATATGCTTGTCAGTGAAAGCGAAGAAACGTCTGCATTTGGTATCAATCTCCTCTCACCGGAGTTCTGATTCTGCTGGTAAAAATCCTGTGAGCCGACGACTAAATTCGTGAATCTGTTTATATCATATCCCCAGCTTCCGTCGAATGAATTTGTTCTCAATATCATATCCAGGTTTCCTAGTTGCAGGCTGTCCGGCAGGAATCGCTCGTCATTTCCTTCTATTTCCTGTCTCCTGTTATATGTATATCCGAGGTTGACCTTGTATTTTGATTTTCCCGTTATGAATGTATTCTGCAAGACGATATTGTGAACGTTCAGGTTGTGATGGGGTCCGTTAAAGCTCCTGTCAAAACGCGTCTCGTTTTTAATAAGCTCTTTTGCGAACTCCTTTTCCTCCAGTACCCCGTACGTGTACCTCGTGTAATCATAATTAAGATTTCCTACCCAGATACCCTGGTGTGAACCGAATGCGCCCTTTATCGTGTATCCTCCGAATCTCGTCTCCGGTATCCTGTCCTCGTTCCCGTCCAGGTAATCCGCATGTGTCTCTCCTCCAAACCTTACCAGCCAGTTAAAATCCTTCTCTGCTCCTTTTAATCCGACGTCTGCGAGTATCCCAAGAGTATTTGTGAAAAATTTTGTGTTAAGGTCCGCCATGTTTGTTCCTACCGGTGCGGGTTTCTCATGCGTGATATTTACGACACCGCCTATTGCCTCCGGTCCGTATAGCAGACTTCGCGGTCCCTTGATCACCTCTATATTATCTATTCCGTCACTGCTCATCACCAGCCCATGTTCGTCCTGCCACTGCTGGTTGTCAAATCTTATTCCATTTACCATAATACCTATCCTGTTGCCGTACAATCCCCTTATCACGGGTTTGGATATTCCCGACCCTGTCGAAAGTTGCCAAACCCCCGGTATCTTTGTAATTGCTTCGGAGACGTTCATTGTGCCGTCCCTCTGCAGGTCCTTAAATGTTATCTTGTCGGATTGGTATGGTTTGTCTATGCGTGTTTCTGTAACTATGATCTCATCCGTTGTAAGCTCAGCCGATATTAGTTTTACGTCTAATGGCTCTTTTACCTGTTTGGTATCTATTTTAAGGCTGAAATTCTTATAACCCACCAATGAAAACTGGAATCCCAGATAGCCGTCCGGTAAACCCGTAACATCGAATTCACCTTTGTAATTGGTAAAATAGGATTTTTGGACGTCCTCGATGAATATCAAAACATTGGAAAGTTTCTCGCCGGTCTCTGCGTCGCTTACTGTTCCGGTTATTTTGTTTTGAGCGGTGGATATCCCGCTTAAAAATAAAATGAATATTAATATGTAGCCTGAAGTTCTCAAATTTTCCGATTCTTAAAATATTCACCTTCCTTTCCCTAGGAGAAGGAAAGGAAGGTGGTTTGAAAGGAGTTAATTATTTTTTCTTAGTTTTAGGAGCTCCAAAATAGAATGATACACCTAAATAACCGTTGAACGAACTGATAGTCCTCGCAGGAAAATCAATTCCATCTTCTGTATGTTCCTGGTCGCCAAGGTCTATTTCATTCTCACCGATCTCTTCTTCGTCATCTGCGCCTTTTCCTATCGGGTTAATTAAGCTGTACTTGATACCGCCGTTGATACCAAATTGCGGACTGAGTCTATAATCCAGACCTGCATCCAGGTAAAAACCGATTCTGGTTTCAGCTTTCATGTCCATCGGTCCGTTCCTTTGCTCGCCTTTTACGAATACTGACTGGCCGAATGTGAATGTACCGCTGAAAAAGTTAGCCGCAAGACCTGCGCCAACATATGGATTCAGCTGTTGGTTTGGCTGGAATGCCCACTCACCTCCAAGTGAGATGGATAGTATGTTTACTTGTGGCTTAAAGTTTGTTGTTACGAGCGTTCCGTTTGAATCTGCTTTGAATATAGCGTCTGTATTGTTGCTGAACATGTTGTAACCAATTCCAAATACTACTCTTCCGTTACCGGTCTTTCCAAATGCAAGCTTTCCGTCTGCGCCAAAGGTTAATAATTGCTTTGTATAATATGGAAAATAATCTGCATCTGCTCTCGTGTTTGTTGGAACTTCAGTTGCAAAGTCACCTAATGGTACACCGTATCCGCCGTATGCGTTAAGTGTTATCTTTGGCTGAGCGTATGAAATTCCGCTCCCAATAAATAATGATACTATAAGTAAAACTAAAACGTTGATCTTTTTCATTATGATTTTTTTAAAATTAATGTTTCTGCGTACAGACCTGCGTGCATATGCATATATACAATACGCCCGCTGAGCTATACGTATCTATATAATGGTTCTGTTTTGTACGAACCAAAATTAAAACATGATTTAAACGTTAGGAAGTGTTACTTATGAAAGGGGAGGTCCTCTTTCGGGATGTACTTCTGGAGTTGTGTTTTGAACGAATATATCGGTATTTGGAATTACTATCGTTGCAAATATAGGTATATCATGGTTAATTAGATCGGCATGGTTTGTTCCTGCGTCATCGAGATTTTCCAGGCACGCTGTAAAGAATCCTGTCTCATCCTTATCCTTTGACATTTCGCTCGATAGATCTGCCGCTATCAAAAGCAATGTAAACGATCCGAGTAAAAGAATGAGCTTTGCCTGGAAGTCCATTTCCTTTAGGAAAGGATGGCTGAGAATTCTTTCGATTATTCTATTTCGTTGCTTGGATATCACTCTCATCCTTATAGATATGACGCAAATTAATGTAATTTATACCCTAAAACAAGTGAGTATAAATTTATACAGGTTCAAAAACTCTGTTTTTACTATTACTTAATTAACAGCATCTTTTTCGTTTGGCTGAAATCCTCGGTAATTAGCCTGTAAAAATATACCCCGCTGTTCAGATTCTTTGCCTCAAAATTATATTCAAAACTGCCGGCATTGAGTGTTTTGTCAACTAAAACACTGACTTCGCGTCCCAGCATGTCATATATGACTAACTTTACATTACCCGCCTTAGGCAGACTAAAGTTAATGTTAGTCGAAGGATTAAATGGATTGGGGTAATTTTGCCCCAGCTCATATTCTTCAGGGATACCTGTGGAGATTTGCTGAATGCCAACGTTCCATCCCTGTCCTCCTCCGTTTGTCGTTTTCAATATAATGCCTTCGTTGCCTACCACCCATCCTGTCTGATCGTTGACGAACTGGATCGTTCTCAGGTCGGTTGATGTTCCCGAAGCGAGGGAGTCCCACGTTGTTCCTCCGTCTGTCGTTCTCATTATGTATCCCGCATCTGCTGACATCCATCCGGTGTTCTCGTTAATAAAGTTTGCCGAGTAAATTGTGAAGCCCGGTGTTAGGTATTGCTCCGGTGTCCACGAGTTACCCGCGTCCGTCGTCTTAAAATACATTCCACAGCATCCGAGTGCCCATCCTGTATTATAGTTCAGGAAGTAGATTGAAAAGAATGGATTTTGCATACCTACCGTAATGGAATCCCATGTATTTCCCCCGTCTCCGGACTTATATATATATGAAAGATCGGCTGTCGCGTAGATATCGTTAGCATTCATTATATACAATGAGTATAGTGTCGGAAAGTTGCCGGGAGGTAAAACATTGCTCCAGTTATCCCCGCCGTTCGTCGTCCTTATGAATGTCCTGCCAAATCCAACGGCAAATCCCGTATTCTGATCGTAAAATTGTATGTCATTAAAATGGTAAGTGATACCGGAAGGTTTTGGGGTCCATGTATTTCCTCCGTCTGTTGTTTTCAATAGCTCGCCAAACTGTCCGCAGATCCATCCGTTATTTTCGTCCGTAAATGTTATTGCAACATGAGAACCCGGTACGGGGGTGTTTGTCCAGTTGTCCCCGCCGTTCGTCGTTTTTAGTACAAGATTGTTCGCGCATGCCCACCCCGTATTCTCATCATGAAAATATGCCGCGTTTATAAAAGTGCTCGTTCCCGATGACTGAACCATCCATTGCGCAAAGCCCGCGTTTAATGTGAAAAGCCCTATGATCAAACTGTATACAATTGTTCTCATATTTTCATATTATTTTATTAAAACCATTTTTTTTGTTTCAACAAACTCATCTGTGACCAGCCTGTAAAAATATACTCCGCTTGCCAGTGCGCTTCCGTCAAAGTCTACCGAATACACTCCTGCCTGGATAAATGCGTTCACGAATGACCTGATTTCTCTACCCGCAATATCGTACACTTTGAGTGATGCGTACGTCCTCGCCGGTATTGAAAATGTTATCTTTGTCGCCGGGTTAAATGGATTCGGATAGTTCTGGCTGAGTGTAAATCCGTCCGGTACACTGCCTGATATTGGCTCCACGCTGACTATTCCTTCCAGCTGGACCGTATCGGTCGACCATTGTCCCGAATTATTCGGCGAGAATGCCGTCGACGTCGCCGGCGCTGTCGCCAGCCCGTTTCCACCCTTGTTGAATACCTCGAACGGATACGTAAGACCACCATCAACGGAGATCAGCACCTTAAGGCTGTCCCTGTACGTATTGCTGTATGGCGCGTACGCGTAATTAAATGTCATCTGGTTGGAATCCCGCAATCCGTAGTATATTACCGATTTTAGTGTATCCCGTCTGTATGCGTTTGTCGTATCGTAATCATAAAACGGCATCTGCATCGAGTGCGTCCCCGTAAATGTTGGCCCGTTGGCGCCTGTGTACCGCCTCCACGTAAATAGCGCGTCCGGGTTTATTATCGTCCATCCCGGTGTCGGATAGTACCCCTCGAATAACTGCACAAAATACTTGTACTGCGGATCTGTCACGCTCGGACTTTCCTTAATGTTAAACGGCATCCCCGTCGTCACCGTAAATCCATTCACGCTGTAAGGTATCTTCGCGTCGAACGGTATCATGTCCCGCCCGGTGAAGTTCCTTCGCACGCTTTGCAGTGGGTTCGGCATGAAGTGACCGCCCTTCGCGCTGTTGAGTACTTCTTTCGTGTCCTCGTTCTCTATAAAGACTGCCGTGAACATCTGCGACGCGTCCCAGCCCGGCTGTACGGTATATGTGTATGTGAACGACTGCATTCCCGGTGATGTAGTGATCGGTACTCCGTGTATTCCCGGTAATGCCTTCCTGAATACATCATAAAATGTAGAGTCGTACCAGTTTGTGGGTATCGTATCGTACTGTACCACCCTTTGCATCGCGTTCACCTTTAGCCGGTAATTCCCCGGGGGGAGAGCCGATACTATATTCATGTCTATCTTCGACGTCACCGTGTTTCCCGAAAGCGAATCTGTCACGCTCACCGACACGGGTGAGCCTATTGCGCGTCTGTATTGGTACGGCGCATTGAGCAGTGAATCCGTATTATACGGCAGTGCTATTAGTGTATTCCCGTCTGCGTATGCCAGAGGTACGAGCGACGCGTTAAAATAATTTACCAGTGAATCCACTTGCACCTTACTGCTCAGATACATCGAATCGTTCTGCGAGGGAATTCCCCACGGGTACTTGATCGCTGTTATCGTGCTGAAATTCGTATTAATGAAATTATTCATCCCGACGTTGTTTACCGCGCATCCGGAACTCGTAGCGCTCGTAAACTCCTGGAATAAAACGTTCCTCTGCACACCCTCCTGGAAAAGCGTGTACTGGTATATCGAGTCATTATATCGGAGTGTATCACCCAGTACTCGCAGGTACGCGAACATGTCCAGCCCCGTACCCGGGGGCACCACGATAGAATCGAACTGCACCACTGTATCGTACCCTGCCGATATTGATCCTATTTCCGTTGAATCGAAATATGAAAGTGCCGTAATTCTTAAAAAGGCGTACTGTGTATCGACCGATGCCTGCGATCCTATATTCGTAATGTGAAACCTCGGATAAATAGTCATGGCGGATGGACCCGGTGTATAATATGTTCCCGGAGGTATGCTGTCCACTCCCGTTATTGCCAGGTCGACCGTGCTTGGTCTCGATCCCAGCGTGAGATTATCTATATAAAGATTGTTTCCGTGATCGTTATATGTTACGAATGCCACAACCACCTGGTCATAGTCTAGTCCTGCCTCTCCCGTCTTATTTAACTGTGTGAAGGAATACACTAATGCTATCATAAACAGCAGGGGAATTATCAATACCTGTCTTTTCTTCATGCAGTCTTCTTTGCTTGTGTTAGATGTTCAGCGCTTCTAAAATAGAACCTGTAAAAAAATACTTCCATTACCGTTAGTAATATCAATGAAACCGTGTCTTTAGGAGCAAGTATCCCGTAGCCCCCGTTACCCGGTGTGAAAAATCCCGTCATCTTCAAAAGTCCGTACAGGAATAATCCCGGCGGATTTGGAATCGAGTATCCGCTTGCTGGAATAACAAGTCCCACAATGAGGTCTGATATCGTCCAGCCTACCGCGAATAACACTATTATGAACGTAACATTGAGCAGTGCCTGCAGTATCCCGTCTGTCTGGTAAGACCTTGCAAAAGCGTAAACCGCGAATATAGTATGCCCGAAAAATATCGTTACGTCTATCATCTATGATTGATTAAAAGGCTTCCTTCGAAAAAAACATTTCCCTGAACGTCTTGAAGATTATCTTTATGTCGAATGCAAGTGACCAGTTCTCTATGTAATAAATATCGTAATCTATCCTTGTTTGCATTGATGTGTTATCACCGCGAAGCCCGTTCACCTGTGCCCATCCTGTTACACCGCATTTCACCCTGTGCCTTTCGAGATAATTCTTTATCGAGTCCTTCATCTGGTTAATGAAAAATTCTCTCTCAGGACGTGGTCCTACTATACTCATATCGCCCTTCAAAACGTTTATGAACTGGGGCAGTTCGTCCAGGCTGTATTTCCTGAGGAATAACCCTATCGGCGAATACCTGTCGTCGTTTTCTTTTGCCATCTGCGGTCCGGATTTCTCCGCGTCTGTTCTCATAGAGCGGAATTTCAGCATCATAAACTTTGTCCCGTCGAGCCCGACCCTTTCCTGCCTGTAAAATACCGGCCCCGGTGATGTGATTTTTACAAGGAGGGTTAGCAGAAGCATTATAGGAGATATTATCAGTAGTATGAATCCCGATACAAGTATGTCGAATGACCGCTTGAGGAACCTGTTCCAAATGTTCATCGGTAGTGACTTGAGCTTCAGGAAGGGGATTCCGTCCACCTCTTCCATTCTCAGCTTGCTTGTGATAGTCTCGATGAAATCAGGCGCGAGCATAAATTCTATGTTTATTCCCTCACACTTCTGCATCAGGTCGTATATGTCATCGTGATCGCTCGATGGCAGTGCGAATAGTATCTTTTCAAGTTGCAATGATTTTATCTTTTTAGGTATGTCCTCATACGTCCCCAGGTATCTCTTTCCTTCGAGCTGGTTATCGGTTACGTCTGCTTTATGGAAGTAACCCACCACGTTAAAGCCGGCGAACTTGTCACGCGTGAATTTGTCATATATCTTTAGCGCCATCTCGCTCGTTCCTACCACGGCAATGTTCTTTACACCGATGTTCTTATTGTAAAGCGTCTTCTCGATCTTCAGCATAAAATACCGTCCTATCATCGAAAATAATATCGTGAAGAACCACAGCAGTATAAATACAAGTCTCGAATAAGGGAAGTCTCTGTAAAAGAACACAATTCCCATTGAGAGGAGTATTCCGATTGTTACACACTTTGTCACCAGGAATAGCTCATCGAATACGAAAACATTCCTGTTGAGCCTGTACATTTTGAATGACTGGAACACCATGAACCAGACCGGAAGTGTGATTACCGCAATAAATAGATACCCGCTGAATGGGGGAATCCCCTTTGTGACCTCGAAGTAATTTCCAATTGAAGTGTGAAATCGTATCTCATATGCCAGGTAATAAGAGAGCAGTATTGCCGAAAAATCCGACAGTACCGTCATCAATGGCACAAAAAACTCTATTTTGCTGGAGTTAGTCCGCATTGTAGAGCAAAATATCTGTTTTATGAATATATATAAAGGAAAAAGGGTAGGATAGTAGCTTAAAAATGGTTAAAATTTGAACTCTTTTATTAAATTTTTAAATAAATTCTCGAAAACAAGGTGATAACTTTCCGCCTTGTAGTCCAACTGCTCTTTAGCGTCCAGAAGTTCTAATCCTATTATCTTTCCCTCTTTAGAAAAGTCAATTACCAGGCTATTTCCTAACTCGATAGATTTATCCACTTTTTCGCCTTCCTTAAAATAGATATAACCTACATTATGCTCTTCATCCAATGTGATCTTCATTTGTAAAATTTTGGGTTAATAGAACTTAGGAATTACAGTTATCACAATATATGTATCATCTTCCTTTTTAACAATAACCTTAAGCAATACATTTGGGTAAAAAGTTCCATTATGAACATTATTATACGGAACAGAGAACTCAAATTCTTCACGTTCATCTTTTGTAGTTTGAGAGACTCCATTTTCAATAGCGTCTTTCACTTGTTCGTCGGTGATATTTCCCCGTTCTTCCATTCGGGCTTTGGCGTGATTTGAAAATATTACCTTCAAAGTTACGTTTTATGGGTTTAAACTAAATTTAATTTATTCTTACAAACATCAAAGTCTAATCCTTACCCCACTCCCGACAGCTTTATCGATTCTCTGTACTTATCCAGAAAATTTTTCTTTATCAATTCATTTTCCGGCTTTCGCAGTTGCGGGTCGTTTTTCACTATCTCAAATGCAATATCCCTCGCGTTTTCCAGCTCCTTCTTATCCTGCTCCAGGTCGGTACAGGAAAAGGAAAGTACACCCGATTGCCTTACCCCGAAAAATTCTCCCGGTCCTCTCAATTTCAGGTCTGCATCGGCTATTTTAAATCCGTCCGTCGTCCCGCGTATCACTTCCATCCTCTTCTCGGAAATATCATCGAGGTTCTTTCCTATCAAAATACAATACGACTGCTCGGAACCTCTCCCCACTCTTCCTCTTAACTGGTGTAATTGCGACAGCCCGAACCTCTGTGCTTCTTCTATTACCATTATCGTCGCGTTTGGCACGTCTATACCGACCTCTATCACCGTCGTGGAAACAAGTATGTCTATCTTCCCGTCTTTGAAATCGTTCATTACGCTGTCCTTCTCGAATGAGAACTTCCTTCCGTGTATCATGCCGACGTTCAGATCCGGGAATATTTTTTCTTTAAGCAGTTTGTAATTTTCTTCCGCCGATTTAAGGTCCAGCTTAGCCGATTCTTCTATGAGCGGGTAAACTACGTACACCTGCCGTCCGTCCTGTATTTCTTTCCTCATGAACTCGAATACCTTGTCCTTGTCTTTATCCTCTCTGTATTTTGTAATTATCTCCTTCCTTCCTTTCGGCATTTCATCGATAACCGACACGTCCAGGTCACCGTAAAATGTCAGCGAAAGCGTTCTCGGTATCGGTGTGGCAGTCATTATCAATACGTCGGGGTTCAGTCCCTTTTCTTTCAGCTTTGCTCTCTGCATCACTCCGAACTTGTGCTGCTCGTCTATTACAGCAAGCCCGAGCCGGTTGTATTCCACCTTTTCCTGTATCAGCGCGTGCGTCCCAACAATTATATTCGTGTCACCGCTCTTTATCCCGTATAGTATCTTGTCCCTTAATTGCTTCTTCTGCCCTCCGACGAGCAGACTCGTCTTTACTCCGAGCGCTTCGGTAAGCTTTGAAATGTTGATGTAGTGCTGTTCTGCCAGCAGTTCCGTCGGGCACATAAAAGCGCACTGATAGCCGTTCTCTATTGCCAGCATCATTGCCGCTACCGCGACGACCGTCTTTCCGCTTCCCACATCTCCCTGTAAAAGCCTGTTCATTATATGCTCCGACTTCATATCGGAATATATCTCGCCTATGACCTTCTTTTGTGCGTTTGTCAGCTCGAATGGCAGGGAAGCGGTGAATTTCTCCGCCAGCCCCGATCCGTCGCTATCCGTGAACGATATTCCCTTCTTCTCATTTTTGAAATTGTATCTTCGTATCGCCATCAATATCTCCAAATAAAACAGCTCCTCGAAAGCAAGTCTCTTCCTGGATGTCTCCTTGTCCGATTCTTTTTTGGGGAAGTTTATTCTGAATACCGCGTCGCGTCGTGACGGATACGAATACCTATCGAGTATTTCCGCCGGAAGCGTCTCCTCGATTCCTTTTGAGCTCTTTGCAAGTACGTGAAACGCGTTGAAAACGATCTTGGAGAGCAATAACGGTTTTATCCAGGTCTTTTTCAGTACGCCGGATAGTTCATACACAGGCACAAAAGAGTATTTCAAAAAATCCGCGTCCGTGTCGTCCTTCACGTCCAGTTTTAGATGATCCCTGTAAGTGAAGTTCGCCTTAAACGCTCCCGAGCTCCATCCCTGGTCTATCTTTCCCCATACTAGCAGAGTATCCATCGGCTTAAATTGCTTCAGCCTGTAATCCGCCGCCCCAAACACCGCCAGCTTCACCGTTCCCGTACCGTCGTTGATGCTCACCTTTACCGGGTGGTGTCTCCTTGCTGGATAGCCAACGTCTATTACTTTTCCATAGACTACTGCGTTCTTGTCTATGTTTCTTCCGATATCGGAAATGTTTATTCGCTCGAGATATGTGCGCGGTATGAAATTGAGGAAGTCCTCTATGGAGTGAATACCTATTTCACTGAATGCATCTGCCCGTTTAGGTCCTATTCCTTTTAAATATTTTAGATCCATCGGTTATTTAAAAGACGAAAAACGTATTATAAAATCAAGGTCATCCGTTATTGCTCTACACTGAACTTGGTCGGGTCCTTCGGATCGTATATCACCCTGATAATATCACCCACTCTCGGAATAGTTACTCGCGACACCGTTACATCCGCTGTCTTTGTAAAAGTACCTGAGCTGTCCGGGTTTATTTCCATCGTTAGCCTCACGACCGGGTCATCGTTTATTGTAATGCCGGTATCCGCTATACCGGTTATCTTTGCGTTCGCTCTCGTTCCGTATTTCATGAACTCATCTGCTTCAGCCCGGAGCTTCTTTTTCTTTATGCGGTCTATTATCGTAATTACTATGAACGGGGCTACATTTAAAAATATAGCCAGTCCGATAAACAATGGAATGTTTTTATACAGCCCCAGTCCTTCGGCGCTGTACATCAAAATGAAATTCACTGCGATAAGATACACCATCAATAAAACGAACATAAATATAAAACCGCGGATGAAGTCCTTCAGCATATATTTGGGTTTGATTACACAAAAATAACTCCCCGGTACCTTACAACAAAGATTAAAAAAACATAGCATACATAAATTAGATTTGGTAAATTCTCTTATTAAAATTTACCCAAATGAAAAAATCCTTACTATTAATTCTATTTATTGTTTTACCGCAATTTGTACTCGCTCAATCCACTGCCTCCGATCTCACTGACATAAAGACAAATATGGAATATCTCGCTTCCGATGAACTAATGGGACGCGAAACTGCCACCGACGGCGAAAAAATTGCCTCCGATTACATCGCGAAAAAGCTTATGGAATACGGCGTTAAGCCCTTCGGCGATAACGGGACCTACTTCCAAAATTACCCGCTCATCCAGTCCCGCTTTCTGCCCGACAGCAAAGTGAAAATATATCACGACGGCAAAACAGCCGTTTACTCCTTCGGCAAAGATTTTATCATCGACGCCCGCAGAAACCCCGACCCCGCCTACCTCAATAAAAAAAGCAAAATGGTGTTCGCCGGGTTCGGCATCTCCGCCCCAGAATATAATTACGACGACTACAGCGCTCTCGACATCACCGGAAAGACAGTCTTCGTGTTAGATGACGAGCCTCTGTCTAACGACAGTACGTGGTTTCGGGGGGAGCGGGCGACACAGTATTCGTTTTGGGGGACGAAGTGGCGGCAGGCGCGGGAGCGTGGCGCCACGGGGCTGGTTATTATAGCGACGGATGGCACGATGGATGCATGGGGGAGGCTGAGTGCGTGGGGGGAGGGTAGCTCGATAAGGTATCCGGACACGAGCAGCGGCAGGAACAGGATACCGGTAATATGTGTGAGTCCGGAAATGGCAAAGAAACTGCTGGAAGACGAGGAGTATTCCTATGAGGAGCTGGAGAGGATGTTTAATGAGAGGGAGAAGATACCGGTATTTGCGATGGATAAGGAGATAGATTTTATGCTGGAAAACACCGAGGAGGAGGTGATATCAAGGAACGTGATAGGAATAATAGAGGGGACAGACCCGGTACTAAAAAACGAGTATGTATCGCTGGGAGGTCATTATGACCACCTGGGAAATAAGACGGGCGTGGTATATAACGGTGCGGACGATAACGCCTCGGGAACGGTGACCGTAATGGACATTGCGAAGAGGTTTGCTTATTCGAATGAGAACAAGCGTTCGGTAGTAGTGATGCTGTATTCCGGCGAGGAGGAGGGGCTGATGGGATCGCGCTACGCTTCGGAGCACTTACCATTTATCAATGATATGGTAGCAAATATAAATATGGACATGGTGGGAAGGATGAGCGAGGATTCGCTCTCGGTGATAGGGGCAAGCAGGCTTAGCACGGAGCTGGGAGAGCTGGTAGAGGAGGTGAACGGCAGGACATCGAATTTCATATTCGATTATACGTTCGATGCCCCGGACGATCCGAACAGGTTTTATGAGAGGAGCGATCATTACAATTTCGCAAGGTTCGGGATACCGATAGTATTCTTTTTCGATAATATGGAGAACGATTATCATAAGCCGACGGATGATTTTGAGAAGATCAATTATGCTAAGATCCAGAGGACATCAGACCTGGCATATGAGCTGGCGCTGGTGATAGCAAACCTGGATCACAAGCTGATAGTGGATAAGCAGAACTGAGGGTTGTAATTGTTGGTGATGCTCACCGCGTGTGCTTAAACACCAACAACGGCGGTGAAAAGCAGAATCGAGAGTTTAATAAGAAAGGCGGGGAGACCCGCCTTTTCTATATAGTGTTAATCCCTATGTTTTTTACTTTACCAGTACCATTCTTTTGGTTTGTTCGAAATTACCCGCTTTGATCTTATAATAATATACTCCACTCGAAAGTTTTGAGCCGTCAAAGCCTATAATATATCTGCCTGCATTCCTGAATTCATTAACCAGTGTCGCGACTTCGCGTCCAAGCATATCATATATCTTTAAAGAGACAGTTGCGTCATTTGGCAGGTCGAACTGTATATTTGTCGACGGGTTAAACGGGTTTGGGTAATTTTGGTGTAATTCATAACTAAGAGGAATTTCATCCAAACCAAATGGCTTGTCGCCGTTTTCCTTTCCGCCGGAATCATCAAGTCCTACTGTCGCAACAAAATCTGACCGGACGGATTTTGTCCCGTATTTATCTACTGCTTTTATAAAGTATCTAACCGGAAATGGATTTCCGTATGGTGGTCCGTCTAGATTTACACAATCATATTTTTTGATACTATAGTCTATATAATAAGGGTTACCTTCTGTTGATGGAAAATTTACTGTTGCTATTAACTGAGCATTATCTAGATTTGGTATTGTGTTCATAGTAGAGGCTGAGACTCTGTATATTTCATAAAATAAATTATCCTCATAGTTTGGATTTTTCATATCCGGCTCAATATTCTGACTCCATACTAATTCGGGATGGCATATACTAGGCGTTCCGGGAGGATAAAATTCGATTAATCTTAAATTCATTGGTTTTGAAGGAGGAGTTTCAGCCAGAATTTGGGTCTCTGACAGTGTACCTGATTCCCTGTAAATTTTGAATCGGGTAGTATTATTTGTTTCATCAATGTCATAAACCCAAACGAATGTCTTATGAGCACCGGTATTGTCCCATTTATATGTGCTTGGGCTTGAATAAGGGGAAAATATTTCTCCTTCTTGCCACGCGTCATACCGGTCTCCCAAAAGTTCCCGTGAAGTCCATCTGCTAATATTGTTAGTATGCATTTTGTCGGTTCCCAGTAAGCCAATAGAACTTTCCTTTTCACCGGGACTAAAGTATTTACCAACAACACATCTAATAGGATTATTGTCTGGATCTAAACAATGGAATCCACTTTCTTCAGACTGGATTGAAATTCCATCTTTACCCCCATAATAACCCCCAGATGGAATTACTCCTGGAACTCCATCATCATTTGCATAACGGTATAGAGCAATTTTGTCCATAACCGGTAGCCAATTTTGGGTATAGCTCCAATCCGGAGTTCCATTACCAGAGTGTTGCCACCCCCATAAACCATCTGCGCACTCAATGTCGATCTTATCATTTGGATATGAATCCTCTTCCCAATCATCATTATTGTGATAAATGTAAACCCCCTTTCCGTACCCATAATTTTCCGGATCAATGGAAGTGAAAGGATTTCCTAAAAGAGTATCCCCGCTTGAGGCAACATCCCACTTCGAAATTCTCCTTCTTGATGATATTAAAAAGTTTTCATCTCCTCCAAGATCAATTTTCAAAAGCGATTTACCGCTTGTTCTCGCAGAATAATCCTGCAATGTAAAATCAAGGTAATCATCATTCACTCCAAAGGTTTGAATTTCGCTTGAAGTGAGGAAATTAAGCTTAATTCGTTCCCATGGGTCCAGAAAATATTCACCACCACCGCCCATCCGTCCAATATTACTGTGCCCAGATCCGAAAAGCCAATGTCCAAACTCATGAGCAAGTCTTGCAACTGTTCCATTTTTATCTAAAATTCCCGAACTACCATTCCCCATTACTGTAAGTCCGGATCCCTCATAGCCAACGGGAGTTTTTCCGCTCATTCGCTTATCGTGACTTAAGGGGTAGTATTCCTGGTTTCTTGTGCCTATCTCTCCTAAGTAAGCCCAGCCCGAAAGGTCATAAGAAAAAATATCTCCATAATTATACCGGAATATTCTAAATACCATATCAACGTATTTATCGCCATTGTTACTATAATAAAAATCTCCGTTTTCATATCCCCATTTATCATAATCACGCCAGTCAACTTGAAGTACCTGATCAAGGTATTCAAAAATTTCTTCATTCAGTTCTCCCTCTTTTCCTCTTTCGTCATCCTGATAATAACTATATTCATGAGCCAGTGTCACAGTATATACATCTCCTATAACATGCATTTTTCCTCTTGAAGCTTCGCAAAACCAGGATGACAGACATTCGGTATTTGGATCATAAAAATTCCACCAATCTGTCTGTCCTGTACCATGTCTGAAAGTTGCGAGTAAATTATTGCCAAAAGTGGGCATTGATGAACTCCCTGACCAGTTAGAATTGGATTGATCGAAATTATCATTAGCAAATTTCACAAATACAATCACAACCTTAATTACATCAAAGTTGGTGGCTGCACCGTAATCAATTGTGTTAGGTGTTTTAAAAGGTGGATATAGACCACCGGGCGCAATATCCTCGGTTGCGCATCCGAGCCTGTTGGATCCGTATTCGATCTGGCTATTGGCAGGTTTTGCGAAAATAATGGTAGATAACAGCAAAATTGAGATAATGCGTTTCATTTCTTCCTCCCTCTCCTTTATTAAAGGAGAACTTTATTTAATAAAAAGCATTTTCTTAGAGTTTATTATTTCATTATTGAATTTTAATATTATAAAATATACTCCGCTTGAAAGCCGGGGAGCCGTAAAGTCTGAAATGTAATCGCCATTTTTCTGGAATGTATCAACAAGAGTTTCAATTTTCCTACCCTGTGTATCATACACAACCAACTTTACATCTCCGGATTCTTTTAAAGAATATTCAATTCGGGTACTTGGATTGAACGGATTGGGGTAGTTCTGGTATAAAATATGTTCTTTTGGCAGTGATGAAGAGTTATTGCTAATACCAACTGTATTACACCCGCCGTTTGTTGTTTTGAAGATGTTTCCGTTATTACCTTCCACAGCCCAGCCGGTGTTTTCATTGAGAAAAAAAATGTCGCTAATAAAGCCTGATGGCTGTGTGGTAGAGCAATCGAACCAGTTATAACCTCCATCTGTTGTTTTGTAAATTTCACCAAATGCTACGCCTACCCATCCTGTATTTATATTTGCAAAATATGTTGAATAAACATTGTAGCTAGACGGTATATAAGCTATACTGTCCCAGTTTTCTCCAAAATCCGTTGACCTATAAACCGGCCTGGTAAGTGATACAAGCCAGCAGTATTGATTGTTTGCAATCCCAAATCTCCGGAATTCGTAACCGGCATTATGAAAATTATAATTTGGAGAATACCAATTTATACCTCCGTTTGTTGATCGCCATATTGCTCCTCCAGAGCAAAATAATCCAGTATTTGCATCTTTAAAATAAATGTCCCTTATAGAAAGGTTGGCAAATGCATATGATATGAAGTTATTTCCACCATCTGTTGTCTTTACAAGGAATGTTCCATTAGGAAATCCTCTTGATCCCGCGCACCAGCCGGTATTTTTGTCGATGAAGTGACAGGAATAAATGAATGTTAGAGTATCGGAAAATAAATTTACCCAATTCTCTCCGCCGTTTGTTGTTTTTAGTATTCTTCCATAAAACCCTACACAATAAACAATATTTGAATCAACTATAGAGAGATCAAACAAAATATCGGATGGAGGAATAGTTTGATTTATCCAGTTTTCGCCACCGTTAGTGGTTTTAATAATTGTATTGTAACCGCATGCATACCCGGTGTTTTCGTTCAAAAATTTAATATTACGCCACTCCTGATTTGATACACCAGATTGCTGATGTATCCATTGGGCTGAGGAGACATTTGCGTAAAGTAAAAAAGGAATAAAAAATATTATTGGTTGAAATCTCATTTACTTACAGTCTATTCCGGATGTGGTTGTATGCATTATATGTTATGACTTACAGGAAATAAAATCAAGACATAATCATAGTTTTTTAACATTTGAGTTTGGGCTAGAATATAAACAAAATTGAGCATAATTTAAAAACTTGAATTAGTTTTTTTGCGCGTTTAAATTGTATCATACTTCGCAGAAAAATCTTTAATAAAAAAAGCATATGGTGAAAAAATATATTGCAGGTATCGTATTTATTTTAAGCATATTTTGCATATCAAACGTACATTCCCAGGTATTATGGGGAATAGAAGTCGGGGATCAGAACCAGTATAATACATGGGAAGAGGACGGCGGATACAGGGTGAAAACGGGTGTGGATCTTTGGGGAACGGCGAAATATAAGGACGGGGTGCTGGAGATGAGCCTCCCGGACGGAAAGGACGCGGATTTTCAGTCGGCATTTATAGAAATAGTGCAGAACTACGGGCAACCGAGCCTTTTTAAGGACAGGAACATAATGCTGGAGAAGGAGAAGCACAAACAGGATTCCATAGACGCATACATAGCAACTCAGAAAAAGATCAATCCCCGGTACAAGCATAAAGCGGATACAACTGTGGTTCCCGAGGACACGAGGAACGTGGACCAGATGGTAGCTGACGGAGACATGACAATGAAAAGGAACTGGATACTGGTGGATTATGAGATGGAGCTGGTGTATGATCAATACGGCGTGAGATTTCAGCTTAAGTATTTGAAGTAATTTTTGGTTGTTGGTGACGCTCACGGCGTTCGCATAAACACCAACAACGGCGAAAAAGTATTTGGAAAAGTTTAAGGTTTACAAAAAAAAGGCGGGTACTACCCGCCTTTTTTATATTCAGTGGCTGTTGGTGATAATCTTTATTATTCGTTGCAGGTGATAACACCTGCAACGGCATTTGGGTTATCAGCTTTCGCTTATTTTATCAGTAACATCTTTTTCGTTTCAACGAATGATCCTGCTTCGAGCCTGTAATAGTAAACACCGCTTGGGAGGCTTGCCGCGTTGAATGAAGCGGAATAGAATCCGGGTGAAAGCACCTCGCTATTTACAAGCGTATTTATCAGGACTCCCCTTATGTCATAAATCTTCAGCGTTACAGCAGACTTAGACGGAATATCGAAATTGATCTTTGTTTCCGGGTTGAATGGGTTAGGATAATTCTGCGCAAGTCCAAACCTTTCAGGAACCCCGCTATTCAGATTTGAAATGGAAGATGCCATCTGGATAGTGAAGTTTGCATTAGAAAGATCAAAGAAGATATTACCGACAGATTCAACTTTTACTCTTGCAGTCGCAGTCAGGTTATTCGGAACCGTAATGGATTCGGAGCCGTCGTTAGGAGTATTAGAAGCGAGAGTTATCGGGAAAGTATCACCGCCGTCTGTAGAGAGCAGTATGTTAACGTTAGCACAGCTGACGGGAGCGTTATTAGTATTGGCAACGTCCCATGTCACCATTTCGGAGTGTCCTTCTTCCCAAACAACAGCAGTATTCGGGCTTGTGACGAGGAACGGACCGGCAGACGCATCAGCAGTGAAGAACATCAGGTCATATCCGTGTCCACCACCGCCGGCGCGGTTATCGCGCGCAGTGAGACGGAATTTAAGAAGCCTGGTATAAGTAGGCAGTCTCTCTCCGAGAGTAGTTGTATTGTTAAGAATGTCGGATTTCTTTGGGAACATCCTGGACGGAGAAGTGGTCGGATTGAACGACCGGAATATCGGCGCAGTACCACTCGGGCTGTTAGGGTTTCCCTGCGGTCCAACATCATATTCTTCCCAGCAATAAGTAAGCGGGTCACTGTCAGGGTCGGTAGCCGAACCTGTGAGCATAAACGGAGTGCCGATAGGAATAGTAAATCCACTGGACGGAAGTGTAACCGTAGGCGCATTATTTCCGGTAGCAGTATTAACCGGACATGTACCGCCAAACCCCGTAGTAAAGCCATCTATCTCGATGAGGCTTCCAACGTGGAAATAAGGATCGCTGTGGTTTTGAAGGTTAGGCGCGCAAACACCGGCATAACCCATTATAGTCGAAGCGCTTCCCGGTTCAAAAGCCGTGGAAGGATTCGCATTACAGTTAGTATTATTCTGTGTATGGTTGCCGGCGAACTGGTGTCCCATTTCGTGGGCAACGTAATCGATATCGAACGGATCGCCAACAGGAGCCGGAAGTCCGGTTACTCCGCGGGCTTTTTGACCGCTTACGCAAACAACTCCAAGTCCTGCAATACCGCCACCGCCTGTGCTGAACACGTGACCAATGTCATAGTTAGCACTGCCGATAACCGCATCAATATTAGACTGGTTCTGGCTAAGCATAGTAGAACCGTTATTATTTGTGTACGGATCTGTCGATGAATTCGTATAAACAAGTAAGCTGTTATTCGCAACCAAGACCATTCTTACCGAGAGATCGTTTTCATAAACCTGATTAACTCTATTTATGGATGTGGTCATCGCCGCCAGCGCAGTTGGTACAGTTCCGCCATGATAAGCGGCATATTCACCGGTACATGCAAGAGCAAGGCGGTAAGTTCTCAACTGGTCACCGATCGATGAAGGGTTATCCAGAAGAAGGTTATTATTTTTGCTGTTATCAGGAGTATTTTCAACCTGGCATACAAACTCGTTTGGATCAACCGAAAGGTCTTTAGAGTAGTAGCTGATATAATTAGTTACATCATTTTTGCTATACGGGTCAATGAAGAATCTTCCATTGACGGATAAGACAGAGGCATGGAATCCCTGAGGAGTAAGGTCAAGTCTTACGTTAGCAGTACCGTCATCAATTCCCTGACCGCAATAGGTCTTAATCTCCGGGAACTGAGCGGCGAGTTCAGGCGCCATTACGGGCGACTCGACAATTTTGAACCTGCCGAAGCTACCGTCCGGTAGGGGAAGCGATAGGATAACGGATGAATTTTTTGCTTTAACTATACTTTCCAGGGGAGCTTGGTTCAGGATATTTCTAAGCTCAGACATATTCAAGCTTACGGTCCTATAGTAATCGGGTACGATAACTCTATCACCGACCTGTACAATGGATGATGATTCTACATCAGTCCATAATACACCGCTAACATCATTTACGGAAGCATAAAGATTTGAATTGGAGCTGAAATTATTCGTGCCTGAGTCGAAGTGGAGATTTACCAAAACGACAACAAGCAATATAATAGATGCACCGAGTATTACTTTTTTCATCTTTCTCTTGTTTTAATGATTGGATTTATTTATTTAGTAAAGTTATAATTATTTAAGAATAAAGACAAATCAAAACATTGATTAGTTCCCCGGAAAATTTCTGCCTGGTGTGTGAAATTGTATCTGAGGGAAATTAGAGGTTTAAATTTGTAATATATCCAAACAATATAATATGCATTTTATGAGATACATTATTTTAGTTATACTATTGTTATTTGTATATATCGATGGTAAATCACAGACCGTGTGGGGACTGGAGCTGGGTGATAAAAGCCAGTACGAGCAGTGGGGTGAGGTAGTGGACCTGGACGGATCGGTTTATAAGCAGAATGATGCGGTGGAGTTTTGGGGTAAGGTAATATTCAGGAATGACAGCCTCATGGGAAAGATAAAATACCCGTCGAAGGAGCAGTTTGACCAGGCATTTATATTACTTGTGAACGAGTACGGCGAGCCGAGTATATTCAGCGACAGGGACCTGAAGCTGGAAAGGGAAAAGGAAGAAAAAAAGGGTGATTATATTAAAAAGGAAGAGAACAATAAAGTCGACGAGCGTTCGATAGAGGCAATAGTACAGGACGGTGATCTGATGATGAACAGGAAATGGATACTGGTGGATTACGAGCTGGAACTTTTATGGGATAAAAACGGTATTAGTTTTTTGTGTAGATATCTTAATTGATATTTGCACTTCCCCCATTATAAGCCTTCATGCCGAGAGGTATGAGGGTTTTTTTATTTATAACCCCTCTGTCATGGTAATCACTCGTTCCTCGCTAACCGTGACTTCTCCCCTTTCTAAAAGGGGAGACCCGATGCTATTTTAGTAAGATCATTCTTTTCGATTCGATAAAATCGCCGGAGATGAATTTATAAATATACACTCCGCTTGCCATCGCAGGCGCATTCCATTCGACTTCATAGTAGCCTGCTTTGTATTCGGAATTGACGAGAACGGCGATGCGTTTGCCGGTGATATCATATACGGAGATATTCACCATATCGGAGCCGGAGAATCCGGGGCGGTAAGGAACATCGAACCCGATGATCGTGGACGGGTTAAACGGGTTTGGGTAGTTCTGCATTAGTGCGAAGCTACGCGGGAGATTGGCATTGGGATCGACGGGTGTGGGTGAATCTCCTCCGTTAGTAGTGCGAAAGATAGTTCCGTCCCTGCCGACAATGTATCCTGTATTTTCATCGAGGAATTTTACGAAGGAAAGATTTCTGAGCAGAGGAGGTTCCTGAAGATACCAGGTCACGCCTCCGTTTATAGTTTTTAAGATAGTGCCGTGATGCCCGGCAATATACCCTGTGTTCGCATTGAGAAAAAAGACGGAACGGAGCGAAGTGCCTGCGTGACTGACCTGCTGTTCCCATGAACTCCCTGTATTAGTTGTTTTGTATATATTTCCGGGGAATCCGGCTATAAATGAAAGGGAAGGATCAATATAGTAAACAGAGTGAAAATTTTTGTAAGTCGGTGAATTGACGCTGTGCCACGAGAGACCACCGTTATCAGTTTTTATTATTGTACCGAACAGACCGACTGCCATTCCGTGTAAGGGGGAAGAGAAGCTGACGGAGTTAAGCATGTTGACTGTTGGTGAATTAACCTGCGTCCATGTATTCCCGCGGTCTTGTGTAGCAAGTATAGAGCCATAGTCGCCTACGATAAATCCCGTACTGTCATCAATGAAGGCAGTAGAATTCAAAGCGTAAATGGAAGGGGCTTCCGCCAGGAACCATGATTCGCCCGCGTCGGTAGTTTTTATTATTGTGCCGTTAGTACCGCAGATGAAGCCGTTGTTCGGGTCAAAGAAATGAACCGATAATAAGACCTGATCAGTGGGAGTGGGTTTTATTGCCCAGCTTAGACCTGCGTCGGTGGATTTCATCACGGTACCGTATTGTCCTGCAATAAAGCCGGTATTTTCATTGGTGAATGTAAGGCAAAAGAGCCAGCTTTGAGCGGGATTATCGATCGCTTTCCATCCAATTTGCGAAAATGTTGGGGAATTTATTGTGAAAAACAGACATATAGATAATATGGTTATGGCAGTTCGTGGCATATCTATATCGTGTTGACTTATGAAAAGAATTTAACTAAGTTAATTGACATATAAAACTAAAATAAAACACATAAATGCGTCCAAATTACCTTAGATTGGTCTCATTTGCTATTTTACTAATCGGATTATCAGTGATATTCACATCCGGTACAAATGATGACAGATACCGCAACGTGGGGGACATAAATAAGACATTATACGTAAAAATATACAATACCGGTAACGTGCTCGACCGCTTGAGCAAGCTGGGGGTTGCCGTAGATCACGTGGACATAGATAAGACAGACAATACTTTCCTCGCATATCTAAACGGAGCGGAAGTGCAGACAATGATGGATGAAGGGATAGCATTTGACATAATATACGGAGATTGGTACGAAGATTATTACAGCAAGATACCACCGATGACGGAGAGCGAGAAGCAACAGCAGAGGCAGATGATGCTCGACAGAGACAATGTGAGCGGGTTTGGATACGGAAGCATGGGCGGATATTATACTTATGATGAAGTAATAAGGAAGATTGATTCGATGGCAATGGATTATCCGACGCTCGTGTCGCCGAAATATCAGATAGGAACGACTTTTACCGGTAAGCCGATATACGCATACAACATCACAAGCAACGCGCCGAGAACAAGCACAAAGCCGCAGGTGTTATACACTGCGCTGATACACGCCCGCGAGGCAATCACTGTAATGAACCTGATGTACTTCTCCTATTATTTGTTGGAGAACTACAATACCGACCCGGTCGTGAAATATCTTCTGGATAATAGGGAGCTGGTATTTATTCCTTTTGTAAATCCGGACGGGTACAGGTACAATCAAAAGTTTTTCCCGAACGGCGGAGGAATGAGAAGGAAGAACCTCCGCGGTGTAGATACGGTGAATTACCAGCAGGCAACGAACGGAATCGACCTCAACAGGAATTTTGGTCTGTATCAATACTGGAACTCTCCGAACGGTGGATCATCGACGAGCCCAAACTCCGATACATACAGGGGAACGGCTCCATTTTCTGAGCCGGAGACACAGGCAATACAGAACTTCGCAAACTCGAATAATTTCGTAAACAGCTTGTTTTACCATTCATACGGAAACCTGCTCATATATCCGTGGGCATGGATAGACCCGCAGCAGACACCGGATTCAAATATCTATAAGAACTGGACTGGTTTCATGTCAGAGTTTAACGGATTCCTTCCGGGGGTTGCATCGCAAACCGTCGGATATGAAGTACGGGGCGGTTCGGATGACTGGCTCTACAATGACTCGGCACACTCAAAGATCATATCGCTAACTCCGGAGATAGGTACGGGGTCGGACGGCTTCTGGCCTGCTCAAAACCGTATATTCCCGCTAGCGATGATAAATTTAGTACCGAACCTATTCTGGGCAGGCGCGGCAGATACATTCGCGGTGTATGACGGATCGGGTTTTGCTCCGGGATCGGGCGTGGGCGCAGGAGATACAGCAAGAATATATGTAGCGGCGAAGAGCGTCGGCGTGAATAACGCTAGCACCGTTACTATGAGCCTCCAGACACTGGATACGGCGGTGACAATATTATCGAACGATAAAACGCTTACCAATTTCACATTTTTTGAATCAAAGAACAACATTGCTGATCCGTTCCTATTAAAAATAAATCCGAATATTAATAACGGTCAAACGACTAAACTTTTGGTGAA